>CALABJ010000030.1:0-3859 GCA_937885645.1 uncultured Clostridia bacterium | reverse complement strand
ACAACGATAACCAAGTATTTGTATGATGACAGTGGCATCATTGGCATGGTGTATGACGGAACAACATACTACTTCCACCGCAACATCCAAGGTGACGTGATTGGTGTGTATAACAGCGCAGGCACAAAAGTCGTTGGGTTCACGTATGATGCCTACGGCAACTGCACGGTGAGCGGGGATACAAGTCTTGCATATCGTTGCAAGATACGTTATCGTGGATATTACTTTGACGCCGAAACAGGACTTTACTGGGTGCAAACGAGGTATTATAACCCTCAATGGTGCAGATGGATCTCTCCCGACACCCTTGATTATCTAGACCCTGAAACCGCCCACGGACTAAATCTCTATGCCTACTGTGGCAACGACCCTGTGAACTTCATCGACCCCAGTGGGCACTTGGCTTTCTTCATCTTGACAGCTATTATCGGTGCTGCAATTGGGGTTGGCATTACAGCCGCTGTGGACTATGCAGACAACAAACAATTTGATCTTCATTGGGGCTGGTATCTTGGCGCAGGTCTTCTCGGCGCACTCATTGGTGCTGGCATTGGAATGGCGGTGTCTTACTCGGCAACCGGAACTATTGCAGCAGATATTAGGTGGATTAGTGCGTTTAATAAAGCATCGAGAGGAGATTTGTCAAAGCTTGTTAAATTATCCACCAAAAATCCTTCAGGAAAAGGGGTATCGCTCGGTAGATATATAAACAAAAAATCTCCTCTAAATTACATAAATGTGGCCAAATCGAATAACTTAACGTATTTTGATATGGGAAAATACTACAACATTGCACAAAATAAAGGCATCTCTACAGCAGTAAATAAACTTTTTTTAGAACAACAATCTGCATTGGGGAAGACCTTCTATTTAACGAGTACTTCATTCGAAGGGGTGTATGCATGGGAAATTTCAATATTAAGAACTTTAGGGTCGCTCCTGAGTATGTAAAAAAAACACAAGAACAGTACAAGGTGCTTCAAAACACAAACAAGGTTTTCTTGTCATCGACAGGCAAACAAATTGGTTTAATCAACATCCATGTTGTCAATTTTGGATGTGATGAACTTGACGAACCGATTCTAATATATTTTGAAGTGAAAAAAGAAAGAGATAAAAAAGATTTTGTTCAGTATAAGTTTGAACAATGTAAAAGAGAGTTTTTATTACAAGCACGACAAAAAAATGAGTTTAAAAATCGCAGATTTGAGTTCTATGTAATATCAAGAGAATATGTAAGAAAAAACTGTAAGAACAATTATTATTATGCAATGCATTAATACAAAAACCCACTCAAATGAGTGGGTTTTCTTTTTTTATTGGTTTTGGGTTATTTTCTTGCGAGGGCGCGCTTTGCGGCGGAGATGATGTCCTTGGTGGTGAGGCCGAATTTTTCGCTGAGATATGCGTTTTTGCCAACTTCACCAAAGGTGTCACGGACTGCAACCATTTCAATGGGGGCAGGACACTTTTCAACAACAACTTCTGCAACTGCACTGCCAAGACCGCCGTTCAATGCGTGGTTTTCACAAGTGACAAGGGCGCCGGTTGACTTCACTGCGTCTATGATGGCTTCTTCATCGATAGGCTTCCAAGTGTGCATATTGAGGACACGGGCGTTGATGCCTTCTTCTTTCAGTGCATCTGCTGCCTCGATTGCTCTTGACACCATAATTCCGCTTGCCACAAGGGTGACGTCGTTGCCGTCACGGACAAGGGTTGCTTTGCCCAGTTTGAAATCGGGCACTGAGTCATAGACGTGCTCTGCCTTTTTGCGGAAAAGACGGATATACACGGGGCCGTTGTGCTCTATGATTTGAGGTACAGCGGCTTCAAGCATTGCTGCATCTGTGGGCTCAAAGCATACCATTTTGGGGATTGCGCGCATAAGTGCCATATCTTCAAAAGGCATATGTGTTCCGCCGTTGGCTTCTGCGGTGACACCGGGGTCTGTGCCTACAATCTTGACAGGTTGCTTGGCATATGCCACTGAGATGAAGATTTGGTCATAGCAACGTCTTGTGGCAAAGGGGCCAAAGGAATAGGCAAAGGGGATTTTGCCCATGGTTGCCATGCCTGCTGCCACACCGATCATGTTGGCTTCTGCAATGCCCACGTTGACGAATCTGTCGGGGTGTGCTTCTTTGAAAACTTTTGTTGCGTGACAACTCATAAGGTCGGCTTCAAGGACGACGATGCGGTTGTCTGTGTCTGCTATTTTGGTCAGGGCGTTTGCAAGAGCCTGACGGAGTTCTCTATCGTCTGTCATTATTCATACCTCCCTGTTTCCTTGCGCCAGAGTTCCTCTGGGATTGACATGCTGTGGCAGTTGGCAAGGCCTTCGGTGAATGATGCGCCGTAGCCCTTAATGGTGTTCAGCACTATCATGCTTGCTTTGCCCTTTTGTGCCTTTGCGTTGTCAATTGCGTCAGAGATTGCCTCGATGTCGTGGCCGTCAACTTCTTGGGTGAAAAAGCCAAAGGCTTTCCACTTGTCAACGGCAGGTGCAAGTGAGTTGATGTCATCGGTGCGTCCGTCAAGTTGAAGCTTGTTGTTGTCAAGGAGCACGATGAGGTTGTCAAGACCACGGTTGCCTGCCAGCATAGTGGCTTCCCAGATTTGTCCTTCTTGTGCTTCGCCGTCACCGATGAAGCAGTAGATTGTGGCAGGGTTGCCGTCCATCTTTGCAGCAAGTGCCATCCCGACTGCGGCGGACAAGCCTTGTCCAAGTGAGCCTGCGGTCATATCAATGCCGGGGGTTTTGTTCATATCGCAGTGGCTCGGAAGATTGGTGCCGTTTTGATTGAGGGTGGTTGTCCACTCCTTGGGATAGTAGCCAAGGTCTGCAAGCACTGCATACATTGCAGGACCTGCGTGTCCCTTTGACATAATCACACGGTCACGGTCTTGCTTTTTGGGATTGGCAGGGTCGATGTTGGCTTTGTCGTAATAGATGACTGTGAGAGCATCCATAACAGACATTGCACCACCGATGTGACCTACGCCAAAATGGCCGATGATTTCAATGGCATCATCACGGACCTTACGTGCCTTTGCGGTCAAAAAATCAAGTTTTGTTTTGTCCATAATTTCCTCCTAATACTGATAGTATAACACCTTCAAAACCCGAATACAAGACCGAATTTGAATAAATATATCATCTCCGCTCACTCTATCAATATGAAACTTGCAAAAACCGAAAAAATAACCTCATCAACCTTGAAGACAACTTTTCTCTCTCTCGCACTTGTTTTGCTACTTGGCGTGGTGGCGACGATATCTGCCCTAGCGTTTGTCTTTGCACCCTCCATTTCTTCGGACAACCCCGAAACAAGAGTGGCTCGTGCCAGCGGAATTGAGGATATGGTGACAGATGAACTCATAGCATTTTACGAAAAGGAAATCGCCAAGGATACCTTCATCTCCTCTATGACCACAATGAAAAAGAACAGGCTGATGAGTGCCTACGATATAAACGAAAAACGGCTGTATCTCACTCTCATTTTGCAGGACTTAGGCGCAAGGGTTGACAACCACAAAGATTTCAACCAAATTGCACAAATGAATGATAAACAGCTCTTTTCGTATGGTAAAACCCTTGTTTTGTCTTTTATAGACACTTTGACCGAAGAAGAAAAGGCAAGGCTGAAAGACGGATTCAAGTCCGCCCTAGGCATGTGAAAGACGGCTCGCAACGAGCCGTTTTTCAGTTGTATTGCTTCGCAGTTGTGGTGAGAGGAAAGATACGCACTTTGCTTGTTCGGTGGGTTCTTATACAAGCACTCACTTTTTCGAAGACAGAATGCGAGGAGCAGCGGCGACGAGGAAGCGAACCCCAAGCACCAGTATTTGTACGCAG
>CALABJ010000029.1:0-121937 GCA_937885645.1 uncultured Clostridia bacterium | reverse complement strand
AGGGCTTTGCCGAATGGCAAATGGGGGAAACACGTGAGGAAGGGGGACATATTCTCTGGCGGGATTATGCACTTAACCAACAAAAAAAAACGGCACTGCGTTGAGTGCCGTTTTGCTTGATTGAGTGGGTTAGATTGCCGATTAATAGATGCCTTGTGCCAGCATTGCGTCTGCAACTTTCTTGAAGCCTGCAAGATTTGCGCCTGCAACAGGATTGTAGGGGAGACCATAGGTGTCAAGTGCATCACAGATTTGATTGTGGATGCCTTTCATGATGTTTTTCAGTTGTCTATCAACTTCTTCTGCTTGCCATGAAAGTCTTTCACTGTTTTGGCTCATTTCAAGACCGCTTGTTGCAACACCGCCTGCGTTGACTGCCTTTGAAGGAGTGACGAGGACGCCGTGTGCTTGGAGGTATGCAAGTGCTTCGTTGGTGGTGGGCATATTTGAAACTTCGTTGAGGATGGGCACGCCCAGTGCAACCATTGCTTTTGCGTCTTCAAGAAGGATTTCATTTTGACGTGCGCAGGGCATATAGATGTCTGCTTTGACGTTGCCCCAAGGCTTCTTGCCTGCCACGAAGTCGCAACCGAATTTGTCTGAGTAGTCTTGGACTCTGTTGCGGTTGGATGCGCGCATTTCAAGGAGGTAGTCAATCTTTTCACCGGTGACGCCATCAGGGTCATAGATGAATCCGTCAGGGCCTGACAGTGTGACAACCTTGCCACCCAGTTCATCAATCTTCTTTGATGCGCCCCATGCCACGTTGCCGAAACCTGAAAGACAGAATGTCTTTCCTTCAATGGTTTGACCTTCGTGTTTGAGCACTTCATCAAGGAAGTAGGTTGCGCCAAAGCCAGTTGCTTCGGGGCGGATAAGGCTTCCGCCGTAGGAGAGGCCTTTGCCTGTCAAGACGCCGTTTTCATAGTCGCCGACGATCTTCTTGTATTGACCGAAGAGATAGCCGATTTCTCTTCCGCCAACGCCCATATCGCCTGCGGGGACGTCCATATTGGGGCCGATATGACGATAGAGTTCATTCATAAAGCTTTGGCAGAAACGCATGATTTCATCGTCGCTCTTGCCGGTGGGGTCGAAGTCACTGCCGCCCTTGCCGCCGCCCATAGGAAGGGAAGTGAGGCTGTTTTTGAAGGTTTGTTCAAATGCAAGGAACTTCATTGTGTCAAGGTTGACGTCCTTTTGGAAGCGGAGGCCACCCTTGTAAGGTCCGATTGCGTTGTTGAATTGAACGCGATAGCCGGTGTTGACGTGGTAGTTGCCGTTGTCATCCATCCAAGGAACGCGGAAGATGATTTGACGGTCGGGTTCAACAAGACGTTCCAAAATTACGTTTTTGCGCAATTTCTTTTCGTTTTGTTCAACTGCGGGTGCGATTGAGCCCAGGACCTCTTCAACGGTTTGCATAAATTGAGGTTGACCGGGGTTTCTCAGCTTGGTTTGCTCGATGACTTCTGAAATATAAGACATAATTCCTCCCAAATCAGTCGCTTGATGCGATGTGTATAGGAATATTATAGCACTTTCAAACCGAATTGCAATACAACTTATTTAGCCTTTTTGTGGTTTTTGTCGATTATCTTGCACAAAATAGGGTATTGTTAAAAAACATTAAATTGTCTATTGAAATGTTAAAACGCGTGTGATATAATCAATGAGACAATTATTTTTGTATCATTAAAGCCGTGCGGGTGTAGCGTGCTATGCCCCACACTTGATAAGAAAAGGAGAATATTATGGAGCAAAGAGTAAAGAAAGCAAGACTTTTCCGTATGTTGAAAGTCATTTACTATTGCTTGGGCTTGCCCATTTTCTTTCTTGCAGTATTCACCCTCGTCATGCAAGTCTATGGACACAACCCCTTCATGGGTGACTATGGCGAAGGTTTGTTTACTTCAATTAAGTCAATGCTCAGCGCACCTGCAATGTACGCAATCTGGATTGCTTTGGCAGTTTGGGTGATCATCGGTCTTGTTCAAATCATTTGCAGATTCGCAGTCAAAAACAGACGTACAAGAGCAATGATCGTTGTGGCAGTTATGCTTGTGGTTATGCTTGTGCCTATGTTTGCAATCGATGCAATCTACACCGCAAAGCTTGAAACATTGGCAGCAGAAGCCCCCGAAGGCGTGGTGGTCAAGGACTACACAAATCAATTGTCCTACTATCGCACCCACACCAGTGGCGCAGGCAACGGCGGCCTTTCAATGAAAACCTCGTACTCAAGCACTCTGATCAACAACGTAGAGCAATATTTGAGAGTGTACAATTTGCCTATGTATGGTGGTTTTAAGGGTGGCAACGCAGCCAACTTCACCAACGAAGCCCTCTACTATGATGATTTCGGTTATGACTACAATGCAGACGGCACTGTTGATGAATACGACCACATCCTCATCAGAATCCCCACTGATGAAAACGCAAAACCCGGCGATTTCAACAAGATTTGGGCAGAATCACTGATTTTGGAAGATATGTATGGTGAAAATCCTGTGGAAGTCTTCGGCAACTTCTATTCAGTGCACTACACACAAGCCGTTTCTCCCGATGCAGAAGAAAACGTGGAATGCTACGTTTGGTATGACGGCGACAAGGTAGTTTACGAAAAGAGTGAAGGCGTTTACGGCGAAGCATATTACAACAAGAACGGTATGCTGGCAGACGGATATATCTACAGCCTTGAAGTTGCACTCAACATCCTCGAAGACTACTATGAAGCACAAGAAGAAATGAAGGAACTCTTCGCCCTCACCGGCAAGACCAACGAAGCAGACTTCCGAGCAGAAATCGAAACAGGCGCAGCAGCACGCCGTAAGGACTACTACACCGGTGCAGACGCAACTGAAGAAGATAAATTCCTTTGGGAAAGAGAAAATGCAATGGCAGCAAGCTATTCATTAACCGTTGATGAACTCAACCGTGTTCTCAATGAACTTGGTGGTGCTCTTGGCAGTGCAAAACTTCTCCAATCACTTCTTCCTACAGTTGAAAGCTTGCTTGGCGGACTTTCATTCTCAGTTGGACAAATCCTTGGTATGGTCCTTGGCAGTATGCCTGAAACCATCGCATACCTCTCAGCAGAACTTGCTGACCTTGTCAACATCAAGTTGGCAATCAAGTGGAGCGGCAACTTGCAAATCGTGCTCCAAAACCTTCCCGATGGTGCAGCAGACGTTGCAATCGACCTTGATGAAAACTTCTCAGTGGCAACAGTGAAGAAGCTCATCTCAACCCTTGGCATTTCAAACGGTATGCTTGCAGAAATCATCACCATGATCGGTCTTGAAGCAAAGGCAGAAGACGACAGTGTTGCAGGTCTTGAAAACATGCTTGCAGGTCTTCTTGAAAACCTCTACTGGTACACCTCACCCGTCCTTGCTCCTGAATACGATTTCTACGTTGATGAATCCCTTGACCCCGCAGACGACACTGATTGGGCAATCATGGAATATCAAGCAGCATATGCAAAATATAAGAGAGCAGAATATGAAGGCGGTCTCCACGGTTATCTCTGCGGAAGCAGACTCATCGGCAGTTCACTTGGCAGTGGCAACTACGGTGCAGCATTTGGCCTCCAAAACCTCACCGCAGTAAGACAACTTCAAACAGACCTCTCATATCAACCTACACTCTATTCACTCCTCATCGTAAGAGATATGCTTATGACCTTTGCAGGCCTCGCACTCTTCTTCACAATGATGAGCTATATCGCAGCAGACAGAGAAATCCTCTGGGCAACCGGTCAAATTGATCCCAACAAGAAAAAAGGCAAGAAGGGCAAGAAAGCCGGAAATGTTGCAGAAAATAACGAGGAGGTGGCATAATTATGGCAAAGACTAAGAAACCCGCTCAAAAGAAGCAAAAACACTTTGTTGGCCTTGGTTTTGTGAAAGCACTGTGCTATATCCTCACATTCCCCGTCATAGTCGCTCTTGCATTCCTCATCTGTATGAAGACTGCAGAAGGCGCAGACTTCTATTCATTCTGGCCCTACGTTGGCGCAATCGTGGCAGGACTCTTCCTCCTCATCTTTGCAATCGTGGCCCTCATCGTCAACAGAAAGGGAAGCAAACACAACGCAATGCGCAGAACAGCATCCTTGCTCATCTGCTGTGTGGTCCTCACATCAGTATTTGGTCTTGCATTTGACGTTGTCCTTCCTGACGTCATCGCAAAAGCAACCTCAAACACCCTTTACGTCGAAGACGTGTACAACAATGGTGTCGCCCAAGCAGAAGTCATCAAGGGCTACACCCGTCACTTTGTCCGCTTGAACCTTGTCAACGGCAACTATGACGGAACACTTGCTTATCAAGAACTGATTGCAGATGAGCTTGTGAAGGAAAATGCAGCCCTCTACAAGAGTGATGAAGACTTCAAGGCATACGCAACCGAAGAAGGCCTCACCACCAACCAAGCATTCTATGAATACTGGGTTGCAGACGAAAACTACTACACCGACCTTGACAGAGAACTCTACGACTTCATCTACAACAACTATATCTTGATGGACTATGACTATGCTCTCAAGAACTCAGTTGACAGAAAGGCACTGTGCCTTGCACTTGTTGATGAATATTCAGAAACCTACGCAAAACTCTGTGCGGAAGGCGTCAAGACAAACGGCCTCGGCGCACTGTTCACCTCAGGCAACGAAAAGATGAGCTGGATCTTCGGCAAGAACTACGGCGCAATGGATATGGACGGCTATCTCCCCTTCAACGATGACGCAGGCCTTGGATACGCAACGTCCAACCGTATGACAATCCCCGTGGTCATCCGCCTCATCCTCAACGACAGCTACACCTACACTCAACCCGTCTATGCAGATGACGGCAAGACCATCATCGACTACGACGGATTTATGAGCTATATGTATATGCCTGAAATTCTTGAGGAATATAAGGACGCAAAGGGCGCAGACTATGAAAGCACCTTTGACCCAGACGGCAGAAGCCTTGAACTGTTCAAGGCAAGCGACGGCAATTATTACTACGTCTATGATACAGGCCACGTTGACACAATCATCAACTGGTGCGTCCTTGATATGCTTGGTGATCCCATGGCAATCGCAGAACTTGACCTTGGCTCACTCCTTGGCGACAACCCCCTCATCTCAAACGCAATCAACGGCATCCTTTCAAGCCAAGGGGACAACATTGAAGATCTCCTCAATGAAGGCCTCACCAACAAGGTTATCGTTGAAGCAACAGGCGGACAAAAACTCTATCTCCACCTCTACGTGACAGACAGCGGTTCAATCGCAATCACATTGATCCCCCAAGGCATCCAACTGGGCTACCTTGGCTATCAATATATGAGCTGGCTTGAATCAGGCAACTTGCTTGTCACAATCTGTGGACTTATGTCCCTCCGCAACCTCCTCTACATCTTCGGCGCAGTGTCAATGGTCATGATCTTCGCAATCGGTGTCATCAACTCACACATCGAAAAGAAGCGTGAACAACTTGCAAAAGAAGACGCAGAAAAGGAAGAAGTGGCAGCAGACACCTTGGTGGAAGCATAACCCCAAAACAATCCAAAAGACGGCGCAGAAATGCGCCGTTTTTGTTTTGCTTTTTCATGAAAATGGGGGGGTATTGACAACATATTATATCAATGATAAGATACAATTAGCAGATCCTGGAGGTGTGCCATGAAAAAGACTGGAGGAAAAGAAGAAGCACAAGAAAGAAAAAACGAGAGAAAGCCACTGACCAAGAATGCAAAAATAATTATTATTGTTTTTGCTGTTGTGGTCGCTGTTGGTATAATTTTGCTTGCGCTTCAACTGACAGGCAATTTGGTTGATGATTTTAGATATAGCAGTTTTGAAAGATTTTTATTTGACACCAAGTTTTCTTTTGGAAGAATCGTAAAGACGAGGGATTTCGTCTATGGTGAGAATCCTACATCCATCAATTTTTATCCAGCACGATACGATTATGTCTTTGAAAATGATCCTGCATATCAACCCACACTGCAAGCACTGGCGGACTACTTTGACGATAATGGCATGGTGAATTGCTCCGTTGAGGATGTCGTTGGAGGCAGAATGGTGATCATTGAGGGACAATGTCAGGGCGGCACCCCCGATGAAGACTCGGAATATAATTCTGTCGGTTATGTCATTGAAACCTACAAGGTCAAAGATTATGATGTGCGTTTGACCATAACAGTGCAGTCGCCGTCAAAACACCAGTGGCTCGACTCCAACAAGCTTGATTGTTATTGTGTAGAAATAAAATCCGTCATCTATGTTGCAGGCACAACACAAAAAGTGGTCACCTTTAGTACAAATTTGTTCTTGATTAAAAATGAAGGAACAAGCACATTTGCAACAAATATAAACTATGCTGAACTGGCACAAGTAGCAAGTTATTATCAACCTATTCATAAAGAGATTTTGACGAAATACATAGAGTCTGGCTGTATAGAAAAGCAACTTGCATAGAAAAAAGGCACTCGGTTGAGTGCCTTTTTTCATGAAAATGGGGGGGGTATTGACAGCATATTATGGTGGTGGTAAAATATGCATACCTAATCTTGGAGGTGTGCTATGAAAAAGACAATCTCAATTTTGATGATATTGCTCCTTCTTGCAGTTGCTTGCATAGGTTTTGTGGCATGCGATAAAGACGAGCCTGCCCCCGGCGGAGGAGACACTCCTTCCGTTGATGAGGGCATACACCCCTTTGATTTTGCAAAGGAAAGTGAGTTCAGCTTTGGCAGATTCACCGAGGACAAAATCATCGGTCTTGGAAATAGGGCTTTGTATGGCAGAAGGTATGGCGAAGCAAAAACTGCCGCACCTGCTCCCGACCCTGAGTTTGAAGATGATAGGGCTCTTTTGATGGTCAATGACACAGTTGCAAGTGACACCATTTCAAAGATGCAAGCATTGTTTGAAAAGTATGCAACCAGCGACAACACCAATTTAGGACTTATTTTCTCAGAGGTTCAAAAGTACAGCCCAACCGAACAAAATCTTTTAGATTATGTTGAAAGACCCCAGGGCGCATTGACTTCTTGGACTTACGCTTGGGGAAACAACGGAGCAAATCTTCTTGAAAACACTCCTGTTGGCGGAGTATTCCACGATAGATGGTTTGTGCTTGCCAAGGAAAACAAAGGGGATATGGTGGTGGCATACACCATGCGCGTAGAGTTGTCCGATTATTCCTCTTCATCAATGCCCGCACCACACACCGCATTTATGCATATCAACGTGGAGTTTGGCATGATTATGGGCAAGAAAGACGTTGGTGCGATGACTCAATCCTTTGTCACTCTTGAACTTGTCGTTTATCCCGAACGATTTGCCGATGAAGAATTGGACACTCTTTTTGCTGGCACAGAGTTTGAGGAATATGCCGACCTATATGCAAGAGATTACGCAACCGTCATATACAACGCATTGAAAAAGGCCACCGTAGAAGAAAAACTTGATATGGGTGAAGGCTATTTTGCAGTCATGGAAGAGGTCATAGACACTTGGATGGCAGACCCTCGCGGACAAGCCCACATCAACTACGTTTACGGCTAAGCAAACGGAAACAAACAAAAGGCACTCGGTTGAGTGCCTTTTTGTTTTTTGCTTTCACTTGTATTTTCGCTTTCACACTTGATGATTTCCGTTTTTCATTCTTCATTCTTCATTTTTCATTTTTTTCGTGGGCTTTAATGAAGAAAATAGTATTTGAATATGGTATTCATTTGTGATATAATATAACGTAGCGCGAAGATACGGAACAAAGTGACTATGAAAAAGCAGATTGCAAGTGGGCTTCTAGAGATAGGAGCGGTCAAACTCAACGTGAAAGAGCCTTTTGTGTGGGCAAGTGGCATAAAGAGTCCGGTGTACAGCGACAACCGACTCACCCTCACCGCACCGCTTTTGCGTAGGCAAATTGAGGACGGCCTTGCATCAATCGTCAGCACACACTATCCTGATGCAGAAATCCTCATCGGCACAGCAACGGCAGGCATACCTCACGCCGCAATAGTCGGACATATCCTTGACATGCCTATGGGCTACGTCCGTATGGGCGCAAAAGATTTCAAGGGCAAGCGCATTGAGGGTGAATTGAAGGCAGGACAAAAAGTGGTGGTTGTTGAGGACCTCATCTCCACTGCAAAAAGTTCACTGGAAGTGGTTGAAGTGTTGCGCAGTGCAGGGGCAGAAGTCCTTGGCATGGTCAGCATCTTCACCTACGGCATGAAGAAGGGCATAGACAATATGGCATCGGCAGGTGTCAAAAACGTTAGCCTTGCCACCCTTGACGACGTAGTGGACGTAGCACTTGAACAAAACCTAATTGACCACAGCGACAAAGTAAAGATTCTTGCTTTCAGAGATAACCCCACAGACAACAACTGGATGACACGATGACAAAGACTAGGAAATTCAACTTCAAACAATGGTTCAAAGATGAAGTGAAAAAGCTTCATTATGTCAACTTTTTGTTTTTGACATTGGCAGGCATCATCAATGCAACCGGCGTCACTCTTTTCCTCACCCCCGTAGGACTTTATGACGGAGGCTTTTCAGGTACGTCATTTTTCCTCAGCCAAGTGACACCCCTCAACCTCAGCATATTCCTTGTCATCCTCAACTTCCCGTTTTTCTTGCTAGGCTTCAAGAAACTTGGCTTGCCTTTCATCGTATATTCACTGTACGCAATCGGCATGTATTCATTGTTTGCTTGGCTCTATCAGTCGGTTTTCGGCTTGGATTTCTCCCTCGGCTCACCTGTTGTACAACATGAAGTTCTTTTGGCGGCGGTTTTCGGCGGAATAATATCCGGTGTGGGCAGTGGCCTTACAATCCGTTTCGGCGGAGCAATCGACGGCGTTGAAGTGCTGGGTGTCCTCTTTGCAAAGAGGATAAACCTGTCCATCGGCACGTTTGTCATGATTTACAACGCAATCCTCTATATCATCGCAGGAGCTGTCATAAACAACTGGCTTCTTGCCCTCTATTCAGTCATTGCATACGCTTGCGGACTTAAAGCAGTGGACTTTGTTGTTGACGGCTTTGACAAGGCAAAATCCGCTTTCATCATCAGCGACAAGCACGAAGAAGTGGCAGAGGCACTTAGCGCTGAGTTTGGCAGAGGAGTCACCGTCCTTGACGCAGAGGGCTATTACTCAAAGGCAAACAAGACCATCATCTACTGCGTCATCAACCGCTTTGAAGTGTCAAAACTGAAGGAGATTATCCAATCAATCGACTCTCACGCTTTTGTGGCTATCAACGACGTCACGGACAGTATGAGCAAAAACCTGCGCTATTCAAGGTTTGACAAAAAGCGCAAACCCACCGAAACAATATCTGCCACGGCGACGGCAACCAGCGATACTCCAACCACAGAGCCGACAGAGGACAATCAATAACAACCGCCCCGTGAAAATCACGGGGTTTTATTTTCAAAAAAATACAAAAATAATAGCAACACGTTGGCAAAATTCATAATAAGTTTGTTTTATATGTAGGAGAACTTATGACCAAAGATATGCTCGCAAGAGCGGTAAGAAAATTCAAAAAAGGGGATATGCGCGCCTTTGACTGTATATACGATTGCACCCACAAGGTGGTGTATTTTGTAGCATATTCCGTTCTCCGCTCAAAAGAGAAGGCTGAGGACATCACTCAGGACACCTATCTCAAAGCCGTAGAGCACATCGGTCATTATGAAGAGGACTCCCACTTCGTGGCTTGGCTCACCACAATAGCAAAACGCCTTGCAATCAACGAATATAACAAGATGAAGCACGAGTCAGTCACCGACTTCACCGATGAAGGAAACGCCTTTGGTGAGGAGACAATGCCCGATGAGGATTCCCTTGGGTTATTCAAGGTGGCACACGACACCCTTAATGAAACCGACTTCCAAATAGTAGTTATGTATGCCGTGGCAGGCTACAAACGACGAGAGATAGGCAAAATCCTTGATATGCCCACGTCAACCGTCAGCCATAGATACAAAACCGCAATGAAAAAACTGCAACAACAACTGAAAGGAGAAAATTATGACTAAAAGAAATTTGAGAAAAAGACTGAAAGAGCAATTTGAAAAACTGTTGCCTGATTTCTCCTTCAAGGAAAATGTTGTTGAAGCGGTCACTCCTGAGGCCGAAATGTTGAAGGAAAAGGAAAGAGCAAGAGTGAAGGCAATGTTCACCTCAAAGCGCGCCATCATGAGTTTTGTGGCAACTTGCCTCATCGTGTGCGTCGGTCTTGGTGTGGGCCTTGGACTTGGTCTCAATGGCGGAGTGCTCACTCCTTACGGAGATGATCCTTCCACCCACGGCGGAGACCCTGTCCCTGCACCCACCTATATGTCCATTGACATCAACCCCTCTTTCGGCATTGAGGTTGACGAGGACGGAGTTGTGGTGTCAGTTGAGGCCCTCAACGAAGACGCAGTCATCGTGCTCCTTGACACCAACCTTGTTGGCAAGACAGTTGAAGAGGTGTTCACCACCATCGTGTCACTTGCCGAAGAACTTGGTTATTTGAAGGAAGACGGCACAGTCAATGTGGTTATGTCAAATGAATTCAAGGCAGTTGAAGAAGCAATTGCAACCCGTGTTGAAAACGTGCTTGATGACGTAAACGCACTTTTAAGTGCCGAAAACATCACAATAAACCTTGAAAAAGGCAAAGAAGCACTTGTTTCCGCCCTTGAAGAAGCAGGCAAGTTTGTCGAGGGTATGGAGGGCTGGAGCGCCGAGCATCTCCACAAATATTTCAAGGACTACGACAGCGAAAAGATTGAATCTTTCATCGCTGACGTCAAGGCACAAGGTGAAGAAATCCGTGCCACCCTTGAAGAGGAATATGCAAAGTTGAAGCCCATTGCCGACAAGATTGTGGACGCCTACAACAAAAAGGATTACGTAGGTTTTGCCCTTGCAATCTTGGACGCAGGCGAGTATATCGCAATGTACATTGACTCCGCAGACCTCAACGTCGCCCTTGATGAATTCGGTGCTTTCATCCTTGGCTCACCCGAAATGGTCGGTGACTTCTGCACCTTCCTTGAAGATATGGCAGAGGGCAATCATAGTGATGAAATCGAGGATATGATTTTGAATCAAATCAAAGGTCAACTGAAAGACAAGCACGACAAAGAAAGTGGCGAAAATCCCGACGGACAGAATGCATAAACAAACAAATAGACAACAACAACGAATGTTGTACCCCATATTTCCAGCAAGGGCATAAGTTCTCTCCCCAATTCAACCCCCTTGCAACAAAAAAAGACGGTCGTTTGACCGTCTTTTTTATAGTTTGATATGTTGTCGATTTCTAGTTTGGTTTGAGTTAATGTGCTTGCATTGAGTTGTGTTTCAATATCCTCTAAGGCTTGCTTTGCCAACTCCGTCAAAGAGTGATAGCCACTTTTCTGCGGTGTCACGGTCAACAGCGGTGAAGCCGTGCTCAATGCAGTTGTCGTTGTCCACGTACTTTTGCAGGAAATATCTCTTTGCACCTTTCACAAGGAGGGCAATGCGCTTCATATCTTCCTCGGTGTGGAATTCCTTGATGAGGGTGGTGCGGAATTCAAAGTCCACTCCTGACGACTTCAAAATGCTCATTGTTTCAAGCACCTTGTTCAATTCTAGATTTTTAGTCTTGGTGATGAGGGGATATTTTTCGGGGCTGTCCTTGACGTCCATAGCAACGTAGTCAACAAGTCCATTGTCAAGAAGGTCTTTCACCACTTCGGGGTTTGTGCCGTTGGTGTCAAGCTTCACCTTGTAGCCCAAGGCCTTTATCTTTGCGATGAAATCTTTGAGGTCGTGGGACAGAGTAGGCTCGCCACCAGACACGCATACGCCGTCAATGAGGCCCTTGCGCTTTTCAAGATAGTCAAACACCTCACTTTCGGGGATTCCCGGGGCAGAGGACAGGGCAAGGGAGCGGTTGTGACAGAAAGGGCAACGGAAGTTGCAGCCTGCACAAAAAACCGTGCAAACCACTTTGCCGTCCCAGTCCACCATTGAAAATTTTTCAAATCCGCATATCTTCATCAGTTTTGATTTTGTCCTTTTGCCTCTCGAGGTTTTTGTGCCCTAGGTTTTCTGTTTTGGGGCTTTTTGCTTTTGTTGCCACTTTGCTTTCCCCTTGGTGTCACCCCTTTTGAGGGTGCTTTTGCCTTGTTTACGGCAGGAGTTTTTTTGTCAATGGACGTTGCTCCCCTTGTGGCTTTTGTAGAGGTTTCACCGCTGACCGCAATTTTGGCAGGCTTTTGCTTCTTCTTTTTGGGCATATAGTCCTTTGAGAAACAAGTGGCTCGTTTTGATTCCTTCACAAGGGTTTTCAGGCTCTTGCCCGTCTTTAAGCAAAGTGCCTCGGCGACAAGCATAGTGATATGAGCATCGTCATCGCTCTTGTGTTGCACAAGTCCTTCAACGTCCACCTCAAATATGGCAAGCATCTTTTCAAGAGAGAGTTGGTCTTTGAGCCCCTCCATATCTTGATATATTCTTTGCACGTCAACAAAGGTGTAGTTGAAGCAGGGCATATGATAGCGGGTGCAAGCAATGTTCAAAAACCGTGCATCGTTGTCCCCTGAGAAGGTGACGATGGTGACGTCCTTACGTTTCAACAAATCCTTGATGAGGTCGTAGAGGGCAGGGAAAGGGGGTTGTGCCCTAAATTCACTGACAGGGTAGGCAAGTGAAATGCCCTCATCCTTTTCCCTTGCCTTTTTGCTCCAAGGGCCGGTGTGAAAATAGGACTGAGGATTGATGAGGATATCCTTTTTTTCTTTGATGCAGAAAGCCTCGTCAGTCAAGACGTAGCCAAAGGAGCAGATGCTTCTGCCCTCACTGCATTCAATGTCGAAAAACAAATAATCCATAAAAATATAATAGCACACTCTTTATGATAAAACAACCATTGAGAGTGTGCCAAAAAATCAGTTTAGAGAGTGTCCAGATATTGACAGCAGTTGAATCCAGCCACTCCGCCGTCTGCCACTGCGGTGACAACTTGACGGACTTTCTTGGTGCGACAATCCCCTGCAACAAACACGCCGGGGCAGGAAGTTAAGCAACTTTCGTCTGCCACAATATAGCCGTTTTTGTCAAGTTCAACCAGGTCTTTCACACAGTCGTTGTGAGGAATTTGACCGATGCAAATAAACACCGCTTTGCACTGAACAGACACTTTATCGTGTGTTTTGGTGTCTTCAAACACCAATCCTGTCAATTCGTCATCACCAACGAACTCTTTGAGAGAGAGGTTGTGAGTGTAGTGGACGTTGGGTTTTGACAGCACACTTGTGACAAGAGCCTTGTCTCCAAAGAACTTGTCAAAGAGGGTGCAGATGTGCACGCTCTTGCAATATCCTGCAAGGAGGTTTGAGTATTGGAGAGCAGTGTTGGCGTCGCCTATGACCACCACATCTTCGTTGGCGTAGAATGCTCCGTCACAGATTGCGCAGTAGCTGACACCTTTGCCGATGAGGTCTTCTTCACGGTCAACACCGATAGGGCGATGATGGACGCCTGTTGCCATGATGACAGACCTGCCGTGATGGGTGTTGTACATGCCTTTCACTTCAAAAGTGCCGTCATCAAGACGAGTCACTTTTTCCACTTGGTCAAGGTCAAAGTCAGTGCCCCACTCGGTGATTTGGTCAAAGATTTCGTCTGCCAATTCACTGCCTGAAATTTGCTTCTTGGTGGGGTAGTTTTCCACTTTGGGTGACAGGGCAATTTGTCCGCCAACACATTCTTGTTCAAGAAGGAGGACGGACTTTTCTGCTCTCTTGCAGTTGAGGGCGGCAGTCATACCTGCAACCCCTGCACCGATAATAATTACGTCGTAAGTTTTCATAATTTTCTCAAAAAAAGCATCTCGTGTGAGATGCTTTTCAAGTTATTTCAAGCTCTCGATGTAGCCTTTTATTGCACTGGGGTTGTCATAGCGGTCAAATCCATTTCCGTTGGGGACGAGGAGTGTGCCACCATCTCTAACTCCGTAGGACAAGGTCAATTCCTTGTTGTCAATGGCGTCGATTTCAACAAAGTCAATGCCTGCTGCGTTCAACATGGTTTTTGCCATCTTGCACTTGGGGCAAGTCTTTGTGGTGAAGAGCATGATGCTTTCTGCCTTGGGTGCTTCTTCCGCTTCACAAGCACATTCTTCAAGGACGCCTTCGTGGGTGAGGACACTGTTGGCGATGTCGTAAGTCTTTCTTTCCTTGAATTCTGCCATCTTGCCATCGTTCCAGTTTTGGACGGGACGATAATATCCGGTGATACGGCTATATACTTCTGCCTTTCTGCCACAGATAGGGCACGTCCATTGTTCACCTGCAAGATATCCGTGCTCTGCGCACACTGAGTATGTAGGTGACATGGTGTAGTAAGGCAGTTTGTAGTTTTCAGCAATCTTTCTCACAAGGTTTGCTGCTGCTTCCCAACCTTCAAGCTTTTGTCCAAGGAATGCGTGGAACACTGTGCCTGAGGTGTAGAGGGTTTGCAGTTCATCTTGCACGTCAAGTGCTTCAAAGATATCTGCTGTGAAGGTGACGGGGAGGTGTGAGCTGTTGGTGTAGTAAGGTGCTTGATCCTTGCCTTCGCTTGCGGTGATGATGTCGGGATATCTTTGTTTGTCGTGCTTTGCAAGACGATATGAGGTTGACTCTGCGGGAGTTGCTTCAAGGTTGTACAGGTCGCCGTACATTTCTTGATAGTCGCTGAGTTTTTCACGCATGAAGTTCAAGGTCTTCTTTGTGAATGCTTGTGCCTTCTTGTCGGTGAGGTCTTTGCCAATCCACTTTGCGTTGAGGCATGCTTCGTTCATACCCACAAGACCGATGGTGGAGAAGTGGTTGTTGAAGGTGCCGAGATAACGCTTTGTGTAGGGGTAGAGGCCTGCATCAAGAAGTTTTGTGATGACGTCACGTTTCACTTTCAGTGAACGTGCTGAGATGTTCATGAGGCGTTCAAGTTCTGCAAAGTATTCCTTTTCGTCTTTTGCGAGGTATGCGATTCTGGGCATATTGATGGTGACAACGCCCACTGAACCAGTTGATTCACCACTGCCGAAGAAGCCACCGCTCTTTTTGCGGAGTTCTCTCAGGTCAAGGCGGAGACGGCAGCACATACTTCTGACGTCGCTGGGTTCCATATCGCTGTTGATGTAGTTGCTGAAATAAGGTGTGCCGTATTTTGCGGTCATCTCAAAGAGCAACTTGTTGTTTTCGGTGGGTGACCAGTCGAAATCTCTTGTGATTGAGTAGGTGGGGATAGGATATTGGAATCCTCTGCCGTTGGCGTCACCTTCAATCATAATTTCAATGAAGGCCTTGTTTACCATGGCCATTTCCTTCACGCAATCCTTATACTTGAAGTCCATTTCCTTTCCGCCCACGATTGCAGGAAGTTCTGCAAGGTCATTGGGCACGACCCAGTCAAGGGTGATGTTGGTGAAAGGTGCTTGTGTGCCCCAACGTGAAGGGGTGTTGACGCCGTAGATGAAGGATTGGATGCATTGCTTCACTTCCTTGTATGACAGATTGTCTGCCTTGACGAAGGGAGCAAGATAGGTGTCAAAGGATGAAAATGCTTGTGCGCCTGCCCACTCGTTTTGCATGATGCCAAGGAAGTTGACCATTTGGTTGCAAAGGGTGGAGAGGTGTCCTGCAGGAGAGGAGGTAATCTTGCCGGGGATTCCGCCAAGACCTTCCTTGATCAGTTGTTTCAGTGACCAACCTGCGCAGTAGCCGGTGAGCATGCTGAGGTCGTGGATGTGGATGGCTGCATCACGGTGTGCCTTGCCGATTTCCTCATCGTAGATTTCGCTGAGCCAGTAGTTTGCGGTGATTGCGCCAGAGTTGGACAGGATAAGACCACCAACTGAATAGGTGACGGTGCTGTTTTCCTTCACGCGCCAGTCGTTGATGTTGAGATAGTTGTTCACTGTCTTTGTGTAGTCAAGGGTGGTTGATCCGATGTTGCGGACCTTCTCGCGTTGCTTGCGATAGAGGATGTAGGACTTTGCCACTTCAACGTAGCCACCTTGGATGAGGACCACTTCAACTGCGTCTTGGACGTCTTCAACTGAGACCACGTCGTTTTTCACTTTGTCGCTGAATGTGGCGGTGGTGCGAAGTGCCAACATATCAAGAATGTCATCGCTATAGCTTTTCTTTTCAGCAATAAATGCCTTTTCGATTGCGTTCTTGATTTTGGACAGATCAAACGGAACAACGTTTCCGTCACGCTTCTTAACGTTAAGCATAATGTTTCTCCTTATTAGTCTATTTTAAGAAATAGTCGACAGAATCTGCCAACTGGTGTGCGAGAGTTATTGTATATGAAGGCGAGGTGGTTGTCAACCCAAAAACAACAAAATATGGGAAGAATTTTTATGCGATTATACAATATGTTGTGGTTTGGTTAAAATTACCCGCGTTCTAAATTTTAGACAAAAACGGGGCGATTCGACAAAATCGGCAATCTAAAAGTTTCACGAAACATTGTTTTGCGTATTCTAACCGATTGTCTATAAAAATGCGGATTATTCACCCCCTCAAAACCTGAACAAAATTCAAACCCCACCCCCACCACAATATGTTGTGCTCGCATACGCTCGACTTGTCCGTCAACCTTCTTGACACAGATGAAAAATCAGCGTATAATTCACCTCGCAATAAATGACTTGCTTCCATAGTTAAACGGATATAACAAGCCCCTCCTAAGGCGGAGGCCAATCCCCCTAAATTGTGTTGGAACGTGATATTTTTTGGATCTTATAATAAATTTTGAACAATACAAAAAATAATGCGATTTATAAGGAAAAACTTGAGTATTCGCTAAAAATGAGCGATTTAAAATAATTCTTTTCTAAAAAGGCGCTGATAAACAGGTTGATTCTCAACGGGAGAAACGGAAATTTTACTTCAAATCAAAAATTGATTTAGAATTAAATAAGAATTAAATTTTAATTGAATATGCATCTGTAGCTCAGCAGGATAGAGCACCAACCTCCTAAGTTGGGTTTGTCGGACGTTCGAATCGTCTCAGGTGCACCAAATATCAAAAAATCAGTAAAATCGTGAGGATTTTACTGATTTTTTCTTTTATTTAATAGTTTGCGATTTTGTAAAAAATTAAAAGTACTTTGAATTTATTTCCTAGGCAAACATACGATATTGTTTTTATTGACGAGTGTAGTATGGTTGATAATCGAGCAATTAGAAATTTGCTTGCGAGATTGCAGTGCATACTTTTGGTTTTAGTTGAAGATGTTTATCAAATTCAATCAGTAAAATTTGGCAATTGGTTTAGTTTAGCAAGATATTTTCTTCCTCAGGACGTTATTTATGAACTTTAAACACCGTATAGAAGCACAAACAATAACTGAATGAATTTTTAATACTTGCAAAATATTATATAAAATACAATAAATAAAAATCAAAAATAAGCGACCTAGGGCGCTAAAATTGCAAAAAAAACGCAAAAATGACACATAAGGACTTGACGAATGGGTATAATAATAGTAGAATATATGTGCAAAAGGAGAATTGATTATGCTAGTGAATTTTAGATTTAAGAATTTTAGATCGTTTTATGAGGATACGGAAATCAGTCTAGAAGCAACTAAAGATGATGCTATGCGTGAAATTAATACGTTTTCTGTTGATGAAAATGTTATGCTTAAAGATGAAAACGAATTATTAAAATCTGCTGTTATATTTGGCGGAAATGCTTCGGGTAAATCTAATGTTATTAAAGCATTAGCATATATGAAAAATGTAATTCTATTATCCGCGTCTCAATTGCCAATTGTTCAGCAAAATGAAACTTTTGCTTTTTATGATACTGCTATTCAGGAAGATAGCATGTTCGAGGTTGAGTTTATTTATAAAAATACTTTTTATAGATACGGTTTTATTCTTAATTTTGGCGTTGTAAAGGAAGAATGGCTTGATAAAAGAGTTGAAAGGCTTACTCCGGTATTTAAGAGGACTGAAAAAGGATTGGATATAGTAGGCCCGGATAAAGTTGCAGCAAAGCTTATTAATCTTGCGCCTAATGCATTGTTCTTGTCTGTTGGCAAAAACTTTCACCTAGATATAATGCCTGCACTTAATGACGTTATGGCATGGTTTCAAAATTTATTAATTGTTTTTGAAAACAATGCTAATAGTTTAGATATTTATACTATGGAAGGTGGTAAGTATAGAGCGCGTGCATTAAAAATTTTAAAACTTGCAGATATTGGTATTCGAGACATTGCGGTTAAGAAAGATAAGATTGTCAATATGGCTGATCTTAATGATGTTTTAAGATTTAATGCGCAACTTCAAATTCAACCCGCTGCAGTTAAAGGTCAGCTGAAGCAAGAAGAAAACAATTTGTTTAATATTGATATGTTGACAGAGTTCGATGTTTTTGATGAGAAAACAAAAAGAGTAGTTGCAAAAAAGAATGTTATGCTCTTTAAGGATAGAGGTTTTAATTCTGAAGGTACCGAAAGATTATTGTGTTATTTGGGCTGGATGCTTGCTGCCTTGGATCAAGGAAGAGTTATTTTGATTGATGAAATAGATGCAAAATTACATTTCTTGGTTGCAGACTATTTGATTAAATTGTTTAATTCAATTGATAATAATCCTAAGAATGCTCAGTTGGTATGCACTGCTCATAACGTAATGTTAATGGATGAAGATTTGCGCAGAGATCAAATTTATTTTACAAGCAAAGATGAGTATGGTGAAAGTAGACTGGTGGCTCTTTCAGATTATAAAAATGTTAGAAAAGAAAACTTGTTTAGCAAACGTTATTTAGCTGGTTTCTATTCAAAATTGCCTGATATGACTCGTGATTGGTGAGGTGTAAGCAATGGCAAGACGAAAGAATTTGATAAACCAAAGAAACAAGTTTTATATAATAACAAACGGAAAAGAAACGGAATATAATTATTTTACCGCATTAAAATCAAAGAAAAGCACTTATGATGTTTCTGTGTTGTTTGACAATGCAGATCCTCTTGGATTAGTAGAATATGCGCAAAGATTTATCGATGAGTCAAACCAGGTTTGGGTTGTTTTTGATGTGGATTATACTTATAAAGACGGAAGGCTTATTCCCGCATTAAAAATGGCGGAAGAAACAGGTGTAAAATATGCATTTTCTAATTTAGCGTTTGAAGTTTGGCTTATTTCGCATTTTGATAAGTGTGAAAATGAATTAAATGTAGATGCGCATAAGCGCCTTTTAGATAAGTATCTTAGTGAAAAGAAAAAAGGCTTGGCTTATGAGAAAAGTGACATAGATTTAATTAAAAAGTACTTTTTGCCTTTTTATAAAACTGCAATTAATAATGCTAAGATAGTACATCAAAAAAGAAAGATGGAGCATGAAAAGTTATATGGACCTAACTCTAGACCTGAGATATGGAAGTGGAATTCATGTACTACAGTTTATAAATTGGTAGAGGCTCTAAAATTATCTGAATGTTAGTAATAATAGCGGTAGTGTTTGATACCGCTATTGTTAAAATAAAGTATTAATTTTTGTTGATTTTGACAAATTTTTTGCTAAAAAGGTGCAGGTATAGCCACCAAATCTCGACGGAATATGTTGAAAAAACTTTCGGAATTATTTTGCTTAAAAAATGCCGTTTTTGTTACTAATAGCATTCAAAATTTGCCTATTTTACTGCCATATTATAAACGTTAAAACATAAGGTAAATTCTAGCAAAGTTAGGCTCCAAAAATTAACCTGGGCTCCTAAGGTCTCGTTCGGGCTGACACTGGGCTTTGTGAGCATGCTCATCGCCTCGCTATTCCGTCACTTTGTTCCTTACGATTCCCTGTGGGAACGCCAAAACGACGGACATCCCGTCGTTTTTTCTTTTCAGGGAATAGTGCTGTTTGTCAACCGCACGCAACTCTGTTGCAGAACCCCGAAGTTCGGGCTGACGCTGGGCTTTGTGAGCAAGCTCACCACCTCGCTATTCCGTCACTTCGTTCCTTACGATTCCCTGTGGGAACGCCAAAGAGCCAATCAAACGGCTCTTTTTTTGTGCAATAGGTGTTGAAGAAGGTCGGGGTCTGTCGTTCGGAGCGGGCGGACTGGGTCAAGGAAAATATGTGTCCATACTTTGCTTGTGTCTTGATTTATTTGTGAATTGTGATATAATAATTTAGACACGTGGCGCACGTGGACTGTCGGCAGGACATCAACAGCAGGAGACCGATTATGAACATACAGCACATGAAATATGCAGTTGAGGTTGCAAAACTTGGTTCGCTGAATAAGGCAGCGGAAACTCTTTTGATTGCACAGCCCAATATCAGTCGTTCAATCAAGGAGCTGGAAGCAGACCTTGGCATCACCATTTTTCAACGAAGCGCAAAGGGCATGATTTTGACTCCCGAAGGAGAGGAGTTTATTGAATATGCTCGTGACATCCTTCATCGCATTGACAAGATAGAGCAGTCTTACCGTGACGGCTCTCACAAGAAGCGCAAGTTTTCTATTTCCGTGCCTCGTGCATGCTATATTTCTTCTGCACTGGCGGAGTTTTCAAAAAATATTGGTGACTCTGACGTAGAAATCTATTATAAGGAAACAAACTCCAAAAAGACCATCAAGAAGCTTTTGGAAAACGAATATAAGCTGGGCATCATCCGCTATTCAGAAAACTACGACAAATACTACAAGACAATGCTTGAAGAAAAGGGGCTTGCCTACGAGTTGGTGGCGGAGTTTTCATACGTGCTTATCATGAGCCGAGACAATCCTCTTGCCAGCAAGGAAAAAATCACCTATGAGGATTTGTCATCTTTCATCGAGATTGCCCACGCAGACCCCTATGTGCCCAGCCTTCCCATGTCAAAAGTGTTCCGCGAGGAGCTGCCCGACAATATTGGACAGAGGATATTTGTGTTTGAAAGAGGAAGTCAGTTTGACCTTCTTTCAGAAAATCCCAAAACCTTTATGTGGGTGTCGCCGGCATCCCAGAAAATCCTTGACAGATACAACCTTGTGCAACGTGTTTGCGAAGGAAACAAAAAGGTGTACAAAGACGTCCTCATTTATCACAAAGGATACAAGCTCACAAAGCTGGACAAAGATTTTATCACCGCGCTTTGCGCAGCAAGAAGAAAATTCATCAACTAAACTATGAATGACTTTGCCTAAGGCAGGGTCATTTTTTGTATTGATATGGAATATATCGATATTGATAATACTGATATAACATTTTAGTATTTCTCACAGTGTCAATCCCGTGCTAAAATATTGATTGATAAAAAGGAGGTGGCATATGAACGGACATTCTGTCCCCAAGGCAACGTTTGGAAGGCTTCCGCTGTATTTGCAGTATCTCAAAAGCCTGCCCAAAGTTAAGGGAGCAACCATTTCTGCAACAGCAATTGCAAAAGGCCTTTCGCTTGGTGACGTGCAAGTCCGCAAAGACCTGGCCGTGGTCAGCGGTGCAGGAAAGCCCAAGATTGGTTATATGCAAGAAACCTTGATCGCCGATCTTGAACGCCATCTCGGATATGAGAGATTGACAAGCGCAGTTCTCGTTGGAGCAGGAAAGCTGGGCAGAGCACTTCTTGACTATGAAGGATTTGAGGCTTTTGGAGTGAAGATCGTTGCAGGATTTGACCGCGATGAATCCGCACTGCAAAATGGCTCAAAAGAAATTCTGCCGATGGTAGAGCTTGAAGCTTTTTGTCGCAGTCACGGCATAAAGCTGGGCATTATCACGGTAGGTCAAGCCTCGGCGCAAGAAGTTTGTGACAGTCTTGTGGCAAGTGGCGTCAAAGCCATTTGGAATTTTGCCCCTGTCACACTGAAAGTGCCAGACGGAGTGCTTCTCAAACAAGAGAATTTGGCGTTGTCTCTCGCCTATCTCAACAATCAAATCAGTAATCAATTTTAGGAGGACACAAATAAAGTGGGAACCAAAAAGTACGAAATCGTTGACAGTGTGGAAGCACTTCACGGTGCGATCGCTCGCGTAAGAGCGGCACAGAAGGTTTTTGCAACCTACACACAAGAGCAGGTTGACAAGATCTTCTTGGCAGCAGCATCCGCTGCAGACAAGGCAAGAATCTCTCTTGCAAAACTGGCGGTTGAAGAAACCGGAATGGGCATCGTAGAGGATAAGGTCATCAAGAATCACTACGCAGCCGAATACATCTACAACGCATACAAAGACACAAAAACTTGCGGAGTGATTGAAGAGGACAAAGCATACGGCATCAAAAAAATCGCAGAACCTATCGGTGTGATTGCCGCAGTTATCCCCACAACAAACCCCACTTCTACTGCAATCTTCAAGTGCCTCATCGCATTGAAGACTCGCAATGCAATCATCATCAGCCCTCACCCCAGAGCGAAGCAATCCACCATTGCCGCAGCAAAATTGGTGCTTGAAGCAGCAGTCAGCGCAGGCGCACCCGAAGGCATCATTGATTGGATTGACGTGCCCTCTCTTGAAATGACAAACGCAGTCATGAAAGAGGCAGACATCATCCTCGCAACCGGTGGTCCCGGCATGGTCAAAGCCGCATATTCAAGCGGAAAACCCGCTCTCGGCGTTGGCGCAGGCAACACCCCTGCAATCATTGATGACACCGCAGACATTCTCCTTGCAGTCAACTCAATCATTCACTCAAAGACCTTTGACAACGGCATGATTTGCGCATCAGAGCAATCAGTCATCGTGCTTGAAAGCATCTATGACACAGTGAAGGCAGAGTTTGCAGCCCGTGGATGTTATTTCCTCAATCCTATGGAAACCGAAAAGGTCCGCAAGACAATCATCATCAACGGTGGACTCAACGCAAAAATCGTTGGTCAAAAGGCAGCAAAGATTGCTGAATTGGCAGGCGTAAGCGTTCCTTCTGGAACAAAAATCCTCATCGGTGAAGTGGAAAGCGTTGAACTTTCTGAGGAATTTGCTCACGAAAAGCTCTCTCCCGTGCTGGCAATGTACAAGGCAAAGACCTTTGAAGAAGCACTGGACAAGGCAGACAAACTTGTTGAAGATGGCGGATTTGGACATACATCATCTCTCTATGTCAACGAGATTACGGAAAAAGAAAAACTTCATGCATTTGCAAGCAGAATGAGAACATGCCGTATTCTTGTCAACACTCCCTCCGCACAAGGCGGTATCGGCGACCTGTACAACTTCAAGCTGGCTCCCTCCCTTACACTGGGATGCGGATCTTGGGGTGGCAACAGTGTGTCCGAAAACGTAGGCGTCAAGCACCTTATCAACATCAAAACAGTGGCAGAGAGGAGAGAAAATATGCTTTGGTTTAGAACACCTGAAAAGGTTTACATTAAAAAGGGTTGCCTCCCCGTGGCTCTCGATGAATTGAGAACAGTCAGAGGCGCAAAGAGAGCGTTTATCGTCACAGATACGTTCCTTTATCAAAACGGCTACACAAAGCCTATCACAGACAAACTTGATGAAATGGGCATTCAACACACCACTTTCTTCAACGTGCAACCTGACCCCACTCTTGCAAACGCAACAGAGGGTGCAGCACAAATGAGAGCATTCAAGCCTGACACCATCATCGCACTTGGCGGTGGTTCAGCAATGGACGCAGGCAAGATTATGTGGGTGCTTTATGAACATCCCGAAGCAGACTTTATGGATATGGCAATGAGATTCATTGACATCCGCAAGAGAATCTATACCTTCCCCAAGATGGGCGAAAAGGCATACTTCATCGCAATCCCCACCTCCGCAGGCACAGGTTCAGAAGTCACTCCTTTTGCAGTCATCACAGACGAAAAGACTGGCGTCAAGTATCCTCTTGCAGACTATGAACTTCTCCCTGACATGGCAATCATCGACACCGATTTCCACATGTCCGCACCTCGTGGTCTCACCGCCGCATCAGGTATTGACGCAGTGACACACGCACTTGAAGCATACGCAGCAATGCTTGCAACAGACTACACCGACGGCCTTGCACTCCGCGCACTGAAAGTGATATTTGAATATTTGCCCAGAGCATACGACAACGGTCAAAACGACGTGGAAGCCCGTGAAAAGATGGCAAATGCAGCCACAATGGCAGGTATGGCATTTGCAAACGCATTCCTTGGTGTCTGCCACTCAATGGCACACAAACTTGGTGCATTCCATCATCTCCCTCACGGTGTTGCAAACGCACTTATGATTGAAGAAGTCATCAGATTCAACGCAGCAGAAGCCCCTGCAAAGATGGGAACATTCTCACAATACGATCATCCTCACACCTTGGCAAGATATGCAGAAGTGGCAGATTATCTTGGAATCAAGGGCAACAGCGATGAGGAAAAACTTGAAGGCCTCATCAAGGCAATCAACGACCTCAAAGCACGTGTTGGAATCAAGGAAACCATCAAGGACTACGGCGTGGACGAAAAAGACTTCCTTGACCGTCTTGACGACATGGTTGAGCAAGCATTTGACGACCAATGCACAGGCGCAAACCCTCGTTATCCTCTTATGAGCGAAATCAAGCAAATGTACCTTAACGCCTACTATGGCAAGCACTTTGTCGAGGAGGCAATGCCCGCAACCGATTTGACAGAAGCAAAGGTTGACCCCATCAAAACCCCTTATCGTAAGGGCAAAAAGGCGTAATTTAAGGAGGAAATAAAATGAATCTTGATAGAGTAATTGCAGTAAGAAACAGCAAAACCATTTATCGCGATGGCGATAGATGCATCAAGGTGTTCAATGCAGAGTATTCCAAGGCAGATGTGCTCAACGAAGCACTGAACCAAGCAAGAATCGAGGAAACAGGATTGAATATCCCCAAAATCCTTGAAGTGACCATGATTGATGGCAAGTGGGCAATTGTTTCTGAATATATCAAAGGCAAAACCCTTGCACAACTTATGGCAGAAAACCCCGACAAGAAGGCGGAATATATTGAATATCTCGTTGACCTTCAAATGAGTGTCCACGCAAAGACATCCCCCCTTCTCAACAAACTGATGGACAAAATGCGTCGTAAGATTGCAGAAACCGATTTTGACGCCACAACGAGATATGACCTTCACACCCGTCTTGAAGGCATGCCCAAACACAACAAAGTGTGCCACGGCGACTTTAACCCTTCAAACGTAATCATCAGTGAAGACGGCGTGCCTTATATCCTGGACTGGTCCCACGCAACACAAGGCAATGCATCAGCAGACGTTGCACGCACATATCTTTTGTTCTGGCTCAACGGCGACATCAGCGGTGCAGAAATTTATCTTGACACTTTCTGTAAGAAGAGTAATACTGAAAAGAGATATGTTCAAAAATGGATGCCCATTGTTGCAGCATCTCAATCAGTCAATGGCAATGAAAAGGAACGTGAATTCCTTATGAGCTGGGTCGGCGTCGTCGATTATCAATAATTCAGTTTCATCACAAATGCTTGATGCGGGATTCCCGCATCAAGCTCCCAAATTTACGAATTAAGAGAGGTAAAAATTATGCTTAAAATAACAGTTTGCATTGGAAGTTCCTGCCATATCAAGGGTTCACGTCAAGTGGTTGAACAACTTCAATACTTGATTGCAGAAAACAAACTTGGAGACAAAGTTGAACTTGGTGGTACGTTCTGCATGGGCAATTGCCAACTTGGTGTTTGCGTGACAGTCAACGACACATTCCACTCAGTCACCCCTGACGGTGTTGAAGAGTTCTTTGCAAAAGAAGTGCTCGCAAAGGTGCAATAATATGTTTTTTGTTCAAATTTGTGTTGGCTCTGCTTGTCACCTCAAAGGCTCTCAAGAAATAGTTGAACTGTTTCAAAAGGCAATGGAGGAACACCACATCGAAGATGAAATCGTGCTTTCGGGCAGTTTTTGCATTGGAAAGTGCAACAGAGTGGGAGTGACCGTGCAGATAAATGATGATGTCCACGTAGGTGTGACAAGAGATAATTTCAGAGAATTTTTCAAGAAGAATATACTTGACGTCATAGAAAAAGAAAGGAGATGACGATATGGCAAATTGCTTGACTTTAAAAAAATCAAACTGTAAAAATTGCTATAAGTGCATCCGTCACTGTCCTGTAAAGGCAATCCGTTTTTCAGGAAATCAGGCACATATCATAGGCAATGAGTGCATTTTGTGCGGTCATTGCTTTGTCGTTTGTCCTCAAAATGCAAAGCAAATCGTTGACAGCACAGAGAAGGCAAGAGTTTTGCTTCAAAGCGGAGCACCTGTTGTGGTCAGTCTTGCACCTTCATTTGTTGCCAACTATGATGGCGTAGGCATTGAGTCAATGCGCAAAGCACTGAAATCACTGGGATTTTTTGATGTTGAGGAAACAGCAATCGGCGCAACCATCGTAAAGACGGAATATGAGCGTTTGCTTGCCGAAGAAAAAAGAGATATCGTCATCACCTCTTGCTGTCACTCAATAAACTTGCTCATCCAAAAGCATTTTCCTTCTGCACTGGAATATCTTGCAGACGTCATGTCACCTATGCAAGCCCACTGCGCAGACATCAAGAGAAGAATGCCAGACGCAAAGACCGTCTTCATCGGACCTTGCGTGGCAAAGAAAGACGAAGCAGAGCACTATGAAGGGCTGGTTGACGCAGTCCTCACCTTCGAAGAGCTTACAAACTGGCTGAAAAACGAAGGGATTGAGCTTGAAAAAGAGGTGGACAACACCCCTGAAAGCCGTGCACGTTTCTTCCCCACCACCGGTGGTGTGTTGAAGACAATGGCAGAAAGAATCCCCGGCTATACATATATCGCCATTGACGGTGTTGAAAACTGCATTGCTGCTTTGAAGGACATTGAAAACGGAAAGACCCACAAGTGCTTTATTGAAATGTCCGCTTGCGTTGGCAGTTGCATTGGCGGTCCTGTCATGGAAAAATATCACAACACATCACCTATTAAGGATTATGTGACTGTGGCAAGCTATGCAGGCGAGCGCGATTTTGAAGTGGAGCAACCCGCTCCTATGAGCCTGAGAAAATATTTCACGCAGATTGAGAAGAAACTTGCTCCTCCCACTGAAAGCGAAATCATGGCAGTCCTTCGTCAAATGGGCAAATTTAAGCCGTCAGATGAGCTGAATTGTGGATCTTGCGGATACAATTCTTGCCGTGAAAAAGCAGTGGCAATCATCCAAGGCAAGGCAGAAATCTCAATGTGCTTGCCCTATCTTAAAGACAAGGCGGAAAGTTTTTCTGACACAATCGTCAAAAACACCCCCAATGGTCTTATCGTTTTGAACGAAAACCTTGAAGTCCAACAAATCAACAACGCAGCAAGAAAGATAATGAACATTCGTTCCGCATCCGATGTGCTCGGTGAGCCTGTGGTGCGTATCCTTGACCCCACTTTGTTTATGAGGGTGAAAAATAGCGGAAGATCGGTGAGAGATCAACGCACTTATCTTGCTGAATACAAAAAATATGTAGAACAAACAGTGGTCTATGATCCCGATTCTCGCATGCTCATCGGCATCATGCGTGACATCACCGATGAAGAAGCCGACAGAGAAAAGAAGGCAAGAATCAACAAACAAACTGTTGAAGTTGCGGACACTGTCGTTGAAAAGCAAATGAGAATCGTACAAGAAATCGCATCTCTGCTTGGCGAAACTGCCGCAGAAACAAAGATTGCCTTGACCAAATTGAAGGAGTCCATCGGCGATGAATGATTTGTGTGCAGACATCGGATATAAAAGCATCAATCACGTAGGAGAGGAGCTTTGCGGTGACCACGTTGATGTGGTAGAGGAAAATGAAAACTCCACAGTTATTGTGCTTGCAGACGGGCTTGGAAGTGGTGTCAAAGCCAGCATTCTTTCAACCTTGACGTCCAAGATTATCTCCACCATGATGGCGGCGGGACTCCCCATTGAGGAGTGCGTTGAAACCATTGCAGCAACTCTTCCCGTATGCTCGGTGAGAGGGGTGGCATATTCCACTTTTACAATCTTGCATTTGCTTGACAACGAGATTGCAGAGATCATCCAGTACGACAATCCTCACGTGATTATCATAAGAAATTACGAGGTGTATGACTATCCGAAGACCGAAATAAACATCGGCGGAAAGAAGATATACAAGTCCACAATCAAACTGCAAGAAGACGACGTGTTTGTTGCTATGAGTGACGGCTGTCCTCACGCAGGCATGGGCGGTGTGTACAACTTTGGTTGGAAGAGAGAGGATATTGCAGACTATATGCTCACCCTTGTGGCAGGAGGATATACTGCAAAAAACCTATCTACAATGCTGGTTGACGAGTGCGACAAGCTCTATGGACACAAGCCCGGCGATGACACCACCGCTTGCGTGATAAAGATCCGCAAGAGAGAACCTATGAACATTTTGTTTGGTCCTCCCTCAAACCGTGACGATGCCAATCGTATGATGTCGCTGTTTTTCTCAAAGGAAGGAAAGCACATCATCTGTGGTGGTACGACTTCTTCTATCGCAGCCAAATATTTGGGCAAAAAAGTGGAGGTCTGTCTGAGTTTTGAACGCAGTGACGTTCCGCCCATTGCAAAGATCGAAGGAGTAGATCTTGTGACAGAGGGTGTCATCACAATGAACAAGGTCATTCAATATGCCAAAGATTATCTTGGTGAGAACGAGCTTTATGAGGACTGGAACTTCAAAAAAGACGGCGCATCTCTCATAAGCCGACTGCTCTTTGAAGAGGCGACCGACATCAATTTCTACGTGGGTAGAGCAATGAACCCCGCCCACCAAAACCCAGATCTTCCTATCAATTTCAACATCAAAATGAATTTGGTTGAAGAGCTGTCTGCTTGCCTCAGAAAAATGGGCAAACGTATCAAGGTAAGTTATTTCTAATGGAGGTATAAAATGCGTAAATTTGATACCAAAGTGCAATATTTGAAATATAAAGTGTTGCGTGAAGTGGCACGTCTTGCGTGGGAAGATAAGCTCCTTGAAAATCTCATCGACATCCCCAAGCGTCTTGTCCCCGGCAACGAGCCTACCATGCGCTGCTGCGTATATAAAGAACGCGCAATCCTCGGCGAAAGAGTGAAGCTTGCCATGGGTGGCGACAAGGACAATCCCAACATCATCGAAGTCATTGAAATCGCCTGTGATGAATGTCCCGTAGGCGGATTTGAAGTCACCAATGCTTGCCGTGGTTGTCTTGCACACCGCTGTGAAGACGTGTGCAAATTTGGAGCAATCACTTTTGACCAAAACCACGTTGCACACATTGACAAAACAAAGTGCAAAGAGTGCGGAGCTTGCGCAAAAGTTTGCCCTTATACGGCAATCGTCAGCCGTAAACGCCCTTGTCAAAATGCTTGCAAGGTGAAGGCAATCTCAATGAATGAAGAAAAAGCGGCAAAGATTGACAACTCCAAATGCATTCAATGCGGAGCTTGCGTATATCAATGTCCTTTCGGCGCAATCATGGACAAGTCCTATATGGTCAACGCCATTGATATCCTCAAAAAGAGTGAGAGGAACACAAGAGGAGGCAACTACAAGGTTTATGCCGTTGTTGCTCCTTCAATTTCAAGCCAATTCTCTTATGCAAAGCTGGGTCAAGTGGTGACTGGACTGAAAAAGCTTGGTTTCCACGATGTCATCGAAGCAGCACTGGGGGCAGATATGGTTGCCATGGCAGAAGCAAAAGAACTTTCTGAAAAAGGACTTCTTACAAGTTCTTGCTGTCCTGCATTCGTGCAATATATCAAATCTGCTTTCCCCAACCTTGTCGAGCATATCTCACACAATATGTCACCTATGGCAGTGCTTGCAAAGTATATCAAGGAAACAACTCACAACGCAAAGGTCATCTTCATCGGTCCTTGTACCGCAAAGAAGGCAGAAGCACAGCTTGAAGAAGTCAAGCCTTATGTTGACACAGTCCTCACTTTTGAGGAGCTTCAAGCATTGTTTGACAGCAGAGACATTCAAATTGAAACCCTTGAAGAAGGCGTCCTTGACAATGCATCTTACTTTGGTCGCATATTTGCTCGTAGCGGAGGTCTTACAGACGCAACAAAACAAGCTATGAAAGAGCAAAATATCGACTTCGAAATTAAGCCCGTAGTTTGTGACGGAATTGAAGCTTGCCGTATGGCACTTCTCAAACTGAACAAAGGCATTCTTGACGGCAACTTCATTGAAGGAATGGCCTGTGTGGGCGGATGTATAGGCGGAGCAGGATGCCTCACCCACGGCGAAAAGAGCAAATCCGATGTTGACAAATATGGCCGTGAAGCCTTTGAAAAAACAATCGGTGATGCAGTTTCAATCTTGAAATAAGCGCTTGAAAGTATGTGTAAAACAAGCCCTCGCAGTTCATTTGCGAGGGTTTTTTGTTGAAATGTTTAGGGCGGATAAGAGATCAATTATCCCTTAAAAGGTTTGGCTGAAAGCTCTTCAATCAAATGAGTTTTGCGCGCTTAAACGGTGAATTAGAAAAATAAAAAAACACCGATAGAAAAACAAAAACGGCACATAACGTGCCGTTTTTTGATTTGTAAAGTGTTGATTTGATTATTCTTCGGTTGTTGTGTCTTCTGCGACGACGTCTGCTGATTCCACTGCTTCAGGTGCATCTTCAAAGACTGTTTCAACTTCGGGTGCTGCATCGATTGCTGCTTGTTGAGCTGCTGCTTCACGCTTTGCAGAAAGGTCTGCATACATCTTGTCGGTGGTCTTCTTGTTCAGGTTGTAGATGACGCCGATGCCGACAATCATGAAGAGTGCGGACACACAGTAGAGGCCTGCCACCAGCCAGCACATATTCTTTGCGGTTTCGGGAGTTTGACCGTTGACGCCGTTGGCGGACACGTAGCCCAAGACACCCATAAGTGCGATGACGATTGTGGGTCCAACGCCTTGTGCCAGTTTGCGGAAGAAGCTGTGCAGTGAATAGACTGTGCCTTCTTCACGCTTGCCGGTTTTCCATTCATTGTAGTCGATTGCGTCAGCCATAAGTGCCCAAGACACGCAGGTGTAAGTTCCCATGCCGATGCCGAAGATTGAAAGGGCGAGGATGTACATGACCATACCCACTGTTCTGTTGGGGATGGCGGGGAAGACGAACATAAGGAGTGCGCCTGCGCAGGACACCAAGGTGCCAACAACGGATGCTTCCTTCTTGCCGTACTTGGTGACGATCTTCTTGATGAAGGGCATGAAGATGAGCATAGGAACAAAGCCGATTGCTGATGCAATACCTGACAGTTTGGGCATGCCAAAGTAGGTTGCAAACATAATGCTTGTGGCGGTTGATGCGGAGTTCATGCCAAGGAACATACCCATTGCAGCAAGAGTTGCACCGATTGCGGGACGGTTGGTGAAGAAGTTCTTTGCTGCCACAAGGATGTTGAATTTGCCTTGTCCTTCGCCCACTTTCACAGAGGATTCGTCAACGCGGAGGGTGATCTTCTTGATCATAAACAGGAATGCGAGAAGGCCGAGGACACCCATGACGATTGCCACGATGAAGACGGTCATGCCTTGCAATTCTTGGAAAGGCTCCATTGTGTCGGGGTTGATCATAAGATCGCCGATTTCATAGGGGAGTCCTGTTTTGGGATTGGTGTGGAAGAATTTGTCTGCAACGCCTTGAACAACACCTGTTCCATCATATGCGATGTCTTTCCACATGATTGTGGGCAGAATCATCATAGGGAACATATTGCCAATCATTGAGCCGATTGAACGCCAAGTTGACAGCTGTGCCTTTTCGCCTTCGTTGTTTGAAACCAGTGAGAGCATTGAGCCGTAAGGTACGTTTGCCACGGTGTAGAATGCGTCCCAGAACACGTAGCCCAGTATGAACAACACGGCTTTCAGCCAAGTGTCTGCGGTGGGCACGGGGAGGAAGGACAGAGCACCTGCAAATGTAAGGCCTATTGCGCCAAGCAAGATATAACTCTTGAACTTGCCCATGCGATATTTGTGTCTGTCTGCGTCAATGAGAGCGCCAATGAGGGGGTCATTGATAGCGTCCCAAATTTGGGTGATGAGGACGAGGATTGACAACAGGTTGCTGTCCAAAAGCATATACACAAGCCAGAAAGTTTGGTGGGTGCTTTTCAGTGCGAAACTCATATTGCAACCGAAGTCACCAGCTGCGTATGCAAGCTTGTCCATCCATCCAAATTTGCGGAAACCACGTTCATCATACTGAATGGGTTTTCTTTGGAATTTTGCCATAATTTTCTCCTTTATTTTCCGCTAAGCTTTTGGCAAAAGGAAGCGGTTATTTTTTTTCAACCAAAGAGCATTTTCTCATATTTATATGAGTTAGTCAAGATAGAACCACGGTTTTAGGGGATAAAATCTTAAAAAACAATGAAAAAACGGCGAATTTCCGCCGTTTTATTGAAAATATAGTTCAAGGTTGAAGCAATACTGTTCAAAGTTGAATTATTTTCAAAAAATATGAACAAAATTCAACCGATTTTTGTCCTTGATTATGCCTTGATAAAGCCGTTTGAAAGGGCAGGCATAATGGTGGAATCAATCATCTCGTCAATTTGCTCGTCAGTCATATTTTCAAAGATTGCTCTCAGCCCCAAGAAGTTTGAGATGCCCATAAGCAAATATGCAAGAGAAGTGTAGTCCGTGCCACTGACACCAGCTGAGTCCTTTGAAAGGGAGCGAGCATAGCTTTCTGCAAAGGAAACATAATAGTCGTGGAAGAGCTTTTCATCAATTGAAAGACTGCCCCAAATCACATTGTATGCGGTGGGATTTTGAAGGGCATATTTCACAAAAGCCTTGATGCCTTGACGCTCTTTTTCATATCTGGTGGTGCAACCCTTGATGCTTTCGTCAAGATGTTCCTTGATTGCTCTTTGATACTTTTCAAGCAGACAGCGATAGACATCGGTTTTTGTCTTGAAATAGATGTAGAAAGTGCCCACTGCTGTTTGAGCATTTTTGCAGATGTCGGCAACGGATGTGTCATAAAATCCGTTTTTTGCAAAAAGCTCCTCCGCAGAAGAAATGAGGACATCCATTTTTTGTTGACCAATTTTGGTTTTGGGGGAGTTGTATCCTTTCACTGAAAACTCGTTTGTCATGGCGATTTCCTTTGTGATTTTTTGCACACCCATTATACAACAAAATTGTGATTTTTACAAATATAAGCGGAAAGTTGCCATATTTTTCTTCAAAAAAATTTGAAATCCGTAGGATTTCCAAGAAAAATTCAACAAATTTTCATTTTTGTATTGAATTCATAACATTTATGTTATATAATATAAGCAACAACGATATGAACATTATTCATATTTTTAGAAATCGGAGGAAAAAAACATGACATTTAGCGAATTGAAAGTTGGTCAAAAAGCATCAGTGCAAAAGACCTTTACAGCAGCAGACGTGACAGCATTTGCAGGCATCAGCCTTGATGTGAATCCTATCCATATGAGTGATGGCTACGCAAAGGAAACCATCTTTGGGAAGCGCATCGTCCACGGCATTTTGACCTCAGGTCTTATCTCTGCAGTTCTTGCAAACAAACTTCCCGGACCCGGCACAATTTATCTTGGTCAAGAGCTCCGCTTCACAGCACCCGTATTCCTTGGGGACGACGTGAAGGCAGAAGTTGAAATTGCAGAAATTCGCGAAGACAAAAAAATCATCAAATTGAACACAACATGCACAAAACAAGACGGCACAGTGGTCATCACCGGTATGGCAACCGTCAAGTTTAATGGCTAAACGGAGGATATAATGGCAGATTTCAAATCAGTTCTTTTTGAACAGATGATCAAAGACTTTGCCGAAAACGAAGTGAAACCTCTTGCACAAGAAGTTGACGAGCAAGAGCGTTTCCCCGTTGAAACGGCAGAAAAGATGGCAAAGATGGGTCTTTTCGGCATCATCATCCCCAGAGAATATGGTGGCGCAGGCGGAAACTACAATATGTATATCTCCGCCGTTGAAGAACTCTCAAAGCACTGCGGTACAACAGGTGTTATCCTTTCAGCACACACCTCACTGTGCGCAGCACCCATCCTTGAATACGGCACCGAAGCACAAAAGCAAAAGTATCTCCCCGACCTTGCAAGCGGAAAGAAGATTGGCGCATTTGGCCTCACTGAACCCAATGCAGGCACAGACGCCAGCAATCAACAAACCCGTGCAGTCGAAATGGAAGACCACTATCTTTTGAACGGCAGCAAAATCTTCATCACCAACGCAGGCTATGCAGAAACCTACGTCATCATCGCAGTGACAGGCAAAGGACCTAAGGGCCCCGAAATGAGTGCATTCATCGTTGAAAAGGCATTCCCCGGTTTCTCAATCGGCAAGAAGGAAAAGAAGATGGGCATCCGCGGTTCATCCACCTGTGAACTTATTTTTGAAAACGTCAAAGTCCCCAAAGAAAATATGCTTGGCAAACGTGGCGACGGCTTCAAGATTGCAATGAAGACCCTCGACGGCGGTCGTGTTGGCATCGCAGCACAAGCACTGGGCATTGCAGAAGGCGCTCTCCAATCAACCATCGCCTACGTGAAGAGCAGAAAGCAATTTGGCAAATCAATCTCCGGTTTCCAAAACACACAATTTGTCCTTGCTGACCTTGCAACAAGAGTTGAAGCAGCAAAACTCTTGGTTTATGCAGCAGTTGACGCAAAGCAAAACAAACTCCCCACACTTTCAGTGAAGGCAGCACAAGCAAAACTCTATGCATCAGAAACCGCAATGGAAGTGACAACCAAGTGCGTCCAACTCCACGGCGGATACGGCTACACTCGTGAGTATCCCATTGAAAGAATGATGAGAGATGCAAAGATCACAGAAATCTACGAAGGCACAAGCGAAGTCCAAAGAATGGTCATCTCCGGTGCACTCCTGAGAAAGTGAGGTGGAATATGAAAATTATCGTATGTATTAAACAAGTTCCCAACACAACAGAAATCAAAATTGACCCCGTCAAAAATACTCTTATCCGTGACGGCGTCCCCAGCATCATCAACCCCGATGATAAGACCGCAATCGAAGTGGCACTTCAATTGAAGGAAAAACACGGTGCAGAAGTGGTTGTCCTCACAATGGGACCCATGCAAGCAGAAAAAGCACTCCGTGAAGCACTTGCAATGGGCGCAGACGAAGCATATCTTCTCAGCGACAGAGCATTTGCAGGCAGTGACACCCTTGCAACCAGCACCATCATTGCAGCAGCAGTGAAAAAGTTGGGTGCAGACCTTGTCCTCTGCGGACGCCAAGCAATCGACGGCGACACCGCACAAGTTGGTCCTCAAATCGCAGAACACCTCGGCATCCCTCAAATCACCTACGCCGCCGCAGTTGATTACGATGCAGAACGTGAAGTCCTCATTGTCAAGAGACAATTTGAAGACAGATATCAAATCCTTGAAGCAAAAGGCCTTTGCCTCGTGACAGTGCTCTCCACCCTTGGCACTCCCAGATATATGAACGTTTGGGATATGGTTGCTCAAGACGAAAAGGAAATCGGCATCATCACCTTTGCAGATCTTGATCTGGACAAGGCAAACATCGGTCTCAGCGGTTCACCTACAAAGGTTAAGTCAACTGCAACCAAGCAATTTGACAAGACCATCGAAACCGTTGAACTTGATCCCGAAGGGGCAGCACGTGCAATCGTTGACGCATTGAAAGCACGTCATTTGATTTAAGGAGGCGCATTATGGCAAAGAACGTATGGGTATTTTGTGAACAACGTGACGGCGAACTCCAATCCGTGGCAATCGAACTCCTCGGTGTTGCACGTGAACTCGCCGACAAAGTAAATGAAAAAGTGGTGGCACTCCTCCTCGGTGACGGCGTCTCAGCAAAGGCAAAGGACCTTGTTGCATACGGCGCAGACGAAGTCCGTGTAGTGGACCATGCAAACCTCAAGCATTTCGTCACTGAATATTACGCACAAGCAGTGACACAAGTGGTCAAGGCAAATGATCCTAACGTGGTGCTCTTTGGTGCAACCAGCATCGGCAGAGACCTTGCTCCTAGACTTTCAGCAAGACTGCACACTGGTCTTACCGCAGACTGCACAAAACTTGAAATGGATGAAGCAGGCAACCTCTTTATGACACGTCCTGCATTTGGTGGCAACCTCTTTGCAACCATCATTTGTCCTGAACATCGTCCTCAAATGTCAACAGTCCGTCCCGGCGTTATGAAGAAACCCGAGTTTGACGGCGCAAGAAAGGGGGACATCATCCAAGAAACAATCAACTGGGACGACTCAAAGGCAGTGGTCAAAGTTGTTGAAGAAGTAAAAGAAACCAAAAACGTTGAAAAGATCGAAGATGCAAAGATCCTCGTTTCATGTGGTCGTGGCGTCAAGGACGTTGCTCCTGCATTTGACGTGGCAAAGAAGGTCAAGGGCACAGTGTCAGCATCACGTAGCCTTGTTGACAACGGCATCATCGAACACGCACGCCAAGTTGGTCAAACCGGCAAGACCGTCCGTCCTCAAGCATATCTTGCATTTGGTATCAGCGGTGCAATCCAACACCTTGCAGGTATGGAAGAGTCTGAATATATCGTGGCAGTCAACACCGACGTCAATGCACCCATCTTCAAGGTGGCAAACCTGGGTATCGTTGCAGACGCAAACGCAGTTTTGAAACAACTTGACAAAATTCTGTAAAAACAAATAGGAGGCAGTTATGAGCAAGGTTTATCTTGTAAGCGCAAAGAGAAGTGCAATTGGCACAATGCTCGGTACACTTAAAGACGTTACTCCCACTGATCTCGGCGCAAAAGTTTTGAAGGCAGCCCTGGAGGCCGGCGGAGTCAAACCCGAATGGCTTGACGAAGTGGTGGTGGGCAACGTCCTTCCCGCAGGCGTAAAGCAAGGTCCTGCAAGACAAGTTGCAATCGGCGCAGGTGTTCCTGTTGAAATTCCTGCATATTCACTTAATATGGTTTGCGGAAGCGGTATGAAGGCAGTTATGAACGCAGTCACCGCAATTAAGGCAGGCATGGCAAACCTCGTTGCAGCAGGTGGCACAGAAGTCATGAGTGGCGCACCTTATCTTGTCAGTGGCAAAGTCCGCTCAGGCAACAAGATGGGCGAAATGAAGTTGGTTGACCATATGTTGGTTGACTCTCTCACCGATGCCTTTGGCAATATGCACATGGGTATCACCGCAGAAAACGTGGCAGAAAGATACGGCATCACCCGTGAAGCACAAGACGAGTTCGCAATCGGTTCACAACAAAAGGCAATTGCAGCACAAGATGCAGGCAAGTTTGTTGAAGAAATCGTGCCTATCACAGTGAAAGTGGGCAGAAAAGAAGTCCTCTTTGACCAAGACGAATATATCAACCGCACAACCACCCTTGAAAAACTGGGCACACTCCGCACAGCATTCAAGGCAGACGGCACTGTCACAGCAGGCAATGCATCTGGCATCAACGACGGCGCAAGTTTCTGCGTCATCGCCAGTGAAGAAGCAGTGGCAAAATACGGCCTCACACCTATGGCAGAAATCGTCGGCATTGGTCAAGGCGGTGTTGAACCTGACGTCATGGGCCTTGGTCCTGTCCCCGCAATCCGCAATGCTCTGAAAAATGCAAATATGACCCTCGGCGATATGGAAGTCCTTGAACTGAACGAAGCATTTGCAGCACAATCACTGGGCGTTGTCAAACTCATCAGTGAAGAACACGGCGTGGATCAAGACACAATCAAGTCACGTTGCAACGTAAACGGCGGAGCAATCGCACTTGGTCACCCCGTTGGCGCAAGCGGAAACAGAATCATCGTCACCCTTGCTCATGAACTTAAACATAGTGGAAAGACATATGGCCTTGCATCACTCTGCATCGGCGGCGGTATGGGTACGGCAGTCGTCCTCAAGAATCTGCAATAATTGCGGAATAATAATGAATAAATAATAGGAGATATAATTATGAGATTAGAAGGTAAAGTAGCAATTGTCACAGGCGCAGCAAAAGGGCTCGGCGGCGAAATGGCACAAACCTTTGCAAGAGAAGGTGCAAAAGTCATCGCAGCAGATATGATGCCTCTTACCTACGAATGTGAAAACGTGGAATACTATCAACTCAACGTCACCGACGGCGCAGCATGCAAAGCCATCTATGAATACGCAAAAGAGAAGTACGGCAAGATTGACATCCTCGTCAACAATGCAGGTATCACTCGTGACGCAATGACTAGAAAGATGACTGATGACCAATGGGATCTTGTTGTTGACATCAACCTCAAAGGCATCTTCAACCTTGTCCGCTACGTTGGACCTTTCATGGAAGAAATCGGCGGCGGCAGCATCATCAACATCTCATCAGTTGTTGGCGAATACGGCAACATCGGTCAAGCAAACTACGCAGCAACCAAGGCAGGCGTCATCGGCCTCACCAAGACTTGGGCAAAGGAATTTGCAAGAAAGGGCGTGCCCGTAAGAGTCAACGCAATTGCTCCCGGCTATATCATGACAGACATGATGAAGACAGTCCCCGAAGACCTCCTCAAGAAATTTGCAGGTCTTACAATGCTTGGCAGACTTGGTCAACCTGAAGAAATCGCAAAGGCAGCACTCTTCCTTGCCAGCGACGACGCATCATACGTCACAGGTCACGTTCTCTCCGTCAATGGCGGTATGAGACTGTAAAAAGCACTTTATAGGAGAAAAACAGTATGGTAAACGTTGGAATCGTGGGAATGGGCACATACCTTCCCAAGAAAATAATGACCGCAAAGGAAATCTCCGACGCAACAAACGGCGTGTGGAGTGAAGACGCAGTCATCAACAAACTGGGCATCGTCCAAAAGTACGTCCCTACAGACGACCCCTGTGACGGCACACAAGAAATGGGCGCGCTTGCAGCACTCAAGTGCCTTGAAAACACAGGCTTTGATCCCCTTGACATTGACGTCATCCTTTGTATCACCGAAGAATGGAAAGAGTATCCTCTTACCACTTCTGCATGCTACGTCCAAGACAGAATCGGCGCAAAGAACGCATGGGGCATCGACGTGCAAAACCGTTGCTGCACAGCAGTGTCTGCAATGAAGATCGCAAAAGATATGCTCATCGCTGACGATGAAATCGACACAATCTTGGTTTGTGGTGGCTACCGCAACTGCGACATGATCGACTACACCGACAGTGGCGTTTCATTTATGTTCAACCTGGGCGCAGGTGGTGGCGCAATCCTTCTCAAAAAGAATTACGGCAAAAACCTTCTCCTTGGCACACACATCATGAGTGACGGCTCTGTTGTCCACACTTGTGGCGGTAAGGTTGGCGGTATCATGAATCCTGTCACCGCAGAAAACGTCAAAGAAATGAATATGCTCCGTCTTATGGACTCACCCAAGATGAAGGGCCTCCTCAACACAGTGTCAATGCCCAACTGGTATCACTGCATCGACGAGGCTCTCCGCAAGAGTGGCAAGACAAGAGCAGACATCGACTTCCTTGACATCCTTCACATCAAGCGTTCAGGTCACAAGGGTATGCTCCAAGATCTTGGACTCACTGAAGATCAAACACTTTATCTTGAAAACTACGGACACATTGGACAAATTGATCAAATCCTCTCACTTGAACTTGCTCTCAAAGAAGGCAAAGTGAAGGACGGCAGCACTGTGTGTATGATTGCAGCAGGCATCGGCTACACATGGGCAGCAAACATCATTCAATGGGGTTAATTAATTTATGGCATTTTTTCTTAACACAATAATGGGATCTTTGGTCCCTATGTGCGTGACCGCAATGGTGACACTTGCCATAACCTTGATTTTTAGGACGTCATTCACCACAAACTTTGCGCAAGGTGTTATTTCCGCGTTTGGTGCATACGTTGCTTCCTCAGTGGTTATGAAGGCAGGGTTGCCAATTTATGCGGCAATTCCTATTGCTATGGTTGTGGCAATGGTGTTGGCTTCATTCATTGACGTGGGAATCTTCCGTCGTGGCAGATACGTCAATGCAGTGGGCAAACAAATCATCACAATGGGACTCATTTCTGTCTTGGCTGGTGTCATGCCTTTGATATTTGGAATTCAACAATTTACCATTGATCCTTTTGTCATGGGCAACTTGACAGCAGATGTTGGCGATGCAATCCCCTTTACAGTCACAATAAACTCACTGATTTGCACGGCAATAACAGTTGTTTTGGTGGTTGTTATTTTCGTGTTGCTTCGTTTCAGCAAGTGGGGTTTGTCAGTTCGCGCAACGGCTTCAAATGAATATGTCGCTGGCATGATGGGCATCAACACCCACGTCGTCACGGCAGTTTCTTGGGGCATTGCTGGCGCACTTGGTGCACTGGCCGCAGTTATGAATGCAACACTAGGCAGAGCAGTGTCGGCATATTTTATGACAGACTTCCAAGTGACAGCATTCCTTGCAGGCATCCTTGGCGGTTTTTCAACCTTCCACGGTCCTGTCATTTGCGCACTTTTGATCCCCCTTGTCAACAACATCATCATTTATTTGTTCAACGTGACTGGACATAGCGACCTTACGGGCTGGTCAATGGTTATCGTATATGCAATTTCACTTGTGATAATCTTCTTCAAGCCCCAAGGTATTTTCGGCAAAAAGATTGCAAAGAAGGTGTAGTATGAATAAATTCTTGTCAAACAAATACGCCTTTTTAGGGCAATCTGTCATCAAAAGAAAAGTAAGTGCTGGCGACATTAGACACACATTGCTTAAACCCCAAATGCAATTTATTATATTTGGTGTTTTGATGTGCGTTGTTGGATATCTTAGCACCGAACTTAGAGTTTTGCCATATTCATGGCAATCTGCGCTTGCAACAACTTTCTCATTTTCAATAGCAGCAGTGGGCTTCTGTTTGCTGATGGGCTATTCAGGTCTGGCATCACTGGCAACTGGTGGCTTTATTGGCATCGGCACATATTCCGTCCACTTTGTTATGGCGGAAAGCGGATTGCCTCTTACAGTGGCAATCATAGTCGCCCTTTTGATTGCAGTGGTTATTGGTGCGATAGTAGGTTTCATTTCACTGAGAATTGAAGGCATTTATCTTGTTATTTTGACTCTTGGTCTTAGTGAAATTTTGAGAAACGTCTTTATGGCGGTTGAAACAAAAATCACCCTTACAAGCTCAGAAGCATTGATTTTTGGAATGAAACTGCCTAGGGCATCCGTCATATACGTTGTTATGGCTGCCCTTGTTGTGGTTATGCTCATCACGCACAACCTTATCAACAGCCCCACAGGACGCGCTATGCTGGCAATGAAAAACAGCACCGCAGCAGCGCAAGCAATGGGCATCAGTCTTATTAAATACAGATTGTTGGCCTTTGTCATCAGCACTGCCTTCGCAGCACTTGCAGGTGTCATGTATATGATCGTTGTCCGCTCAGCAGACTCAACTGATGGTATGGGTGCATATGCATTGATCACATCACTCAACATCTTGGCGGCGGTCATCATCGGCGGCTACAAATCCATTTGGGGCGCAATATTTGGCACGTTTGTCATGTATGGTATGCAAACAACCATTTTCAATAAGATTGAATTCTTTGCAGAAAATCCTGTCATCATAACATTTGTTTCTGGCATTTTGGTTATTTTGATTGTTATGTTCTACCCCGGTGGTATCGCACAACTTTTTGCAGGATTAAAAGTCAAGGTCAAGAAATTGATATCAAAATTGAAGGAGGCACGTTATGGCAAAGATTTGGGATAAAATCACACAATCGGCTAATTCCTTCAAGGAAAAAATTGTTTCCTTGCCTGAAACAATCAAGACATCTGCGGACAAGATGGTTGTGAGATTTGAGCATAAACAACTGATGAATCTGCGCAGAAATCTTGAGTTTGTCAATGTTGAGATTGATGAACTCGATGCAAAATACGCAAAGAAGGCAGAGGCAAAAGCAAATGCATTTGTGCGCACTGCCAACAAAAAGTTGGCAAAGCCCGCCTTTGATGCTTGCGACAAGGAAGAATATATCAACGCACTTCTTGCAGACAAAATGCAAAGCTTTGACAAGCGTGCATATATGAGTCATCGTGCTGTCAATCAAAGCACCGCAAGAGCACTCTTCAAAGCAACTGCAAAGGGCGAGGACACGACGGAAATTTTTGCAAAGCACACCGCAAAACTGGCTGTACTTCGTGAAAAGAGGAATGCTTTTGAAGAAAAGCTTTCAGCAGAAAAAGAAAAGTTCTTGTTGAACAACTCAACCGCAGATGAAACTGCATATGTGGCACTGAATGCAACTCTTGAAAAGCAATACGAGGAGTCATGTATCGCAGTCGCAACAAAGCTTGAAGAAGCAAAGAAGAAGGAAAGAGCAACTCTCACCGCAAAGGCAGAGAAACTCTCTGCAAAAATTGCAACCTTTAAGACAGAAGAAAAGGATAGACAAGGTGTTGCTGACGACGTGGTTTTAAGTGTGAAAAACCTCAAAATGTATTTCGGCGGATTGAAAGCTGTTGACGACCTCACTTTTGACGTCAAGAAAGGGGAAATCTTTGGTCTTATCGGCCCTAACGGCGCAGGCAAGACAACAGTGTTCAACTGCATCACTCGTTTTTATAATGCAACTGGCGGAGATGTTTTGTTTGAGAATAAACACGGTGAAGTGGTTGATATGCGCGACTTCAAGGTCCACGATGTCATCCTTCAAGGCATTTCAAGAACATTCCAAAACATTGAGTTGGTGAGAGAAATCTCAGTCCTTGAAAACCTGCTTGTCGCATGTACACGTTCATATCGTACTGGCATACTTGCCCATGCAATTGGACTCCCCCTCCTCAAAAAGGAAGAGAGAATTTTCAAGCAAAAGGCAATGGGCATCTTGAAGTTTATGGGCATTGAGAACTATGCCGGCTGGTTGGCAATGGGTCTGCCTTACGGCATTTTGAAAAAGGTTGAAATTGCCCGTGCACTTATGGCAAGTCCTAGACTCATCATTATGGACGAGCCCGCAGCAGGCCTCAACGACATAGAAACCAAGGAGCTCACCGAAACAATCCGCAGAATCCGCGATACATTTGGTGTGACAATCCTCCTTGTCGAGCACGATATGGGTCTTGTCATGAATGTCTGCGACACAGTTTGTGCAATTTCATTTGGACAAATGCTTGCAATTGGCACAACAGAAGAAATCCAAAAGAACAAGGCAGTTCAAGAAGCATATTTGGGCGTAGATGAAGAGGAAGAAACCCTCTCCGAAAACACCGAAAAGGAGGCTGAATAATATGGCAGAAATCCTTCAAGTCAAAGGTTTGAAACTGAACTATGGTCCTATCACCGCGTTGAAAGGCATTGACCTCTCCGTTGAAAAGGGACAAATCGTTGCAATCCTCGGTGCAAACGGCGCAGGAAAAACTTCCACCCTGAAAGTTATTTCTGGACTTTTGAAACCTACTGCCGGCGAAATTATTTTCAACGGCAAGTCAATAGGCGGAAAGCCTTCCTTCAAAATTGCAAAGATGGGCATCATGCAATCTCCCGAAGGCAGACACGTTCTTGTTGGACTCACTGTTGAAGAAAATCTTCGTGTCGGTGGCTACAAAATCAAGTCCAAAAAGCAACTTATGGAAAACTTTGAAAGAGTGTATGCACTCTTTCCTAGACTTAAAGAAAGAGCAAAGCAACAAGCATCAACTCTGTCTGGTGGCGAGCAACAAATGCTTGCAATTGGTAGAGCATTGATGGGAAGTCCTGAATTTTTGATTCTTGACGAGCCCTCACTTGGTCTTGCACCTTTGCTGGTAAAAGATATTTTCAACACTCTTGTAAAAATCAAGGAAGAAGGCACAACAATTCTTATCGTTGAACAAAACGCTCTTTCAACCTTGAAAATAGCCGACTATGCTTATGTCCTTGAACTTGGCAAGATCAGCATGCACGGAAAAGCAGAAGATCTCATCAAGGATGAAAGACTGATTGCAGCATATCTCGGCAAATAAAGTTTTCTTGCACTTGCGCAAGTGCAGGATATTATAGAAACATACGCATCATTGTGAGAATGATCGTGTTAATAAAGATAAAAAGGAGAAAAATATGAAAAAGACAATAGTTGGCATTATTTCATTGCTTCTTGTTGTAATGCTCTCAGTAGGCCTTTTTGCTGCATGTAATCCCACAAACGACGATCCCGCAGGCGAAACAGAATCACTTCTCGGCGTGACCGACACAGAAATTTGGGTTGGCAATACAGCAGGCGTCACCGGCGCGCTCGAAACAATCGGCGCACCCTTCAACCTTGGCATTGAAGCAGCATTTGCAGCATACAACGCACAAGGCGGATTCAACGGCAAGAGCGTCAGACTCAAGAACCTTGATGACGGCGGCGATTCAACAAAGAGCCTTTCACTCATGGAACAACTCATTTTCGAAGACGAAGTCTTCGCAATCGTTGGCAACTTCGGTTCATACGCAGTCAACGTCAACCTTGACACACTCAAGGAAGAAAAAGTTCCTATGATCTATGCAGCAGCAGGCAATGACAGCCTCTACAATGCAAACGCAGACACAGCAGAAGAAAAGGTTATCTTCCCCGTTCAACCTTTGAACGTCACCGAAGGCAACTCACTCATCGCACGTGCATTCGCAGCAGCAGCAATGCCTGATGCAAACTCAGCAACTGGTTATGCATTGACAGGCGGCCTCGGCGCAACCAAGGTTGGTGTCATCGCAAACAACAATGAAGCAAGCAAGTCATTGCTCCAAGGCATCAGAGAAGAAGCAAACAGACTTCCCGAAGCAAAGAGAAACGCAATCGTTTATCAAGAAGTTGCAGGCTCAGACTTCTCAGCAGCAGCAAACGCACTTGTCGCAGCACAATGTGATCTCATCATCGTCACCACAATCGGCGCAGATTACATGGCAGCACTCACCGCACTTTCAAATGCAAACTATGTGGGCAACGTCCTCACCAGCTACAACAATGCAAGTGCAGCAGTGTTCAACGATGCAACAACAAAGCTCATCACAGCACAAGGTGCAGAAATCCTCTCCAAGATGGTCATTTACACCCAAGGCTGGATTGACATTTCATCAACAACCTACGTTTACAACCCCGAAGGTGGCAGCGCACTTCTCAATGAATACAAAGCACTTGACACCCTCCTTGGCACATCACTCTATGCAAATGGTGTTGCTGGATTCAACGAAGAATATTGGGGAATTGCAGAAAACATTTACAACTATGCAATCGCAGCAGGCAAGGGCGCAGCAACCGCATTTGCAATGAGCTATGACTCATATGCACTGGCAGGTTATATCGCAGGCGATCTCTTCTGCCAAGGCCTTAAAGAACTCCAAGCAGCAGGCAAGGATCTCACCAGAGCAAACTATGTCGAAATCATGGAAACCAAAGCATTCCATATCGCACTCGGTGACAGCATCAACTACCAAGGCGGAGCAAGAAAGGGCGTCGAAGCATTTGGTCTTTCAATGATGTACAACTACAATGGTGCAGCAACATCAGTAAGCACCGGCACAGGTCTTGCATCAATCGAAACACTCAGAGGCCTCATTGCCTAGTTTAAAAAAAGCATTGCCCCACATTTGTGGGGCAATGTGACAAGAAATAAGTTTAAGTTCAAACATAATTCTCACAAAAAGATGCTTTGTTTAAGCGCTTAAACAAGTCCCTGCCCCTTTGGGGCAGTGGACGATTGTTTTGATTCATAGCAGTGTGTCTGCCACCATATGCGTCAAAGTGATATGTGTTTCACGGCGACGCAAAACAGAATAGAACGCGAAAGCGAATAAGGAGATAAATTATGGCAAAATACGTGAGTATCAACGAAGCACTTGACCTGGTCAAGAGCGGAGATTATATCGTCACAGGTCTTGGCGCAGCAGAAGGCAGAGAATTTATGACCAATCTGCACACCATCGCAGACAGAGTCAAGGACGTCATGGTGTCCAACTGCTTGCCTATGGGCGCATACGAATTTATCGCAAATCCTGCCTATAAGGATTCATTCACGACAGAGGGTTGGTTCTATACACCTTTGCTCAGAAAAGCACAAGCCAACGGCAACGTGTCTTTCATCCCCAACCACCTGCACCTTGCAGCAACAAAGCGTCTTTGCTATCGCACCCCCGACATCTACGTGGGCATCGCATCAATGCCTGACAAACACGGCTACGTGTCACTGTCCACTTCAAACACCTATGAAATGAAGATGATCAAGGCAGCAAAGACAGTCATCCTTGAAATCAATCCCAACGCACCCAGAACCTTTGGTGACGTGCAACTTCACCTTGACGACGTGGACTACGTTGTGGAAGTGGATTATCCTATGCCTGAACTTGCAGACGCAGAGCCCAACGAAAAGGACCTTGCCATCGGCAAAATCATTGCAGGCATGATCAATGACGGCGACTGCATCCAACTTGGCATTGGCGGAATCCCCAACGCAGTTGCTGCAAGCCTTATGGACAAGAAAGACCTTGGCATCCACACCGAAATGCTCACAAGCGGTATGGTGAAGTTGGCAAAGGCAGGGGTCATCACGGGCAAGTGCAAACAAACTCACGTTGGCAAGATGGTTGCAGCATTTGCAATGGGACCCAAGGAACTTTACGACTATATCGACGACAACCCCTCAGTGGCAATCCTTGACGGTGGCTACGTCAACGACCCCTACGTCATCATGCAAAACGACAATCAAGTGTCCATCAACACAACAATCGAAGTTGACCTCACTGGACAATGCTGTTCAGAAAGCATTGGTTCAAAACAATTCTCAGGCACAGGCGGTCAATCAGACACAGCAGTGGGCGCACAAAAGTCAAGAAATGGTCGTTCAATCATCGCACTGTATTCAACCGCAATGGTCAAGAATCCTGTCACCGGTGAAAGAGAAGAAACCTCAAAAATCGTCTGTCAATTGAAGCCCGGCGCAGCAGTGTCCTTGTCAAGAAACGACGTTGACTATCTTGTCACAGAATATGGTTGTGTTGCACTCCGTGGCACAAGCATCAAGGAAAGAGTTGAACGTATCATCTCTGTTGCACACCCCAAATTCAGAGAGGGACTTAGAGAAGAAGCAGTCCGCCTCGGCATCATCGGCAAATAATAAAACCACAAAAACCGCAGTTTATCTAGACAAAAAAGCGAATTAAACTACGGTTTTTGCAAATTTACAAAGATATAATGGCTGTCCGCCAAAAGTGAATTATGGCAGAATTTGTATTTGAAGGCAAAAAGGTATATTACGAAATCCACGGTGAAAAGGGAGAGCCCCTTGTGGTGCTCAACGGCATCATGATGTCAACCCTCTCTTGGAAACCTTTCATCAAGGACTTCTCAAAAAACAACGTTCTCATCCTTGTGGACTTCCTTGACCAAGGCAGAAGCGATCGTATGACTGAAAGCTATGACCACTCAATTCAAGTGCGTCTTGTGGATGCTCTTGTGGACGTGCTTCCTTACGACAAGGTCAACGTCATGGGCATTTCCTACGGCGGTGAAATCGCAGTGCAATACGCAGTGGAGCACCCCGACAGAGTGCGCCGTCTTGTCCTTGCCAACACCGCAGGTCGCACCTCAAGTTGGCTTAGAAAAATCGGTGACGGCTGGAATGAAGTGGCAAAACACAAAGACGGCTTTGCCTACTATCTCACCACAATCCCCGTGATTTACTCCACCGAATTCTTTGAAAAGAGAGCAGACTGGATGGACGGCAGAGAAAAGACCTTGAAGGCATACTTCTCCCGCGAAGACGTCCTTGAAGCACTTATCCGCCTCACAGACAGTTCAAGGGATTACGACTATGTGGACAGACTCCACGAAATCACCTGTCCTACACTTGTCATCTCTGCAAGTGAAGACGTCCTCGTGCCTCCCACCGAGCAAATCATACTTCATCAACACATCAAAAATAGCTCATACGTGACCATCAACGGAAGCGGACACGCAAGCATGTATGAAAGCCCCTCTGCCTACGCAGCCCTCACCCTCGGATTCATCAATCTTGACGATGACGGCATCAACGTGTAAAATTGGTGGAAAGGGAAACACAACAAAAACAATATTATCCTAAATAGGAGAAAATTATGGAAAAGAAAACAATTTCAATCGGCAAAGAAACTTTGGCATACGTTGACTGCGGAAAGGGCGACGTCGTCCTTATGATCCACGGCAATATGTCCTCATCAATCCACTTTGAGCCCCTCATTGAACGCTTGAAAGACTACTATCGTTGCGTGGCAGTTGACCTTCGTGGCTTTGGCGATTCATCATACAACAACCGCTTTGACACCCTTGAAGAGTTGGCAGACGACGTCAGCGCATTTATTGATGCTCTTGACCTTGGCGCAGTCAATCTTGTTGGCTGGTCAAACGGCGGTGGCGTAGGCCTCAAACTTTGTGCAAAGTATCCTGAAAAGGTCAAAAAGTTCTTTGACATTGAAGGCGCAGGATTGAAGGGATATCCCGTGTTCAAAAAGGAAAACTTCAAGTCAACTGGCGAGCCTTACGCAAGCAAAGAAGAGATGGCAACTGACCCCCTTCAAGTTGCACCTGTTGTCAATATGTTGGCAAAGGGTGATGCTCCCACAATGACCGCACTTTGGGATATGACCATTTACACAGTTGAAAAGCCTACAAGAGAACAAAGTGAACGTTGGATGGCAGAAACCATGAAGCAACGCAACATTGTTGACCTTGACTGGGCACTGGCAAACCTCAATATGTCCGATGAATACACCCCTTACGGAAAGGGTGATGGCACAATCAAGGACATCAAGTGTCCTGTTGCATTGACAATGGCAGACCACGATAACGTTGTGCCCAACTATATGGTTATGGACAACTACAACGCCCTTGGTGACAAGGCAACACTCATTCCTTACACCGCTTGCGGACACTCACCTATGGTGGATTGCCCCGACAAGGTTGCAGAAGACGTGAGAGCATTCTTCGGCTAATAAGAGATGATGCATTGACACAAAAGCAATCCTTGAAAATGAACAAATAAAGCGAAAAAGCCACTTTATGTGGCTTTTTACGTACAATAAAACCGCCTTTCGGCGGTTTTTTTGATTTGTGTTGTTGTTTTAACGGATATATTTTAGTGCTTGAACTGAGTGCTGTTTCGGTGCATAAATTGTTTTGTTGGTGTTGTTGACAGTTGTCCTCTTGTTTAATTGCCTTTGATTACAATGAGGAGAGAAGCACCGTGGCGTAGGCAGCAATAGCCTTGCCGTCACCGATTTCACCCACTTGCTCGTTGGTGGTTGCGGCAATGCCAACACACTCCACAGGCACGCCTAGGCGCGCGCAGGTGCGGGCGCGCATTTCATTAATATATGGGGCAAGTTTAGGACTTTCTGCAATGACGGTTGCGGTGACATTTTCCACCTTGTAGCCTTTCTTGTGGCAGATGTCCATGACGGTGTCAAGGAGGAGCATGCTGTCAATGTCGTCGTATCTAGGGTCGTCAACGGGGAAGTGATGACCGATGTCCTTTTCACCCAGGGCGGACAGGATTGCATCCATAATTGCGTGGATAGGCACGTCGCCGTCACTGTGGGCAACAAGGGAGTAAGGGCAGGGGATTTTCACTCCAAAGAGGGTGATTCCGTCTCCCTTTTCAAGGCGGTGGATGTCATATCCTGAGCCAACTCTATTCATGACAATATCACCTTTGTGGGTGATTTTGCGGTTGTTTTTGTCACCTTCAACGTGGGCAATTTCACCTTGATAGAATCCCTGAATCGTGGCAAGGTCATCAAGGGCAGAGGTGGTTGTTTTTGAATATGCGGTTTCAAAAACCGCCCTATCAAACCCCATAGGGGTTTGTATGCCTCTATAGTGATTGCGGTCAACGGATTTGACACCATCTGTTATGAGAGCAATGTTGTCAACAAGACTTACAAGGGGCACTGCCACTTTGTGGGTGTCAAGTGATGACAAAATTCGACCGATTAGTTCGCCTGAAACAAAGGGTCTTGCACCATCGTGGACAAGGACGTGGGTGCAGTCGTCAGTGAGAGAGCGCATAGCGTTTTTCACGGTTTCTGTGCGACTGTTTCCCCCTATTGCAAAGGTGATGCGATGGTCTTCGTCAAGGTGCAAAATGCTCATCCAAGATGCCAACTCGTCAAAGTATGAGTTGTGGGTTGCCACGATGATTTTGGTCACTTCGTCGTATGCAAGAAAGGGGGTGATAGCCTCGGTGAGGACACAACCCTTGCCACATCTTGCAAAAAGCTTATTTTCCTTGCCGTAGCGTTGACTTTCGCCTGCGGCAGCGATGATAACGTTGACTGATTTCATAAAAACTCCTACTGATAGGATATACTTTTCTTGCCGATAGGTCAAGACAAAACCTTAAAACCGCCCCAATTCAAAAGAAAAGCACCCATTTTGGGCGGAAATATATATGTTGACAGGGTGGGGCTTATAATTTATAATGCAATTATAAATCAACACAAAGGGAGGCAGGTATGACGCTCGACAAAAAAATGTCACTAAGTGATGCAAAAATCGGCATCTATTCAGCAGTGATTGCCCTCACGGCAATTTTCATTTTGGCAAACTGCATTTTGGCTGCAGCCTTGCCTGTCTATGCAGAAAACGCTGAAGAGCTCGTCGTGCCTTCAATAGCTCTTGTGGCATTCCTCGCTTTTGCCACCTTTGAGTTGGTCAAGGAAATCAGGTTGAAGAAAGGACTTGCACTGGGCAATGATGAAGACGGCGTTAAAACAACAACACTTCTCGAAGACGCCACAGCCACTTTGATTTCTCACTCTATTTTGCTGGCAATGTTATTTGCACTGACCATTTATCGTCTTGCCACAATAAAGAACGGGGCAGGTCCTTTTGATATGCCATTTTTCATTGCGACAATCATTTACGTGGCAATTGAAATTGTCAACGCAGAGGGCAAAAGAAGGCTTTATGCAGGGAAAAGGGCGGATGAAAATGGTGTTGAGCCTAGTTTGTGGACTGCTCGTTCATTGGGGGCAAGCATCTTTTTGATGATTGCAGGCATTGCATACACCGCCACATTCACAACAATTACGGCAATGAACGGAGATTCGTTGACCTTTGAAAGAAAATACGGCGTTGACTGGTTTGTTCGAGGAGTGGCGGATAACATGTTCTGCTGGATGATTTTGGCTTTGGGCGTGTGTATCCTTTTGATTGGAGTGGTAAAACTTCACGAAGCCAACACCGAAAAAGTCTGTTTTGAGGCAGAAAACTTTGACGAAGAAGATGCGGTATGCCTTGATGATGACGAAGAAGAATGGTAAACAAAGGAGGTGGGCCTATGACGTATGAAAAGAAATTGACACTTTGCACTGCAAAGGTGGCATCAACGGCAACTGCGGTTACTTGTCTTGCGGCAATCTTTGTGGTCAACATAATTTTGGGCTGTGTTTTCTCGTCCTACGGATACAAAGGCTTTTTGCCCCTGATTTCATTGGTGGGCAATGGTGGGCTTTTTGTGTTTATGGCAATAGAACTAGGCAATGCGGTCAAGATGAAAGCAAGTCTTGTCAAAAACAAAGAGCAGGGGATCCCATCTTTTGACACATACACGACTTGTTTCAAAAACACAACAGGCGGATGTGCGTTTGTGTTGGTGTTGATGCTGGCGTTTATTATCTACCGCCTTGTCACCCTATTTGGCGGAGCATACGTCGTATATGATGGACCGATTTTTTTGATTATGTTCATCTATATGGCAATTGAGTTGAGCCAAGTTGAGTCCAAGCGCAAACTTTTTGTGAAAAAAACCACAACAAAACGAGCAAAAGTAGGGTTTGGTCTGTGCTATGAGCGTTCAATGGCATCAAACATCATCCTGATGATGGCAGGTGTAGGATACGTATGTGCATTTGCTTTTTTGGTGTTTATGAATTCAAAAAGGCTGTCACCCACCAACGGACAACTTGCTGATTTTGTGTTTTTCCTTGGGCTTATGGTGATTGGCGTGGTGGTGCTTTTGTATGCAACCACAAAACTCGCCATAACGTTGATTGAAAAGAACGAGGCAGAGGGGAGCGATTTCAACGTTCAAGACTTGCGCGCGATAAAGACCGCAAACACACCACAAGAAACACCCGAAGAGCAGGCAGAGTAAGACAATTTGACAAAAGAAAAACCGCCTTATTTCAATAAAAAAACACCCATTTAGGGCGGAGATATATCTGTTGACAGTGTGGAAAAGTGAGAATATAATTTATTTGTAATAAATTCTTAGGAGCAAATTATGAAATTTAACGTTAGCCTTTCAGATTGCGAAAAATCTATTGCAATCAATGCTACACTGGTTGCTTTTTCGGCAGTGGTAGCGATTGTTCTTGCGATTTTTGTAGCAATACAGCACGTCGCCTTTGCATTGGCATTGCTTGTATATGCAGCGATTAAACTTGATAGGGCGGTTGCAATCAAAAAAGAAATCCTTGCAGATGAATCGGCTCCTTTACACGAGATTTTGCTGAGAGAATCCTCAAAATCAATAGGCGCCAGCTCATTTTTGCTTGCAAGTTTTACAATTCTTGCCATTGTCAACTTCGTTTATATGAGTTGGATTATAGGCATTTTTTGCCTTGCCTTAATCGTTTATGGGGCTATCGAGTTGAGTGTTGTTGTGTCAATGCGCAACATATATATCAAAAATGACGATCAAGACAAAATGACAAAAATCGTCATCAATGATTGCACGGAAAGAACGGTGGGCGCAACAGCGACATTGTTGGCTGTGTCTGTGGCTATATTTATCGAGGGGGTCTTTGCACTTGCTGTGTTGGGAGACAACAAAATGGCCTTCTTTGTTGAAACAATGGTGGCAAACGCTGCGTTCACGCTACTTCATGCAATAATATTCATCTATGCTGCCGTTGAGCTTGCAATGGCAGACAAAGCAAAGAAAAACTATGCTCGCCAAGCAAAGGCACAATTAGAAGCCCCAGAGGTTTTGGAAGAAGTGCCCGAAGTGCAGGCAGAGTAAGACAATTTGACAAAAGAAAAACCGCCAATCTAGGCGGTTTTTTTGTTGGGATTTTTTGGGGAAGTGGGTGGAAAACAAGGTTTTTGCGGTCATTCTATGACACGATACATTGTTTCTGCCGATTGCTTTGTTTGTTTTTCATTGATGTCAAGCACCTCAAAACGGAGGGTGTTGTTGCCAAAAGACACGGTGACGACGTCGCCGATTTTGACGTCTTTTGAGGGTTTTGCCACTTTTCCGTTTATTTCAATACGACCGCCGTCACAGGCATCTGCCGCCACTGAGCGACGTTTTATCACTCTTGAAACCTTCAAAAATTTGTCGATTCTCATATTATTTTCTCCATTTGGAAAGATTTTTTTGTCCTATTTTGCCGAAAAATCTGGTGTTTATCGCGCCCATTTTTAGCCTATAAAATAGGCAAAATACTTTACGCGCGCACTTGACAACCTTGAAAATTACTGCTAAAATAGGAAAATGCGCCGATTATGCGGTTTCCTGCCCCTGAAATCTCGATTTTTGGGGGTAGGGGGTTATAAATAACACAATCAGTATAGCGCACAGCAACAAAAAACACAACTCTTTCCGAAGAAAACTCATTTTCAAAAAATTTTTTTTTCGGGAAGTCAAATGGTAATTTTTTTCAAGGAGTGAAGCATGTCCCAACAAAGATTTCACAAAGTAATGTACGGCACAACTGAAAGAAACTCATTTTCACGTATCAACGATGAAAAGATTCTCCCCATTCCGTACCTTATCGAGTTGCAAAGAAGTTCCTATGCAAACTTCATTGACGCAGGCATCGCAGATGTGTTGAAAGAATATTCACCCATCAACGATTTCTCCGGCAGATTGAAACTGGAATTTCTCTCCCACAGCCTGAACGGCAATCCTAAGTATTCCGTCAAGGAATGCAAGGACCGTGACACCACTTACGCAGTTCCTCTCCGTGTCAAAGCGAGATTGACCAACAACGAAACTGGCGAAGTCGTGGAACAAGAAGTGTTCATGGGTGATTTCCCTCTCATGACAGAAGCAGGCTCATTTGTCATCAACGGTGCAGAACGTGTCATCGTTAGCCAACTTGTCAGAAGCCCCGGCGTGTACAACGACCAAGCAGCAGACAAAAACGGTGTGCCTCGTTATGCAACCACAGTCATCCCCAACCGTGGCGCATGGCTGGAATTTGAACAAGACTCCAACGACATTTCATGGGTCCACGTTGACCGCAACCGTAAGATCACCACAACAACCTTGTTGCGTGCTCTGGGCTACGGCACAGACCAAGAACTCATCGACCTCTTTGGCGGAGATGAAATGATCGCAATCACCTGCAACAAGGACACCGCATGCAAGAGCGAAGAACAAGGCAAGATCGACCTGTTCAAGCGTATGCGTCCGGGCGAAGTCCCCACCACTGAAGGTGCAAACATCCTCATCAACAACCTGTTCTATGACGGCAAGAAATATGAACTTGGCAGAGTTGGCAGATACAAGTACAACAAGAAACTTGCACTTGCAACTCGTATTGCAGGCAACGTTGCAGCAGAAGACGTGGTGAACGAAGACGGCGAAATCCTGGTGGCAAAAGGCGAAAAGATTTCACTTGAAACCGCAACCAAGATCCAAAACAGCGGCATCAACGTGGTCTATCTTGCATACACCGACGAAGACGGCACAGCAAGAAGCTTCAAGTGCATCGGCAACAACACCGTTGACCTTGACGCATTTGTCAACGTCAATCCCAGAGAAATCGGCGTCCTCGAAAAGGTCTACTATCCTGAACTCAAAGCCCTCATGGATGAAATCACCGATGAAAAGGAACTTATCCTTGCAATCCAAGCAGACCTTGACAAGCTTGTCTACAAGCACATCACTCTCGACGACATCGTGTCAACCGTCAGCTACAACCTCGGTCTTAGATACGGCTTTGGCACTTGCGACGACATCGACCACCTTGGCAACCGTCGTGTCCGTGCAGTTGGCGAACTTCTCCAAAATCAATTCCGCATCGGTATCAGCCGTCTTGAAAGAGTCATCAAAGAAAGAATGGCTTCCGCACAAGAAAATGCAGAAATCACTCCTCAAACTCTCATAAATATCCGTCCTGTCACCAGCGCAGTGAGGGAATTCTTTGGTTCATCACAACTCTCGCAATTTATGGACCAACCCAACCCCATCGCAGAACTCACCCACAAGCGTAAGCTTTCCGCACTCGGCCCCGGCGGTTTGAACAGAGAACGCGCAAGCTTCGACGTCCGTGACGTTCACTATACACACTATGGTCGTCTGTGTCCTATCGAAACTCCTGAAGGACAAAACATCGGTCTTATCTCATCACTGTCAGCATACGCAAGAGTCAATGAGTATGGTTTCATCGAAACACCTTATCGCAGAGTTGACAAGGAAACAGGCAAGGTGACTGACGAAGTCGTCTATATGACTGCAGACGAAGAAGATAAGTATACCGTGGCACAAGCCAACGAACCTCTTGATGAAAACGGATGCTTTGCAAACGCCCGTGTCAACTGCCGTCGTCGTGACGAAATCAACGCATATCCCAAGGCAGAAGTTGACTTCATGGACGTCAGCCCTAAGCAACTTGTTTCAATTGCAACGGCCCTCATTCCCTTCCTTGAAAACGATGATACCAACCGTGCACTTATGGGTTCAAACATGCAACGTCAAGCAGTGCCTCTCCTCCGTCCTCAAGCACCTATGATTGCAACAGGCGTTGAGCACCGCATCGCATACGACAGTGGCGTCCTCAAGATTGCAAAGAACGACGGCTTCGTCAAGTACGTCGACAGCGACAAGATCGTCATTGAAGAAACAGACGGCAACGAAACAACTTACACACTTTCCAAGTTTGAAAGAAGCAACCAATCAACCTGCATCAATCAACATCCTATCGTCAAGAAGGGTGACAAAGTTGTTGGACCTAAGTACGATGAAAACGGCGTGCTTATCAGTGAAGGCACAGTCCTCGCAGACGGCCCCGCAACCGATCAAGGTGAACTTGCTCTCGGCAGAAATATGCTGGTTGCATTTATGAACTGGGAAGGCTACAACTATGAAGACGCAGTCCTCATCAGTGAAGACCTTGTAAAAGAAGACCTCTACACTTCAATCCACATTGAAGAACACGAAATCGAAGCACGTGACACCAAGCTCGGTGAAGAACTCATCACCCGTGACATCCCCAACCTCAGCGAAGACGCACTCCGCAACCTTGATGAAGACGGTATCGTCAGAGTGGGCGCAGAAGTTAGAGCAGGGGACATCCTCGTTGGTAAGGTCACTCCCAAGGGCGAAACAGAACTCACTCCCGAAGAAAGATTGCTCCGCGCAATCTTCGGCGAAAAGGTCAGAGAAGTCCGTGACACATCACTCCGTGTGCCCAACGGCGAAGACGGTATCGTTGTGGACGTCAAGATCTTCACAAGAAAGAACCGCGATGAATTGAGCCCCGGCGTCAACAAACTTGTCCGCGTGTATATCGCACAAAAGAGAAAGATCTCCGTGGGTGACAAGATGGCAGGCCGTCACGGAAACAAGGGTGTTATCTCCCGCGTTCTCCCCAGAGAAGATATGCCTTTCATGGCAGATGGCACTCCCATCCAAATCGTACTTAACCCCCTCGGCGTGCCTTCACGTATGAACATCGGTCAAGTGCTGGAAGTCCACCTCGGTCTTGTGGCAAATATGCTTGGCATCAAGATCAGCACCCCCGTCTTTGACGGCGCAAACGAACAAGACATCAAGCAACTGTTCAGCGAAAACGGCCTTGTCAACAGCAATGGTAAGGTTGACGGAAAGATCCAACTCTTCGACGGACGTACCGGTGAACCTTTTGAAAACCCTGTGACAGTCGGTTATATGTACTACCTCAAACTGCATCACCTGGTTGACGACAAGATCCACGCAAGAAGCACCGGTCCTTACAGCTTGGTCACACAACAACCTCTCGGTGGTAAGGCACAATTCGGCGGACAACGTTTCGGTGAAATGGAAGTCTGGGCACTGGAAGCATACGGCGCAGCAAATATGCTCCAAGAAATCCTCACAGTCAAGTCAGACGACACCATCGGTCGTGTCAAGACGTATGAATCAATCGTCAAAGGCAACAACATCTCTGAGCCCGGCATCCCTGAATCATTTAAGGTTCTCGTCAAGGAACTCCAATCACTGGGTCTTGACGTCAAGGTGCTCACTGACGAACACGATGAAATCAAACTCCGTGAAGCAGATGAAGATATGGACTTCGAATCCTCTGTCATCAAGAAAGATGAGGAACTCAAGGAAGTTGACATCTTTGAAGGCGGAAACATCTTTGAAAACTTCAAGACTGAAGGATCCGCATTCGACAATCTCTTCGACACAGCAAAAGATGATGACGACGACATCTTCAGCGCACTCACTAAGGGCACTGTGGACGTCAACGACATCTTCGGCCTTGGCGGCGGAAACGACGAGGAATAGGAGGTAAATTATGTACGAACTGAGCAATTTTGATTCAATCCAAATCGGCATCGCTTCACCTGAAAAGATCAGAGAATGGTCACACGGTGAAGTGACAAAGCCCGAAACCATAAACTACCGCACACAAAAACCCGAAAAGGACGGCCTTTTCTGCGAAAAAATCTTTGGACCTACACGTGACTGGGAATGCCACTGCGGTCGCTATAAGAGAATCCGCTACAAGGGCGTCGTCTGCGAAAAGTGCGGCGTTGAAGTGACAAAGAGCAAAGTGCGTCGTGAAAGAATGGGACACATTGAACTTGCAACTCCCGTTTCACACATCTGGTATTTCCGTGGTGTGCCTTCACGCATCAGCCTCCTCCTTGACATTTCCCCTAAGGATCTTGAACAAGTCCTTTACTTTGTCAACCACATCGTTCTCGATGCAGGTCAAGTCACGGAACTCACAAAGAAACAAGTTGTTTCTGACAGAGAGTATCGTGAACTTATGGAAAAATATGACAGCGAAACCTTCAAGACTCTCCGCGTCGGTATGGGTGCAGAAGCCATCAAGGAACTCCTTATGGAAATCGACCTTGACAAGGACAGCAAGGAACTCAAAGAAATCGTTGAAAACAGCGTTGGACAAAAGCGTCTCCGCGCAGTGAAGCGTCTTGAAATCGTTGAAGCATTCCGTCTCAGTGGCAACCGCCCTGAATGGATGATCCTCGACGTGCTTCCCGTCCTTCCTCCCGATCTCCGTCCTATGGTTCAACTTGACGGTGGCCGTTTTGCAACAAGTGACCTCAATGATCTCTATCGCAGAGTCATCAACCGCAACAACCGCCTCAAAAAGTTGAAGGAAATCGGCGCACCCGACATCATCGTCCGCAATGAAAAGCGTATGCTTCAAGAAGCAGTTGACGCACTCATCGACAATGGCCGTCGTGGTAAGGCAGTCAGTGGCCCCGGCAACAGAGACCTCAAATCACTCTCTGGTATGCTCCGTGGTAAGCAAGGTCGTTTCAGACAAAACCTCCTTGGCAAACGTGTTGACTATTCAGGCCGTTCAGTTATCGTTGTCGGTCCTGAACTGAAACTGTATCAATGCGGTCTTCCTAAGGAAATGGCACTTGAACTCTTCAAGCCCTTCATTATGAAGAAACTTGTTGAACAAAACCTCTGCCACAACATCAAGAGCGCAAAGCGCTTTGTTGACACTGGCAAGCATCAAGTTTGGGACATCCTTGAAGAGATCATCAAAGATCACCCCGTCCTCCTCAACCGTGCTCCTACGCTTCACCGTCTTGGTATCCAAGCATTCGAGCCCGTCCTTGTTGAAGGCAGAGCAATCAAACTCCACCCCCTTGCATGTACAGCATTCAACGCTGACTTCGACGGCGACCAAATGGCAGTTCACGTTCCTCTTTCAGTTGAGGCACAAGTTGAAGCAAGAATCTTGATGCTTTGTACAAACAACATCTTGAAGTTGTCAGACGGCAGACCTATCGTGTCACCTGCACAAGATATGGTCATTGGTTCTTACTATCTCACCATCGTCCGCCCCGGCGGTCTTGGCGAAGGCAAGTATTTCAGCTCATTTGACGAAGCAATGATGGCATATCAGTGCGGAGAAATCACAGCACAATCACTTGTCTACATCCGCACACCTTATGTCAAGGCAGACGGCACAACCGCAACCAAGATGCTCCACACCACAGTTGGTCGTTGCATCTTCAACTCAAATCTCCCTCAAGACCTCCACTTCATCAACAGAGATGACGAAGCACTTGCAGGTGAACTTGAACTGAACGGTATCCTCGGCGTCAACTGCCTCATCGACCAAAAACAACTCACCGCACTTGCCGGCACAACAGACCTTGCAGAAGTCAAAGCAATCGTCCGTCGTCCTGAACTCAAGGACAGCGATGCACAAAAGATCGTTGACCTCATCAAGGACGCAGTGGCAAAGGGTGTTGACGTCAATGGTGAAGAAGTCCGCGAAAAGACTTTGCTCCGCAAGGCAATCCAAAAGGTCCTTGGCGAAAAGGCAATCGCAATCGGCAAGAAACAACTTTCACTCATCGTTGACAACTGCTTCAAATATCACGGTGCAACCGAAACTGCAAACACCCTCGACCTTATCAAGGCACTGGGCTACAAGTATTCAACTCTTGGCGCAGTGACAACAAGTGTCTTTGATATGCACGTGCCCGCGAATAAGAAACAAGTTATTGAAGAAGCAGAAAAGAAAGTCATCAATATTGAACGTAATTTCGCCCGTGGTATCGTCACCGACGAAGAACGTTATCAAACAGTCATCAAGATTTGGAAAGAAGCAACAGACGCAGTCACAGAACACCTGGTTGACGGTCTTGACGACTTCAACCCCATCTGGATGATGGCAAACTCTGGTGCTCGTGGTAATATGTCACAGATCCGTCAGCTTGCTGGTATGCGTGGCTTGATGGCCAACCCTAAGGGCGAAACCATCGAACTCCCTGTCCGTGCAAACTTCCGTGAAGGCCTTTCAGTTTTGGAATACTTCATTTCATCACACGGTGGCCGTAAGGGTCTTGCAGATACAGCACTGAAAACCGCTGACTCAGGTTATCTTACCCGTCGTCTCGTCGACGTCTCACACGCAGTTATCGTCCGCGAACAAGACTGCGGTGACACAAAGGGTTCAAGAGTCACTCCTATCATGGATGGCAAGACTGTCATCGAAACTCTGGCAGACAGAATCGCAGGCAGATACGCAATGGAAGACGTGGTGGATCCTTTCACCGGCGAAGTCCTCTGCGAAGCAGACACCATGATCTCAACCGACCAAGCAAAGGCCATCGACAAGGCTCTCACCAAGAAGTGGGAAAGCGAAGGCTCAAACCTTCACAAACTGCCCACAGTCCATATCCGCTCAGTCCTCACCTGTAAGACAAAGAACGGCGTGTGCGCAAAGTGCTACGGCAAGAATATGGCAAGTGGCAACCCCGTCAAACTGGGCGAAGCAGTTGGTATCATCGCAGCACAATCAATCGGTGAACCTGGTACACAGCTCACAATGAGAACATTCCACACCGGCGGTGTTGCAACAGGCGACGACATCACTCAAGGTTTGCCTCGTGTTGAAGAACTTTTCGAAGCACGTAAACCTAAGGGACAAGCAATCATCACCGAAAATAAGGGTGCAGTCACCATCAGCGACGACAATCGTAAGATCACCGTCACCGGCGATGACGAAAGAGTCTACGACATCCCCTACGGCGCAAAACTCAAGGTTGAAAACGGCGAAATCATTGATGCAGGTGATCCTCTCACCAGCGGTTCAATTGATCCTCAAGCAATGCTCAGAGCAAAGGGCGTCAACGGCGTTCAAGAATATCTTGCAAAAGAAGTTCAAGCAACCTACCGTCTCAGTGGTGTTGAAATCAACGACAAGCACATCGAAGTCATCGTCCGTCAAATGCTCCGCAAGGTCCGCATCGAAGACCAAGGTGACACCAATATGCTCCCCGGCACTCTCGTTGACATCTTCACATACGAAGAAGAAAACGAAAAGGCCCTTGAAAACGGCGGTATCCCTGCAAGCGCAAAGAGAACACTTCTCGGCATCACAAAGGCAGCACTTGCAACTGAATCCTTCTTGTCAGCAGCATCCTTCCAAGAAACCACAAGAGTTCTTGCAGACGCTGCAATCAAGAACAAGATTGACCCCCTCATCGGTCTTAAAGAAAACGTCATCATCGGCAAACTTATCCCTGCAGGCACTGGCATGAAGATCTACAAGGATATCACAACTGTCCCCGCAGAAACAGACAACGACATTATTTAATTATGGACAAAAGATTTTTCACTTCCGAAAGTGTAACGGAAGGACATCCTGACAAGGTCTGCGACCAAATCGCAGACGCAATCCTTGACGACATTTACACAGAAGATCCTTCTGCAAGAGTCGCCATTGAAGTCTGTGCCACAACAGGCATGGTCATGGTATTCGGTGAAGTCACCACAAGCCACTATTCTGACATCCCCTCAATCGTGAGGGGTGTCATCAAGGATATCGGCTATGATGACAGTTCACTGGGTTTCGACTACAAAACTTGTGCAGTCCTTTCTTCTCTTGACGAACAATCTCCCGACATCGCAATGGGTGTCAACACCGCAACAGACAGTGGCAGTGAAGAGGATGAATTTGAACTACAAGGCGCAGGGGACCAAGGCATGATGTTTGGCTACGCCTCAGACGAAACTGAGGAGCTTATGCCTCTGCCTATCGTCCTTGCTCACGCATTGACTTTCCGCCTTACAGAAGCCAGAAAGAACGGCGAAATCGACTATCTCCGCCCAGACGGAAAAGCACAAGTCACCGTTGAATACATTGACGGCGTGCCCGAAAGAGTAGATACAGTGGTTGTGTCAACACAACACGCAGAAGACGTGGATATGGCAGACCTTGAAAATGACATCATTGAAAAGGTCATCAAAAAGGCAATCCCCAGCCACTATTTTGACGATGACACAAAGATTTACGTCAACCCCACAGGCAGATTTGTAGTGGGTGGACCTGCAGGCGACAGCGGTGTCACAGGCAGAAAAATCATCGTTGACACATACGGCGGAATGTGCCGTCACGGCGGTGGCGCACTGAGTGGCAAAGACCCCAGCAAGGTGGACAGAAGTGGCTTGTATATGACAAGATACATCTGCAAGAACCTTGTTGCAGCAGGCGTTGCAAGACGTGTTGAAGTGCAAGTGGCATACGCCATCGGCATGTCACACCCCGTTGCAGTGTATGCAGACAGCTACGGCACTGGCGTGGTGTCAGACGACAAAATCGTGGACATCATCAATGAGGTGTTTGACCTTCGTCCTCGTGCAATCATCAAGAAGTTGGGCCTTGACAGACCCATCTATCGTGCAAGCGCAAACTACGGTCATCTTGGACGCGAAGTGTTCCCTTGGGAGAAACTTGACAAGGTCGAAGAAATTAAAGCAGCACTTCAAAGAATATGACACAAATGACAAAAACAAGGGTTTAACCTTGTTTTTTCATATACAAAACCCTTGATTTTGGCAACATAAAGCCAAAAATACAACAAACAAAACTGCACCAAAAAGGTGAATATGGAACTGCGTGGCGAAGTCAAAACCGTAATATTCAGGAGTGAAGACACTGGTTATACCGTCCTCGATATGAGGGTGGAAACCAGCATCTTTACTGTTGTCGGCATTTTCCCGCCCGTCAGCGAAGGACAAAATATCCGCGTTGAAGGCAAGTTCCAGACCAAGACTGTTTATGGCAGACAGTTCTTTGCGGACAAGATTTATTTGTCCGCCCCCTCAAAGGTTGAGGGTATAAAACGATTCCTCGGCAGTGGACTTATTCACGGACTTGGTCCTGTCACCGCAGAAGCAATCGTAGATAGATTTGGAGTCAATTCCCTTGAAATGATGAAGTACCCCATGGAGCTGAGCAAGGTGAGAGGAATCTCTCTCCGCCGTGCAACAGAGTTTGGCATGGAGTACACCAAAATCATGCGCATGCAGGACTCAATCGTGTTTTTGCAAGAGTTGGGCATCAGCATAAACTTGGCGCTCAAAATCTATCGTGTCTACGAGGACAAAACCGAGGACTTCGTCCGCAAAAACCCCTATATGCTTGTTGATGACATTGACGGCATTGGTTTTGCAACAGCGGATAGAATTGCAGGGGAGTTGGGCATTGCAAAGGACAGCGACTACCGCATTTCCGCAGGTGTCATACACGTGCTGAAAGAGGGCGCATCAAGAGGAGGTCACACGTATCTCCCTGAAAACGAACTTTTCACCGCAGTGTTTGACCTGTTGCGCCTTGACTCAGACAACCCTGACGAGCGCATAAAGGACAACGTAGAAGATATGGTGCTGTTTGGTGACATAGTCCGCTATGACACAGGAGAGCACAGCGCAATAGCACTGAAATCCAACTTCCGCACAGAGGAGAGCATTGCTCGTCGTCTTATCACCTTGCAAGCAAGGACGGCAGATTTCCGTGTTGACGTGAAAGACGCGGTCAAACGATTTGAAGAGGAGGCAGGTTTCACCCTGCACCCCAACCAAGTTGAAGCGGTGAGAGAGGCCGTTGAAAACGGCGTGCAAATTGTCACAGGTGGCCCCGGCACAGGCAAGACCACCATTGTCAAGTGCATATTGCACCTCTTCAAAAACCTTGGACAAAGGGTTGCACTTTGCGCCCCTACTGGCAGAGCGGCAAAACGCCTCAGTGAAGCCACCGGTGAAGAAGCAAAGACAATCCACCGTCTTCTTGACCTTGACTACAAGGACGGACAAGGTTGCTTCACCTACAACGACCAAACTCGTCTTCCCGTTGACGTTGTCATCGTGGATGAAATGAGTATGGTTGATGAATACGCATTCAACGCCCTTGTCAAAGCCATCAACAACGGCGCAAGACTTGTGCTTGTTGGCGACAAGGACCAACTTGCCTCAGTGGGCGCAGGCAACGTGCTTGGTGACCTCATAGGCTGCGGACGTTTCCCCGTCAGTTATCTCACCCAGATTTATCGTCAAAGTGAGGACAGCCATATCATACCCAACGCCCACAAAATCAACAACGGCGAAATGCCCACAATGGACAACAGAAGCCGTGACTTCTTCTTTGAAGAAAAGGGAAGCGCAGAAGAGATTGCAAGGACAACACTTGACCTTGTCACAAAGCGTCTTCCTAAATATCTCAATGTACGCCCTGAGGAAATCCAAGTGCTTTGTCCCATGAAGCGAGGTTCTGCCGGCATATACAATCTCAACAGATATTTGCAAAACGCACTGAATCCTGCCAGCAAGGAAAAGAAGGAATTTAGGTGCGGTGAGTTTGTTTTCCGTGAGGGTGACAAAGTCATGCAAATGCAAAACAACTATCAACAAGAATGGACTCAAACCGTGGGCTTCCGTGTTGAAAGAGGCATGGGAGTATATAATGGTGACATAGGTGTCATTGAAAGCATCAATATGCAGATTATGCAGTTTATCGTGCGTTTTGATGATGATAAAGTGGCGATTTATCAATATGCGGACGCTGAACAACTTGCTCTTGCATACGCTGTCACCATACACAAATCACAGGGTAGTGAGTTTGATGCAGTGGTCATAGCCCTTGACGCAAACTATATGTTGCAGTCAAGGAACTTGCTCTACACAGCAGTCACAAGAGCCAAGAAATTGGTGGTGATTGCAGGAAGCAAAGCCACTGTCGGACGTATGGTCAAAAACAACGAAACTGCAAAAAGATACTCCCTTCTTGTCAATCTCATTGACGATGAAGTCAGTGGCAAGCATCAAAGATGAACAAGGCGGAGTTGACAGAAAAGTTGCGTCAGTGGTTTAAGGGTTTGCCTGAAAAGATGAAGGACGCCCTATATCCCGAGGACATCACCTGCGACATTTGCGGAGATGAACTTGTGGCAGAAACCAGATATCATCTCTGTGCAAAATGCACTGAGGAAATGCCTTTCATCGGCGACCATATTTGCCTTGACTGCGGTGTGCAGATTGACAACGAGGCGGACTACTGTGACAGGTGTCAACGCTCTCACGGAGTGTACAAGCTGAACCGCTCACCTCTCATCTACGACGTCAAGGCAAGAGAGATGGTTCACGCACTGAAATTCGGCGGAAAGAAATATCTTGTCACCACCATCGGCGCAATGATGGCTGACACCTACATCAAACACAATATGCAAGGGGAAATAATTGTCCCTGTGCCTATGACAGACAAGGAGAAAAGAAAGCGTGGCTTCAATCAAGCGGAACTTCTAGCCTACGAAGTGGGCAAACGTCTTGATATCCCTGTCCTGCCGGCACTGGCAAAAGTGAAGGAAACCTCACAACAAAAGGAATTGTCTGGAAAGGAGCGGGCAGAAAATTTGTCAAAGGCCTTTGAGGTGGTCTATCCTCAGGTGAAGGATAGAAAAATCCTTCTCATTGACGACATCTTCACCACAGGAACAACCGTCAACGAGTGCTCAAAGGTGCTTTTGAAGGCAAAGTGTAAAGAGGTCAGCGTGCTCACCGCTTGCATAACAAAACTGAAACCCCTTATGGAATAACCGAGGATTTGTTTTGGAAAAATTAAATCCTAGGCAAAAATCATTAGACTAAGGTCTAAAAAGATTAAGGTTATTTCAACAAAGTGAATTAAAATGAATATAAACGCACAACGCGTGTCCGCATAGGCGGAATATAAGGAGAAAAATGGCATCCATTTTCAACGAAAACGAAAGAAAACTTCACAAAATCAAAAAGATTGCAATGAAGATTGACAGTCTTGCCGACACCTACAAGGCACTGACCGACGAAGAACTGACCGCAAAGACCGCAGAGTTTAAGGCACGCCTTGAAAAGGGCGAAACCCTTGACAGCTTGCTTGTTGAAGCATTTGCAACAGTCCGTGAAGCAGCGGCCCGTGTCCTTGGCATGCGCCCCTACTTCGTCCAACTTATGGGCGGTATTGCCCTCCATCAAGGACGTATTGCAGAAATGGGCACAGGTGAAGGCAAAACCCTTGTGGCAACCCTCCCTAGCTATCTCAACGCACTGACAGGCAAGGGCGTCCACGTTGTCACCGTCAACGACTATCTTGCAGAACGTGACGCCGCTTGGATGGGCAAAGTGCACCGCTTCCTCGGTTTGACAGTTGGTGTCATCCTCCCCTCAATGCGCAACGATGAAAAGCAAAAGGCATACGCCTGCGACATTTGCTATTGCACAAACAACGAACTTGGCTTTGACTTCCTCCGCGACAATATGGTGGTGGAAAAGAGAGCAAAGGTGCAAAGAGAACTGAACTTTGCCATCGTTGACGAAGTGGACTCAATCCTCATTGACGAAGCACGTACACCTCTCATCATTTCAGGCAGGGGCGGAAAGTCCAGTGAAATGTACAAGACCGCAGATGCATTTGCCCGCACAGTCCGTGAAAACGACGACTTCACCATTGAAGAAAAGGAAAAGGCGATTATGCTCACCGACGAGGGTGTGAAGAAGGCGGAAAAATATTTCAAACTTGACAACCTCACCGATATAAACAACACCGACCTCTATCATCATATCAAGCAAGCCTTGAAGGCTCACTATATGATGAAACGTGACCGCGACTATATCGTCAATGACGGCGAAGTGCTCATCGTTGATGAATTCACGGGCCGTGTTATGATAGGCAGAAGATACAACGAAGGCTTGCACCAAGCAATCGAAGCAAAGGAAAGAGTGGTCATCCGCAGTGAAAACAAAACTCTTGCCACAATCACCTTCCAAAACTTCTTCCGTATGTATGCAAAACTCAGCGGTATGACTGGTACAGCCAAAACCGAAGAGGACGAATTTGAAGGAATCTATCGCCTTGACGTTGTGCAAATCCCTCCCAACAGACCTTCACAAAGAAAGGACGAAAACGACAAGATTTACACCAAGGAATCTGGCAAAATCACCGCAATCGTTGAGGATATCCTTGAATGCCACAAGACAGGACAGCCCGTCCTTGTGGGCACGGTCAGTGTTGAAAAATCTGAAGAACTCAGCGCAATTTTGAAGCGTAAGGGCATACCCCACAACGTTTTGAACGCAAAATATCACAAGCAAGAGGCAGAAATCGTTGCTCAAGCAGGCAAAGAGGGTATGATCACCATCGCCACCAACATGGCAGGCCGTGGTACAGACATTATGCTGGGTGGCAACGCCGAATTCCAAGCAAAGAAAAAGATGGAAAAGGACGGCTATCCTCTTGACATTATCGAAATGGCAACCTCACCTCACGTCTATGACGATGAAAAGGTGAAAGAGGCAAAGAAAGTCTATCTCCACCACTATGAAGCATTCAAAAAACAATGTGACGTGGAAAAGGAAAAGGTGGTTGCTCTCGGCGGACTTCGTATCATCGGCACGGAAAGACACGAAAGCAGACGTATTGACAACCAGCTGCGCGGACGTAGCGGACGTCAAGGTGACCCCGGTGAAACAGTCTTCTACATTTCAATGGAAGACGATGTGTCCCGTATCTTTGGCGGGGACAAGATGAAGTCTATTGCAACGGCAATGAATTTCCCCGATGACGAGCCTATTGCCAACAGCATCATCTCAAAACAAGTTGAAAGAGCACAACGCGTGGTTGAAGGCAGAAACTTCTCAATAAGAAAGCAAGTGCTGGCATACGATGATGTCATGAACGCACAACGTGAACTCATCTACAAGGAAAGAGGCAAAGTCCTTGACGGACTTGACGTCCACGATCAAATCCTTGATATGATTGACGACCTTGCAGAGGAAATCATCGGCTACTATGCAGACTACAAAACCGATTTCCAAACTTGGGATTACGAAGCATTCAACAACTCCCTTGAACAACGTATGCTCCCCAAGGGATCAAACGTGGTCACCCCTGAACTTTGCTCTGCCTACGACGTGTACAAGATCAAGGAAGCAGTCCTTGACGTGGCACTGAAAGACTATGAAGCAAAGATTGCTCGCCTCAAAGAAGACGGCCTTGACTTTGGCGACTTTGAGCGTCTTGTCCTCCTCAAAACAGTTGATGCAAAGTGGATGGATCACATTGATGCAATGGATGCTCTCCGCAAAGGTATCGGCCTGAGAGGATATGGTCAACGTGACCCCGTCCTTGCATATCGTCAAGAGGGTTGGGATATGTTTGATGATATGGTCAGCCGTATTCACAGCGAAACAGCATCAATCCTTTTGAAGGTGCAAATTGAAAAACGCGAAGACGGGTCAACCAGCGCAAAGCAACAAATTGCAGCCGCATCAAAGACAGTGCGCAACACCGATCAAAAAGTGGGACGCAATGATCCTTGCCCTTGCGGAAGCGGACTTAAATATAAAAACTGCTGTGGCAAAAAGTAGCGTAGAGCGAGACAAAACACACTACACTACACAAAACCACAGGAGGAAATGATATGGATTATCTTGCAAAGAAAAACGAACTGAAATCACTGAAAGAGGACTTAAAGTGTGCATATGACGGCATTAAACCCGATGTTCTGCGAAATAAAGTGGCAGAACTCGAAGCCGAACAAAATGCGGACGGCTTTTGGAATGACGTCCAAAATGCACAAAAAGTGTCCAAAGAAATAAGCCAAATCAAGGCAAAGCTGGAACGCTTTGAAAAACTGCTTGGCGAACTTGACGATGCAGTTGAAATCGTTGACATAGTGGAACTTGAAGCCAGTGAGGAAGAAGACCTTGCCCTTCAAAAGACAGTTGAGCGCCTTCAAGGTCAAGTGGAAAAACTGACCCTTGAAACATTGCTGTCAGGCAAGTACGACGGCCTCAATGCAATCCTCACCTTGCACGCAGGAGCAGGTGGCACAGAGGCACAAGACTGGTGCGATATGCTTTATCGTATGTATTCAAGATACGTTGAGCGTACTGGTTGGAAGCTTGTCGAACTTGACTTCCTCGCCGGGGACGAAGCCGGCATCAAGAGTGTCACTTTCCGTGTTGAAGGTGACAATGCCTACGGTTATCTCAAGGCAGAAAAGGGCGTACACAGACTGGTGCGTATCTCACCATTTGACTCACAAGCAAGACGTCATACGTCCTTTGCTTCTCTTGAAGTTATGCCCGAAATCATCGATGACGGAGAAATTGAAATCCGCCCCGAAGACTTGAAGGTGGACACATATAGAAGCTCAGGCGCAGGTGGACAACACGTCAACAAAACAGAGTCTGCAATCCGCATCACCCACTTGCCCACGGGCATCATCGTGGCTTGCCAAAATGAAAGAAGCCAAATCCAAAACAGAGAAGTTGCAATGCAAATGCTCCGCAGTAAACTCATTGAAAAGAAGGAAAGAGAGCGTGAAGAAGAGGCGGCAGCAATCAGTGGCAAGTTGAAGAAAATTGAGTGGGGCAGTCAAATAAGAAGCTATGTCTTCTGCCCGTACACCATGGTCAAAGACCACCGCACCGCCTACGAAACAGGCAACGTGCAAGGGGTTATGGACGGCGACCTTGACGCATTTATTGATGAATATTTGAAGCTTTCAATCGCAGAATAATTGCACTCAAGCCTCAAAAATATGAGGAAAAACAAAATTTCATCAAAAAATTTAAAAATGATTTTAGAAAATTAAAAATCAAAATTTTCAAAAAAATCGATATTCTAAGCACTCGTTTCAAAACGGGTGCTTTGTTTTTTATCCTTGAAAAACACAGCAAAATCAAAAGACAATTTTGGACAAAAAATGCGGTTAGAACACTGAAAACTTGCTTCAAGCGGAGTGGGGTTGAAGCCAGATTTTGGTTGTGCTGCGGTGTTCTTCACGTGGATTTGAGAAAGGTTTTGAAGGGTGTTTATGTTTTTTCGTGATTTTAATGGGGCGGAAAGGGGGAAATTTGAAAGTAAAATCAACAAAAACGGACAGGTGTTGAAAAAACCTCTAAAACCCTTGTGGTTCACCCGCCCTCGTATGCGCAATATGTTGTTATATATTATATAAGTTTACTTTTTTTTCATAATTTTGCTGTAATCGTTTGACTTAACCGAAAAATGTTGTTAGTATATTGTCGCTTGCAAAATTGCAAGCATTTTAAGTTGCAAAAATATGGAAACTGAACAAACGATTTTATCAATGCTCAAAGATCTCGAAAAACACGTCGGTTGCAGACAGGTTTTGAGAGGTTTGTCCGAGGGCACAATCAGGTGTGTGGTTGTGGCTGAGGATGCTGACAACGGAATAAAAGACGTGCTGACAAAAGCATCAATGCTCAAAGGCGTGCAAGTCCTGAAAGCCCCCTCAATGGAGTGGCTTGGAAGAAATGCAGGCATTGACGTAGGCGCTGCGACAGTGGGATTTTTGAAGGAGTCAGAATAGACTGAATTGCACCTGTAGGGTTGCGGGTACATTCGAAAAATCAAATAGGAGGAACAATAATGCCAACCATCAATCAATTGATTAGAAAAGGCAGGGAAAGACAGGTCAAAAAATCAATGACCCCTATCATGGAACAATGCCCTCAAAAGAGAGGTATTTGCTTGAGTGTTACAACAACTTCACCTAAGAAGCCTAACTCAGCACTCCGTAAAATCGCAAGAGTTCGTCTTGTGAACGGTATGGAAGGAACAGTCTATATCCCCGGCATCGGCCACAATCTGCAAGAACACAGTGTCGTTCTTATCAGAGGCGGACGTGTCAAGGACTTGCCCGGTGTGCGTTATCACATCATTCGTGGTGCTCTTGATACTGCAGGCGTTGCAAAACGTAAGCAAGCAAGATCCAAGTATGGTGCAAAACGCCCCAAATAACATCAAAATTCGAATGTAAATTTATTACCCAGGAGGTTTATTATGCCTAGAAGAAGTGGCGTGCCCAAGAGAGACGTTTTGCCTGATCCCGTGTACGGCAGTGTCGTCCTTGCAAAGCTTATCAACCAAGTTATGCTCGACGGCAAGAAGGGAACAGCACAAGCAATCGTTTACGAGGCACTTGAAATAGCAGCAAAGAAGCTCGGAACAGAACCTATGGAAGTTTTTGAAAGAGCTCTCGAAAATACAAAGCCCCAACTGGAAGTCAAAGCAAGACGTGTTGGCGGCAGCACATACCAAGTCCCTATGGAAATCCGTGGCGAAAGAAGACAAACTCTCGCAATCAGATGGATCGTTGACTTTGCACGTAAGCGCGGTGAAAAGACCATGAAGGATCGTCTCGCAGGCGAACTTATGGACGCATACAACGGCACCGGTGGCTCAGTCAAGAGAAAGGACGAAATGCACCGTATGGCAGAAGCAAACAAGGCATTTGCACATTTCAGATGGTAATTTGGTGAAGATATGGCACGTAAATATGCACTTGACCACGTGAGAAATATTGGCGTCATGGCACACATAGACGCCGGCAAGACTACGACGACAGAGCGTATGCTTTTCTATACAGGAATGCTCCGCAAAGTCGGCGAAACTCACGACGGTGCAGCGTTTATGGACTATATGGCGCAAGAGCGTGAACGTGGCATCACAATCACCTCAGCCGCAACCACCGCAGTGTGGAAAGATCATCAAATCAACATCATTGACACCCCCGGACACGTGGACTTCACCGTTGAAGTTGAACGCAGTCTGAGAGTGCTTGACGGTGCAGTCGCAGTCTTCTGTGCAAAGGGCGGAGTTGAGCCCCAATCTGAAAACGTTTGGCGTCAAGCAGACACCTACAAAGTGCCTCGCATCGCATTCGTAAATAAGATGGATATCAACGGCGCAGACTTTGAAAACGCAGTGAAGATGATGCGTGAAAGACTTCACGCAAACGCAGTGCCCATCATCTTGCCCATCGGCAAGGAAAGTGACTTTATCGGCATCATTGACGTGGTCGGCAAGAAAGCATATTTCTATGACGACGCAGAGGGAATCTTCCCCAGAGAGGCAGAAATCCCTGAATATATGATGGCAGAGTACGAGATGGCAAGACAAAATCTTCTTGACAGCGCAGCAGATTTCAGCGACGACATTTTCGAAAAATGCATTTGCGACGATGCTGACAGCGTCACAGTTGAGGAACTGAAAGCCGCAATAAGAAAGGGAACAATCGAAATGAAGATGACCCCCGTCCTCTGCGGAAGTTCATATAGAAACAAAGGCGTCCAAAGACTCCTTGACGCAATCGTCGATTATTTGCCTAGCCCCCTTGACGTCCCTGCAATTTCTGGCACAAACCCCAGAACAAGCAAGGAAGAAACCAGAGAACCTGACGACAACGCACCTTTCAGCGCCCTCGTCTTCAAGATCCTCACCGATCCTTTCGTGGGCAAGCTTGAATTCATCAGAATCTACTCTGGTCAAATCAAGACGGGTATGATGGTCTACAACTCAGTGAAAGATTCCAACGAGCGTATCGGCCGTATCCTTCGTATGAATGCAGACGAAAGAGAAGATATGACCGAAGCAGGAGCAGGCGACATCGTCGCACTGGTAGGCCTCAAAGTCAGCACCACTGGCGATACACTTTGTGAAAAGTCAAAACAAATTGTCCTTGAAAATATGGAGTTCCCTGAGCCCGTCATCAAGATGGCAATCGAACCCAAGTCAAAGGCAAGCCAAGAAAGACTTACAAACGCAATCGTCAAACTTCAAGAAGAAGACCCCACGTTCAAGGCTTACACCGACAACGAAACAGGTCAAATTCTTATCGCCGGCATGGGCGAACTTCACCTTGAAATCATCGTGGACAGAATGTTCCGTGAATTCAAAGTGGAAGCAACAGTCGGCAAACCTCAAGTCAGTTATCGCGAGACTATCTCCAAGACCGCAAAGGCAGAAGGCAAGTTTGTCAGACAAACCGGTGGTCACGGACAATATGGTCACTGCGTTATCGAGCTTGAACCCAACCCCAACGGCGGATTTGAATTCTCAAACGAAACCGTGGGCGGAGTTGTCAGCAAGGAATATGCAAACGCAGTTTGCGAAGGTATCAAGGAAGCAGCCAAAGCAGGCGTTCTTGCAGGCTATGAATGCGTTGACTTCAAAGCAAAACTTCTTGACGGAAGCATGCACGAAGTGGACAGCAGTGAAATGGCATTTAAGATTGCAGGCACAATGGCTTTCCGAGATGCAGCAGCCAAAGCAGGTCCCGTGCTCCTTGAGCCCATTATGAAAGTTGAAGTGCTCATGCCTGAGGAATATCTCGGCGACGTGCTCAGCAACTTGAATTCAAGAAGAGGCAGTGTCAAGGGTATCGAAATGAAGGGCGGTGTGCAAGCAATCGATTGCGACGCACCTCTCTCAGAAATGTTTGGATATGCAACACAACTGAGAAGCATAACCCAAGGCAGAGGCAACTTCACAATGATCTTTGACCACTTCGCACCTGTGCCCAACAGCGTGCTTGAAAAGGTCACTGGCAGAAAGATTTCAAGAGGATAAATATTGTATAATTTATATATAATAAATATCTTTTAGAAATAAATAAAAACAAAAAAGAACAAAAACACAAATTCATTTGGAGGAATTTAGTATGGCAAAAGCTAAGTTTGAAAGAACTAAACCCCACGTCAACATTGGTACAATCGGCCACGTTGACCACGGCAAGACCACCCTCACCGCAGCAATCACCATGTATTGCGCATCAAAGGGAAATGCACAAGTCATGAAGTATGACGAAATCGACAAGGCACCCGAAGAAAGAGCAAGAGGTATCACGATCAACACAGCACACGTTGAATACGAAACCGCAACTCGTCACTATGCACACGTTGACTGCCCTGGACACGCTGACTATGTCAAGAACATGATCACCGGTGCAGCACAAATGGACGGCGCAATCCTCGTGGTCGCAGCATCAGACGGTCCTATGCCTCAAACTCGTGAACACATCCTTCTCGCACGTCAGGTTGGTGTTCCTTACATCGTTGTTTTCCTTAACAAATGCGACCAAGTCGACGACGAAGAACTCCTTGAACTCGTTGAAATGGAAGTCCGTGAACTCCTCAACGAATATGATTTCCCCGGCGACGACACCCCCATCATCCGTGGTTCAGCATTGAAGGCAATGGAATCAGGCCTCGCAGGCAACTGGGACAGCCCCGCAACAAAATGCATCCAAGAACTCCTTGATGCAGTTGACAGCTATATCCCCGATCCCGAAAGAGACACAGACAAACCCTTCCTTATGCCCGTTGAAGACGTCTTCACCATCACAGGTCGTGGTACAGTCGCAACCGGTAGAGTTGAACGTGGTGTTCTCCGCATGGGCGACAAGGTTGAAATCGTTGGTCTTTCAGACGAAAAGAGAGAAACAACAGTCACCGGTATCGAAATGTTCCGTAAGCTCCTCGACTACGCAGAAGGCGGCGACAACATCGGCGCACTCCTCCGTGGTGTCCAAAGAACTGACATCGAACGTGGTCAAGTTCTTGCAAAGCCCGGTTCAATTCATCCTCACACTCACTTCACCAGCCAAGTTTACGTCCTTACAAAGGAAGAAGGCGGCCGTCACACACCTTTCTTCAACGGCTATCGTCCTCAATTCTATTTCCGTACAACTGACGTGACCGGTTCAATCACCCTTCCCGCAGGTACAGAAATGGTCATGCCTGGTGACCACATCGACATGGAAATCAAACTCATCACCCCCATCGCAATCGAAGAAGGACTCCGTTTCGCAATTCGTGAAGGTGGCAGAACAGTTGGTTCCGGCGTCGTCGCAAAAATCATCGAATAATTGTTCTTTCCAAATAATAGCGATATATCCTACACGGCGTATCGCCGTGTAGGGTATGCCTATGAAATTTGTTAAGACAAAAGGAGGCAAAAATGGCTCAAAAAGATGCAAGAGTCAGAGTTACACTTGCTTGCACAGAGTGCAAACAACGCAACTACAATCTTAAGAAGAACAAACAAAAGCATCCTGAAAGAATGGAGCTTAAGAAGTATTGCAGATTCTGCAAGAAACACACCTTGCACAGAGAAACAAAGTAAGGTTAGGAGGCAATATGGCAAAGAAACCCGACAACAAAGTGAAGAAAATGAATTCTGAACTTGCAGTCCCGGTCCAAACTGCGCAAAATAACGCAGCACCTGCCAAAAAGACTAACAAAAAGAACGCTAATAACGACAAAAAGCCCAACATCTTTAAGAGAATGTGGAAGGGCATCAAGGGTGTTATTTCCGAACTTAAAAAAGTCACCTGGCCTAAGGGAAAAGACGTCTTGAAGTCCACAGCAATCGTGCTTGTGGTGGTCGTCGCATTCTTCGTTGTCCTGTTCGCAATCGACTATGTGCTTTCAGGCATTCTCAGTCTTATCGTCAGCGGCGAATGGTCATTCATCTTTATTTCATAAGGAGAAATTATGGAAAATTTGGAACAGCCTAAATGGTATGCGCTTCACACAAAATCAGGAAGCGAACCCCGCGTTTTGAGAGATATGCAAAACAAGCTCGATAAGTATCCCGAGTTCAAAGATTATATCATTGATCTTAAAATGCTCGTGGAAGATGAAGTCGTTGAAAAAAACGGCAAGAGAAAGGTCGTACAACGCAGGAAGCTGCCCAATTATGTGTTTATTAAAATGACGTACACCGACAGAGTGTGGGAGTTTGTCACCAGCACTGAAGGTGTCACATGTTTCTGTGGTCCCAAGGGTAGACCTATCTCACTTCTTGATGAAGAAGTAAGACGTATGGGACTTGAAGTTCTCACCATCGATGATATCGATATCAAAGAAGGTGACGAAGTCAGAGTCATCAATGGTGCTCTGGAAAATTTCTTTGGCGTTGTGGAATCAATCAACGCAGAAAGACAAAAAGTCAAGGTGGTCGTGTCAATGTTTGGTCGCCAAACACCTGTTGAACTTGACTTTGCCCAAGTTGAAAAACTGGCATAAACGACCTTCGTGGGAGGAAACAAATCTCAGCGGTTTCCGTCAAACCACATTAGTCAGGAGGATATATGGCTAAAAAAATTACCGCAGTTGTAAAACTGCAACTCCCCGCCGGTAAGGCAACCCCGGGACCCCCTGTCGGTTCATCCCTCGGCCCTCACGGCATCAATATTCCCGCATTCACAAAAGAATTCAATGAAAAGACCGCAAAGAACGCAGGCCTCATCATCCCCGTGGTCATCACAATCTATCAAGATCGTTCTTTCACTTTCATCATGAAGACACCTCCGGCACCCGTCCTTATCAAGAAGGCTTGCGGTATCGAAACAGCATCCGGACGTCCCAACAAAGACAAGGTTGCAACCCTTACCAAAGCACAATGCAAGGAAATCGCCGAACTCAAAATGGTTGACCTCAATGCAGCATCACTTGAAGCAGCAATGAGCATGGTCGCAGGAACCGCTCGCAGCATGGGCGTTCTTGTTGAAGAATAAGGAGGTAGACTATGAAACGCGGTAAGAATTATATCGACAGCAAAAAACTCATCGACAAGACCAAGGCATACGACAGCGCAGATGCACTGGCACTTGCAGTCGAAACAGCAAAGTCAAAGTTTGATGAAACAATAGAACTCCACTGCAAACTCGGCGTTGACCCTCGTCACGCTGATCAACAAGTCCGTGGCGTCTGCGTTCTTCCTCACGGTACAGGCAGAACAGTCCGCGTCCTCGTCATCGCAAAGGGCGACAAGGCAGACCAAGCAAAGGCAGCAGGTGCAGACTTCGTTGGCGCAGAAGATATGATCCAAAAGATCCAACAAGAAAACTGGTTTGGTTTTGACGTCATCGTCACAACCCCCGATATGATGGGTCTTGTCGGTCGTATGGGTAAGATCCTCGGACCTAAGGGACTTATGCCTAACCCCAAGTCAGGTACAGTCACCATGGACGTCACCAAAGCAATCAACGATATCAAAGCAGGTAAAGTTGAATACAGAGTTGACAAACAATCCATCGTCCACGTCCCCATCGGCAAGAAGTCATTTGGTGCAGAAAAACTCCAAGAAAACTTCAACACCGTCATGGAAGCACTTGTCAAGGCAAAACCCGCAGCAGCAAAGGGCACATACTTCAAGTCAGTGTACATTGCAGCAACAATGGGTCCTAGCATTAAAGTTAACTATAAAATGAATTAATCCAAACTTCGCTATTTGGCGCCTAACTTCGTCAGGCACTCCCGCACCAACCCTCACGTACAACAAGTACGCTTCGGTCTGTTGCAGAAGCACCTTCCTTGTTATGCATCCAAATATCAAAGTTTGACAGAACGTCATTTAGCGACTGAGCAGCAAACGCATAAAATATAGAATATTGAGTGTTTTGTGAAAAGGCATCTTCCTCGCAATACATCCAAATATCAAAGTTTGACAAAATCGCTATTTGTGATTGACTGCGCCGTTTGGTGAGTTTGACACCAAATGGCAAAACAAAAAAAATAATTCAGCCGAAACGCAATTTCACTTGCGTTTCGGTTGACAAAAAATTTGGGATTTGATATTATAATCCCGTTCCAAAGACAGCAAGTGACATTTGTCGTAAGCGTAGCGCTTGCCGAGGACTGAACTTAATACATTTATTTTGGTGTATTCTGTCATTCCGTCTTTGGAGTGACTTTTTTAATTTCTACCCCGTGTGAAAACGGGACTCACATCAGTGAGTGGATAAATATAGGAGGTAAAAATGGCATCCAAAGAAATTCTTGAACTGAAACAACAACAAGTTGAAGAGATTAAGAGCAAGATTTCCACGGCAAAAGGCCTTGTCATCATTGACTATATGGGACTCAACGTCGCACAAGACACAGCGTTCCGTAAGGAAATGAGAAACGCAGGCGTGGACTACCAAGTCCTCAAAAACCGCCTCGTCCAACGTGCTTTCAACGACCTCGGATACACCCAATTCGATGAAGCACTCAACGGCCCCACCGCAGTGGCATTCTCATCCACAGACGCAACAAGCCCCGCAAAAGTTGTCTTCGACAATATGAAGAAGCTCAACAAGATGAAGGCAAAGTGCGGTATGGTTGAAGGCGAATATCTCGATGCAGCTGGCGTGAAGGAAATCGCATCAATTCCTTCAAGAGAAATCCTTCTTGCAAAGATGCTCGGAAGCATGCAAGCACCCATCAGTGGTCTGGCACGTTGCTTGAGCAAGATCGCAGAAGCAAAGGAACAACAAGCATAAGCAAAATCTCAGGGGCAGACCCCCACACAAAAATTAGAAAATTTCAAGGAGAATATAAAAATGGCAGATCTTCAAAAACTCATGGAAGAAATCAAAAGCATGACAGTGCTCGAACTCAACAACTTCGTTAAGGCACTCGAAGAAGAATTCGGCGTCAGCGCAGCAGCACCCGTCGCAGTGGTCGCAGCAGCAGCAGATGCAGCACCCGCAGAAGAAGAAAAGACTGAATTCGACGTCGTCCTCAAGGAAATCGGTCCCAACAAGGTCGCAGTCATCAAGGTCGTCAAGGAAGCAACCGGTCTCGGTCTTGTCGAAGCAAAGGCAGTTGTCGACGGAGCACCCAAGACAGTCAAGGAACAACTTCCCAAAGAAGCAGCAGAAGCACTCGTCGAAAAACTCAAGGCAGCAGGCGCAGTTGCAGAACTCAAGTAATTACATTTTTACCAACAAATCAAAAGCCACTCTTGCGAGTGGCTTTTTTTTGTCCAATTATGCTGTGGCAGGGATGCCGAAGTCAAAGTTGAACACTTTTGCGGTGTCAGGGCCGGTGGCAGTGACGGTGACTGTGGGGGTTGAGCCGGCAGGGAGAATTGTGATTGTGGCAGTGGGTGTGCCAAATCCTGCGGCTGCGCCTGTTGCACCTTGAATGCCTTGGATTCCTTGTTCACCTTGGATTCCTTGTTCGCCTTGAGGACCAGTTGCACCTGTTGCGCCTGCGGGAATGCCGAAGTCAAAACTGAACACCTTTGCAGTGTCATCGCCAGTTGCGGTGACTGTTGCCGTTGCCACAGCGCCTTCTGCAAGAGTTGTGGCAGTTGCAGTAGGAGTGCCAAATCCTGCGGCTGCGCCTGTTGCACCGGTAGGACCGATAGGGCCTGCAGGGCCTACGGGGCCTGTAAGACCACGAAGACCTTGTGGGCCTTGAGGACCAGGGATTCCAACCACTGTGGGCGTAAAAACGTTTTGAGTGGTTTGAAAACCGTTGTTTTGCCATGGATAAGTGCCTCTATCCACCATCCATCTGCGACAGCATCCATTTTGGACAGTTGACGGCATCACGTTTGTGGGGTAATAGTTGTTGCAACATCTTGTAAACATATTTCACCTCCTATATGTAGCCGTCAATACACCATACGAAAAAATTTGAAAATTGGTGTAACCTTTTTCTCCATATTTCGTTTTTTAGGTGAAAACATCTTGAAAACGCGGCTAGAAAACATTACAATCTTAGAAATTGGAGAAAGAAAATTATGAAAGAAAGATTCAAAGCTTATCTTGAAGAGCAATTCCGCACCATACGTCCCACAGCGGCGGCAATGAAATATCGTGAGCAAACCCTCGTGGAACTTTTGGAGCGCGCACAAGACCTGAAAATCAAGGGAATAGACGATGAAGAACTGGTCTATCTCACCTGCATAGACGAACTGGGCGACTTTAAAGCCACCCTCAAGGAGTTTGACGAGAAAGAGGTTGAAGTGAAGGCAACCAAGCGTAAAATCGGCGTAGGCGCAGTCCTTTCACTGGCGCTTATCCTCATCCTCACCATCACCTATCTTGTGGTCGGATTTGTCACTCATTTGTGGCACCCCACTTGGCTCATCATGGTTGGCGGACTCTTTGCAGGGGCAGGGGTAGGCATCCTTGTTGGCGCAATCAAGCTCATCAAAAAGAAGAAATTTATCCCCGTGAGATTTATGGCAATGCTCGTAGAAATCATGGCGTCAGTGTTCGTATTTTTGGTGTTGCAACTGGTGTTTAATTTGAACGGCAGCTGGATGACATTCCTTGCAATGGTGGCACTGATAATGGGTGTGGACACGGCAATCGCATTCCTCACCTCTAGCAAGGTCAAATGGTTTGAACTTCCTCTCTTTGTTGAAATCTTTGCAGTGATGCTCTTCGTCATCCTTGGTATCGTCACAAGTGTGTGGCATCCTATGTGGCTCCTTTGCCTTGTGGGCGTTGTGTTTGCAGTCATTGAACTTGTTGTATTTGTTGTCAAAAGACACAATCGCAAGTCCGCAGAAGAAGGCAAAAAGATCAAAAAGCACCACAAGGAAGTTGATGAAGAATACTGGACAAAGTGGAACGACTGATGTGTGAAATGAGGTGTTTCACCTCGTTTCATCACAAAAATCAATGTGGGATAAAAATTTTGTGAATTGACAAAACAAGAACTTTATCCTCACAAAACCGATACATAAAGGTGTGATATGGACAAAACATTGAAAGCGGAACTTTGGGACAAAATGCAATATATGTTCCGCAACTATTATGATAGAATGGTGCACTGCGTGCATTATTATGACGGCAAACTGGACGTGAAAACCTTGAAGCAAGTGCTCGTTTGGACGGTTGAGAAAGTGCCCGTGCTTCACAGCGCTTTCCACGGAAATTTGGTTGAGCCCTACTGGTCTGTTGAGGACTACACCCTCAGTGACTTCTTCATTGAAATGGACACCGACGACGTTGAAAAGGACGTTGACGAGTTCATCACAGGGGACATCCCCGTTGACAGCAACGTTCAACTGAGAGTGGCTCTTTTCCACGATGGTGACAGAGACGTGCTGGCTTTTTTGGTCAACCATATGTGTATGGACGGCGGTGACCTGAAATACTTTATGAAGAAACTTGCCGAAAACTACAACAAACTCCTTGGCGGTGACAGAAGCCTTCACATCAAGACGGGCAGTAGAAGTTATGACGCGGTGTATTCAAAGCTTGAAGGGGAAGAACTTGAACACGCAAAGAAACTCTACAAGAACATAAGCCAAATCAAGGACGAACACTATTTCCCCTTGGAGAAACCTGCAGACACCGACTATAAGATGATCGTCCGCAGAAAGATTGACCGCGACCACTTTGCTATGTTTAGAAAGATCGGCAAGGCAATGGACGTCACCGTCAACGACCTTATGCTCACCTTCTACATCCGCTCACTTTACGAAATTGGTATGTATGGTGACGATGAAAGACTGACCATCCCTTGCATGGTTGACCTGCGCCGTCACATAGTGGGAGGGGGAGAGGACACTGGCCTCACCAACCACACAGGATTTATGCAATGTAGCACCGAAAGAAAGGGTGAAACCATCAACGACACCCTTATTGAAGTGCTTCGCAGTATCCGTCAATCAAAGAAGGACGCATATATGGGGCTTTATAGCCTGCCTCTTTTGAAACTTGCTTACGCAATTTTCCCCTACGTCATCAGTGAAACCGCCATCAAAATCGGCTATCTCAACCCCCTTATCGGCATGAGCAACGTAGGTATCCTCGAAGACGGCAAGTTGAAGATGGGGGATTGCAACCTTGTTGACGGATTTATGACCGGCGCAATCAAATATAAACCCTATATGCAACTGGCACTGACTTCACTCCTCGGTGAGGTGACAATGTCCATCGCAATCAAGGGTAGCGACAATGACAAGGCAAAAATCAACGAATTCTTTGATATCCTCATCGGCAATATTGATGAATTCATAGCCCTCAATCGCCACCGCATTGAGAAGTAATCTAAAACCCAAAATAAAGAGGAATAAATCCTAAAATCAAGAAAAAATAGCGAGCACGACGTGTTCGCTGTTTTTTTGCATTGCAAATGCAAAAGTTGTGTGATAGAATAGTTTTATAAACTTTTAGGAGAAAATTATGGGACTTGCAAAAACAGTTTTTGTGGCAATCGACAAACTTTTTGACCACGATCAAAACAAAAGAAAGTCAACTCGTTTTGAAGACGTCAATTTCATCAATGAAAAGGACGTGAAATATGCAGAGGCAGAGGCTTGCCTCCTTGACACCTATCGTGTTGAAAATGGCGGAGAAAAATATCCCGTTTTGTTCTACATCCACGGCGGTGGTTTTGTGGCAGGGGATAAGCATTATAGACGCGCTCACTCACGTTGGCTTGCAAATCAAGGCTATTTTGTGGTCAACGTCAACTACGGTCTTTGCCCTGACTACAAATTCCCTGAGCCTCTTCGTCACCTTGTGTACGCCCTCAACTGGGTGGGTGAAAACGCAGAAAAATACAACCTTGACCTTGACAAACTTGTTGTCAGCGGTGACAGCGCCGGCGGATATTACGCAACAGTCCTTGCTTGCATAGCAACAGACAAGGCTCTTCAAGAAAGACTTGGTGTGTCAACCGACCTTCGTTTCAACGGGGCAGTGCTCAACTGCGGTATCTATGACGTGGCAGAAGCACTGAGCGCAAAAATCCCCTTTGACCTTGGCGGAAAGATTTTGTACGACGTGGCAACCATCTCAAAGAAGGAATTTGACAATTATGAATATCGTGACATCTGCTCACCCATTGAAAAGGTGACAAGCGACTTCCCCAAATCATTCATCGTGTATGCGGTCAAAGACTTCTTCTGCCGTGGACAAGGTGAAAGACTGTTGAAAAACTTGGCAGATCAAGGTGTTTACACTGAGGAATATCACTCAACCGCATTTTTGAGCAACCACTGCTTCTCATTGAACTGGAAGGGAAAAGACCCCGAAAAGGCAAATAGACTGGCTGAAGACTTCCTTGCAAGATTCAAGAGAGGAGAAATTTGATGGACCTGTTCAAAAGAAAAAAGCAAGACGAAGTCTTGGAGGCCGAGGCGGTCCTTGAAGCCGAAGCCGTCCTTGACAGCGAAATAGAAGAGCCCGAAAAGCAAAAACTGAGCAAGATTGACCTTGCCAGCTTCATCATCACCATACTCAGCTCCGCCTATACAATGGCAACCGTCATTATGTTTGTGGTGGAAAATTGGGTGCCCTCCGCATTTAGCATTGCCCTAAAAGTGCTTCTTGTGTCTTGGGTGGTGGCGTTCATCGTGATAATGGGTTTCTCCATTGCAACCCGTGACACAAAAAAGACGAAGAAATATCTTGGCACGTACAAAAAACTCATCAAACTTTTCAAGGGCTTTGTCAACGTGTTGTTCCTCACAATCACCGCCGTGTCCATGGTTGGTATTGTCAAAGAGGGCATTGACGGCATAGTGCAAATGGTTGTCATGGCGTTTTCTGTGATTTCAGCGGCAGCACAACTTGCAGTGAACACGGCAAAATTCATTATGAAATCAATGCTGAAACACCACAAGGAAAAGAAGAAAAAGGAAAAGGCTGAGAGAAAAGCACAAAAAGAAGCCAAAAAACTGGCAAGAAAATAAAGCAACGATGAAAATAAAAGCACGCGGTCTGCGTGCTTTTTTTGTTGTCTTCATAGTTTCAGGCTGATTTGAAAGAGGTCGAGGTTGAGTTTTTAGGTTAGACCTCAAAGAATTTTTTTGTCAAATCCCAAGGGTGCAAATGGTGGTTTCCGCTGGCTTTTGCGGTGTCTTCGTTGTAGATGTTCCCATGTTTTTCAACCCTAGAATCATAGATAAAATAGGGCACGGGGTCGGCGGTGTGCGAGCCGATTGACACCGGCGTGGGGTGGTCGGGAAGCACCATAATTTTGAAGTCTTCCTTGCCGTAAAGAGCATTGAAAATGGGGGTGAGGATCTTCTCGTCAATGAGTTCAATTCCCTTGATTTTGCCCTCTACGTCCTTTTGATGTCCGCACTCGTCAGTGCATTCAAGGTGGACAAAAACAAAGTCGTGAGTGTCAAGAAGGGAGATGGCCGTGTCAGCCTTTCCTTCAAAATTGGTGTGGAGATTGCCTGTTGCGTGGGCTATTTCAGGGGCGGTCATACCTGCTCCTACTGCGATGCCTTTGAGTAGGTCAACAGCAGAAACCACAGCGCCTTTGACGCCATATTTTGACTTGAAGTCATCAAGACGTGGTGCAGTGCCTTGTCCCCAAAACCAAAGGTTGTTCGCACTATTTTGACCTGATAAAACCCTTTTTTGGTTGATTGGATGATTTTTGAGCACTTGGTGTGAACGCACTAAAATGTCAAGAAGCACCTCACTCATTTCACCTTTTGGCAGGTGATTTTTTATGGGTTGACCTGTTATGTCGTGAGGAGGAGCGAGGACAAAATCTTTTGCCTTTTCTTTGCCTACACCTCTTAATACAAGTAGGTTGCGATATGATGTGCCACTGTAGAAATTGACGACGTCATTGCCAAATTCATCTGCCACCGCCTTCATCAGCACTTCGCTTTCTTCGGTGGTGATTTCCCCTGCGGAGTAGTCCACCATAGACTTGTCAAAAAAGTCCTCTTCGTTTGACAAGGTGACAAGGTTGGTGCGGATGGCGATGTCATCTTGACCAAGGCGCACACCGATGGACAGTGCCTCCAAGGGGCTACGTCCTGTGTAGCACTCTCTCACGTCATAGCCAAGGACTCCAAGATTTGCCACGTCACTGCCGGGGGTGAAACCTTGAGGGACGGTGGTGACAAGGCCCAGCTCACCCTTTTTTGCAAGGGCGTCCATCATAGGTTTTTTTGCAACGGAAAGAGGAGTCTTGCCGTGAAGACTTTGAACGGGGTAATCTGCCATTCCATCGCCGAGGATTATGACGTATTTCATCTTTCCACCTATGATATTTTGTTTATTTTTGCCTTATGGCAAAGGGCTATGGGCTTATTTGAGCGATATATTCTCGTTTCAGGAAAATATTGCCTCTTGCTGTCGCTTCAAATTTTAGATGTTTTTCTTGCATTTGTCAAACTTATGTGTTAGATTTATTATACTACGTGGTGTGCGTGTGCGTATGCTCATTATGCACGAAGGCGCACGGAAGGACTTTATGGCAAAAAAAGAAAACACAACTCTCACAAAACTCCACCCCACCGCAGTACGTCCTGACGGTTGGCTTTTGAAGGAGATTTTGCTTGTCAACGGACTGCAAAAACGCCTTGGCACTGTGCCCGGTTTGGTTGAAAACGGAGCATGGGTAGGCGGTGAAGCCTTGCCCCGCTACGTCCGTGGCTTGATTTTGCTTTACGGCGCACTGGGTGAGAGGACACTTCTTGAAAAGGCACAAAGTTTTCTTTCCGCCATGTTTGCTGGGGCAAAGGAGGGTGGAGATTTCGGCCCTAACGAAAAGGCATTTTCCACAGGCAAAATCGAGGGCTTGAAGGCACTGCTTTCTTACTACGAAGTGACCGAAGATGAAAATGCATTAGCATTTTTGAGAAAGTACTTCAAAAACCAATTCAACACATTCTCTGTGACACCCTATTATTATGACGCTAGAGCAAGACTTCTTGAAGAGATTCCTGCTATAGATGCAGTGTTCAAATCAACGGATGCAGAGTGGCTTCACGACCTTGGTGAAAAGCTGAGAGAAACCAGCAACGATTGGTTTAAATTGGCGGCAAATTTCAAGTATAAAAAGCCCTCTTCAAAATATATCAGTCCCATGGCTGTGAAGAAACTTAAAAAGCGCATAAGTGCCTATGAGACGGCCACCGAGCCTTCACGTATGCTCACCGTTGACAAGGCAAACGCAGAGTGGAAAAAGGGTGTCCATCAAACCGCAGTTGAAACAAGCGGTGTCAACATTGCAAAGGCACTGAAATACCCCTGCACTTGGGGCAAATTCCTTGGGGATAATGACCTGAAAGACCACTCTTTGAAGATGCTTTCCGCCCTTGAAAAATATCACGGCAACGCAACTGGTATGTTTGGGGCAGACGTCCGCCTTGCAGGCTCTTCACCCACAAGAGGTGTTGATGTTGAAACCGCCGTTGAAACCCTTGAATCCTTGGTGGAAATCCTTGCAGAAACCGGCTCAAACCACGTGGCGGACCTTATTGAACGCATAGCGTTCAACGTTATCCCCGCATCCTTTGACGGCATAGGCGCAGTGCAAGACATAGTGATGCCCAACCAAGTTGAAGCATCCTATGACCGCAACACCTACTTCAAGGAAAGCGAGTTTGGCAACGCCTACGTCACAGGCCGTTTGACGAGAGGTGCAATCGCATTGCTGTCCGCCTATCCCACCTTCCTTAAAGGCGTATGCTTCCAAAAGGCAAACGAACTAGCCTTCAAGTGCTACGGTCCTTGTGTCATAGACACAGTGGTTGATGGCAAGCGTATCCGCATCAAGGAAGAAACAGGCTATCCCTTCCGCAACACCATTGTTTTCAAGGTGGAGCACGCAGAGGGCGACCCCGAAATCAAAATCAATTTCCGTGTGCCATATGGCACCACAATGCAACTGGTGTCCGGCGGTCAAGTTGTGGCATCAGGTGACACAGACATATCAGTCAAATGCGTGCTGAAGACAGGAAGCACCTTTATGCTGAAATTGGACATCCCTCTCCTTGTCCGTGAAAACAAAGACAAGTCTTTGACACTTATGAAAGGCAACGTGATTATGGCATCAAAGTTGGCAGAGGACGTGAAGGAATCCGCAACGGCAAAGGGCGTATTCAACGTGGGCTTCTTGAAGAAATGGACCTTTGCTCCCATCGTGTCAAAGCGCGCAGTAGGCGGTGTAAGACGCCTTTTTGACGCCGAAGAGACCATCGTCAACAACGTGGGTGAAAACCCATTCAGCCATCATAATCCCCCCTTTGAGTTGCGTATACGCAGCAAGAACGTCACCAACTGGGGCTACGACATTGACGGCATGGCAACAATCCCCAAAAAGTTGGAGTTTTCTGAGGACAGTATGGCAAGGGTATATATACCCTTCGGTTGCACGGCTCTTAGAATATCTCAGTTCCCCCGTTGTTTCAAAAACTAAAAAAATTTAAGGAAATATAACTATGAAAGTGCTTGAAAGGACATTTAGAAAAAGCGAAAGAATCGTGGCAAAAGCCAAATTCACCTATATGGTGTTTTTGCGCGAAGTGCTCATCGCCGCAATCCTTGGTGGAATCATCGCCGTGCTTTGGATTTTCACCCCTCAAATCAACGAACTTTTGAAACAAAAGATTTTGACACAATCAATTTTGAAATGGGCAGTGGTTGGCGCAGGTGCATTTGTTGTGGTGCTTGGCATCTTTGAAGCCATTGCAAAGTGGCACAAAGAAGCGGTCATCACCGACAGAAAGTTTGTGGTGCGCACAGGCATATTCCGTCTTGTGGACATTCAACTCCCCTTGAACAAAATTGAACTTGTCCGCGTAGAACAAAACGTTTTCCAAAGAGTTTTGGGATATGGCAACGTGCACATTTCAGTTGATTCAGGCAATCCCATCGTCGTCAAGGGCATCGTATCCCCTGCAAGATTTGCTCAATGCATCACCCGTCAAAAGAGCAGATATGAATACGAAAGCGGAAACAAGTCATTTAGACTTGAACTGGCAACCTCAGTCCAAAACAAAGCATATTAAGCACAAAATTAAGCACAAATGGTTGAATAAACAAAAGAGCAAGCGACGGCTTGCTCTTTTTTATTTGAAATCAGTTTATTTTAGTTTTGCAGATTGCTTTGCTCGCTTATAGATTGATTTTGCGGATTCAAGCCTCTGGCTTGACGTAGGCGGTTTTAGAAGAGCCCCCACACACCGAAGAAGATTTGACTGACTATGCAAAGCACCACCGCCACAAGCACTACGTGGAGGATATAAACCCACAGTGCGTGTCTGCCAAGGAAAGATATGGGGCGATGCCAACCACGGTCCAGTTTGGGAAGAAGGCTTCTGCGCTTTGAATAGAGTATGGGTTGAAGGAAAGTACCTGCAAAGAAGAAGGACGCCCAAGGGATAATGGTGAAGAGGTCCCCAGGAGACACTGCCCATTGTGTGTAGAAAGTGGCAGGAGTGCCGTCAGCATTGGTGTGAGGCCATGCCCAGAAAAGCCACTCGGGGGTGGTTGCAGGGGCTTTGTAGCAGTAATAGAGCACTGCCACCAAAATGACCATAAACCCGCTGTACATCATCTTTGCAATTTTGTTGTCCTTGCAGATTTTGCAGATGATTGCCCAAAGGAGTATGCAAAATGCGTAGAAATGCAGGACGCCGAAGGCGGTGAAGCAACCAAGGGCAAGGTATTTGTCAATGAGGTAGGTGACAAGGGTGTATATGCCAGACACTATGGCAAGGAGAATACCCCTCTTCATATTTGACCTTGAAAAGGCGCAGGATATGCCCGAAATTGAGAAGAATATGAAGAGCACGATAGGGTGACCTATGGCACGGAGTTGACTATTCCAATACACCTCACAAAGGGCGCAAAGTTTTGCACCAAACTCGGGGCTTGTGCGCATGCCCTCAAATCCGCCGTACCAAGCAGGGCCAAAATAGAGGGAGAGCATAAGGCAGGTGTGGTCAAGTATCATCAAAAACACGCAAAAACCGCGGAGGAAATCAATCTCCCAAATGCGCTTAGATGCGGACTTGTCCTTAAGATAGGCAAGTATGCCCTGTTTTTCGGCAGGGGTTTCAGTGATTTCCGCGTTTTCCGCCACGTTTTGGGCGGTAGTTTCAACTGTCTCAGTTGAAATTTCTTTGATTTTCTTTTTTACCATCTTCTTCCTTTTTGCTCTTTGTATTCGGTGTCAACAAGGCGCAGACCGTCCTCATATTCCTCGTAGAGGTCGTAGCGGTTGCTGTATTCATAGACGATGATGCCGGGGTTGACCTTGCTTTTGTAGATTGTGGGGGCTTCAGGGGCGTGCTTTGACAACTTCTCGTCTGAGCCATACTCCACCACCGAAGTGCCTTTGACGTGCTTTCTGTAAGGTTTGATGATGAGGTTTTTCACTGCCTTGATTACCATTGCAAGGCAGGACAGGGCAAAACCAAACATAAACAACTTTCCGTTGACGTCAAGGACAAAGGGGTTGAAATCAAAGGCGAAATAGAGCACTACGCCGTACAGCGCATACAAAATGGGGAAGTAGAGCCCGAGGTAATAAATGAGCTTGCCGATAAACTCCCCGACGTATTTTGCACCTTTCAGCACCACTGCAAGTATAGCGGTGACGGTGCTCCCTAAAAAACATCCGCCTATTTTCACAAAGGTAGGATAGCACAAAAGAGGTGATGTGTCAATGCGGTCGCAAATCCTCGATTTGCGAAAAATGAGATTTCATATATTATATTCAAAGATTTTGGTGAGGAGAGTGGTGTTTTGCTTGCGGTTTGGGAAGAAGAGAGGAAGTGCGGATTTTAAGAAAAAAAACTGAAAAGAATAGAGTGTAGTTTTCAAGGTGACTATTGACGAAAAGGGGCTATTTTGCTACAATATCAATAGGAGAAAAATTATGAATATTATACCCAGACCATTTGAAACAAAAGTCAAGGACGGAAACACCTGTTTTAGTGCATCTACACGGGTGAATTGCGATTTTGACATAATAAAAAGCGAGCTGAATTTCCTAGATTTTGAAGAGGGTGAAGTGAACAATATCACCTTCAAAATCGGAGACACGGACTTTGACTATGAGTTGACCATTGACGGAGACATAACCGTGGTGGCAAAAACCGAGGAAGGGCTTTTCCACGGCTGTCAAACCTTGAAGCAACTGATTTTTGACGGCTATCGTGACGGCGTTGCCACACTTGAAAATTGTGTCATCAAGGACAAACCACGCTTCCCATATCGCAGTTTTATGTTGGACATTGTCCGTCATTTCTTTGACAAAGAAGTGATAAAGGGCTTGATTGACATCCTTGCATTGGTCAAAATCAACCGTTTCCACTTGCACCTCAGTGACAATCAAGGTTATAGAGTGGAAAGCACCGTATTTCCTGCCCTCAATGAAAAGGCAAATTTCCGCCCCGGCACAAAGGGTGACGGAGTGCCTGTTGGTGGCTATCTCACCAAGGACGACGTGAGAGAAATCGTGGCCTATGCAGGGGAGCGATTCATTGAAGTCGTGCCCGAAGTTGACCTGCCGGGACACACCCTTGCATTCCTTCTTGCAATGCCAGAACTAGGTTGCACGGGAGAGCAATACGCCCCCACTGAAAGCTACGGAATTGATGACAGAATCCTTTGCGCAGGCAACGAAAAAGTCTATGATTTTATTGAGAAACTGCTGACCGAACTCAGTGAATTGTTCCCCTCAAAATACTTCCATTTGGGTGGTGACGAAGTGCCCAAATCACAATGGAGACAGTGCAAAAAGTGCCAAGAATTGATGGCGCGTGAGCATCTCAACGATTGTGAGGAATTGCAGGGATATTTCACAAATCGAGTGATAAACATATTGAAATCGCTTGGTAAAACCCCGATTGTGTGGAATGAGGCACTTTATTCAGGCATACTTGACGACAGCGCAATCTGTCAATATTGGTCTGACGGAAAGAAGGCAACCGCCGTCCGTGACGCCCTTGCCAGTGGCAGAAAAATGTACGTGTCAAGGACCTTCCCGTACTACATCGATTATCCTCACGGAATGAACAAATTGAAGTCCACCTACAACTTTGAACCCACCTCTTGTTTTAAGGGTGTCAGTGCCGAAAACATTGATGAAAATATTATGGGTGTTGAATGTCCTCTTTGGACGGAGTGGGTGGCAGACGTGGACAAGCTTCATCGTCAGGCTTTCCCTCGTACAATCGCAGTGGCGGAAACAGGTTGGTCAACCCCCGAAAAGGACTACAAGGATTTTGAAGAAAGACTCTACAACGTCCTTGGAATGCTTGAAGCATACGAGATTGGCTACACTCACCCCAAAAAAGCAAATCCCAACCCCTTCAAAGCTCTTGGTGAAACCTTGGCTTTCCTCACGAATATGATTGAGCCTGCCGCAATCAAGTCACTGATCAATGCCCGTGACGCAAAAAAAGGTATGAAGAAGTGATTGGTCGAGTTTTGTCCTAGCTAGACACTTAAAATAACAACAAAAACGCAGACGAACATAAGCCATTCCGCATTTGACTATATTGGGTGCGGAGGCATATCGCCCTGCCTGCATCAAATAAGGAGAAACTATGAACATCGTTGACTACAAAAACTATGGCAAGTGCGTCAAGTTTGAGCGTGCTGGTGTCACCGCACTCATCACCATCGACCTTGGCCCTCGCATCATCTACTATGGCACAGACACTTTCAACTTTATGAACGAGGACCTTGACCGCAACGTTTCAAAGGGCGGTGAGTTTTTTGACAATGAGTATAAGCCCGGTGAAACTTGGTATCTCTACGGCGGACACAGAGTGTGGAAATCCCCCGAGGACCTCTACACCTACACACCCGACAATTATGCCGTGGATTACACCATTGACGAAGACGGATTTGGGGGCACTTTCAGTTGCCATCAATCCAAACGCTTCGACTACTCCCTCGTCATCAAAATGGACGAAAACGGGGGTTTAAGTGTCAAAAACGTTGTGAGAAGTCGCTGTTTGGGTGAAAAGTTCTACACTTGGGCGCTGTCAGTTGTGTGCAAAGGAGGCACTCTTCGTGTGCCTCTCAACGACAAAGTCGATGACCTCAATCCCGTGTGGAATTTGGTGTATTGGCCCTACGATGACCTAGGCGATGACCGTGTGACTTTGACTCACGACCTCCTCACCGTACGTCAAACAAACAAGCCCAACGCACTGAAACTGGGGCTCTATTCAAAGAAGGGCAGAGCCTACTATACAGTGGGTGACAAGACCTTGAAATGGACGGTCGAAACCCCTGACGAAAAGGGCAAATATAGTGACTTTGGCTGCAACTTTGAAACCTACACCAACGAGCACATCCTTGAAGTTGAGTGGCTTGGAAAAGAGAACAATGGCGAGGAAGAAATGTGCTTGTCAGAGCATTTTGAGATAATTGACACTCCCTCCATCTTTGATTGAAGAAAAAAACACAAAAAACCGCACGGCTTCGTGCGGTTTTTTGATATAAAAATAAAAATTTTTTGCCAATTTTTGAAAAATTTTTCTGGGTGTAAAATATTATATATTTTCTTGGCGGATTTTGCCGAGAGTTCCATAGATTGTGTTTTAGGTTTGACAAAGCCCACAATATCTTGACTTTTTTGAAAATTTATTTTTTGTCGATTTTGGTGTTCTATCCGCAAAAATCACTGTTTTTGTCAACCTCTCAAAAAAATGACTATTGACATTGCTTTTTCTAAGTTGTAAAATCGTATCGTATATTAGTCTGTGCAAGCATACGTAAACGCGCGTATGTGAGGCAGGAGGAAATTATGAAGAAACTTAGAATCGCATTACTTATCGTTTTGGTCCTCAGTTTGGTGACATGCTTGTTTGCATGTTCCAACACGACTAAGCCGACTCCCACCCCCGATGACCCTGATCCTATCATTCCCGTTCAGCCCGGTGGCGGTGGAGACATCACTGAAGATGAGCCTACTGTGTCAACCACAGCCGCTTGGGAAGCCCTGAAAAAGGCAGCCCTTGCAGTCAATGACGGCAGTAAGATCATCAACTTTGACGTTGACCTCGGCTTCGACTATTACGAAGACAAAACCGGCAACGACTTCGGTTTTAGAATCGCTGGTGGCATCGACACCGATTTCACCGACGGCACTGACGACTCAGAATTCTTGTTTGAAATGGTCAAGAAACCTCTGGGCAGTGACGAAGAGTTGTTGCTCATCGGCCTGTATTATACAAGCGAAACCATCGTCATGGACGTCACCGGTCTTAAAGACAAGAACGGCAACGGTCAAGGCAAATACGTGGTGAAGACCAAGGACATCAACCTTACGGCATTGCTCACTGGTCTTGCAGACTTGTATGACAGTCTTGCTGGTGGTCAGTCTATTGCAGAACTTATCCTTGACGGTCTTCTTGGCATTGACCTTGGCGACATCCCCATCGTTGGCGGACAAACCATTGAAAACCTTGTCAAGAACATGATCTTTGCCAAGTCAGGCGCACAAATCATCCCTCTTGAAGACGGCGGACAACGCATCATCATCCCCAGTGATATGGGCTTCATCATGTCAGTTGTGCCTTCACTCATTGGTTTGCTCCCCGGACTCCTTGGCGACAGCATCGACTTGAACATGATTTTTGGTCTTGTCTATGACGTGACCGGCATGGATCTCAACAGAATAGAGCACTTGAAGGGCGCATCAATCAACCTCATCGCCGACGTAGGCGCAGACGGCAAGATGGATGCACTTGACGTGGGCATCGGCCTCAACTTTGAAAGTGACGGCAAAGATCCTGAATACGGCAAGTACTTCAACGAAGTGGAAATGCACCTCCAAATCAACAAGATGGCTTTCAATGAAAACATTGACGTTGACGTGGAGCAAGCAATGAAAGACAGAGGCATTGACATTGACTCTGCAATGGAATATTCACTTCTCACCTTCAACCTTTCACTTGGCCTCCAAATCAACACCGCTGACAAGACGTTGACACTCAGCGGAGTTTCTCCTGCATTCGGCACACTCCTCACTGGACTCCTCGGCAGCCTCCTCCCCGAAGATAGTCCTCTTTGGATTATGCCTATCGGCCTCAACGGACATACATACAGCTTGAAGGTGAACATTCAAGCACAAATCAACACAAGAGACGCATCAAAGACAAATATGCTTGTTGAAATCGTCGGCGACAACGGCGGCACAAGAGCATCAATCGTCTATTCAGGTGCACAACAAGCGGTGTATCTTGATCTCAGCGGTATCCTCGGCACTGGCTACGTCATGATCCCCGACATAAATATGAACGCTCTCCTCGGTGACCTCATCGATATGCTCATTGACACAATCAAGGGCGCACTGGGCGGAAGCGAAGCAAATGCAGAGTCACAAGCAATGGCAGATGAAATCCTCGGTGCTGTTGCAAATGGCGATATTCCTACCTACCTCACCTCAGCAGCAAGCGAAGACGATGAGCCTATCACAGACATCATCAGCCTTATCGCAGCAATCCTTGACAACTGCGAATTCATCAAAAACGGCCATATCCTCAACATCCAAAGCCTGAGAGTCACCTTGACTGAAAAGGTCCTCGACTACATCTGGACATTGGTGTTTAAGGATGCAGACGGCAACTACAACGGAGGCAAAATCCCCGTGTCTGTTGCAGAAGTCAGCGTGGTCAGCCCCGGATTTGCAGAACAAAAGAACTTGGTCATCGATTTGGGCCTCGGTGTTGACGAAACAGTTGTTGGCGTCAAGATTGACCTTGGCTTCAAGTTTGGCTCACTGAATGACGCAGACCTTTTCTATGAAAAGGTGAACATCACTGACGAAGAAGAAAAACTCTATACACCTATCGACATCAGCAACGGACTGTCAATTGACTCAATCCTCGGCGCACTGAACAACGTCTATATCAGCCTCGGCCTTGACATTGACGTGTACGCCCTTGCTGGTGAACTTACTTCTATCGAATTTGCAAGCGCAGGAGAAATCCTTGTCCAAGCACTTGTTGAGTTTGCAAAGACAACTGACGCAGGCATCAAACTCCTTGTTGAAGCCAACGTTGACCTTTCAAAACTCTTGAAGGACGGCGCATTTGACGTTGCAGGATTGTTGCAATCAGACATCCACTTGGCACTTGTGGGCAAGGAATCACTTGCTAACGGCGAAGGCAACGGTCTTGACATTTGGCTCAGCGGTGGCAACGTCTATCTCCACACCCGTGAAGACGTCCTCGGCGGTATTGACATCGAACTGCCTCTTGTAGAACTCCTTGAAAACCTTGGTGTCCTCGGCGGCGGAGCAGGGGATGAAGAAGCAGAAACTCCCGAAGAAACTCCCGAAGAAACTCCCGAAGAAACTCCTGAACAAGCACCCGCAGAAGATGGCACAAACGAAATCATCGCCATTGTTGCCGGCATTCTCGGTGGTGTTGAATTCACCGACACTTCAATTGAAGTGTATCTTGCAAGCGGTTTGATGCAAACCCTTGTCGGTCTCATCGGCCTTGAAGCAAAGGAACAAACATTTGTTGCTCTCACCGATGAAGAAAAGGCAGCATTTAACGCAGGCACCCTTGTTGAAACAATCTACGTCACCGACGAAAACGGCGCATACGTGGAATTTGTTGGTGAATCACTTGACGACGTCACTTCATACTACAAGGTTGACAAAGTCAACTACGAAGTGTTGACAGCAGACGAAAGAGAACTCTACAAGCAAGGTCTCTTTGAAGAAACTGTCTTTGTCAAGAACGCAGAAGGCGCAATCTACGTTGCAAGCGGTGCATTTGACGAAAACGAAACATATTACAAGCTGGTTGGCACACGCTTTGCACTGGGTCTTGCAAACAGCACAGTGGACGGCGGTGTCCGTATTTCACTGGCAAACGGCCTTGACCTCACCGAACTTGGTGTTGACATCTATCTTGGATTTGACGACAATTTCAACTTGAACGTCAGCCTTGGCGACCTCAAAGCAGGCATCAACAGCGTCCCCGCAGACAATCAACTGACTGTCGGGGCATATGACTTTGTCAACATTTTTGAAACCCCCAACATCTTCCTTGGTTTGAATCTTGGCGTTGAAGCAGAACTCAATGCAGGCAACACCCCTCTTGGAGCAGGTGGCGCACTTGTCTTTGAAGAAGCACTTGACCTTGGCTACGGCATCAACATTCAAGCATCTCTCGACCTCAATCCTCTCCTTGATTGGCTTATGGGCGCAGATGCAATCTACACCAACGGAAACGAATCACAAATCCTCATTGAAATCGTCAAATCAGACGACGGCGCAGAAAAACTTATTCTGGGCATCTACTATGTAGATGGCAAGGTCTATCTCGATGCAAGTCAACTGAACATTGAAAGAGTTGCAATCGATCTTGACCTGATGAACCTCATCATGGGTCTTATCCTTGGACAAGACAGTGAAGTGAAGCTCAATCCCGACAACAGCGAAGCACTTTCAGCAGCAGGCGGTTCAACCACTGAAATGGATGCAAGCAAGTTTGAACTTGCTCTCCTTGCAGCCCTCCGCATTGGTGACCAAAACATCCGTCTTGAAATCCTCCAAGGCGTCGTTGAAGCACTGTGGAACGTGGCAGGCATCAATGCAGCAATCATTGAAGCAGCACTTCAAATTTCATGGGCAAAGAACAGCGACCTCGTTGGCCTTGAAGTGATTGTCAAAGACAACAACAACTCACAAACAGGCAAAGTGTACGTCAGTGTTGGCGCACCTCGCCTTGAAATCACCCATGAAGTCATCGACATCGTGCCCTTCGGCAAGACCGAAGCAAACGCACACGAAGACTTTGTCTTCGACGGCAGAGAAGACAGCTACACCCTCATCAATCTCTTGAACTTTGACGAAGCAGGCAACATTGCTGTGTCACTGAGCCAAGTGTTTGTTGAGTTGAACCTCACAATCCACCTCGAAGCAGCAAACAACGTTGATTCATGGCCTCTCGGTCAATGGATTGGCATGTTCCTTGGCGGAGTGGACGAAGGCATAAGCGGATTCCTTGAACAACTCCTCTTTGCCTTTGACATTGACTACACCGTACAACAAAAACTGGGATTGCGCATTGCAGCAATGCTCCGCTTCAACCCCGACAATATCGGTGACCTCAACTATATCTTGTCACATAGTGACATCGCCATCGAAATCTTTGACGGCGCATACGAAGACGTCAACAACGACCCCGAAGCAAGAATGCTTGCAATCACCTTGCTTTGCGACGACGTCAACGCTCCCACCGCAACTGCAACAAGCACCCTCTATATCGATGCAAACATTGATATGGCAGACGACGTCCACCTCTCACTTGGCAACTTCAGCCTTGCATCATTGATTTCTGGCTCAACCGACACTGGTGAATCTGAAGCACAAGCAGCAGAAGAGAGCAGTGAAGAAGCAGAAGCAACTGACGATGCAGCAAGTTCAAGCATCCTTGACACAATCGTGAGCGTCATTGGTGGCGCACTCCACGGACTCAACGTCAGCAGTGAAAGTGTGACAATCTACTTTGCAAGCTCACTGATTGCAACCATCATCCAACTGGTTGCTCCCGATATGGGCTACACTGCACTTGACAAGACAGCACTTGGCACATACACAGGGGCAAGATACTCCCTTGAAAGCGGTGTCTATGTCAATGCAAGCAACGGCGAATATAAACTTGACGGCACAAACTATATCCTCCTCACCGCAGAAGAAAGAGGCACTTACACCGGCGCAAGATTTATCCGCACTGAAAACGCAGACGGCACTTTCACATTCACCGAAGATGCAACCGGCACTTACGGTGTCAACGACCTCAGTGAAAACTTCATCAAACTCAACCCTGCAAACAGCTTCTTGAAGCTGGGTCTTGATCCTTACCGTCTTGACCTCATGGTTGGCATTGATCCTTTCACCATTGGTCTGTCACTTACAAACATTGAAATCGGCTTCTCTGAAAAGTACTCAGTTGTTGGCTCACTTACAGCAGAGAACATTGAAAATCAAGTCTACACAAGTGCAACAAACCTCACTGAACTTGCTCTTGAACTGGCACTTGAATTGAAGCTTGAACTGAACGATACACAAGATTGGAAGAACGGCGAACTGCCTATCAACGACCTTGTGTCAGCATTTGTTGCAGACTTTGCTCTTGCAATGGGTGTTGAAATTGAAGGAGACATCGTCCTTGACGTTGAACTCTTCGTGGCAGCAAACCTCTCACTTGACGATCCTGAAAAGACCGAAATTATGGTTGAAATCAAGAACCTTGTCAAGGGTGCAAACCCCAACGCAGACAGCACCGTTCTTGGCCTCTACCTGAAAGGTAGCACCCTCTACGTGGATATGGGCATCCTTTCAAAGGAAGACTTCATGGTTGAAAACACCGGTCTTGCAGCATGGCTGGTTGACACAATCGGCGGTCTCCTCGGCGCAGGCAGTGAAGCAGACAGCGAAGCAGTGGCAGCAAGTGAAGAAGATGCAACACAACAAGCACTTGAAGTCGTCCTTGCACTTGCCAACGACAAGATCACCCTTTCAATCGCACAACAAACCCTTGTGGGTATCATCGCATTTGTTGTGGATATGCTCTCAACAGGGGACAGCGGTCTTGACATTTCAGAATCAATCAAGAAACTCCCCGACCTTGGTCTTGAACTCAACGTTGACATCGACTTTGAAAACGTTGCAATTTCACTTGACCTCATCAGCGACCTCCTCAGCGCAGGCATCTACCTCAAGTCACCCAAGATTTCAGCAACAAGACTTGACTCAGTGTCCGCAAGACTTGACGAAGGCATCTATCACTATCAAAACGCAAACAACTACGTTGTAGTTGACGCAAGCGAACATGCAACAGTCAACGCAGAAGTTGACGACATCTATGTGAAGGAAGGCGACAAGTTTGTCCGCTTCACCGGCGCACTTGTTGACGACGGCACAGCATATTACAGATATCTTGGCACAGAAAACGGTGTCAACCGCTTCAACAACTTCGCAGACAACGAAAAACTCAGCTTTGAACTTGAATTGGAGCTCCAATTCGGCTTCAATGCAACATACATTCTCGTTGACGAAGACACAGCAAAACTTTACAACGACGACGAAAGATATTCACTCCGTGAATCTGATGGCAGATACGCACAAGATCCCAACGGTCTTTACATCAAAGATCCTCACGTCTTTGGCGATATCATTGACACAATCGTCAGCATGGACGCAGTGAAGAATCTCCTTGGCGGTCTTGAAGAAGGCCTTGTCAAGAATCTTGTGGGCGCACTCCTTGACAGACTTGGCCTTGAAATGTACCTCAATGACCCCGTCCAAGACAATATCGTCCTCCGTGTATTTGGCAGTCTTGACCTTGGCAAGTTGGGCATCGCAGGTGTATTCAATCTCAATCTTGATGCACTGAACTTTGACATTGAAACAATCCTCTCAGCTCTTGAAGTTGGTGTTGAAATCATCTTCAACAGAGGAGAATTCAATGAAGCAGCTCTCGGCATCTACATGATTGACGGCTTTGCATATCTTGACGCAGGCAACTTCGGTGGCCCTCAAGTGAAACTTGACCTCCTTGGACTCCTTTCAGACCTCGGTGTCTTCGGCGGCGGTGAAGCAGCAGCAACCGCAGACGACGAAGAAGCACCCGGCGTCATTGACTATCTCAACAAGTTCATCAAGCGCATCATCTTCAGATGCACCGCAATGGGCATGAGTGGCAACCCCTACGAAGAAGGTGACACCTTCTGGTATGACAACTGGGACGGAATTGACGTCCTCGTCAACTCAACCCTTATTGCAGACATCGCAAGCCTTATCACCGGTGAAGAACTCCGCCTTGACATGTTCAATATTGAAGAGAACACAAGCGGTATCTCCATCAAGTTTAAGGATGCAGATATGGACAACAAACTGTCACTTGGCATCAACTTCAACACGGTTGCAGGCACAAACATCTATCTCAAGCTTGGTCTTGGTCTTGACCTGAAGATTGCAGATGCAGAATATGAAAGTGTCCTGTCACCTCTTGACAGAAATGAATTTGTTGACATCTCATCATACGTCAACACAATCCTTTCAATCGTTGACCCCGACAAGTATCCTCCCGTTGAAAATCCCGGCACACAAACCATAGGTTTGGGCCTCAACCTGATGATCAACTTCGACAGTGAAGACATCGACACTCTGGAACTTGGCGGACTCCTTGAAAACTACATCGCAGATATGCTTATCAATGCAAAGACAACCAGCGCATTCCACGACGGCATCGCAGGCAGAATTTCATTGAAGGCAGACCTCGGCGCACTTAACATTGCAGCACTCCTCAAGGGCGATCAATACAACGCACTTGGCCTTGCAGCAGCAAAAGAAGCAATCTCCGCAGGCACACCCGTCTATCTCTATATGGACGGCGCATACGTGCAATACGATGGCGCGAACGCAACACACGTTGCATACGTGGAAGGCAACGGCACCGTCTATGAACAAATCAGTGCAATCACCAACTTCATCACTGGCAGTGACCTTGACACAATCGAACTTGCTCTTGAACTCCTCAAGACAGACGAAAAGGGCACACCTCTCAAGGATGCAAACGGTGACTATATGGCACTGGGCGGAATCTATCTCTATCAAGGTGACTTGTATCTTGACGGCACAAGCCTCTTTGACGTGGCATCCAACTACACAAAGATTCCTAACTTCGTTGATATGCTCATGGGCCTCATCTTCGGTGACGGCACTAGCGCAACTGCAACTTCAGCAGGTGACGGCGAAGCAATGGCATCTGCAGAGGTTGAAGCAGACGTTGAAAGAGATGCAATCATCGCACTTGTCCTTTCAGACACAGCAGGACAAATCCTCATCACCAAGTCAATCATTTCACTCATCATCGGCGCACTTCTCCCCGACCTTGGCTCAATTGAAGAAATCTTCAACAAGCTTGAAATTTCAGTGGGTGCAGAAATCGGCAACTATGGCTACAACAGATTCTTCGATGACGGTGACGAAGTTGATGAGCTTGAAGTCCTCAACAACATCTACTCTGGCACAAGATACTTTGTTGAATCAGTCAGCGCAAACGCAAGCGGTGACTATTACAAGCAAACCGTCAACGGCAGAGATTACTATCTCTACATAACCGACGGCGTGGCAGTGCCCGCAGGCGCAGAAAGATTTGACGTCACCTTCAGCGCATCACAAGTGAGTGCCGATGCATACTACAAGGCAAAGACAATCCTCGTAGGCGAAGAAAAGACTGAAAAGACCATCTACACCCTCGTCCTGCCCTTGAACGAAAGATATGCATACTATGACGAAATCACTTGGAAAGACAACAACGTGGACGGCAGATATGCAAAGGTTCAAGTTGGCGAAGAAGACGGCGTGCCTCAATATGAATACTTCGACACAGATAGATATGCACTCTACACTCATATCGACGGCGACTACGAAGTAGTCCCCGAAGAATCACTTGAAGAAGGCTACGCATTTGGCTTGGTTGGCTACTTCATCCGTCGTAGTGGCGCATTTGTGGCAGTGGACGGCTTTGCAGATCGTTATCAAGGCTACGTGGTTGACGCAGAAGGTCAATACTATCGCTATATCAACGCATTCACCGAACTGAAAGACTTTGCACTCCAAATCGGAATCCAAGTCAACGCAGTGAAGGTTGGCATCGGTCTTGGCGGTCTTGACATTGAACTTGGTGGCAACAGCGAACCTTTGATCCCCGACTACATCCTTGAAGAAAAGGATAAGGACGATCCCGAAAAGACAATCCCCACCACTTACTTCTATGAATCAACCGTCACCGTCAACGCATCAGTTGAAATCGACCTTGGTATCACCGAAGGTCAAATCGACCTGGGCACAATCTTTGAAAAGGTCCTTGGCAACTTGCAAGGTGTTCTTCTCGAAATGCCTGCAACCGCAAAGGGATATTCATCTGCACACTTCCGTCTTGACCTCGGCATCGTCCTTGACTTTGCAGAGTTGACCAACAGTGAAATCGCAGTTGAACTGATCAACATTGCAGAAACCGGTGCAGAAAACATCTGGCTCGGTCTCTACTATCTTGGCGGAACATTCTACCTTGATGCACCTTTCTTCAACATTCCTAAGCTCAGCATCACATCAACCATCATCACAGACCTCATCGACGATTTGCTCGGCGATATTCTCAATGAAGAAATCTACACCGAAAACGAATTGCCCGGCGCATCAAGTGAAGCAATGGCAGCATCACCCATTGACACTGACAACGCAGATGCACTCCTCCTCATCAGCAGACGTAAGTTGACGGTTGCTCTTGGCAACAAGCTCATCCGCACTCTCATTGAGATGATTGCAACAGGTCTTGACCTTGATGACTACATCACAGACAAGCTCCTTGCATCAGCACAAGTTGAACTTGACTTCAACGATTCATTGAATCTTGACGTCAACGTCAACCTTATGATGGAAGGCAGCCGTTATATCCCCGTTGAAGGCGCACCCACTGTTGAAGTGGTTGACACCGACGGCACAGTCCTTGTTGAAGGCGACTACTACTTTGTTTCTTATGACAAAGACAACGCAGAGCATCAAGGACAACAACTTTACGTTGAAAAGGACGGCTCCTATAAGGCAATCACTCCTGACACTGCAACCCCCGCTGTTGCATACGTCCGCGTGAAAGCAACTGGCACAGAGCCCGAAGGCACCAAGTTCTTCAGACGTGAAGCAGACAATGCAGGCAATATGAATGAATACGACACTGACCTCAACCTCTTGGTTGCAATCAGAAACGTTGACATTCAATTCACCTCACAACACGAATATCACTTGACCGCAGACGACCTCAAGGAATACACCGAAATCACTGAACTTGACCGTATCACCTTGACAGAAGCAATCGACATCACAACAAGATTCGTCCACGGCAGTGACATCGACCTCAGCGCACTCCTCGGTTGGCTCTTCCCCGAAATGGATCCCGAGGATATGGAAGCAATCATCAGCGCAGCATCCGATATGGGTGGCGACGTTGCACGCAAGATTGAACTTATCCTTACAGTTGAAATCAAGTTTGCAGCCCTCCTCAATCACCTCCGTCAATTCGTGCCCGATCTTGACCTTGACGTCAATGCTGACATGTCAATCCTTGACATCGTCAATATCATCGTTGGGGCAGTGGGCAACATCGGCGGACTGAACATCGGCGACTTGCTCTCCTACATCAACGCATCAATCGTCATCCAAACCACAGCAGACCAAGTTGTTGTTGACGAAAACGAAAAATACACCGTTTCCGACACCCACAACATCATTGGCATCTATATGGAAAGTGGTGAGTTTGAAGCACTGACAACCGCTGAACTGACCCCCGGCAACATGGCATACGTTGCTCCTGAATATCGCTACAGCCATTACTTTGAAGACGTCCGCGGTGACTACTACTACAACGCAAGCACCGGCAAGTTCGTCTACGACCCCGATGGCGACGAATCAGTGGGTATGACACGTTATGCTTATGACGCAACCTACTTCTATCAAAACGACAACGGCGACCACAAACGTGTCAAGGGCGGATTGTACATTGATTTGAGTTATCTCAACATCCCCAGTGTGTACATCAACAGCTACTCACTCCGTAGCGTGGCATCAAGCCTCCTCCCCGACATCTTCGGCAGCAGTGAAAGCGCAAGCGACTCAGCAGTGGCAGCAGGCAGTGCAGAAGCAGCAGCACTTCCTCTCCTTGCTGATGATATCGCCGGATACATCACCGCATTCGTTTGGGGCATCCGTATGACCTCAACCTTCATCCAAGTGGCAGTCAACAGCAATTTCATCAACGAAATTCTTGCCCTCGTCATGCCTGACGCAGACAACAGACTGCAATTTAATGAAGCAGACTTCACAAAACAACCGTACGTCCAAATCAACACCGACAGATCAGTCTACTACTATGAAAGCGTCAACACCGCTCTTGAAAGCGACAGTGACGTCCGCTTCTACGTTGACGAAACCGCAGACAAGGGCAACTACGCACTTGTTGACGGCGTTTACAAGGCAGTGGCAGACATGAGCGATGCTGAACTTGGCGCATACACCGGCGACTTCTACGCAATCAAGTCTTACGACTCATACCTGAAGGTTTTGACCTCAGACAGTCATTACTTCCAAGAACTTTCAAGAGCAACTGCAATTGAAAAGGACAGAGCAGAGAAGTCAGGCGACAACTTCAAATACTATCAAAAGACCGAAACAACCAACTACGAAGGCGCATACTACTACGTCAGTGACGGTCAATACGAACTTGCAGAAGGCGACGAAAGCGCAGACAACGAATACTTCCTCTTCACAGCAATTGACGAGAGCAAGATGCTTGTTGCATACGCAGACGACTATGCAAGAAAGCCCATCGTTTCAGTCCAACTCTATCTGTGGGAATATGAAATCGGCATCAACGTCGGCTTCCCCGAATTTGGTGGCGACAGCTTCAACTACGTCCCCGCAGATGAAAATACTCCCGACGGCGCAAAATACTATCTTGCACCCGACTACGTCTACACCTTTGTCGGTGGCGAAAACACCGTTGACGAGTGGATTGTCAAGGACAGCGTGGCAGGCACAACATTAGACGGCATTGACGTGGTTGCAAACTACGACGACAACGTCCGCTATATCTACTATCACGGCGACTACTACGCAATCGACAGCGACAGCCTCTATGTTATTAAGGATGGCGCATACGTACCCGCACGTGACGTGTATGACGCAGTTGATTGGGCAAACGGACAAATGGTTGACTTCACCTCCGAAGTCCGCGACTTCTACGTCAACATCTACATTGAATCACTTGACATTGAACGCTTCGAGAGAGTGCTTCCTGCAACACTTTACAAGCAAGTCTGGTATCGTGACAGCTACGTGAGAGCAGACGGCACAGAACCCGAAGGCACAGTCTATTATCAACGCACAACAGTTGAAAACATCGTTTCAAGAGCAGACCGCATCATGCAAATCTCCACCGTTGAAAGCAACGAGGGCGACTACGTCTGGAACTGGCTCACCAATGAGTTCGTCCTTGGCAGTAGCCTCACCGCAGAAGACGGCAAGGTCAAAGAATTGTACGATGCAGACAAGCTCATCGGTTGGGGCGCAAACGAAATCACTTACTTCGCATACGACAGCTGGACAAGAAGCTATATGCCTGTTGGTGAATATCTTGCAACCTACTACACCGCAGAACAATGGGAACAAAAGACCGATGAAATGAACGATATGATTCAACACCTTGCTCTCTACGACAACAGCGAAGAGATCAACTACGTTGACAGTGACGATATGTTCTTCATCTCACTGACCATCCGTGGCGGTTTGTCAATCAGTGGCTACCACGACTATATGTTGGTCAGTGACTACCTTGAACTTGTCAACACAGGCAAGGCAGAAGCAGACAAGATCACCGAAGGTGACATCGATCCTTCAATCCGCTACACAATGCTCCAAGGTGAATATCAACAATTCAACAACGGTGAATACGTGTTGTACTCAACCGGCGTTGAAGAATCACTTGGTGACGTCCTCGGCGGTATTGTTGGCGACCTCGACAACTCAATGATCAGAGTCCTCGAAGGCTTCACCGGCGAACTTGTCTTTGAAATCAAGATCAACCTTTCATACAGAATCGACTTTGCTCCTTCAGTCAAGTTCAACATCTTTGACCTTGATCTGGGCATTGACTTGTGGCGTAGAGAAAACGACGGAGCAAACCAAGTTGACGGCACTCTCACCCACATGATCGGCATCTACTATGATCACGACATCGACACCGGTGCTGCCGGCCTCTACCTTGACCTTGAATGGCTCCTCGGCAAGGGCGGTAAGCTTGCTGTTGACGTCAGTGATTATCCCATTGAAACCCTCCTTGCAGACCTGCTCTCAGGCGGTCTCAGCCTTGGCTCAAGTGAAGCAATGGCAGCAGGCGGAGCAGTTGATGAATACTCTGATCCTTCAGTGGCAGGGGTCTATATCAACTTCTACACAAGAAAACTTGCTCTTGCAGTCACAAAGGGATTTGTGGAATTGCTCTTGCAACTTCTCAACGTTGACATCACCGAAGGTCTCCTTCCCAACTTTGCAGTGAAGGTTGGCATCGGTCTCAATCCTTATGTAATCGGTCTTGACATCGACCTCTTCAACAGCGACGGCACAAAGGGCGTCCTGTCCATCGGTCTTGACCTTGAGCTTTTCAACGGCACAGAAGACAGTTCAGCAATCGACTTCGGCACAATTGAGGACTTCAACACACACAACACTTCTTATAAGGACAGCGTCATCGTCAATCCTGACCTTGCTGACAACCACATCTTCTACTACGGCAACTTCGTCCGCAACGACGACGTGGCATTTGAAGATGCATACGTCAAGGTTGGCAACGCAGCAGGACAACTTCCCGTTGACAGCGAAATCCGTCCCGAAGACGCAGTTGACACAGGCAATGGTGTATTCCACACCGACAGCAAATACTACGTCAAGGCAACCGAAGTGTACTTGAACGCAACCGCATTTGAAAATGCAGTGGCATCTGGCGTTTGGGCATACGAAAAGGCAGAAGACGTCTTCATGGCAGTGAAGGATGACAGCGTGTTCAACACCGTCATCACCGTCCAAAACTACATTGATATGCTCAACAGCAACAACAATTCCGGCACACCTTACACTGTGGACAACGTCCTCAACAGTGAAACCCGTGAATTTGTTGAACCTGCAAAGAGATATATCATCGAAGGTGGCAATGCAGTCTGCGTTGGCGACAGCACAACATTCACTCACGTTGCAGTGTCCACAAAGGTGACCTCACTTGACAGAAAGTTCATCGACGTCTACGAAGCATTTGACACCATTGAAAAGCACTACGCACCTGCATGGAACAGAGCAGAAAGCGGTGCTCTCTACTCATACGATGAACTGACAGACACCTACACTGAAGTGTCTTACGATGCAAACGGCGTTGCAACAGGCCTCGTCCATGGCGAAACCTACTATAAGGCAGTCAACGACTTCACCAACTACAGCACCATCATGAACCTTGACCTTGGTGCACTCCTTGCTGGTGGAGAAATTGACATCGCAAGCCTCCTTGGCGACCTCAAGTCAGTCGAACTTGACCTGTCACTTGCCATCGACCTTAAACTCAGCGACGTCATCAACTGGACCGAACAAATGACCAAGTTTGTTTCAACCGAACTGTATGATTACTTCGAATTCATCTTGGCATCAACAGACTGGGACAACGCAAACTTCTCAGCAAATATCGGTCTCACCCTTGACATCAAGGCAAAACTCAACATCCAAAACCTCCTCGGCCTCATCACAGGCGGTGGCGACATTATGGATGCACTGAAAGGCCTTGAAGCATACATCAAGATCGGCTACAACACCAACTACCACAATGAAAACGCAGCAATCGAGCTGTGGGTCAACATCGACAACGATGGAAAACTCAACCTCTACTTGAACCTTGAAGATATGGACAAGATCGTCGGCATGGGCGACTTCTTCACAAAGGTTAAGTTTGAAGGTCTTGATCTCGGCGGTCTCCTCGGTGGCGGTGGCGAAGCTGAAGCAAGTGCAGAAACCCTCGGCACAGAACTTTCAGTTGAAACCAACAACGTTTCAACAGGACTCCTTCCTGAAAACGTCTTTGACATCATCAACATAATCCTTGGTCAAGTCCTCTTTGGACACGACATCATTGCAGTTGGTCTCAACGACAAACTCCTTGTTGACCTTGTCAAGATGCTTGCTCCTGACTTTGAAGGCGCAGATTATCTGCCTATGCTCAACGTCACAGAGGGCGCAGACACCAGTGGCGTCGTCATCAACATCGGCGGCGGTGCACCTTCAATCGGTGTCAACCTTGGCTTTGTGGTCGGCTATGAAAGCTATGCAGAAGCAAGCGAATATGCAAACTATGACGGTGTCAAGTTCAGCCTCGTTGGCGACGAGTACGTCGTTGACGCAGCAGGCACACACGTCATGGTGTCCAGCGACAAGTACGCACTTGTTGACTACGCAAACCCCGTCTGGACTGGCGACAGATATGAACTGAACGCAGACGGCGTCACCTTCACAAAGGTGTTCAGTGCATACAGCGAAGCAGAAGTTGGCTACACTGGCACAAGATATTCACTTGTCAACGGACAATACGTCATTGATGCAGACGGCACTCTCAAGAAGAACGCAAACACCTTCACTTTGAACGGTGCAGGCGAAGGCGGATTTGTCAAGTTGAACGCAGAAGACCTTGCAGTTGAAAGACTGACAAGATATGCTGCAATCGGAACAGACGGCGAACGTTATCTCCCCGTTGACGGCTACAAGAAGTTGTCAGGCAAGGGCGTTGCATCTTCAAGAGAAACCTACGACGTGACCACTGCAGGTGATTATCTCCTCATCGGTGACTTCAGCTTTGGCATCAGCATCTACGGCCTCGGCATCTTCGCAAATGGCGAACATCTGTCAAATGCACAAGCAGACGGAACACAAATCGACAAAGACGGCAAGAATATCGTTGACTACGCAGACATCACCAAGACAAGCTTGAACTTGTCCTTGGCAATGGACATCAACTACTACGGCAGTGCAGACACCACCAACGACAACAACATCGTTGATATGAGTGAACTCCTCGGCCTCATCCTTGGTCTTGTCAATCCTGACAGCGACATGACAGGTTCAACCCTCCGTCTCAACATCATGAACAATATGGGCAACAGCGAACATCCTTCCGGACAAATTAAGCTGAGCGCATATCTCAACCTCAACGACTTTGCAGCAACCGAAATCGCCCTTGAAATTCTCCAATACGACGACAACGGCGTCCTCATTGAAGAACCTATCCTCGGCGCCTACCTTGCCAACGACAGGGTCTATATCGACGCATCACATCTCCTTGGCGAAACCGCAAAACTCTACCTCAGCGGTCTCGGCCTCAGCAAGATCCTCGAAGACGCACTTGGAAGCATCTTCGGCGGCGGTGAAGAAGACGGCGAAGCAGTTGCAGCAACCTCAGGAAACGCAGGTGGCCTTACAATTCACGACTGGGCATTCATCCAAGCAATGATCCGTCCTCAATATTTCTCATTGACATTGTCAGTGGCCACCATCAATGCAATCATCAACAAAGTCTATGAAGCACAAGGCAAAGAACTTGGCAACCTGATCCCCAACCTTGGTGAAGTCATGCTTGACGCATACGGCTACGCACCCGTAAACGGCGTGGACGAAAGACCTTACTGGATGAGCATCAACGTCAAGATGACCGAAGGCTTCTACGGCTCAATCGATATCACAGAAATCGGCCTCGACCTCCACAAGCAAGCAGGCTTCGGCTCAGCAAACCTCTACGAAGTGTTCAATGCAGGCAATGCAAAACACGTTGAAATGGGCAACAAGTACGTGAATATGTCCGCAGAAGAGGCAGCAGCCTATGAAGGAACCAAGTACGTGTCAAACGGCAACGGTACATACACCGAAAGTGACCTCGGCACATACAGATATGAAGGCACAAGATACACGAAGATTGAAGCAGGCTATGCCCTTGCAGAAGCAGGCTATGACGGACAACGTTATAGCAAGGTGGGTGAAGACTATGTCACAGATGAAGACGGTGACTACAAGTACGTTGAAGAACAATACGTCTTGGACAGAAACGGCAACTACATCATCACCTACGGCGAAGCATACAACATTGCAACCGGCGAAATCGGCATTGAGACAATCGGCGCAGCACTTGACATCTCACTGACCATCTCATCTGCAGGCATCACCAAGTACGACGCAGCAGGCAACCTCAACGAGGAATACGGCTCAACATTTGTTGGCTGGGTTGAAAACCTCCTTGTCGGCCTCCTCGGTGGCACAAGCTTGCTTGGTGAATTTAAGGAAATCGGCGCAAACGAAGACTACGACGGACAACGCTACTCCTTCACAAACAACACCTACGTCAAGGATGACAACGGCAACTACAAGTTTGTCATGGCAGACGTCATCCTCACATTGCCTCAAAAGGCAATCACCCTTGACATTTCAGTGAAGGCAGACATCAACTTGCCCGCAATCCTCAAATACGGCCTCAGCGGTATTCTTTACAGCGACCTTGCTCTCGACATTAGAATCGGCGAAATCCTCGACTCCAGCTTCTTGGCAGTGTACTGGCTCGGTTCAGCAAGACTTGTCAACAAGAACAATATGTACGAGCTTGCAGTGGCAGATCCCGCAGAATCAATCTTTGCAGACTCACTCTACGTTGATGCAAGTGGTCTTGGCCTTGGCAAGATCAACTTCCACGGCCTTGCAGGCCTCCTCGGTGCAAAACCTGCATATCCTCAAGAAGGTGACGGCGAAGCAGCATCCTCAGGTGAAGCAACTTCATCTGCAGCAGGCAGTGGCATCACCCTCGATGTGGAACTTGAAGAGGGCAGAATTGGTATCAGCGCAGACAGCGCACTCATCAACGCACTTATGGGACTCCTTGGACTCAACCTCGGTGACGTCCTCGATGGATTCCCTCTCGAAAAGATCAACATCGGCCTCAACTTCGATCTTAGAGAAGGTCTCAAGAAGTTGGCAGTTGAAGCAGCACTTGACAGCTACGGCACAGCACTTGCTCTTGAAGTTGCAAATCTGAAAGTTTCAGTCAACGAGCCTCTCCTTGACGTTGAAGCACTCTACGGACAATTCAAGACAGGTCACGCAGGTCTTACAATGTCAAGCACTGCCGGCACAATGGCTCTCATTCAAAACATCATTGATTCGTTGAATCCCGCACTGTCAATCACCATCGACAGACGTGTTTGGGCAGCATCAATGGGCAATTTGGCAGCAGCAACCAACGGCGCAGTTCAAACTGAAAACGTGCCTACAAGAGCATCACTCACAGGCACAAGAAGCGTCATCAACCGTGGACAAGACACCTACAGAATCCACTTCAGCTTGCAAGTGAATCACCCCAACAGAAGCTCAGGTAGCGGATTGTTGCAACTGGGTCTTGACTTCTACAACAACAGCTTGCTCATCTGCGACCTCAACGTTTCCAATGATATGATCAACGGCCTCGTCAACGACACCATCGGCGGTATCGCCCTTGGCAACGCAGACGGCTCACACTTCATCGCTCTCACAAAGAACGGTGACGGTGACAACGCAACCTTCACCTATCCCACCAACGAATCATCTTCAACAGGTGGCGGAAGCGGTGACTCAGGCAGCGGTGACTCAGGCACGACTGGAGAAGAGAAGTTCTCATATCCTCTCAATCTGGACGGACTCATCAAGAAACTTGAACTCAACTTGTTCAACTCAAACGGCTACGTGCCTTACTTTGCAGGCATGGGCGCACTTGATCCTTCAGCCGCAGACGACACAAGATACATCTCAATCAAGCTCACCCTTGGCAGAGACGCATACAACGAACTGCTCATCTTCCTTTACACAACAATCCTTGGTCTGTTCCAAGGCAAGATGGAAGGTCTCAGTGAAACTGGCATTGACGATGCAGCATCATCCGACACTTGCTACTTTGTTGACATCAACAAGGTTGCAAAGGAAGGTGACGGCATCCAAGGCGGTCCTGTCAGATGGGGCAACTACACCCTCGGTGAAAGAGACAACAGCAACGGCTATTTGAAGACACTCTTTGCACAACTTGAAGGAAAGACTCTTGAACAAAAGATCACCCTCCTTGAACCTGTTGTGAGAAGTATTCCTTCAACCGTCTACAGCTGGCTCATCAACGACGTCGTTGCAGGCCTTGCAGGTCTTGAACTGGGCGGACTTGTCAACCTCATCTTCGGTGGTACGGTTGCAAACCTCTCCAAGCTCATCGCAGGCATCCTGCCTCTGCCTTTCGCACACTCAGGCGCACCTGATCCTACTGCAAACATCTATCTTGACATCAATCCTGACAAGACAGACTACGGATTTGCAGCAGACAGCACCTACAAGATGTACAGCGGTATCCAAGCAATTGAACTCTACGTCAACTGCACCAAGACCGAAGCTGGCACAAAGATCAACACCTATCGCAACACCGCAATCGCAACAGGCAATGTCAACAACATCGGCAAGACCTACGCAAGCTCTTCAGACTACGAAGCCAACAAGCGCGTCATCAACAGCTTTGAAGAAATCTTGAACAACGGCACAGCCGGTGGCACAAACGACGGTTGGGATTATCTCTCACTCCGTATCGGACCTTACGACAATGACGGCGACGGCGCAAACAACTCACCTATGCTCGGTTTCCTCGAAGCAGAAAAGGTTGAGTACGTTGACCTCCTCGGTCAAACCGAACCTCCTGAAAGCATCATCGTCACCGATATTGCAACAAGAGAAGCAACTGCAGACGGCAAGCCCATCATCCTCAACGAAACCTATCTTGAAGATCCTGCATACTTCCCTCAAAGAGCAAAGGTGACCTGGCTCAACGGCTATGATTCAGTGGGTAGCGAAACCGGTGGCGACAAGAACTACCTTGGCGGTACAATGATCATCTGGGATGCATCAACCGTTGACCTTTCAGCAGCAAGCCTTGACAGCAACGGCGAATATCTCGCAGGCTATGTCTATGGCTACGTCCTCAACAAGGTCATGTACGCAATCCCCGTCTACACAACCACCGCATTTGCACTGACCAACGTCTATGCATACGAACAAACCGGTGTCAATACGTTCACTCAAAAGGCAATCAGCCTTGATATGAACACAACAAGCAACAAGTTCAACACCTCACTGCCTGACCTTGTGAGAATCAAGTTCCAAAACATGAAGACATACACCTTCGGTACGGTCCTTGAAGACGCAAGTGGCAACAAGTTGATGGCATTTGCAAAGGACAAGGCAACCCTTGGCACTGACGCAACCGGCGCACAAATGACCAACGGCGACGGCAACACCTACAAACTTGAATACGCCTACAAGGCAGCAGCACAATACGTTGTAGCAAACGATGCTGACGTTGACAGCTTCAACGCAGGCACACTGAAGTTTGGTCTGTACACCAAGATTGGCACAGACTATATCCCCGTGGCAGCAGCATCTGCAGTGAAGGGCAACACCTACTACAAGGTCCTCACCGAAATGGTTGGCACAGCAGAATACGCAGTGCTGGATTACAGCAAGCTTCCCACAGGATCAGTTGGCAGAAACTTCCCCGTGGGCTGGATTGATTGGGACAACTACACCTACAACTGGGCAGGTGGCGCAGTTGAAGTTGGCTTCACCTATCAATGGGGCTTCACCAACGAAATCGAAGACAGCATCACAGTCAGCATGAAGGGCTACGAAGTCAACCCTGCAAAGATCTCATCCTTTGCAACAAAGACTTTGGCAACCGCAACTGACAGCGACAAGATTGCATCCTTCGACGCATTCGACGCATTCGGCAACCTGAACACAGTCCTTGCAAACAGCGCATACAACAACTCACTTGCTGAATACATCAAGACCTTCACCTACGTCAACGGCAAGTACACCAGCGGTCAATACACAGACCTCTCAGTTGAATGGGATCTCACCGCACTTGAAGAACGTCTTGCAGAAATCGCAGTCAAGGACGGCGACACAGTGGTTGGATACGACTACTACAAGGGCATTGACGTAGTGGTCACCGCAAAGGTTGGCGCAAACGTCTTCCGCTATATCGCAGGATACGATGCAACCGGCGCACCCATCTACGGCTTCACCGGCGCAGGTGAAACAGCAACAGACGGCAGTGTGGCACAAGTCATCTCAGTGCCCGTCAAGGTTGCAGGCAGAGTGTTCAGCTCACTTGAAACCGATGCACTGACATTCGACGTCTATTCAAGCGACGTCATCGACGGCGCATCATTTGCCACCAACGTCAAGGCAATGTTTGAAGGCGATGACAAGGCAGTCGTCCTCGACAGCAACTCACTGGTCATCACAGCACCTTACGTTTGGGAAGCAAACGACTACAAGTTTGTTGAAGGCGGTGTCAAGCAATCAGAATTCTCATACATGGGATATGACGGCAAGAACCTCTACGCAAAACTTGAAATCGGCACAGAAAAGAGTGGCAAACAAACAGTTTACGTGCCCATCAACGTGTCAGCAATGACCGCAAACGTCTATCGCCTCAACGTTGAACGTGAACACACTCTTGATCCTGAATGGTTCAACCTGTCAGACAGCTACAACATCCTCACAATCAACTTCAAGGAAAAGGGCGTTTCAAGCCACACCATGAAGCCTGATTGGTCAACAGTCAAGTACTATTCAAACGCAACCTACACCAAGGAAATCGACAACATCTTCAAGGGTGGCACAGTGTATGCAACAGTGGAAGCAAATCCCTGTGACGCAGAGGGCAACGTCCTTGTGGGTGCAGACGGAAAGGCATTTGGTTCACTGGACGGACAAGCACAAATCATCAAGATCCGCCTCACAGTGCCCAAGAAGGCAATCACCAGCGTCAAGTTCCTTGCAAACACCGATGACACAGACGTGTTCACAAGCGGTGCAATTGATGATAACACCGTCATCACCGATGCAATGCTGAAAGACCTCAGCAACTACACCGCAACAGGATACGCAGAATACGTCCTTGACGGCACAACCTATAACCTGTCAAGCTATGACTATACTTTGAACCCTGACAACTACTTCAGAGTTGGCCACTGGGGCGATTATAGAAATGGCACGGCAGTGGCAATCACCTACACCACAGACGGAACCGAATACACCGAAATCGCATTTGTCAGAGCATGGAACCTCAACGGCTTCAACGTCAATGCAGTTGGTGGCGACAGATACGTCTTGGCAACAGTGGGCGCACAAGAATTTAGAATCAAACTCAACACACCTTCACTTGCAATCACCAACTTGACTCTCTCAACTGACAGTTCAGTCAAGTTTGTGGGCGGAGCACTCACAGCAGACGTTGACTTTGCCGGCGGAACAACCGCATTTGAATACAACGTCTTCGATGCATGGTCACTGCCCACAGTGGTGACAGTCAAGGGTGAACACGTCAGTGGTGCAATCGCAGACGTCAATGCAGAATGGATTGACGACAGCGCACCCGGTGTCATCGCAGAGGACTTCATCACAAATGCAGAAGGCAAGAAGGTGTTCAGAACAGACGAAAACGGAGCATACGTCATCCGCCAAGTCAAGTTCTACAACGAAGGCAACGTGGCATATCCCGCAAACGGTGCATTTGACGTCAAGATCTACCTCGTCGGCGACAATGGTGAATCAATCCTTGACAATGCAGCCAACGTGGATGTGGAACACAGCGCACCCAACGGTTTGTCAACAGTCTACAACGCATTCGGTTCATTCGATCTTCCCACCACAGCAACAGTGATGTTCACAGATGGAACCACAACAAAGACAAACGTTCCCGTTGTTTGGAGCGCAGGGGCGCCCACCTCACAAGAAGTTGCAGCGGGCACCTTCACAAGAACTGCCTATATCGGTGCAAACCTTATGAGCGCAGAATACACCTTCACCGTGGTCTACGGCTACAGCGTTGACGTCCTCGGCGAAGCAGGCGCACTTGAATATGCACTGACAGCAGACAAGTTCTACGGAGGACTTCCCACCACCGCAACAATCTATCCTGACAGTGACAACACTGCAGAATCATACGAAGCAACCCTGAGATGGTACGTGTCCTACAACAACAAGGGCGAAATCACCTCAGCACTCAACGGAGACGGCACAGTCAACGTCCGAATTGAAGCAAACGGCATCAACCTTACCACAAGAGTGGCACTGACAGTTGAAGCAACCGAAATCGTTTCAGCAGACGGCACTGGCGTCGGCGAGTTCATCATCGATCCTCTCGGCATGGACACCACCCTCTTCAAGCAAGGTGCAACCCACACAGTCGTTGCAACCAACGGCACCGAAGAAGACGGAACACCTAGAATGCAAACAGCAGAAGTGGTTGCAAACTATGAACTCCCCGAAGACTTCTTCACCAACACAACCAAGTACTTCGGCGAGACATTGACCTTGACAGTCACATTCACCTATCCCGGTGGCTCACAAACCATGGACGTTGAATGCCTTGTTAAGGACAGAACAATCCTGAAGACAGTTGATCCTGCATACCGCTCAATCACCGTTGATCCTTATCTGTATGATTCATTCCGCGAAGGCGGACTTGGATTGCCTCTTGAAATCGAAGCAATCCTCACAGACGGCTCAGTGGCAACATTCGTTCCCGAATGGCCTAGCGACAGCCTCATCACCGCAGAAGGCTATGAAGACAGCGACTATATGGTCACCTTCAAGGCATACGCAGTGGCAGAGGACGGCGAATACGTCAGGTACACCTATCAAGTGGACGGCATCGCAGTGACACGCTACGGCACAGTTCAGGAAGCAGACGAACTTGGTGCAACCTATGACGACATTCGCTACAAGACAGGCGCAACACAACAAGTCAACATTCCTCTCGTGGTCATCTCAAGAGAAGTTGAAAAGGCAGAATTTGTTGCTCCCGATTACGCAAAGGTTGGTCGCAGCGATGCACGCAACACCTACACAATCAGATACACTTCACTTGACTCAACAAAGGGCGAAATCGTCGACGTAGTCTATGACGCAGAAGACAACATCCCCGAACAAGTCATCTACTACAACGCATTCTCATTTGGTATGAGCGCAATGCCCACCGAAATGGATGTCACCTTTGCAAAGACCGGCGAAGTCAAACGCTACTACGTGGTCTTTGAAGGTGTGGAAAACATCAAGGACGGCATGGACGTCACCGACACCGTTGAGTTTGACGCAGTGGCACACGTGTATCCCAACAGCGAAATGGCATTTGAACTCTTCTCCTTCGGCGTCACCTTCACCTTCAAGAAGATCGAAGTGACAAGATTCAACAGCAACATCGCATCAGAAACAATGTCCAACGACCTCCGCTACGACTCATTTGAAGTCTATGCATCAGCAGACGGCGGCAACAGCATCTACAACGTGGACAACTATGCATACACAACCACCTTCTATCCCGATGGCAAGTTCATCACCGTGGCAGAATGGAACAAGATGGCTGAAGACGGTTATAGAATGAGCAAGTACGAAGGCACAGGCGCATATCTCTACAAAGTCCTCGGTGAAGGCACTGTGGCTGACGGCAACGTTGTCACCGACAATGAAGGCAACAGAACAGGCACAATGACCTACTTCGAGTATGACGCAGCCGCAAAGGTCTACAACGTCATCCCCGCACAAGGCGCAGCCGACACAACTTACATCTTCGTCTACACAGTCAGTCAAGAACTGGACGCAGAATGGGATCCTTATGACACCGAAATCGCAGTGAGAGGCGGAGAAGAATATGTCTATGCAACTCTCACCAACGGAACAGGCGTCAACAACGCAACCACCACAGTGAGAGTGCCCGTGGTCGTCCTCGACGGCACCGCAGTGGCAATGAGTGCAAACCACGTGGTTGATGCAGGCGTAGGCGACTTCGTTGATCCTGCACAAGTAAGTGACTATATGGCAGTGGTTGGCAACACCTTGGTGTTCACCTTCGATCCTTTCGTGGTCACAGACGTGTTCGAACAACTTGAAAGCGGATATTACAAGTACTTCCCCGCATACGCAAACTTCACCTTTGCAAACGGCACAGAAGTCAATCTGCCCATCAGCTGGAAGTTCGGCATCGCAACCCTGGGCTACGCAGGTGGAGAATACAACATCACCGCAGTGGTTGACGGCAGTGAATACGGCGTTGACGAACAAGAAGTTCGTGCAAGACTTGTCATCGTCAACAGAAGCGCAGTCAGCGTTGTTGAAGCAGAGAACCCCGAACTTATTTCAAACGTTGGTTATCTTAGACACGACGGCGGAACACAAACCTACATCAACCCCTATGAGTACTTCTCATCATCACTGGTGCTTCCTGACTATCTCACCGTCAACGTCAACGGTGCATTCGGCAACGAAGTCATCACCTTCCGCACCGATGACGAAGATTACACCCTCGGCTGGTCAACTGGCGACTTCCGTCCCACCTACAACGGCGGTATCATCTATCTCACCGCATTGCTGACAGGTCCTGACGGCAGTACACAAAAATTCCAAATCCCCTTCCTCGTCCAAAGAGTGCTTGCAACAAAGATTACAACCCTCTACCGTATGGATGAAGAAAGAGTGGCATCACCTGTGGTCAAGAACTCACGCTACGACGTTGCACCTTACACCTCAAACGTCACCGGCGGTGTGGCAGGCAACTACTTCATCGACGCAGGCGTGGCAGCATCTTACACAGTGCCCGAAGGCATCAAGGCAACCTTCTCAGTAGAAAACCCCGTTGTTGACGCAGAAGGAAACCTCACCGGATTCGTGGCATCTGCAAACGGCGGAACTGGCTGGGATAAGCACGCAAACGGCGACAAGTTCTCAAAGGTCTTCGCCCACGTGTCAGTCACAATGCCCGCAAACTTCAAGCTCACCGCAGCACTCCTTGCAGGCAATGAAACCGTGTCAGAACTGTATGCAAATATGCAACTTGGCACTGGTGAAAGAATCCAAATCCCCGTCAAGATCAACGCAAAGACCAACGATGGCACAACACTCCGCAGTGGCAACACTCTGAGAACAAGACTGAACAACGGCGTTGGCGTGGCATGGTCAGGCATTGCAATCACTTATGCCGCAGACGGCACAACGGAAGTTGCAAGATACTCAGTGACAATCGCATCCAACAGAAGCACCTACACTCTCGCTTCAGTGGGTGGCAGAAAGACAGTGTACTATCTGGTGCCTTACGTAGGAGCAGTTGTTGACGTCACCTCAGCACTCCTCGACACCACAACCGCACCTGCAAACATCACCTCAGGCTCAATCGTTGTCATCGCAAGAGGACAAGAAGTGCCCGCAGGCACCGCAGGTTCAGTGTACAACTTCACGGTGTAAACCCAAACAAATCAAAAAGTGGAGATGCTTCGGCATCTCCACTTGACTATATGGGGTTATCGCCATAAACTGCGTTTATGTTTGTGGTTTTGACCTCGTAAAACGCCCTAAAACCGCTTTTGAGAAGGAAATCAACTTCCTCTTCAACTGACGGCGCAAAAGGGCGCAAAATCAATCTCACGGCTTTATGGACTTCAAGACAACAGCAATCAACGTGCTCGTCCTCGTGGCACTGGCAATACCCGGATTTCTCCTTGTCAAAACCAAACTGATTAAGGCAGGGGCAATCCCGTTTTTCTCTGCGGTGTTGCTTTACGTCTGCCAACCCTTTTTGTCACTGCAATCCTTTTTGAAGGTGGAGTATTCCACACGTATCCTTGCAGGCATGGGTTGGACTTTTCTTTTTTCAGTTGTCACACAGCTGGGGTTATTCCTTGTGTTGTGGGCAATTTTCAAGTCAAAATTCAACGACCTTGAAATCACTTCTCATCTTATGGAGGAGGGCTATCTTGACGGTGACAAAGTCGCCTCAGACCCTCTTCTTAAAAAGCAAATAGCTGACATCGCAAAGGGCAGGGCATATAGGGCAATTGTCAATCTGTCCACCTTTGGCAACGTAGGTTTCTTTGGCGTGCCTCTTCTCACTCTGTTATTCCCTTTGAATCCTGAGGCGGTTGTCTATTCTGCGGTGTATGTCTGCACAATGAATATGATGGGCTGGTCAATAGGCGTCTATGTCCTTTCTGGCAACAAAAAGTTTATGAGTGTGAAAAAGGCCTTCATCAATCCGCCTACACTGACACTTCTTGTGGCACTGCCTCTTTTCTTTGCAGGGGTGACAATGAAGTCTATGCCCGCCGAAGTGGTGAAAATCATAGGCTATTTTGGGGATATGACCGCACCTATGTGCATGATAATCCTCGGTATGCGATTTGGGGCACAGCCCTTGAAATCTCTCTTCACCGACTGGCGCAACTATCTTGCCTCTGGGGTGAAACTCCTGGTTTTCCCCATTTTGGTCTTCCTAATCTTGTGGCCGATACCCCTTGACAGAATGCTCAAAGTGACTTTGGTCATTATGTCCGCAATGCCTTGTGCCACCAACACGCTCAACTTTGCCGAGTTGTACGGCGGAGACAAAAAGACCTCTGCCAACGGCATACTCCTCAGCACGTTGCTGTCAATTCTGACAATTCCCCTCATTATGCTCCTCCTCAGCGTATATAAATAATTCTTGAAAAGCGAGCATAGTGGTGATATAATACACTTGAAATTTATTATAGGAGAAATGATATGGGATTCTTCAAAAAGAATTTGCTGAAAGTCATCGAATGGCAGGGCTTCACCGACAAGACTATGGTCTATAAGTTTGAAGTGCCTGACCGCTATGAAATTATGACAGGCTCAAAACTGGTAGTCCGCGAAAGTCAAGCCGCAATCTTCGTCCACGAAGGTCAAATTGCAGATGTCTTCACCGCAGGCACTTGGAAGCTTGAAACAAAAAATCTTCCTATTTTGTCCAAACTGGGCGCATGGAAATATGGCTACGATATGCCCATCAAGAGTGACGTCTATTTTGTCAACCTCAAACAATTCGTGGGCATGAAGTGGGGCACAGCCAACCCCATTATGATGCGTGACAAGGACTTTGGCATGATTCGTCTTTCAGGACACGGCGAATATGCTTTCCACGTCTGCAATCCCGAACTCTTTATGAAGGAGTATTTCGGCACGTTGCACAGTTGCACCACCGACAAGATTCAAGACTACCTCAAAGGCATCATCTTGATGGAACTGACCGACCTCATCGGTGAATGCGAAATCCCCGCCCTTGACCTTGCATCCAACTATCGTGAACTTGGTGACACCACAAGAGACAAGGCTTGCGAAAAGTTTGGCAAGCTTGGCCTTGCAGTGGACGAAGTCATCGTCAAAAATTTGAAACTGCCCGAAGCCGTTGAAAAGGCAATGGACAAGCGCACAACCCTTGGTGTCCTTGGTGACAAGATGCCCGAATACGCTCAATATGAAAGCGTTGGAGCAATGCGTGACGCCGCCAAAAACCCCGGTGCAGGGGGAGCATTCGCAGGCATGGGAATTGGACTTGGCGCAGGTGCAATAGTTGGTGCAGAGTTCTCCAACCACATGAACGATATTTATCGTCAACACGCCAAAAAGGAAGTTGAGTGTGCAAATTGTGGCGCTAAAATGCCTTTTGATGCAAAATTCTGTTCAAACTGCGGTGCTAAAAACGGCGGTGTTGCATCTTGCTCAAAGTGTGGCGCAGTGCTTTCAGCAGGGGCAAAGTTCTGCCCCGAGTGTGGCACACCTACAAAAGCAACTTGCCCCAAGTGTAATGCAGAAATCAAAGGCGGAGTCAAGTTCTGCCCTGAGTGCGGAGCAAAGATAGGCTGATGTCACCCTCTGTCATCAAATGTGAAAACTGCGGTGCAGATATGCTTTTCAACCCACTGACAGGTGGGTTGTCTTGCCCATACTGTGATTCCAAAAAGGACATAGCACGGATAGGCACGCGCAAGCGCAATTTCTACACCGAAAGAGATGACAGCATTGTTGATGACAGCACATCAACTTACAAATGCCCAAACTGCGGAGGGGAAGTGGTCTTTAACAGTTTTGTCACCGCCACGAAATGCCCCTTTTGCTCAGCAACTAATATTGTTAAACTGAAAGATGTGGGCGGACTGAAACCGGACGGGATTCTCCCTTTCCTATACACAAAGGAGATGGCGTACGAGGCAGGCAAAAACTGGATAAAGAAAAAGTTTTTTGCCCTCTCCTCCTTCAAAAAGAATTTCAAGCCCGACAACTTCAACGGAGTGTACGTGCCATCTTATCTTTTCACAAGCGACACTCACACTACATACAAAGCCAAACTTGGCAAATACTACTACGTGACGGTGGGCAGTGGCAAAAACCGCCGTACAGTCCGCAAAACGAGATGGTTTTCTGTCAGCGGTGAGGTGGTCAAGGTCTTTAAGGATGTTATGATTGAGGCAACAAGACACCTCTCACAAGAGGAACTCCACAAGATTACCCCTTACGACGTAGGCAGTCTTGAAGGCTATCAAAGGGACTACGTGGCAGGATTTTCAGCAGAGAAGTGCGATGCCACCTTGGACACTTGCTTTGACACCGCAAGGGTTATGATGGAAAACGACATAAGACGAGAAGCCCTTTCCCGTTACACCTACGACGTTGTCGGTGACTACAACGCCTACACCAACTATCCGCTTGTTGCATTCAATTACGCCCTTGTCCCCGTGTGGATATTCGGTTGCAAGCACAAGGAAAAGATTTACCGCTATATAGTCAACGGCAGGACAGGCAAGTCCTACGGCAAATATCCATTATCCCCTGCACGCGTGAGCCTCACCGTATTTGGCGCTCTTGCCATGATTGCAGGAATTGTGCTCATATTGCTTGCGTCCAACGGGCTTTTGGGTTAAAATCTAAATGAACCAAAATTGATTTAATTACGGAGGTATATATTATGATCACCAAAGATACACTCATCATCGATGCACTCAACATCGGCAATCCTGAAAAAGTTGCACGCGTCCTTCAAGAAGCAGGACTCCACTGCCTTGGTTGTGCCCTCGCACATCAAGAAACAGTTGGCGACATCGCAGTCGTTCACGGTGTGAACTTGGATGAGTTGCTTGCAAAGCTGAACGCAACAATCGACTAAAAACGCACTAAATCGCGAATAGCATTGTCAAAGCCCTGATATTCCACCC
>CALABJ010000028.1:0-69269 GCA_937885645.1 uncultured Clostridia bacterium | reverse complement strand
CGCGTACTTGGCGTACGTGAGGGTGGAAAATCAGGGCTTTGACAAAACTAGGCGCAAAATAGCGCGTTTTTAATTATTCGTGGCAGGCGCTAGCCTTGCATGCGAAGACTCTTGCCTCATAAGGACGGAGGGTGTCACCCAGCTCGTCTTTGTAGTTGGAGAGGATTTCGGTTGCTTTGGGGCAGATGTATTTTGCCACTTTCTTGGTGGGGATTGTCTTTTCGGACAGGTTGATGACAACGGTCAGTTTTGAGCCGTCTTCGCCAAGCTTGTCATAGACGAAAAGTTGTTTGTGTCCCTTGAGGTGGAGTTTGAATTGACCGTAGATGGCTGCATCAGTGTATTCCTTGCGGAGTGCGATTGCCTTGCGGTAGAAGTTGAGTTGTGAGTCAGGATCATCTTCTTGTGATGCCACGTTGACGTCCACGTAGTTGGGGTTGACTGTGTACCAAGGTGTGCCGGTGGTGAAGCCTGCATTTGCAGTTGCATCCCATTGAACGGGTGTACGTGCGTTGTCACGGGCGGCGTATTTTGCCATCTTGAAGATTTTTTCAGGTGAGAATATCTTGAGTTTTTCAAGGAGGCTCTTTGTTGAGAAGGTGCTGACGTCAACAAAGTCTTCCCACTTTTCATAGTCAAGGTTGCTCATGCCGATTTCTTGACCTTGATAGACAAAGTGTGAACCGCTGAGGAAGGTGTACATTGTGCAGAGTGCCTTGCCACTTTCAAAGCGATATTTCTCACTGCCGTATCTTGAAATATTACGAGGTTGGTCGTGGTTTTCAATATAGTTGGTGTTCCAGCCCTTGCCGTAGAGTTTTGTTTGCCAGTTGTTGTACACTCTCTTAAGTTTGCGGAGTGAGAAAGGCAATCTCATCCAGCTGATGAAGATGCAGTCTGCTTCCATATGTTGGAAACCGAACATCATATCAAGGACTCTGTTTTCACCGCTGACGTACTTCAGTGCGTTTTTGGGAGTCATCATAGGTGCTTCGCCAAGTTGCATACGGCCGGGGTATTCCTTGACCACTTCTCTGTATTCGGTGAGATACTTGATGAGGTTGGGGCCGGGGGAATAGTGTTCCATACCTCTCACTGCGGGGAGGGGGAAACCATTGGGGAGACCTTCTCTCTTGGAGATGAAGGTGATGACGTCTTCTCTGAATCCGTCAACGCCCATATCAAGCCAGTAGCGGATGATGTTTTTGACTTCTTCACGGACTGCGGGGTTGTCGTGGTTGAGGTCAGGTTGTTCAACTGCAAAGAGGTGGAGATAATATTCGCCACGTTCTTCGTTCCACTTCCAACCGTCACCGGGGAAAGTTGCCATCCAGTTGTTGGGGAACTTCTTTCCGTCTTTGCCCTTGCCAGGACGCCAGATATAATAATCCTTATATTTGGGGTCGCCTGCTGCGGACTTCTTAAACCATTCGTGTTGGTCGCTGGTGTGGTTGATGACAAGGTCCATGATGACTTTCATACCACGTGCGTGTGCTCCGTCGAGGACTTCTTTGAACTCTTCATTGGTGCCGTACTCGGGGTTGATGTTGTAGTAGTCTGCGATGTCATAACCGTAGTCAGCTTGAGGTGATGCATACAGAGGTGAGAACCAAATTGCGTCTGCGCCGAGGCTCTTTATGTAGTCAAGTTTTGAAAGGATACCTTTGAGGTCACCGATGCCGTCGCCGTCACCATCTTTGAATGAACGGGGCCAAACTTGATACACACACATTTCCTTGTACCATTGTCTATCCATAATTTTTCTCCTTGAAAATTGTATTTTTCTTGTTGGTTTTCAGTGGATTACACCACAAATTATTTGTCACTAAAATCACAAAAAGCGAGGTTTTACGCTCGCTTTTGTGATGATAAAGTGCTTATTCTGTCACTTGTTCGGTTGTTTCAACCACTTCGGTTGCAGGGGTTTCAGTGGCAACGGGGTTGCCGTCTTCGTCCAGTTCAACCTCAGGTTCGTCCTCTTCATAAGGTGCAAGTGCGATGGACACAACGCTGGTCTTGCTGTCCTTAAGACGCATGATGCGGACACCTTGTGTTGCTCTGCCGATACGGCTGATTTCGTCTGCGTGGACTCTGATGACGATGCCACCTGCGGTGATCATCATCACGTCTGCGTTGTCGTCGAGGACCTTCATATTGATGAGGTCGCCGGTCTTGTCGTTGAAGACGCCTGCCTTGACGCCCTTGCCTGCTCTGCCTTGGAGAGGATATTCGCTTATTGAACTTCTCTTGCCGAATCCGTTTGAGGTGACGGTGAGGATTTCGCTGTTTTCGTGGACAACTGCAAGGTCAACCATATATGCGCCCTCTGCAAGTCTCATTGACTTGACGCCCATTGCTGTTCTGCCAACCAAGCGGACGGTGTTTTCATTGAAGCGGATGCAGTAGCCTTCGCTTGATGCCATGATGAGTTCATCATTGCCGGTGGTGAGCACTGCTTCGATGAGTTCGTCATCTTCGTTGAACTTGATTGCAATCTTGCCGTTTCTCTTCACTGATTCAAACTCGGTGAGAGGAGTACGCTTGATGAGGCCTTGCTTTGTTGCAAGGATAAGGTTGAAGCCTTCCTTGTCTTCGGGGAGACGGAGGATTGCTTGCACCTTTTCACCGGGAACAAGTTGGAGAAGGTTGACCATTGCTCTACCGCGAGCGGTCTTTGATGCTTCGGGGATTTCGTAGCCCTTCAAAACAAATGCCTTTCCAAGGTTGGTGAAGAACATAAGGTCTTGGTGGGTGTGTGCGATGAAGAGTTTTTCAACAAAGTCATCGTCCTTTGCCTTGTGACCTGTGATGCCAACGCCACCGCGGTGTTGTGAGTGATATTCACTGACTGCTTGACGCTTGATGTATCCGCCGTGAGTCATGCTGACCACGATATCTTCTTGCTCGATGAGGTCACCGATGTCAAGTTCAGAGTAGTCATAGCTGAGTTCACTGAGTCTGGGTGAAGCAAATCTTGACTTGATATCAAGCATTTCGTCAACGATGATTTGGTCGATTGCTTCGGTTGATGAGAGGATACGGTTGTATTCTGCGATTTCTTGATGCTTTTGTTCAAGTTCTTCCTTGATTTTTTCCACTTCAAGGCCTGTGAGGCGTTGCAGACGCATTTCAAGGATTGACACGGCTTGGGCTTCGTCAAGAGCAAAGCGTGCTGTCAAATTGGCGATTGCGCCTTGACGGTCGGGGCTCTTTTTGAGGAGTTCAACCACTTCGTCAATGTTGGCAAGTGCGATTGCAAGACCTTCAAGGATATGTGCTCTTTCTTGTGCCTTTTCAAGGTCAAACTTGGTGCGACGTGTGATGACGTCTTCTTGGTGGATGATGTAGTTTTCAAGGATCTCTTTCAGGTTGAGAATCTTGGGCACACCATCAACCAGTGCAAGCATAATCATTGAGTTGTTGACTTGCAGTTGAGTTTGTTTGAAGAGGGTGTTGAGGACAACTTGTGCGTTGTAATCCTTCTTTGTTTCAACAACGATACGCATACCGTGGCGGTCTGTTTCTTCGCTAAGGTCTGCGATGCCTTCAATCTTCTTGTCTTTGACTTGCTCTGCAATGTTTTCGATGAGCTTTGCCTTGTTGACTTGATAGGGGATTTCAGTGATGATGATTCTGCTCTTTCCGTTGGGAAGTTCCTCAATTTCAGTCTTTGCGCGGAGCACTGCACTGCCCTTGCCGGTGCGGTATGCTTGTTTGACACCGCCTCTGCCGAGGATAAGTGCGCCGGTGGGATAGTCGGGAGCAGGGATATATTCCATCAAATCGTCAACTGTAAGGTCGGGATTTTGGATGAGAGCAACGGTTGCATCAATAACTTCACCAAGGTTGTGGGGAGGGATTGACGTTGCCATACCAACTGCGATACCGTCTGAGCCGTTGACGAGCAAGTTGGGGAATCTTGAAGGAAGGACAACAGGTTGTTCACGAGTGTCGTCAAAGTTGGGATAGAGGTCAACGGTCTTTTTGTCGATATCTCTTATCATTTCAAGAGCCACTTTGCTCAGTCTTGCTTCGGTATAACGATATGCTGCAGCGGGGTCGCCGTCAACAGAGCCGAAGTTGCCGTGACCTTCAACAAGAGGACATCTTATTGAGAAGTCTTGTGCAAGACGGACCATTGCATCATAAACTGAACTATCGCCGTGAGGATGGTATTTGCCAAGCACTTCACCAACCACCATAGCACTCTTTCTAAAGGGCTTGTCGGGGGTGAGGCCAAGTTCGTTCATGGCGTAGAGGATACGACGATGGACAGGCTTCAAACCGTCACGTACGTCGGGGATTGCACGGGATACGTTGACTGCCATTGCGTAGCTGATAAATGACTTTTTCAGCTCTTGTTGGACTTCAAGATTGACTATCTTGCTGTCTTTGAGATGTTCCACGTATTCGGTATTTTTGAAATCATTATTCTTGATTGCCATAGTTTATACCCCCTTAAATATCCAACTCTTCAACCAATTTTGCGTTTTCTTCGATAAATTGGCGGCGGAGTTCGGGTTGTTCACCCATAAGGATGGTGAAGAGTTCGTCTGCTGCGATTGCGTCTTCCATGGTGACTTTGAGAAGTGTACGTGTTTTGGGATCCATTGTGGTGTCAAAGAGTTGGTCGGGGTTCATTTCACCAAGACCTTTATATCTTTGGAGATCCCAGCCCTTTCTGCCGTTCTCTTCATAGAACTTATTGAGGGCATCGTCATCGTAGAAATAGTGCTCTTGCTTGCCCTTTGACAGTTTGTAAAGGGGAGGTTGAGCAATATACACGTGGCCGTTTTCAATGAGAGGACGCATAAAGCGGAAGAAGAATGTGAGCATAAGGATACGAATGTGGCTGCCGTCCACGTCCGCGTCGGTCATGCAGATGATTCTGTCGTAGCGGAGTTTGCTTTCGTCGTAGTCGGTGTTGATGCCACAACCAAATGCTGTGATCATTGCCTTGATTTCTTCGTTTTCAAGGACTTTGTGCAGTCTTGCCTTTTCAACGTTCAAAATCTTGCCTCTAAGAGGAAGAATTGCTTGGAAACGACGGTCTCTGCCTTGCTTTGCACTGCCACCTGCGGAGTCACCCTCGACCAGATAGATTTCGCAGTTTGCGGGAGTCTTGTCTGTGCAGTCTGCCAGCTTGCCGGGGAGAGTTGTTGATTCAAGTGCGCTCTTTCTGCGAGCGGTTTCTCTTGCGGCTCTTGCTGCTTCTCTTGCTCTTTGTGCGGTGATTGTCTTAAGGATAAGTTCCTTTGCTTCTCTAGGATGTTCCTCAAGATAAGTGCCAAAGCCTTCTGTGACGCCCTTGGACACTGCTGTTCTCATACTGCTGTTGCCAAGTTTTGTCTTTGTTTGACCTTCAAATTGAGGCTCTGCAAGTTTGACTGAGATGACTGCGGTGAGACCTTCTCTCACGTCTTCACCGGAGAGTTTGTCTGCGCCCTTCAAAATGCCCATACGTGTGCCGTATTCATTGATGACCTTTGAAAGTGCACTCTTGAAACCTTCAAGGTGTGTGCCACCTTCTTCGGTGTTGATGTTGTTGGCAAAGGTGAGGATTGTGTCTGAATAGCTGTCGTTGTATTGCATTGCAACTTCGATTTCGCTATCCACGTATTTTGCGTCAAAATAGATGACGTTTTCAAAGATTGTTTCCTTGGTTTTGTTCAGTGATTCAACAAATGAAACGATACCGCCTTCATAGCAGAAGACTTCTCTCTTTTCAGGCTCAACTCTCATATCTGCGATTTCAATTGTCAGGCCCTTGTTGAGATAAGCAAGTTCACGAAGACGTGACTTGATTGACTCATAGTTGAATTCAAGAGTTTCAAAAATCTCTGCATCGGGATAGAAAGTGACGATTGTGCCTGTTTCATCGGTGTCACCCACCACTGAAAGGGGACGCTCTGCAATACCACGATTGAAGCGTACTCTGTGGATCTTGCCGTTTTGCTTGACTTCTGCCACCAGCCATTCAGAAAGTGCGTTGACACATGACACGCCAACACCGTGCAGACCGCCGGAGATCTTGTATCCGCCGTTGCCGAACTTTCCGCCTGCGTGAAGTTTTGTGAGAACAACCTCAACTGCGGATCTTCCCTCTGTGGGGTGGATGCCTGTGGGGATACCACGTCCGTTGTCGGTGACACGGACTGCGCCGTCAGCAAGGATTTCAACCTTGATGTGGGTGCAGTATCCTGCGAGGGCTTCGTCAATAGAGTTGTCAACAACTTCAGTGACAAGGTGATGGAGTCCTCTTGTGTCCGTTGAGCCGATATACATACCGGGACGTTTTCTCACGGGATCAAGGCCTTCAAGCACCTGTATGTCGGTTTCATTGTAGCTGTGTTTAACCTCTTCCATTTTTCCTCCTATACTTATATAAGCAGTTAGTATGTTAATTTACATTATAATAAATATATTTTATTATAACTATTAACTTTGATAATATCAAGCATTTTTTGAAAATTTTGTGGACAAATGGGATGGAAATTCACAGTTTTTCCACCGCGAAAACGCAAAATCGTTGATTTTGCGGTGCGTATATGGGTTTCTCTTGCGGTTTTGTCCACATAGGACGGGGTTGACTTCGGGTTTTCTACCCTTTTCCTTGTCGGTTTTTGTCGAATTTTGAAAAAGAAAAATTGACAGCCATTTAGTTTGTGTGTATGGTTGAATATGAACGGTGCAAAAACAGCCCTTGACAAATTGTTTATTAACTCTAAAAACACAAAAGAAAATGAAATCTTCCTTTTCAAGAAAATCTATATCCGTGATTTCAGTTGCCCTCATTGTCACAATTATGATGGCGGTGTTTTCATTTTCTTCTTCAACCGCTCTTGCAGAAGACAACTCCGTGTCAGTGTCCGTTGAGGACGGCAAATATATCCTCAGTTGGAGGGCGTATTCCGCCGACACTTCCTCTTTCAACGGATACGTCATCTCGGTTGACGGCTCATACACCTATCTCAACGGATATTATTTCACCTATTTTGACATTACAGACCTGGTTGCAAGTGGCGGAGAGCACCAAATTTCCGTTTACGCAAGTCTAGACGGCGGTTTACAACGGATTGGCTCTTGTCTTGTGAAAGTCATCGTCAGCCTTGACAAAGCACGAAATATCCGCCTTTCAAGCGGTTTTCTCTTTTGGGATAAGGTGACAAATGCAGATGAATATCTCGTTTTCATCAACAACGTTTTGGTTGGTCGCACCGATGAAGAAAAGTTGTACGCCGATGACCTTTTGTCCACCGCAAAAGACAGTGTCATCGTGGCGGTTATTCCATTGAGCGACAGCCCCTATCACCTATCCCCTGCGCCCACTTATCAAACAATAAATCTCACAAAGGTCATTGACGCGGATTTGGATTTCTACGTCTTCAACACCAAAGACGGAGTTGTCATCTCTTGGCAACCTGTTGGTGAAATCCTGTTTTCTTACACGTTGAATAGAGAAGGTAAAACTATATCTTACGGCAACGTGCCTTCATCAACCTTGACTTTTGAAGCTCTTGCGGACGGCACTTATTTCTTGTCAGTGTTTGGTGAAGATAAGGTTTTCAACTATAATTTTGGCACAATCACTTTTTCAGTGGAAAACGGGGAGGTGGCTTATGAATAGACGTATAACCATCACCCTAATCATCCTCGTTGTCATTGCATTGTCAACAACTCTTTTTGCTTGCGACAGCACCCCTGACTACACCAACAATGGTCTGACCGTCAGTGGCAAATTTGTCTATGACGGCACACCACTTGAAGGTGTGAAAATTATCCTTGACTTTGAGGTTGTTGCCACAACTGACGAAGGCGGAATATTCTCTGTTGACGGACTTGAAAAGGGTGACGAGCTGACCTTTGAAAAAGATGGTTTTGTTTTCTATCCCGACACTTACAAGGTCAGCGGTGATGTGTACGACTTGCGTGTTGAAGCATATCTTGACACCACCAGTGGCACTCCCGATGACGACCAAAACGGCGACAACACAGGTGACAATTCAGGTGACAATAGCGGTGAAAATTCTGGCAATAATGACAGCGAAAACACCGATGATAATGGCGGTGACGATGACCTTTCAGGTGGCAACGACACTGACGACACAACCACTGAAATAAAAACGTATGATTGCATAAACACAGGTTTATCCTTTGAAAATGACAACATTAAACTTGTGTTTTGCGTTGAAAAGGGATTTTCTTCTCTTTCTGTTTCGGTGTTCACTGACGGCACTTCCTCATCAATAAACGTCACTGATGATATGAAAGTTGCCGAGTTCAATCTTGGTGAAAGTACGTTTGTTCAATACGAAATCGATGTGACTGAATTTGTAAAAGAGGAGTGCGTTTTCACTGTGTCACCTCGCAATGAAAAGGGTGAAAAAGGTGAAGAGGCAAGTGTCACATTTATTCCTCAATCAACGGCAAAAGCAGTCACTATCACCCTTGACGGAAGCGTCATAAGGCTATACAATATTGACGTGGATGCAACCAACTATCTTGTTATCAATGATGTCAATATGGGTGTTGTAAATGGTGACACAGTTGACCTCTCCGCCTACAAAACTCTAAGCGAAGGCGTTGTTTCAATCCGCATTCTTTCGGTGAAGGAAGGCTCATTCCCTTCATATTCCAACAACAACGTTGAATTGCAGGTGCAAAATGACAATGACTGAATTCAAAAAATGGCTAGACGGCCCAGAAGACGTGGAGTCCGCAAAGGAGATTGCGGTGAGGTACGACTTGCACTATTACACTCACCGTGAAGAGGCACTCAACGTTTTCACTCACTTTTTAGGGGTTGTTTTCAGTGTCATCGGCATGGTGCTTATGCTTGTAAAAGCCACCACAACTCTGTCATACGTGTCTGCAGTGCTGTGCTCGGCAGGTTTTCTCACTCTCTACGTCAACTCCACCACCTACCACGCCATACAAAACCCCAAAATCAAGGCTATTATGCGCAAGGTGGACTACTGCTCCGTCAACCTCATCGTCATATCTTGTGGCACAGGGGTAGCATTTTTGACAGGACGATACGAGGGCTTCATCATCTACGGCGTATGCCTTTTCCTCACTGCCCTTGCCTTGACTCTGTCCCTTGTCAATTTCCGCAAATTCCGTATGTTTTCCTTTGCCACAAACTTCCTCATCGGCGGTCTTTTGGTGGGAGCATACTTCATCACAGGCACTCACTTTACAACCACGGAGTTGGTGCTCAATGCCGTAGGCATTGTGTCTGTCCTCATCGGCTCAGTGCTGTTTGTCATACACAAACCTTATATACACGCAGTATTTCATGTATTCGTGCTTGTAGGCCCAATTCTTTTCTGGACCGCCAACTATCTTATGCTCACTTAAAGGAGAAATTATGAAAGACTTTTCAATCAACGAAATGCAAGCAATGCAAAAGCAACTCCAAGACAAATATAGCGCAATTTGGGAGCCTATCAACACCTCAACCGGTCAAAACAAACTGCTTTGGATGGTGGAAGAAATCGGGGAAGTTGCCCATATCATCAAGAAAAACGGCGGAGAAAAAGCAACCGCAGACGGTGAAATCCGCAAAAAACTTGTCGAAGAATTGGCGGACGTGCTTATGTATTACAATGACGTTCTTATGTGCTATGGAATTTCTACCGAAGAACTGAAATCCGCCTACGAAGAAAAATTCAAAACAAATATGACTCGTTGGTGAGCATATTCCCTGCTCAAAATTATACGAAAACAACAAAAGGACGGCTAAGCCGTCCTTTTATAAATCAAAGATTTATAAAATTTAATTTGATTTCAACTTTTCTATCACTGCGTTTAAGTCGTATTCACCGGACTCCAATTTCATATCGCAGGGCAAATCGTCATACTTTCCGTGATTTTGTTCAAGCATTTTCTCAACAGGAGGAGGCAATATGCCCCTCATACGCGCCTTAAAACGTTCTTTAATGACGTCAAGGTCTGCGGTGAGCACAATCTTGACCGCGCCTGCAGGAAGCAAATCAAGGTGCTCTCGCTCGGTTATGACGTAAATGACGTTGTCGCCGTCAACGGCAGAAGACAAAATAGCCTTGAAAGTCGATTTTGCGTTGTCAGGATTCCTTTCAAGACGTAAAAAATCCTTTCCGTTGTAGATTTTTCCGCCAATTTCACGGCAAATACCCTCTGCAAGAGTGCTTTTGCCGACACAATTTTCACCGATAATTGCTATGAGCATAACTTTTTCCTCAAACAAAAATGTTCTTGTGATGATTATATCATCAAAGTGTAAGTTTGACAATATTTATCTATTATTTAGTTTACTTATTAACCTTTTTGTAGCAAAAGTGGCTGTTTTAGGCGGTTTTTAGGGCATTTTTTAAGGTTTTTGAGGTGAAATTTACATGAGGAAAGCCGATGATTCACGTAGAACAAAAAAAATATCCTCAAAAAACAGGGTAAAAAACCTGTGAAAGCAACAAAAGAAAACAGCATAAGCATCAATGCAAGAAACAACGCAAGCAAAAAACCAGCGACGTTTAAGAAAAGAGACTCCCTATCAAAAAAACAAAGCAAACACCGTTTATTGTGAGTTTTATTGTGATTTTGGATGGTTTTCTATGGATTTTGAAGAAAAACAAGCAAAATATGGCCAATTTTTTAGTGTAAAAACAGGATAACCAACAACTTGTATATAGGCAAAAACGCTAAAATACAGGGTAAATTGACCTAAAAAAGCATAGAAAACGGCTTGAAAAGCACTAAAAAAACGTCTAGTTTGCTTTTTTATAAAAAAATGTGAAACCATAATGGATTTTATTATATTTTTTGCGAAACAAAAATGGGTCAATTTTCAATGGAGAAAGGGCCGATTTTCACTAATAAAATTTTAGATGGAGGAAAAACGAAAAATTATTTTTCATAGGATTTTTGAGTGGGAAAATTGGGCAAAAAGTGCCAAAAATGGGGTATTTTGAGGTGTTTTTGGCCATTTTTGAAGGGTTTTTGTTTCACATGAAACACAACCGCCAAAGCGAATTGTTCCACGTGAAACATATATTTTTACGTCATTTTTCACCCTTTCGGGAGTGTTTCACATGAAACGCCGATTTTATTATATTTTTGCTATTTTCAATGAAATTTTAGTATCCTGTGAAACGTCGGTTTCGTGTGGATTTGTCGCTTTTCACCGTCAAATTGGACTGCTAAGTGGCTTATTTTCGTATAAAATGGTTTGCGAAACAATTTATCCACCTTGATTTTGCCATAAGCTGGTGTTCTTTTTGTCTTAACCTGCTGGCGATTGCAGTCATCGATGGCGGTTTTGTGCGTTTGTTTTGACTGATATATGTTGTGATTGGGTTATTGTGGCAAAATATAGCGGTTTAAGAAAAGGTTTAATTTCTCTATTGTTTGAAAATGAGATTTTGTGATGGTCATCTCATCTTTTTCAGAGGTAGATTTTTGACGTTTTGAACGGAAAAGTGTCGTAGGCAACCGGTCATACAACTCCGCAAAAAGGCATTTCGGTCGAAGAAAATATGTTTTCTATGTTTTGTTATGGAACGTTTTGTAGAAAAATGTTTCACGCGAAACATTTATTTTATCTAATAAAACTTTGCTATACGTAAGAAATAATACGTAATATATCAAACCGCTTATTATGTTGCTTAATTGCATTAGATTTGTTTGCATTTGTAAAATCAATAGTGGTTGGCTGGGTGCATCGCTTTTTTGCTGTGTTGTGTGTGGTAGAGTAAATAAAGCAACTTAAAACGTATATTGTTGACTGCGAAATGATGTCGGTTGATTATAGCGGGGATTTATATTTGTCAAAACAATAGAAAAAACTCTTTTTCTATGTTTTTAATTTTGCAAATTGTAGAAATTGTGGTGCTTTACGTTTTTCCTTCTGGCATATTGCAGGGCAGAGTAAGCACCGCCAAACCTTATGTTTACGTAAAAGAAGATGAAATCGCTGTTTTCCACCATCCACCGATTTCGGGCAGTGATGGCGTATCGCTTTGGAGTGGCTTCTATATCTGGATATATCACCTCATCAAAACGTTCAGTGACATATCTTCGGCGCAAATAATCTTCATCAAGATATGGGCTAACAAAACACAGTTTTGTTAGAGGTCGCATTTTCTTATATTCTATGGCGCATTGATAGGCAAAAGCATCAAATCCCCCATAATCTCCTAGGAAAAACTGAACGTCCGTTTCTCCTGCGACTTCTTTTATCTGCTCAACAACAAACTCCACACTCAAATCTGCGTCATAAAACTTGCTGTGTCCAAAAAACGAAATAATCATATAACACCACCGCGGAAGTATACATCCATATATTAGCACAATACTAAGTTTTAGGGAAGTATGCACTCTTATTTTTACAGCACTTCTTTCATATAATGTTAAGGAAGTATTCTTTCCTATCAAAACAAGGAGGTGGTTTTATGACAGTCAATGAAGCGATAATAAAACGCGTCAACACTTTGCTTAAAGAGCGCAATATGACAAAGTATCGTTTGGAACAAAATTCTGGCATGGATCACGGTCATTTGAGATGGGTTATGAGCGGAAAAAGCAAAACCGTCACCTTGTCCACGGTTGCAAAACTTGCACTTGGTTTTGATATGTCGGTGGCAGAATTTTTAGACGATGAATTGTTTGCGCACGAAAATCTCGAAATAGAATAATGAAGAACCGAGCATTTGCTCGGTTCTTTTGTATTGTCAATAAATATGCTCTGTGCTATAATTCTTATGTAGGCAAAACTACACAATTTCAAAAGGAGTGTTCTTATGACGGTTTCAAGTGCAGTCGCTATTAGAATAAGGCAATTGCTGAAAGAAAAGAATATGACGCAATACCGTTTGGAAAAGAATGCTCATATTCAACACGGTAGTATGCAATGCATTATGAACGGCAGAAACAAGACTGTTAAACTCAACACTGTTATGATGATTGCACAAGGTTTTGGTATGACTGTCGATGAGTTCCTCAACGATGAAATCTTCCGCTCTGAAGCACTTGAACTTGAATAAATATCCTTGTATAAAATAAACCCCCGTTGAAAGCGAGGGTTTTTTGTTTGCGATATTTGGCGGTGTTTGGTGAAAATTGAATTTATCCTTTCAGGATTGCAAGGTATTTTGTCAGTTCTTCTTTGGCGTTTTTGAGGTTGTGGGAGCGATAGTTGCCACACTCGATTTTCTTTGAGCCGGGGATTGTGTCAAGAAGAAGACATTTTTCAACACATTCTGTGATTATTCTCTTTGCATCGTTAACGTCAGGAGTGTCAAAGAGGAGAAGGTAAAATCCTGTCCTGCAACCCATAGGTCCAAAATAGACGACTTTGTCCTTGTAGGGGCTGTTGCGTACAACTGTTGCAAAGAGGTGCTCCACAGTGTGCATACTTGCAGTGTGAAGATAGTCACCTTTGTTGGGTGCTTTGAAGCGAAGGTCGTAGGTAAAAACGTTGCCGTCAACACGGTTGAGGTATATGCCGGGTGTCAGCACGTTGTGATCGATGCAAAATGATGTGATACGTTCCATAATATTGATTTTGACTATATACAAAGTATATAGTCAATTCTTATTTTATTGTTTTTTGTTGATTTAATGTTGCTATATTTGTTTGTTGTTTAGTTTGTGGATTGTTTGATAATTTTGTTTGCTTTTATAATCCTACAATCTCACGGGAGGGAGGGGAGTTTCACTCTTGCCTGACACGGCTTTGAGGACGGCAGGGAAGATGCTTTCATATTTTGTAAGTCCTCTTCTAACTACTTCACCAAAAGACACGTTTGCGCTTTCGTCGGCTTTGTCTGATATGACTTTGATTGAAAGGAGAGGTATGCCGTTTCTTTCGGTGGCGATGGCAAGGCCTGCGCATTCCATATCACAGATATGTGCACCAAAGGTGCGGAGATATTCCTTTTCCTCACGGGACGCAACAAACTTGTCACCAGATGCATCAATGACGATAGGCAAAATTCCACCTAGTTCGTTTTGGACTTTGGCGATGAGGTTGCGGTCAAGGTGGAAATAGACGCTGTCTTTGCCGTCATATTGTCCGGCGGGCACATTGTCAATTTCTGAGGTGTCAAATTGATAGTGGACAGTTGCACCAACAAGTGTCAAATCACCTACGTCAAAGCGGTTGTCCAGTGAGCCTACAAAACCGAAGTTGAGTATGGCTTCAACCTCAAATATATCCACAAGCATTTGAGCGGTCAGTGCGGCGCGGATTTCGCCAACACCTGATTTTGCAAGATAAATCTCATTGCCGTCGATTTCAAATTGATGGACTGTTGCGCCTGCAACCTTTCCTTCACCTTTTGCTTTGCCCAGTTTTTCATACAGGGGCATAGTTTCGTCCGCCATAGCGGTTATGATGCCAATTCTCATAGTTGCCTCCACTTCAATTTTACACGATATGACACCATAAAGCAAGTGGGGGAGTGGTGTTTTTGAGGGTATATATGCTGTTTTTCAACTGAAATCGACACTTTTCACCAAAGACGTCGGCTTTAAGAAAATGGCTTATGCAACAAATTGTTGCATATCCACTTGCGGGTGTGTTAATATAATATAGCTATGAAATTCAATTATAAACGCACAATACTTTGCTCTCTCGCTTTTGGCTGGATAGCGTTATTTTGGGGTTCATACGACTCCTTTATGCAAGTGGTGGACTACGACGTCTATCATCTCTCCTCATTTTGGCACGGCGTGATCATCGCCAGTGACAATATTTTTGGTCTTATTCTGCTTCCTATCTTTGGAAAACTGAGCGATATGTCAAAGGGCAAGCGCTTTGGCAGAAGAAAACCTTTTGTGGTCATCGGCACTATTGTTGAAATGATAGCCTTTTCAGGCGTATGCATATTTGCTTCACTTGGTGAAGGCTATTTTGTGCCTTTCATTATATGCCTTATGCTCACCCTTGCAAGCCTTGCAGCCTACCGCTCACCGGCTCTTGCATTAGTGCCCGACATCAACCCTGACAAATTCCGCAGTAAGGCAAACGCAATCTCAAATATCGTATCCGTCATCACAACGGTTATGGCTCTTGGCTACTTTATGGTTATGCCCAAGGACGTAAATGACGGTTTCTGGGCGTACGGCGGACTTATGGTGGGCACAACTCTTGTGCTTCTCGTTTGGTTCTGTTTGGCAGTCAAGGAAAACAAGTTCAATAGAGAAGTGGCTCTTGAATTTGAAGAGGAAAGGCAATCCCTTATCCCTGACGGGGATATCGCTGAAAAGATTGATTTTTCTGCAAATTGCGACAGTGTTAACCTTGATGAAAAGGCTGGTTTCACCCCCTCATACAACGTGGACACAGGGGACACTCTCCTTCATTTGCCAAATATCGACGCAACAAAACAATATGGTCTTCCTAAGCGCATAAAGAGTCTCCGCCAAAACGCAACTTTCAACAAACTTTGCATACTGGGCATTGTGTTCTGCTTCTATATGGCATACAACGCAATCACCTCAAACTTTATTACGTACGCAAAGGTGATTTTGAATTTCAAGCAAAATCAAGCCATGATACCTCTCATCATAGCCCAAGCGGCGGCTATGCTCAGTTTTCCCTTGTCAAGTTGGCTTGCAGGAAAGATTGGCAGAAAATATACAATCCTGTCAGGCTTTGTGCTTATGCTCGTTTGCTTTGCGCTGACAATACTCTTCTCAACACCTCACCCCGCCCTCTACGTGGTGTTTATGGGCCTTGGCGTCAGTTTTGGCTTTGCAATGGTCAATATTTATCCTTTCTATCTTGAAAGCGCGCACGACAGCAAACTGGGCAAGGAAACAGGTGTCTTCTCAGTGTCTATGACACTTGCAATGGTTGTGACACCTATCCTTTCAGGTGTGCTTATCGACCATACCGGTCATTGGTTTGGCGGATTTGAAGGAGCAGGATTCAAAGTCCTCTTCCCCTACTGCATAGTTTTCCTTGTTTTGGCGGTGGTCTTCTCACTTATGATTGAGGACAAAAACCCCATAAACAAAAGACGTAGAAAAAGAAAATTGATGGAGAACAATCAATGTCAATAAACAGAATTTTGCTCACAGAAAGCGTAAACGACCTTTTCGGTCATCTTGGCGTCAGTCTCAACGAAGACAGCATTGACGCTCTTGAAGCATACTACGATGCCGTCATAGAGGCCAACAAGGAGTTCAACCTCACCTCAATCACAGCAAAAGACGAATTTGTGGTGAAGCACCTCATTGACTCTATTGCAGGGGTTGGATTTATCCCTGAAAACGCAAAGGTCATTGACGTGGGCAGTGGCGGTGGATTCCCATCATTTCCCATTGCGGCAGTACGCACTGACTGCTCGGTGACCGCCCTTGACTCAACTGCAAAGAAAATGAATTTTGTTGGCAACACTGCGCGCTTCCTTGGAGTAAAAAACTTGACAACCGTTGTTGGCAGAGCAGAGGAGTGTAAGAGTTTGTTTGGCAAGTACGACGTGGTGACTGCAAGAGCGGTGTCCGCCCTTCCTATCCTTCTTGAAATATGCTCACCTCTCATCAAAGTTGGTGGTGTTATGCTTGCATACAAAACAGATGAAAGTGAGCTTGAAGTGTCTAAAGCGGCACTTGAAAAGTTGAATATGACACATAAAACCTCGTTTTCGTTCAATTTACCCACAGGAGATAGGCGTTCAATCCTAGTTTTTGAAAAGACAGCACCCACTCCAAGTCAATATCCTCGTCAATACGGTCAAATCAAAAAAAGACCTCTGAAAGAAAATACCAACTTCAAAAAATAACTTAATTTGGCACAAAATTACAACAAAAAAAATCCCACTATTTTGTGGGATTTTTGTTTTGGGTGGATTGATTATTTTAGAGTTTTTCGTCGTATTTGAGGCGTTCAATAAGGTCGTGGATTCTGTCCAAATCATCCTTGTTGAAATAGTCAATGTAGATACGGCCCTTTGACTCGTTGCCGGCGATACGCACCTTTGTTGCAAACACGCGTTTCATATCCCCAACAAGTGCTTTAAGTTCCACGGGCAGTGCTGTCTTTCTAGGACCGACAGGGATATTCTTTCTTGAGAAATAGAGGCGGACCTTTGTTTCAAGTTCACGGACGGTGAGACGATTGTCACAGGCTTGCTTTGCAAGAAGGATGAGATAATCCTTGTCATCAATTGATATCAGTGCTCTTGCGTGGCCGGGGGAGAGGCGTCCTTCCTTCACAAGGTCCGTCACTTCCTTGGGGAGTTGCAAAAGGCGGAGTGTGTTGGTGACGTAGGGGCGGGATTTACCGATTCGACCTGCCACTGCTTCTTGGGTGAGTCCGTGATTTTCCATCAATTCTCTCATACCTTCTGCGGCTTCGATTGCATTGAGGTCTTCACGATGCAGGTTTTCGATGAGGGATATTTCTTGGATTTGTTGGTTGGTCAACTCTCTCACGATGACGGGCACTTTTTTGAGACCTGCCATATATGCTGCTCTAAAACGACGTTCACCTGCGATGATGAGATATCTGCCGTTGGACTCTGTGACGAGCAAAGGTTGAAGGACACCGTAGGTTGCAACTGATGATGACATTTCACGGAGTGAATCCTCATTGAAAGTCTTTCTGGGTTGGGCAGGGTTTCTGTCGATAAGAGTGATGTCAACGTCGATTGCGTTGACACCTGCGATTTCAACTTTTACGTTGTCTTCGTGGTCGTTGTAAAGTGCGCTGTATTTGTTGTTTCCACCTTTTTCAGCCATAATAAACTCCTTTTGTTGACTATATAAATAAAATAACACAAAAAAATCTTGATAGCAATAAGTTTCACAAAATTGTTTCACGTCTTTTCAAAGGAAAACGTGGCAGTTGCAAAAGAAAGTTATCTATGATAAAATGATGAAAGAAAGTATGAAAAACAGAAATCTTGGCATATCAATGGTGAATAGAGCGGGCATGACCGTGGCTTGGCTTATTCTTCTTGCTCTTTTTGGGGCAAGTTATTATTTCATTGTCAAAAATTTCAACACACTCCCCATTGAATTTGTCATATGTTGGAGTGTTTTTGCTGGAATAGTGCTTCTCCTCACTGTCACAAGACCGTTTATTGGACTATATCCTCTTCAAAATGGTATGATTTTTGTGGCAGGGCTGAAAATCCACTATTTCAAATACGACCAACTGAAAAAGGTTGACCTCACCTTCACCAAAACCGATGAAAAACATTACAGCGCAGGGGTGAAAATAATTGACAGAGGAGGCAGAATTTATGAAAAGGATTTTCAAAAATACTTCTCCTCACAAAGAAACGAGGCTTTCTCACAACTTATGTACGGCGTGAAGGGTGACACTGTCCGTCAAATCAACGAATATCTTGAAAAAAGTGACATTATTACAGTCACAGTCAACAACTAAAAGACCTCGAAAAGTGAGGTTTTTTTGTTTTCTTCAAACTTTGATACATAGGCCACCGTGGACAAGTTTTTGTCACTGTGGATAATTTTTGGGAAAAGAGGAAAAAGTTGTCAACATACCACCACACCTCTACACCCCGAAAAAGCAAGGTTTTTTGTGAAGTTAGACAACACAAAAATCCTTTTTGTTGGGCGGAAAAGGACTTTTCCACTTGTCAACAGTGCTTATATATGATATAATTATTAAAAATAAAATATTAAATTTAACAGGCGAAAAAATGAAAGTTATTCTCAACGGAAACGAACTGGGCGATGCCCTTCAAAAAGTTGTAAAAGCACTGCCTCTCAAAAGAAGCAATCCCATTCTTGAATGCGTCAAAATCTCCGCATCTGGTGACGTAATCACTCTCTTTGCCACCGACCTTGAGCTTGCCATTGAAAAGAAAATCAATGCAGAAGTCCTCATCGAAGGTGAAGTGGTTGTCCCCGGCAAACTCTTTGCAGAATATGCAAAGCGCATTGGCGATGAACAAATTGAACTTGACGGCACTGCACAAAACAAACTTTCAGTCAAATATCTTGACAGTGAAGTTTTCATCAACTGCTACAGCGCAGATGAATATCCCGTATTCAAAGAAGTTGAAAAGGATCACTCCTTCATCATCTTGAAGAAAGACTTTAAGGAACTTATCGGCAAAGTCAAATTCAACGTGGCAATGGATGAAGCAAGACCTTCACTCCGTGGCATCTGCCTCAACATCAAGGAAACTGAACTTGAAGGCGTTGCATCAGACGGCTATCGTCTTGCACTTTCAAAGATGCCCATTCAAAACAACGGCATCATTGACAAAATCGTTGTGCCTGCAAAGAGCATGAATGAACTGAGTTCACTTCTTGACGACGAAAACGAAACCCTCACCGTCTACGTTGACAGAAGTTATATCATGATCGACCTCTTCCACACAAAGATGGTGTCAAGACTTATCGCAGAAGACTACATCAACTACGAAAAGATCATCCCCAACGTTTTCACCACCGAAGTGACCATCGACAAAAAGCAATTTGAAAACAGCATTGAAAGAGTATCCCTCATCAACCGCTCAGAAAAGAAGGCATACGTCAAGATGGAAATCAAGGAAGATTCAATATCCCTCAACGCACACAGTGAAGAAGGTGAAATCAATGAAAAGGTGACCATCGGCCTCAAGGGTAAGGATTTGACCATTGGCTTCAACAGCAAGTATATCAGTGAATGTATGAAGGCAATCCAAGATCCTTTCGTCACGTTGAACTTCACCTCATCAACAGCACCTGGAATTATCAAGGGCGAACAAGACAGCTGGTTGTACTTGATTTTACCATTGAGGGTTATTGGTTAAGAAAAAAAATAATATATAGCACATCAGCAGGTGTGCTATATTTTTTTTTATGAACAAACTGAAACTTGAAAAACTGAAGGACAAAGTTGACCTCCGTCTTGCGGCGGCGGTTTTTGTTGTGTATATTTGGTGTCTTATTTGGGTGATTGGATTGAAATACAACTCACCTTGGATATATGAACTCCGTGAGTATATGCTGAAATTGCCTTTGTCAAGCCGTGTTGGAAACAACTGGATTCCTTTCTACTCCTTGGTGAAATCCGTTGAAAACGGAACGTACGCTTTCAACCTTGACCACTTTCTCAACGTGGTGATTTATATACCTATGGGTATATACCTTTTTGTTTTTCTTGATGAAAAAGTGAAATATAGATGGAGCGCGGTTATATCTCTCAGTGTTATTGCGGTGTCATCTTTGATTTTTGAAATAGTCCAACTTTTCACAGGTCTTGGCGGTTGTGACGGCACAGACTTCATCTGCAATTTTTTTGGCGGAGCGGTTGGATTTATTATCATTTCAGTCCTGCGACTTTTGATGAAAAAGCACTACGTTTTGTCACTTAACCTTGTCAACGTGGTGTGCCTCATAGGATTTGTGCCTGCGGGCATATATTTTCTTGTCAACACAATTATCAATGCAGGGCAGTACGCGCCTATCCTTTGATATTACTACTTAAAAACAAGCAGAATTTTGTAGAAAATTGGGGGAGAAAATTTTTTCATCCCTACATATTGATTTTTCAACTTTAATTTTTTATTTTAATTGAAAATAAAATGTGGATAAGTTATAATCCCTACTATGATTGGAAAAGAAGAATTTTGGCTGGACGCCAAGAACGAATTATCAAAAATAATGCAAACAATAAGCTACGACGTTTGGATTGACAAGTTGGAGCCTCTTTGCTTTATAGACGACACTTTTGTGCTTGTCACTCTTACTGCATCTTCAAAACGCACCATTGACGAAAGATATCTTGACACAATCACTGGTGTGGTCAGTTCTCTCAACAAGTCTGTATCTAAGGTTGAAGTCATCACCCCCGACAAAAAGCAAGAATATCTCCAAAAGCAAACGGATTTCTTGCCCGGCGGCGGAATCATCGTGGACAACAAAAAGAAAACCGCAGAAGTGAAAACAAAAAATCCTTTTGTGGACAGATATACCTTTGAAAACTTTGTCATGGGCAAGTCCAACACCTACGCTCTCATGGCAGCAAAAACCGTGGCAGAAAACGCAGGTGGCAAATATAACCCCCTCTTCATATACAGCGGTGTCGGTCTTGGCAAAACCCACCTTCTTCACGCAATAGGCAACTATCTTAGAAAAGAATCTCCAAAGACAAAAGTGGTCTACGTCAACAGCGAGCAAATGGTCAGCGAATTTGTGCAAATGAGCATGAAGAGAAGCAACACCGAAAGCAATCAATTCCGTGAAAAATATCGTTCATGTGACGTGCTTATGGTGGACGACGTTCAATTCCTTGCAAAGAGAGAGCAAACACAAGAAGCCCTTTTCCATATCTTCAATGACCTCTATCAAGCCAACAAGCAAATCATCTTGACCTCAGACCGCTCACCCAAGGAACTTGTTACCCTTGAAGAGCGTCTGCGCACCCGCTTTGCTTGGGGACTTACAGTGGACATCAACGTTCCTGACACCGAAACAAGGATTGCAATCCTCAGGACAAAGGCAGCCCAAGAGAAATTCCGCCTCAGTGACGAAGTGGCAACCTTCATTGCAGAAAACTGCACCTCAAACATCCGTGAGATGGAAGGATTGCTGAACAAAATCATCTTTTTCAGCTCACTGACAAACCACGTCATTGACACAACAGAGATGGCAAGAGAAGCCCTCCAAGACTTCATTGAAGAAAAGAAGGACACCCTTGACGCCAGCGACATCATAGACACTGTATGCAAATATTTCAACATTGCAAAGAGTGACATCTTCTCAAAGAAGAAGACAAAGAATATCGTTGAGCCTCGTATGATAGCCATCTATCTCATCACCGAAATGCTTGGCCTCCCCCTTGTGACAATAGGTCAAATGTTTGGTGGCAGAGATCACACAACCATCATCCACGCAAGAGACAAAATCAGCGAAATGATCAAGACAGACAAGCGTATGAAGATTGTTGTGGCAGACATCAAAAATATGATCCTTAATAGATAACAAAACCCCTGTCAACAGACAGGGTTTTCTTTTTCTTGCAAAGCAAGGTGTGGTGTGATAAAATTTAAGTATGGGTGAAAACAAAATATACAACGCATTTGATAAAAAACACGTTAATGCACAGGTGGGCATTGTCTTAGCTTTTGCTGTGATATTTTTCTTAGGAACAATTGCCTCTGCAATTTGCGCGGTTTTTTATTTCAAAATTGGGCTGTTTCTTGCCATAGCAAGCGGTTGTATGTTTATTGCTATATCATACGAGGTTTGCACCTCGGTTGCTCGTATGTGCAAAAAAGTCAAAATTGAAGGGGATAAAATATATCTACTTAATTGTTTTGGAAAAACTTTGAAGGAAATCAAAAATTCTGAATATTTTTGCTTCACAAGATACATACGATTTGGTTCTCGATATTCAGATCAAACACGAGATGACTATCTCCGTAGAACAGGAAAAAGCTTCCTCAATGAAGTTGATGCCACTACGCCGGATTATTTATCTCCTATCGCAGAACAAACAGGCACATGTTTGATTTTTTCAAACGGCAAGCAATTGATTGCCAACAACGAACAATACAAATATTATCACTGCAAGGACAACGACATAATAGTAATACAAAATCCTGAGTTGATAAAAGAGTTGATGAAGCTGGATATACTGAAACATTATATTCCTACAACAAATCCCTTTGAGTAAAATAAAAAGCAAGATGTGGTGTGATAAAATTTAAGTATGGGTGAAAACAAGATATACAACGCATTTGATAAAAAAATAATTCACACGGAAATTTATCTGTGGGCAGGGATATGCATTGCCTTTTTTGTCGGCATGGTTGTTTCCGCTGTATGCACCATTTTGAACCTTACAATCGGATTGCTTTTGGCAGGCTTATTTGGTTTTATGTTCTTGTTTTTTGCAAAAGCCACATACGAAGGCATCGTTCGTATAGGAAAAAAGATAAGAATTGATGGCGATAAAATATATTTGCATAATTTCTTTGGCTCTTCCATTAAGGAAATTAAAAACACAGAATACGTATGCTTTGATATTTTTGTGAGAGAAAGTGTAAGTTTTAGGCGAGTAACACGAGAAGAATACGCGCGTATGTCTGGCAAGGTGTTTTTAGATCCAAGCATAGCGACTGAGCCGGATTATATGTCGTTTGCCGAAGATGTTGCCGGAAAGTGCTTGGTTTTTTCCAACGGAAAACAGATAATTTGCAATGATTTTGTATATCAATATGCGCATTGCGCACAAAACGATATAATAGTCATACAAAATCCTGAGCTGATAAAAGAGCTGATGAAGTTGGATATACTCAAACACTATATCCCAACAACAAATCCCTTTGATTAATATCAAAAGCAAAACCCCTATCAACAGACAGGTTTTCTTATTGCTGGCATATTAAGTTTGCTAATATAATACAAAGGATAAAAAATGGAAAAGCTAGTTTTTATAAAGCATAAACCATCTGCAACTATTGATGAAATTTGCGCAAAAATTATTGAGACCATAAATTTGTTGTCTGCACAGCAATCGTTGATAATTTTTGATTTAACCATTAATAAAAATGAAACGGATTTTAGTTCGTGGATAGCAAAAAACAAAGAACTCCAAGAAATAGAAGTTTTATCACAACAAGAATTTTTTCGCACATGCAATTATTTCTTAAGAATCCCCATTGAAAAAATTGAAGGAATAATAAGACAAATTGAAGAAAGCGAAATATGTGTAGCCATACATTGCGACAAAGCAAAATTGATAATAAACGATAATGATGGCGATTACATTATTTATGATAAAATTTTCAAGAAATAGTTTAATGGCAAACCCTCGTTGAAAGACGGGGGTTTATTTTTATGCCAAAATAATTATGTTTTCAACAATGAAAAAATCTCTCTTTTTATATGCAAAATAATATGGCATAACTTGTTGAAAAACACCGCTTTTTCATATATAATAGGGCTATGAAAATTTTGAGTCTTTCACTTTCAAATTTCCGCAACTACGAGAGCCAACAGGTCACTTTTGACGGTGGGCTCAACGTTTTGCATGGAAAAAACGCAAGTGGAAAGACAAATATGATTGAATCCGTCTATCTTTGCTCATTGCTTCGCAGTCCTCGCACAACAAAGGATAAGGAGCTTATTCGCATGGGTGCAAACAGGGCAAAGGTGTCTCTCACCGTTGAAAAGAAATTCCGCAAGCACACCATCAGCATACTCATTGACGAGGTGGGCAAAAAGAAGGTGGCAATTGACGGCATACCCGTGCAAAGAGCAGGGGAACTTTTGGGAGTTTTGGGAGTTGTGTTCTTCTCCCCTGACGAGTTGAAACTGGTGAAGGACTCTCCTGCGGAAAGACGAGGATTTTTGGACGTGGGGCTTTCTCAACAACAAAAGAGTTATTTCAAAGCCCTGCAAAACTACAACAAGACTTTGAAACAAAAGAACAATCTTTTGAAGGATTCTAGATATGCAGATAACCTTGACGATATGCTTGACGTGTGGGATATTGGCCTTGCAGAGCACGGTGCAACCATAATTAAAAAGCGCATGGAATACGTGGCGGAGTTGAACAAGTTTGCAAGCGTAGCCCACGGCAAAATAAGTTCTGGCAAGGAGCAGTTGAAGTTGTCCTACGAGACCGCAGTGAAGACGGAAGGTGACATCCGCAGAAACCTTGAAGAAGCGTTGCTCAGCGCAAGAGAAAAGGACAAGGAGCTTGGATACAGCACTGTTGGACCTCATCGTGATGACATCAAAATTGAGATTGACAGCATTGACGCAAGAAAGTTTGCTTCACAAGGACAACAACGCACCATAGCCCTTGCAATGAAACTGGGCGAGGTGGAAATGTACAAGCAAGAGACAGGCGAAACTCCCGTCCTCCTCCTTGACGACGTGCTCAGTGAACTTGACAAAACAAGACGAGACGTGCTCCTGAAAGCAACAAGCGGAGTGCAAACAATCCTCACCTGCACCGAGTTTGACGGAGAGGGAGCAAAACTCTTTGAAGTGAAAGAAGGAAAAATAAGATGACAGAATACACAAAAACTCTTGGAGTAAAGGCATACGGACAAAAGACAGAAATCACCCTTTCAAACGAGGGGATTGTTGCTGGTGACCTCAATATCTCAAATGACAAAATCCTCTTTGTCAACCGCTACGTGTCCACAAAAAACTTTGTGGCAGAAGTGGTGCATACGGTGGTTTACAAAGTCAGCGAAACCCAAGTGTCCATGTTTGAATTTGTGCCGAATAACGACTTAAAGGATACGGAATTTGCTGATAAACTGCTGTTTTGGGCAAACACTGAAAACATAACCCTTGAAGAAAACGATTGGAGTGGCTTCTGTCCTATCCTCAACGGCTACAAGACTTTCTCTTACGTTGACACAAGAAAAACTGAAAACGGAAACGAAAATCCCACCGTCAACGTGCTTGCTCTCGGGGTTGGAATTGCAGGTCTTCTCATCACAATTTTCGGCGCAGTGATGACAGGACTTGGTCATCTCCGCTTTGGAATAATCGGCATAGTACTCGGTGTGGCGGCCCTCGTTTTCGGTGCCAGCGGACTTATAAGAAAAAAGAAATAAATTAATATTTTTTCAATGAAATAGTCAAATAATAAAAATATTGACAAAAGGTTAATATTTTCGTAAACTAATATATGGTTGATATAGCGCGCGTACGTGCGGTATATCTAGATGAGGGAGTAATTTGCGTCTTTATGACGTGACCGATTTCAACACCCGACGTCAGTCTGGAACGGTCTAATAAATGAGACTCATAAGATAAGAGGCAAATTGCCCACTTGTCCTATGGGTTTTTTAATATATGGAGGTAAAATGAAACACTATCTTTTTGACGGCAACGCCGTCCTTGAAGAAGTAAAATCCTGCGAAAACGGCTTGTCACAAGCCGAAGCAGAAGCCCGTCTTGAACAGAACGGCAAAAATAAGTTGGCTGAGGGCAAAAAGGTTTCTCTCATCAAGAGATTCTTCTTGCAACTTGCCAACCCTATGATCATCGTTTTGATCATCGCCGCTGTCATCAGCCTTATCACCACACTTATCCCCGTGATGACAGGTGAAGGACACTTTGACACAACAGAGCTTGCAGAGTTTTTCATCATCATAGGCGTCGTGCTTTTGAATGCTATCCTCGGTGTCGTCCAAGAAGGACGCGCAGAGAAGGCCATTGAAGCACTGAAAGAGATGACCGCTTCAACTTGTAAGGTCATTCGTGACGGCGTTCTCAAACAAATAAGAAACGAAGACCTTGTCATCGGTGACGTTGTTGTCCTTGAAGCAGGTGACTCAGTGCCCGCAGACTGCCGTCTTCTTGAATCCGCTTCATTGAAAGCAGAAGAAGCAGCCCTGACCGGTGAATCCGTCCCCTCTGAAAAATTTGTGGACGCACTCACCGCAGAGGACGGAAAGGACGTGCCCCTTGGTGACAGAAAAAATATGGTCTATATGGGAAGCACCATTGTTTACGGCAGAGCAAAGGCTGTTGTCGTTGCAACTGGTATGCAAACCGAAATGGGCAAAATCGCAGACGTCCTTGCTCAAACCAAGGAAGAAACCACACCTCTCCAAAAGAAACTTGACAAGCTTTCAAAGATTTTGAGCTTTGCAGTCCTTGGAATCTGCGTGTTCATCTTTGCATTCAAACTCATCATGGAACGCAACAACCTTGTGGGAAATCAAACCCTTGAAATCGTCCTTGACAGCTTCATCATTGCAGTATCCCTTGCAGTTGCTGCAATCCCCGAAGGCCTTGCAACAGTTGTCACAATCGTCCTTTCAATGGGCATGACGAAGATGGCAAAGAAGCAAGCCGTTGTCAAACGACTTACCGCTGTTGAAACCCTTGGCTGTACGCAAATCATTTGTTCAGACAAGACAGGCACTCTCACCCAAAACAAGATGACCGTTGTTGACACCTACGGTGACGACGTTGCTCTCATCGCAAGAGCAATGGCACAAGCAAGTGACGCAGTCCTTGACCCCGAAAAACATGAAGCAGTTGGTGAGCCCACAGAGTGTGCTCTTGTCAACTTTGCATACAAGCAAGAACTGAACAAAACCGACCTTGAAGCCAAATATCCTCGTGTGGCGGAAGCACCCTTTGACAGCATGCGCAAGATGATGTCCACCATCCACGACAATGGTGACGGCGCATTTATCCAATTCACAAAGGGCGCACCTGACGAAATCTTGAAGTGCTGCACCCACGCACGTATCAACGGTGAAGTGGTGGCTCTCACTGAGGAAATCAAGGCAGATATCCTTGGGGCAAACAAGGCTATGGCAAACGAAGCACTCCGTGTGCTTGCAGTTGCCTATAAGGATCTTGACAGCGTGCCCGAAGACGTCAGCCCCGAAAGCATTGAAAACAACCTCGTCTTCATCGGCCTCACTGGTATGATCGATCCTATCCGTCCCGAAGTCAAGGACGCAATCGCAGAGTGCAAGGGCGCAGGCATCCGTGCAGTTATGATCACTGGTGACCATATCGACACTGCAATTGCCATTGCAAAACAACTTGGCATCATCACCGACGCATCTCAAGCAATCACCGGCGCAGAAATGGCAGAAATGAGTGACGAGGAATTCTATGAAAGAATCGTTGAGTTCTCAGTGTACGCCAGAGTGCAACCCGAACACAAAGTCCGCATTGTCAACACTTGGAAGAAACGCGGTCAAATCACCGCAATGACAGGTGACGGCGTCAACGACGCACCCTCAATCAAGTCCGCAGACATCGGCATCGGCATGGGCATCACAGGCACAGACGTCACAAAGGGCGCAGCAGATATGGTGCTCCAAGACGACAACTTTGCAACAATCGTTTCAGCAGTAGGCGAAGGCAGACGCATCTATGACAACATAAGAAAGGCAATCCAATTCCTTCTTGCATCAAACCTTGCAGAAGTGGTGGCAGTGTTCATCGCAACAATGTGCGGTTTCACTCTCTTGAAGCCTATGCACCTCCTTTGGATAAACCTTATCACCGACACTTTCCCCGCACTTGCTCTTGGCACAGAAGACGCAGAAGCAGACCTTATGCGCCGTGCTCCTAGAAATGAAAAGGAAGGCATCTTTGCAGGCGGTGTTGGCGTCAACATCATCGTGCAAGGCGTGTTCATCGGTCTTCTCACGTTGTTCTCATACTTTGTCGGTCACTTCTTTGAAACAGGCACTTGGTCAATTGAAGGTGTGTCCGCAGACGGTATGACGATGGCATTCTTGACTTTGTCAATGACAGAAATGTTCCACGCATTCAATGCAAGAAGCATCAATCACTCAATCTTCAGCAAGAGTATGCTCAAAAAGCAAAATCTGTTTATGCTTGGCGCATTTGCATTCTCATTGCTCACAACAATCCTGGTCATCTACACTCCCGGCCTCAACACAGCATTTGAGTTTGCACCTATCCACGCAGACGAATTCTTCATCGCAATGGCCCTTGGCGTGACGGTGATACCTTTTGTTGAACTTTCAAAGGTCATCACAAGATTTGCAGTGAAAAAGAGAGCAGAGAAGAAACTTGCAAAGTAATATGATTTATAAATAAAAAAAGGCGCTCGTTTGAGTGCCTTTTTTATTTGTTATATTTTGCTTTGCAAAGTTATATTCACCTCAGTGAGTTGCGTACTTGTGAAAGAATATTACTTTGTAATACGTCTAAAATAGATTATTTTCTCTCCCTGTTTTAGGGGATAAGCAATCCCAATATTTTGCTCGGCTATTTGCTCAGGGGTGGCGGTGAGGGCTTTACAAACGTCCCAAGGGGTGTCGCCGTCATTTGCCACGTAGATGCTGAGGCCTGAGCGGTTGACCTCTCTTTCTTCACCCAGCTCAACTGCGCTGATATAGTTGATTTGGTGGGGGACGTAGCACTTTGTGTTGAAAGCGATTGTGAGGGTGATTTCCGCCTTGTCACCCTTGATTTTGACCGATGAATCAATGACTGTTGCACGGGCTTTTACCGTGTCACTGAAATCGCCGTCAAGGTGGACTGAGTAGGGGATTTCCGCCCTTGCTGAATAGAGGTCATCACCAGATGAATAGATGATTTCAGTGGTGGCAACTCCCTCAACTGTGAGGCCGTCGTCACACAAGGTTTTTGCAATGAAAACCGTGGTGGCAGGCACGCCTACAAGAGCGGTGTCCTCACCCCTAGGAAGGGTGGTTTCACCCTGTATTTTTTCGGTGTAGTAGCCACTGCCCACAAAGTAAGTCAAATCGTTGCTTTCAGTGGTGGTTGTGGTGTGATGAGTGAGTGAGAAAAGGTCTTTTACCACCTCAATTTCTTCAAGTCTTGTCACGTCAACATTGACACCGATTTCCCCTTCAAACCGCAGTATGTTTTCACCTGTCACGCCGTGTAGCACAATCCGCCCTGACTTGACGTAAGGGGTGACTTTCACCCTGTCGCCTTCACACAAATCCTCTATGGACACACTCTCGGTTGAAGCCACGTTGAAGGTGGCGGTGCGGATGATTCCGTCCTCTACGTAAGTGACGATTGCAACCGTGTCAACTGACAAATCAAGGACTTTATCCGTCACTTTTGCACTTGTCAAACTGCATTTTGTGTCAAGTGACAAAACTTTTTGCACTTCGTGGACGGTGGTTTCTTCGTCAACGGGGAAGGAGTAAGAAGTGGTTGCAATGTGGGTTGGAATTGTGAGAATATCCGTTGTGACAAAACTGTCTTCTGCGCCAGTGAGTATGTTGAGAGGTATTGTTTTTGTCACGTTTCCGTCCACTTTTACAACGGCAGAAAGGGTGAGGGTGTCGCTTGATGACACACTCCACTCAACCACTTTTAGACAAACGTTTACTTGGTCCTCTCTTGTCACGTCACCATCAAGACGGACAGAGAAATCTGCGTTGTAGTTTGCCGAGCAAACTGCGCCGTCTAGGTCAAGATATATGAGCTTGAATTCCGCTCGTCCATTTACGTCAACAAAGCCATCGTTTACGGCGTGAGAAAGGGCCTTGCCGTCCACTGACAATGACAGCACTCTCATCACTCCGTCCACACCCCGTGGGATAAACTCCACCACTCTTTCTATGGGGGGAAGGAAGGTGGTTGAAATTGCATTTTTTTGGTCAAATTTGAACATAATCGCCTCCGTTTTGTAAATTGTATGACGATGAAAAACAGGATATGCCAAAACAAAAGAAATGGAAAAATAAAAAGGTTTGAAAAATCCTCTACAATATGATATATTTGACCTATGGAAAAAAATCACGGCAAGTTGAATGTCCCTGCAAAAGTCAACCTTTCTCTTGTAATAACCGGAGTGAAGGGGGCTTTGCACACCCTTGATATGGAAACTGTTGCCGTTGATTTATACGACACAGTCACCTACAACAAAACTGAAAGTGGTGGCATTGTCATTGACTACACCTCGTCACTTGCTGACTTTGACAAAGACAGATTCCGTCCTGTGGTTGATAGTGCGGTGAGCAAATTTGTGGCAGAATACGGCGACACAGATTGCCATATTTTGATTGAGAAAAACCTGCCTTTGGGGGCAGGAATAGGTGGCTCATCAACGGCAGTTGTAGGTGTATTGAAAGCCCTTGAAAATTTGAAAAATGTCCGTTTAGACAACCGCTTTTTGTTGACAATAGGCAGTGATATCCCTGTTGTATATAGAGGCGGACACAATCGTGTGACTGGCGTTGGTGACGTGGTTGAGGCACTTGAACCCATTTTCAAACATTTTGTCATACTCGTAAAGGGCGGAGTAGATAGCGGAAAGGCATATAGACTCTATGATGAGATAGGTGCAGAGTGTTTTGGCCCTCGCAGAAACGACCTTGAAAAGGCTGCAAGAGAAATCAATCCTGCCGTGAAAGAGGCCCGTGAAATCCTTGAAAATCTTGGGGCAAAAGACGTAGTTATGAGTGGCAGTGGCAGTGCCGTTGTGGCAATTTTTGACGATGAGGCCAGTGCAAAGTCAGTTTTTGACAAAGTTGACGGCTTCAACAAATTTTTGACAAAAACTTTTTAAATCCCATTTTTGTAAAGAAAAAGCCAAAAACCTTACAAAAACCGCAAAAGTTTGCAAATTGCGGATTTTTGCCTTTCGTTTTTAACAAATTTTCAAATTTTGACAGAAAAATTCTACAAAAAATGCAAAAAAACTTGAATTTTGCTATTGTTATATATATTTATTTTTGTTATAATGCATATATAAAGCCTAAGGAGGCAACCATGTCAAGAACAAAAGACGGTTTTGCAACCTACCTTTTCCACGAAGGAACCAACTATGAAGCATACAAAATGTTCTGCCCCTATCCCGATACACAAGACGGTGTTGAGGGTTGGAGTTTTGCCGTTTGGGCACCCAATGCCCAAAAGGTTTCTGTGGTTGGTGATTTCAATGAGTGGCAACCTGACGCCACCCCTATGGTGAAGGAATACGATGGTGTATGGCGCACCTTTATCCCCGGCCTTGAGCAGTATGCAAACTACAAGTTTGCCGTCACCGACCAAAACGGCAACACTGTTTTCAAGTGCGACCCTTACGCCGTGCACTGCGAAACACCACCTGCAACTGCATCAAAGTTGTATGACGTTGGCAAATATCGCTGGAAAGACAACAAGTGGATGAAAAACCGTGCTAACTACAATCCTTACGGCTCACCCATGAATATTTACGAAGTCCACGCAGGCAGTTGGAAGCGTTATCCTGACGGAAACTATTATTCCTACAAAGCCCTTGCGGATGAACTTATCCCATATGTGAAAAAGATGGGTTATACCCACATTGAATTTATGCCCTTGACCGAGCACCCCTTTGACGGAAGCTGGGGTTATCAATGCACAGGCATGTTTGCGCCTACGTCAAGATTTGGCACTCCTGACGACCTTATGGAATTTATTGACCGCTGTCACCGAGCAGGAATCGGCGTGATTCTTGACTGGGTGCTTGCTCATTTCCCCAAAGACGAGCACGGTCTTGCAAGATTTGACGGCACACCCCTCTACGAATATGCAGACCCCAGAAAGGGCGAGCACAAGGAGTGGGGCACTTTGGTCTATGACTTTGGCAAAAACGAAGTCAAGAGTTTTTTGATTTCAGCAGCAATGTTCTGGTTTGACGTGTATCACATTGACGGAATCCGTTGTGACGCCGTTGCCAGCATGCTCTATCTTGACTATGGCAGAAATGACGGCGATTGGGTGCCCAACAAGTACGGCGGAAACTACAACCTTGAAGCCAAGGAGTTTTTGCAAAACTTGAACACTGCAATCCTTTCAAAGCACCACGGCGCAATCACCATTGCAGAGGAATCAACTGCATATCCTATGGTGACAAAGCCCCCTTACACTGGTGGCCTTGGATTCAACTTCAAGTGGAATATGGGTTGGATGAACGATAGCCTAAGATATCTCCAACTTGATCCTTTCTTTAGAAAGGACAACCACAACTGCATCACCTTCGGTTTGACCTATGCTTACAGCGAAAACTATATCTTGCCCATTTCCCACGATGAAGTGGTCCACGGCAAATATAGTATGATCAACAAAGCCCCCGGTGAATATGATCAAAAGTTTGAAGGTCTCAAAGCATTTTACGGATATATGATGACACACCCCGGCAAGAAGTTGTCCTTTATGGGTAACGAGTTTGCTCAGTTCATTGAGTGGAACTACAATCAAGAACTTGATTGGTTCTTGCTGGACTATCCTAGACACAACTCATTTAGGAAGTTTGTCAAGGATATGAACCACTTCTATCTTGAACACAAGGAACTTTGGCAACTTGACTCAACATACGACGGATTCAAGTGGATTGTGGTTGACGACAAAGAAAACAATATCGCCTCATATATCCGCTCGTCCGCAGACGGAAAGTACGTCATAGTGGTGGTCAACTTCTCACCCGTTGAACGCAACAAGTACGTCATGGGCGTCCCCGAAAAGAAGGCGTATAGGGCGGAACTTTATTCTGCTCTCAAAAAATACGGCGGTGAAGAGGAGCGTCGTCCCACTTTTAGAGCAGTGGGCAGACCCGCTCACGGACACCCCTATTCAATCAAGGTAAATATACCTAAAAACTCGGTTATGATTTTGATACCCGAGGATAAGGAGGGAAAATAATGAGCATTAACAGCAAAAAGAAGGAGTGTCTTGCGATGCTTCTTGCAGGTGGTCAAGGCACACGTCTTGGTGTGTTGACCAACGAGGTGGCAAAGCCGGCAGTGCCTTTTGGTGCAAAATATCGCATCATAGACTTTCCTTTGTCCAACTGCGTCAACAGTGGCATTGACACCATAGGTGTCTTGACACAATATCGTCCTTTTGAGTTGCATCAATACATAGGCAACGGTCAACCTTGGGACCTTGACAGACTCAACGGCGGCATCTACATTTTGCCTCCCTTTATGAGAGCATCGTCAGGTGAGTGGTACAAGGGCACGGCAAACGCAATCTATCAAAACATCGACTTCATAGACAACTACGATCCTGAATACGTTGTTTTGCTGTCCGGTGACCACATCTACAAAATGGACTACGCCGATATGCTTCGTGAACATAAGGCAAACAAAGCAGACTGCACCATCGCAGTCCTTGAAGTGCCTATGGAAGAAGCAAGCCGTTTTGGCATCTTGAACTTGAAAGGCAACACAAACCAAATCGTAGAGTTTGAAGAAAAGCCCAAAAACCCCAAGAGCAACAAGGCATCAATGGGCATCTATATCTTCACTTGGGAAGTGCTCCGCAGATACCTCATCGCAGACGAAGCAAATCCCGCCAGTGAAAATGACTTTGGCAAAAACATCATCCCCAATATGCTTAATGACAAGCAAAGGATGTTTGCATACAAATTCCAAGGCTACTGGAAGGACGTGGGCACAATCTCATCCCTTTGGGAAGCCAACATGGACATCCTCAACAATCGTGAAAGCGGTTTGAATCTTGACGATGACAAGTGGAAGATTTATGCAAGAAATATGGCAGAGCCCCCTCACTACGTGTCACCCACAGGCAAAGTGCAACACTCCCTCATCAGTGAAGGTACCGTTGTTCACGGCACTGTCAAAGACAGTGTGATTTCACACTCAGTGACCATCGGCAAGGGAGCATACGTTGAAGGCTCAATCATCATGCCTGGCGCAGTCATTGAAGAAGGGGCAGACGTAAGATACTCAATTATCGGTTGGGGCGCAAAGATTGGCAAAAACGCAATGGTGGGTGAAACTCTTGACGAGTGCAGACCCGGCGAGTGGAAGATAAGCGTCATCGCACCCAAGTACGAACTGCCCGAAGGCGCAACCGTGGGCGCAAATGAAATGATAGGTTAGGAGGAGAAATTATGAAAAACAATACCATGGCAATCCTTTTTGCAGCGGATGCAGAAAATCACCTCAATGACCTGACAATCCATCGCACAACCGCATCTCTGCCTTTTGGTGGAAGATATCGTCTTATCGACTTTGCTCTGTCAAACCTTGTCAGCGCAAACATCACCAAAATCGGCATCATCACCAAAAATAACTACAACTCATTGATGGACCATATCCGTCAAGGTAGAGACTGGGATTTGAACAGAAAAAACGGCGGTATCTCCGTCTATCCTCCTTACGTTTTCAACAGCTCACACGACGTGTACAAGGGCAAGATTGAAGCACTCTACACAACCCGTGGATTTATGCTTGAAGCCAGTGAGGAATACGTGGTCATCGCCAACACGAATATCGCATTCAACATTGACTTTGACGAGGTTGAAAAGTTCCACATTGAAAAGGGAGCAGATGTCACAGTCCTCACCTACAAGGTTGACGACCCCATCGTGAGAAAGGTTGTTGTCAGCGCAGACAAAAACAACCGCATCACAGATATGCGTCTTGCAGTTGATGCAGACAAGGGCACTCAACTTTGCACCCTCAACATCTATTTCATCAAGAAAGACCTTCTCATCTCCTTGGTGGACACAGCATACGCCTACGGCTATGACGACTTTGAAAGAGACATTCTCCAAAAGAGCCTTGACAGCCTGTACGTCATGAACTACGAAGTCAAGGACTATGTTGCAGTCATCGACCGCATACCTTCCTATTTCAAACATAGTATGGAACTTCTTGATCCTAAGGTGAGAGAGAGTTTGTTCTACAAGCACTCAACAATCCTCACAAAGGTCAAGGACAGCGTCCCTGCAAGATACGGCGTTGATTCATCGGTGAAAAACAGCATCATCGCAGACGGCTGTGTCATCGAAGGCACTGTTGAAAACAGCATTCTTTTCAGAAGCGTAAAAGTGGGCAAGGGAGCAGTGGTCCGCAACTCCATCGTTATGGAAGACGGCATCATCATGGAAAACGCAACCCTTGACTATACAATCACAGACAAGGACGTCATCATCAAGGACGGACGCCACCTCAGCGGTCACGAGTCCTATCCTATGGTGGTCGTCAAAGGCAAAGTAATCTAATCAATAGACCAAAAAGGAGTGATTATGAATATCTTATTCGTCACATCAGAAGCAATGCCCTTCATAAGAACAGGCGGTCTTGGAGACGTTGCAGGCGCACTGCCCAAGTCATTCAAAAACTTGGGACACGAGTGCAGAGTCATCCTTCCTTTTTACAAGGATGAAATCAAACCTGCCTTCAAAGACAGTTTCCGTTTTGTGGGTGCAACACAAGTGGAACTTGGTTGGAGAAAACAATATTGTGGGGTTTATGAGTCAGTTTTTGATGGTATAACCTACTATTTTGTTGACAACGAGTATTATTTCAAGCGTAAAGGTCTTTATGGTCACTTTGATGACCACGAAAGATTTGCCTTCTTTTCAAAGGCTGTGCTTGAAGCATTGAAGCTTGTTGACTACTATCCCGACATCCTTCATACCAACGACTGGCACACCGCATTGACACCTGTTTTCCTTGACGTGTTCTACCGCAACGATGATAGATACAAGGGCATCAAGACAGTGTTTACAATCCACAACATTGAGTTCCAAGGCAGATACGGCACGGATATTATTCCCGACGTTTTGGGGCTTCCTGAATGGGCAAACAATTTGGTCATCAACAGCGACTGCGTCAACTATATGAAAGGTGGTATCGAGGCAAGCAACGTGGTGACAACTGTCAGTGAAACCTACGCAACCGAAATCCTTGACCCCTTCTATAGTTATGGTCTTGAAGGCATTTTGTCTGAAAGAAGATTCAAGCTTCACGGCGTGGTCAACGGCATTGACACCAAACTCTATGACCCTTCAACAGACAAGGCACTCTTTGTCAACTTTGACAAGGCAACCGTGGCAGAAAAGAAGAAGGAAAACAAGAAAGCACTCTGCCAAATGCTCAATCTGTCCTATGACGAAAACAGACCTATGATTGCAATGGTCACCCGCCTCACAGAGCAAAAGGGGCTTGACCTTGTGGCACAAGTCATTGACGAAATCATGAGAGCAGACGTGCAAGTGGTTGTCCTGGGCACTGGGGATTGGAAATATGAAAACCTTGTGAAGAGAGTTGAAAGCGACTATCCCAACAAGTTTAGAGGAATACTTCAATTCAGCAGTGACATCGCATCAAAACTTTACGGCGCAAGTGATATCTTCCTTATGCCCTCAAAGTTTGAACCCTGCGGACTGAGTCAAATGATTGCAATGACTTACGGCAGTATTCCTATCGTAAGAGAAACAGGCGGTCTTAAAGACACCGTTGAAGCCTACAACCCTGAAACAAAGACGGGAAGAGGTTTCACCTTTAAGACTTACAACTGCTACGATATGCTTGACGCCGTGTGGAGAACGTACGCAGCATATCACGACAAAGACAACTGGACAGCCGTCACTGAAAACGCTATGAGCGGTGACTACGGCTGGGACAGAAGCGCAAGAAAATATCTTGCAATCTACGAAAATATCAAATAATAAACTCTTCACCGAAAGGTGACAAACTAAAATATCACAACACTTTTTTCTCGTCGGGGGAAGCGAGAGAAGAAAGGAAAGGTTATGACACAAAATTATCTTGAAAAGAGCAAAGATTTCTCAAAGCAAATCGCAGAAGTAATGGCACGCAACTTTGGCATCAAGCCCGAAGATGCAACCAAGGCACAAATCTACAGAGCCACCTGCACAGTCATCCGTGACATACTTACATCCACACGTATCGACTTCAAAAAGGTCGTCCGTGAAAGAAATGAAAAGCAAGTGTATTATATGTCAATGGAATTCCTTCTTGGCAGAAGTTTGAAGAACCACCTCTTCAATATGGGCATCACTGACGTGGTTGAAAAAGCAGTTGGTGAACTGGGTATGACCCTTGAAGAACTCTATGAGTTCGAGCCCGATGCAGGTCTTGGCAACGGCGGTCTTGGAAGACTGGCGGCGGCATATATGGATGCTCTCACATCCTGCGACTATGCAGCAAGCGGTTTCTCAATCATGTATGACTACGGTCTTTTCAAACAAGTCATCGCAGACGGTTGGCAACTGGAACAACCTGATGAATGGCTCAAAATGGGCGGTGTCTGGATGGCACCCCGTATGGAAGAAATCTACGAAATCAAATTTGGCGGTCGCATCGAACAAAGATGGGAAAACGGTAGACTTATGGTTGAACAAAAGGACCATACAACCGTCCTTGCTGTGCCTTATGATATGAACATCTCTGGCTACAACACCGACACAGTCAACCGCATCCGCTTCTGGTCATCAAAAGCACCCGTTGACTTTGACATCAACGTCTTCTCAAAGGGTGACTACGTCAAAGCAATGAGCGCAAAGGCAATGGCGGAAAGCATTTCAAAGGTGCTGTATCCTGCCGACGACCACATTGAAGGAAAGTCACTCAGACTCAAACAACAATATTTCTTTGTTTCAGCATCAATCCAAAGCATCATCAAGCGTCATTTCAAGACGAATCCTTCTCTTGACAACCTTGCAGACTGTGTGGCAATCCACATCAACGACACACACCCCACTCTCTGCATACCCGAACTTATGCGCATCCTTCTTGATGACTATGGTTATAGTTGGGACAAGGCATGGGACATCGTCACCCACACCGTCAGCTACACCAACCACACGGTCATGGCAGAAGCACTTGAAAAGTGGCCCCAAGACCTCTTCCAAAGCCTGCTTCCCAGAGTGTATCAAATCGTTCAAGAAATCAACCAAAGATTCTGCGGTGAACTGTGGAACGTCTATCCCAACAACTGGGAAACAGTCAATCACAACGCAGTCCTCGGCGACGGTCAAGTCCGCATGGCAAACCTTTGCCTTGCAACTTCACACACTATCAACGGCGTCAGCGCACTGCACAGCGACATTTTGAAGAAGGACGTTTTCAGTGATTACTACAAGATGCACCCCGAAAAGTTCACCAACGTCACCAACGGTATCACCCATCGTAGATGGGTCTGCCAAGCCAACCCCGGTCTTTCAAAACTTCTTGATGAACTCATCGGTGAGGGCTGGAAGAACGACGCAACTGAACTTAATAACCTCCTCCGCTATATGGGAGACAATCAAGTGCTTGATCGTCTTGCATCAATCAAGAGAGAAAACAAGGAACGCCTTGCAAAGTATATCCTTGAACACAACGGCGTCACCGTCAACCCCGACTCAATCTTTGACGTGCAAGTGAAACGTCTGCACGAATACAAGCGTCAACTTCTCAATGCACTGCATATCCTTGACCTCTATCTTAGATTGAAAGAGAACCCCAACCTTGACATCGTGCCTCGCACCTTCGTCTTTGGTGCAAAGGCTGCAAGTGCCTACTATATGGCAAAGCAAATCATCCACTTCATCTGCACCCTCGGCAAGGTCATCAACAACGATCCCGACGTGAAAGACAAACTCAAAGTTGTCTTCCTTGAAAACTACCGCGTCACCCTTGCAGAAATCATTATGCCCGCAGCAGAAGTCAGTGAGCAAATCTCAATTGCAGGCAAGGAAGCAAGTGGCACAGGCAATATGAAGTTTATGATCAACGGCGCACTGACCCTTGGCACAATGGACGGTGCAAACGTGGAAATCCACGAAAACGTTGGCGAAGAAAATATGTTCCTCTTCGGCCTTCTTGCCCACGAAGTTGAAGAACTTTGGCGCAAGGGCTACAACCCCACATACCACTATCAAACCAACCCCACAATCAAGGCACTCATCGACCAACTCCGTGAAGGCCTCGGCGGTGAAAGATTTGATGAAATCGCAGACAGCCTCACCATTGGCAGAGGCGGACAAGCAGACGGCTTTATGTGCCTTGAAGACTTCGAGTCATACAAGAAAGCACAGCAAAGAGTCAACGACACCTATCTTGACAAGCAAAAGTGGAACAGAATGTCCCTTGTCAACATTGCAAAAGCAGGCTTCTTTGCAGGGGATAGAGCAGTCCGTGAATACGCCAACAGAATTTGGGGACTCAACCCTATCAAGAAGTAAAATCTTGACCGCGTGAGGGCGGAGCGTAAAATTCTGCCCCTCAAAAACGCAACAAACAAACACAATATTTCAAACAAAAAACCAAGTGAAGCAAGCCTCTTTTTGGGCTTGCTTCCCTCACGAAAAAGACAGAAAATGTACAATCCTCTCGTCCACAAAAAACCCTACGGCGGGGCGGTGGCAGGCAAAGAAATCACCATCACTTTCCCCCTTGAAAAGCACTTCAACGTGAAGCGCGTTTTTGTGGTTTTGAGAAAGGACGAAGTGTCAAAGCGCATTGAATTGCCATATTCTCACACCGCTGAAAATGTGGATTTTTTCGAGGCAAAATTTGTCATCGACACTTACGGCATCTGGCACTACCGCTTTGAAGGAGTGCTTCCTGACGGCACTCTTGCCTTCTTTGGACGGGACACAGACGGTACTGCAATAAAAGGAGATTGGCTACCCGAATGGCAGTTGACAGTGTCAAAAGTGGACTATAAAACCCCTGTTCAAGCAAAACAAGGCGTAATCTATCAAATCTTCCCAGATAGATTTTGCAAGGGTGAAAGCCGTCCTTTCTTAAAGAGTGGACGTTATCACACCAACTGGTATGATCGTCCCGATTTTGCAAAAGAGGGCGCCGACTATCAAGCCAACGACTTCTATGGTGGCAACGTGAAAGGTGTCATTTCAAAACTTGATTATCTCAAATCTCTCGGCGTCACTTGGATTTATTTTTGCCCCATCTTCAAGTCATCATCAAATCACCGCTATGACACAGGTGACTATCTTGAAATAGATGAACTTTTTGGTGACGAGGAGCAATTCAAAACCCTCATCAAAAAGGCAGATGAAAAGGGCATATCCATCATCTTGGACGGAGTGTTCAATCACACCGGCTCGGACAGCATTTACTTCAACAAGAAAGGAACGTACAACTCTCTCGGCGCATATCAAAGCAAGGAGTCACCTTATTACGATTGGTATTACTTTGACCAGTATCCCGACAAGTATGGTTGCTGGTGGGGCTCAACGGTTGTGCCCACTGTCAACAAATCCGCAAAGGGCTATCGTGACCTCATCTTAGGTGAAAACGGCGTCATTGAAAAGTGGACGAAGATGGGTGTTAAAGGTTGGCGTCTTGACGTGGTTGATGAGCTCCCTATTGACTTCACCACCGACCTTTGCAAGAAAATAAAATCCGTCAACCCCGATTGCTCAATCATAGGCGAAGTGTGGGAGGACGCGTCAACAAAGGTGGCGTACAGTCAGTGGCGCCCGTACTTTATGGGTGAGCAACTTGACGGCGTGATGAACTATCCTTTCAAGGACAGCATCATCTCCTTTGTGCTTGGTGGCAAAACTTACGATTTTGTCGGCCGAATCACCCGTATCCTTGAAAACTATCCTAAGGAAAGCCTTGACGTCAATATGAACCTCGTCGGCTCACACGACACCACTCGTATCCTCACCGTCCTTGCAGGTGTGCCCGCGCCCTACAAAAAGGAAGAAAGAGCAGTGGCGGTCCTTGAAGGAGAACTTTATAACAAAGCAAAGAGCAGGTTGAAAGTGGCGTCAACACTTCAATATATTCTCCCCGGTATGCCCTGTCTATATTATGGTGACGAAGCCGGTGCTTACGGTTATGAAGACCCTCTCAACCGAGGCACTTATCCTTGGGGCAGAGAGGACCTTGACCTTGTCCGCCACTATCAAACCCTTGGTGAAATCCGCAGAAAGTATGCCGATTTCTTCCTTGGTGAAACCACTTTTGAAGATGTCACTGACAACGGATTCACCATTGTGAGAAGGTGTGAAAAGGGCGAACTTCGCCTTTCAGCAACTCACCAAAGTGCAATTCTCACAGTAAATGGAGAGGAAGTCTTCAAAATCTAACCTCAAAAACCAAACATCAAAACCGATATTCTAAACGGGTGGATTTGGTTGGGGCTGAAAATTTGTATACAAATTTTTGACGAGTGCGTGGACACACGCACTTTTATATTGCAATAAAACGCTTTTTAATATATAATATTTTATTATGACAACAGCATTTTCTTTCCCTTGTCAAAAGGTCCTGCAAAAGTATGCAAAGGACCCCGATATCGCACCTATCATGAAAGATATTGCCAACGCGCAACAAGGTGTGGTCACTTTTTCAAAAGACGTCAAAAAGTATATGCTCAAATTCATCCATGAGAGATATGACAACAACGAAGAAGTGAACACCCTCATTGAAATCTTGAAGCACAGCGGCAAATATGAGTCTTTCAACTTCCTTGAAATCTTCCAACTTCAAGACGAAGCATATTTTTGGTATGACTTCCTCAACTGCTATGCCCTTTGGAAGATAATTGGAAAGACCTACGGCTTCATCGATAGTGATGACGCAATCCGCGTTTTGGTACGTCTTGTCAGAAATGATATGACCATCTTCAACGACTATGCGGAATTGACCAAAAAGTGATGGCAGTGCACGACGGACACAGAGATAGACTGCGCGAAAAGATTGTTTCCGCAGGGATTGAATCACTCCAACCTCACGAGATTTTGGAGTTTTTGCTTTTTGCATTTATTCCTCGCAAGGACACAAACGCCATAGCCCACGAGCTCATCAACACCTTTGGCTCTTTTGCGGACGTGCTCAGCACTGACGTGGATAGACTTATGGCAGTGAAGGGTATGACCAAAAACGCAGCGATTTTTTTGAATTCACTTCCCGACGTCCTTCGTGTTTATTCCAACGATAGAGCAAAGGAAAAGATAAGCCTTGCAGGCAGAGGTGTGGCAAGAGATTTTATGAAAGCCAAACTTTTCGGCAAGGAAATTGAGCAAGTGTATATGGTGGCAGTTGACGCCAAGGACAACTTTATCCGCATGGAGAAGTTGGCAAGCGGTGACGGCGTTGCAGTCAGTGTGCCAGTTAGAGAGATTGCAGATTTCGCACTCCGCACCGGTGCTTGTGGCATACTCCTTGCCCACAACCACCCCAGTGGCGATTTGTCACCCTCCGCTGACGACCTCGCCCTCACCTTGAAGATAAGAGATATGCTGAAAAACATATCCGTCACCCTTCAAGACCATTTCATTTTTAGCGACAGAAAATACTATTCATTTGAGGAAAACGGACTTATTCCTCAAAAATAAAGGATACATTATGACAGTTAGAACAAGATTTGCCCCCTCACCTACGGGCTTTATGCACATCGGCAACCTTCGCACAGGTCTTTACACCTACCTTTATGCAAGAAAACATAAAGGCACTTTTATCCTTCGCATTGAAGACACCGACCAAGAAAGAAAGGTTGAAGGTGCAGTTGAAGCAATTTATCGCACACTGAACATTGCCGGTATGGACTACGATGAAGGTCCTGACAAAGACGGCGGATACGGCCCTTACGTCCAAACCGAGCGTATGGGACTTTACAAGGAATACGCCGAAAAACTTGTGGAACTTGGCGGAGCATATTACTGCTTCTGCGATAAGGAGCGTCTCCAATCAATCGTTGACGAAAACGGTCTTCACACCTACGACAAACATTGCCGTAATATCCCTCTTGAAGAAGCAAAGGCAAGAGTTGCAGCAGGCGAGCCTTACGTAATAAGACAAAAGGTGCCCGAAGGCGTTGTGTCGTCATACACCGACCTTGTTTTTGGTGAAATCGCAGTGGCAAGCGCAGACATTGAAGACGGTGTCCTTCTCAAGAGTGACGGCCTCCCCACCTACAACTTTGCCAACGTCGTTGATGACCATCTTATGGGCATCACCCACGTTATGAGAGGTGTGGAGTATCTTTCATCAACCCCCAAATACAATCTTATGTACGATGCATTTGGTTGGGAAAGACCTACATACATTCACTTGTCACCCATCATGAAAGACGCACAACGCAAGCTGTCAAAGAGATATGGTGACGCCAACTTTGAGGACTTTGTGGCAAAAGGATATTTGCCTGAAGCAATCGTCAACTATATCGCACTTCTTGGCTGGTGTCCTAAGACCAACAAGGAGAAAATGACCATTGAAGAAATGATCGAAGAGTTTGACGTGGACGGCATTTCAAAGAGTCCTGCAATCTTTGACGAAGCAAAGATGCGCTGGCTCAATGGCGAATATTTGAAGGCTATGACACCTGATGAATTCTACAAAGTCTCACTGCCTTATATCCTCAAGAGCAAGGCAGGCGGAAAGTTCAATGACTACGAAATCAGTCGTCTTATGCAAACCCGTGTTGACGTCCTTTCAGACATTCCTGAAAAGATAGACTTCCTTGTTGACTTTGATGAATACGACGTCAATATGTATGTACATCAAAAGATGAAAGTGGACTTTAACGTTGCAAAACGTGCACTTAAAGTTGCGTTTGATGCACTTGCAGGTCTTGATGACTGGACAGAAGATGCCATAAAAGAAGCCATGAAATCATCTGCCGAGGCAAACGGAATGAAGGGCGGTCAAGTTATGTTCAGCGTCCGCGTGGCACTGACCGGTCAACCCTCAACCCCCGGTGGCGCAGTGGAAATGGCAGTGGTCCTTGGCAAGGAAGAAAGCCTACGCAGACTCCAATTCTCAATGGACTATCTTGACAGAGTTGTCGCCGAATAAAGAGTAGTCAACGAAAAAATGCAAAAGTGTTTGTCCGTGATTGCGATAGAAAGACATACACACGGAAACATATCAAATCAGTTATGAAAAGAAATCTCAAATTTATCCTCACCATGGCCCTTGTCCTTGCAGTCCTCGTCACTGCACTTTTGCCCACTGGCGTGGCAATGGCAACCCAATACGGCAGTGTATCTTCAGACAATGCTGACGTGTTTTGGTATTATGGTGAAAACCACTTGAATATCTCTGCCATGAAGGAATCCGTGTCAAAGTGGATTCAAGGTGCAGACAAAAACAATCCTGTTGTCATCGGTGTCATCGACACAGGTGTCAACTTTGCCCACGAAGTTTTCCAAAAGACAAACACCCTCTATAAGGTGGACGGAAAAGAGCAGGGCTACAACGCCTTTGTTGGAAGCGGTGTTGCAGGTGTCAAAAACCCCACCGCAGATGAAATCGCCAACGTCGTTGACAAAACCACCAACAGCCACGGCACTGCAGTTGCCAGCATAATGGCAATGATGATACACGAGTTGGGGCTCAGCGATTATATCAAGATTTATCCCATCAAGGCATCTCGTGACGACACAACCGCTTTCCCCGATGCGTCTGTGGCAAACGGCATAAAGTACGCCATGGACACCCAAGACACTTTGGGCATTGATGTCCTCAACCTTGCACTTTGTGGCTACGTTGCAAAGGACTACGAAAAGCATCAACAACTCTTCCTCAACGCCTCAAGCGATATGGTCATTGTTTCAGCAGCAGGCAACGACAACTACGTGTCCTCATCAAAGGCGGGTTATCCTGCATCACTTGACGGTGTGCTTTCCGTCATGGGCTATGACAAAAACGGTGTCAAGACGGACAGCAACTACGGCGACTATGACGTCACTGCCCCTGCAGACGGCATTTACGTTGCAAAGGGTGCAAGTGATTCCTACACCACTTCAACAGGCACAAGTATGGCAACCGCCTTTGTGTCCGTTGTCAGCGCAGTGGTCACCCTCCGTGAGCAAACAACAGGAGGCGCAACCTCTTCAACGGTCATTGCAAGACATGTCCTCACCTCTTCAACCAAGAGCGAAATCCAATACAACGGATACAGCCTCCCTAAGTTTGAGGGCTACGCCAGTGTCAACGACCCTATCACCGACACCTATCTTGAACCTACTGGAATCACCATGACCAACGACAAAGAGTTGTCCGCGGACGCAACAATCTATCGTGGACAACACGGCACCATCACCTTCACCGCCGACCTTGCACCCTTTGGATCAACCAATCCAGCCCTTGCAAACAAGGTGGTTTGGACTTTGACTGAAATCTTGTCAAAACCTGTCCTCGACAAAGACGGCAAGGAAACAGGGGAGTTTGAGGAATATGACGGAGAAAGTGAAGAAATCGGCATGGGCAAGTCAATCGGCTACACTCCCGACAGAAAGGGCACATACCGCCTCACAGCCACCTACACAAATGACAGCACCTCTTTCAGTGCTTCAATAAAATTCTTGGTCAAGTACGTTTCCTACGACTCAGTGGCAGGCCACGTCCAAGTGACACCTTCACATATTGAAGGCCGTGATATGGGTGAAAAGGCAGGCACAATCTTCACTGGTGACAGCGTCACGTTCAGCCTTTCAAATATGGAAGGAGTTGACCCTGAAAAGGACATCAAGTGGTTTGTCAACGGCGAGCAAGTGTCAACAGGTGACACCTTTGACTTTGCACCTACAAAGAGTGGTGAATATGTCATCACCGCTCAATATGGTGACTATCGTCAAGTGGAAAACGCCTACACCTTGACAGTGAAATCCGCCTTCTTCAAAACTGAAGTTTGGGCAAGCGTGCTAGGTGTTGCAGTTGCTCTCATCATAGGAGTGGTGCTGATGGCAGTTGTCCTGAAAAAGCAAAAGAAAGCATAAATGAAGCCCGTCAAATAGGCGGGCTTTTTGAATAACAAAGTGCAATCAAAGGTCAATCTTTGGGTTTTAGAAAGAGCACGTTGCCACTGTGGACGTCGCTGTATGAAAAGGTTTTCACCTCGCCAGAGTCTGTACGGATTGAAAACACCGCAGGGAAAACAGCCGTCACTTCACCGTGATACAGAGAGGATTTTCCCCTCCCTGACATCACCTTCACAACGAGGGGCACGCCTACAAGACGGTGTATTCTTTCTTTGGTGATGAGGATTGAATCATTGACTGTGCGCATAGTGCGATTATTGACAAAACAACAAAAAACATACTTAATCTAGCGGATTTTGCCATATAAAACCTCCGTTTAGAAAACAAACGCAAAAAGGAAATGATATGGACGACAAGCAATTTGAACAATATATTGCCGAAAGAAAACAGCAAGCAATCACCAAAATAAAGAAGAATATCAAAAAGCAATGGGGGCTTTCAGCAGTGCTCACTGCGGTGTCTCTTGCCATGTGTGGCGCAGGGATATATCTTCTCACAACAGGGGGCTATGTCTTGGGCTCCGTGCTTTTGGCAGTGGGTGTCGGTGTCACCTCAGCAGTCATCGTCCTGCACGTGAGAGCACTGAAAAAGTTGAACAAAGTTCTTGGTGAAGTCAACGCCATCGGAGAGGACAAAAAATGAACGCGCTCTATATCGTCCACGAAGTTTTGAAAAAATATACACCCCTCGGCGGAGTGGCAATTGATGCCACCGCAGGCAGAGGTTATGACACTTCTTTCCTTTGCGACCTTGTTGGAAAGGAGGGAAAGGTGGTGGCTTTTGACATACAAGAAAGCGCAATCAATTCCACAAAAGAACTTCTTGAAAAAGAGGGCAAGACCGCAACCCTCGTCCTTGACAGCCATGCCAATATGGATGAATACGTAGAGAAGGAAAGTGCGGACAGCATAGTCTTCAACCTGGGCTATCTTCCTCACGGCGACCACAGCATCTACACCCATTTTGACAGCACAAAAACCGCAATCCTCAAAGGGCTCGACTGCTTGAAGAGTGGCGGTGTCATGTGTGTCAGCATCTACTATGGCGGAGACAGTGGCTACGAAGAAAAAGACGCCCTCATCCCTTGGCTGAAAACCCTTGACGACAGCCGTTATCAAGTGCTAGTCACCTATTTTCATAATTGGAAGAAGGAACCGCCTATACCTGTCTTCATCTTCAAGCACTAAAAAAACGCGCTATTGCGCGCCTAGTTTTGTCAGACACGCCGAGCCCAACCCTCACGTACGGCAAGTACGCGTCGGTCTGTTCTCAACGTATCTTTCGCACTATGCATCGCAATATCGCGTTTTTTATATAAATATAGACAAATTCCGTAAAAGATAAAACAAAAAAAGCACTCCGATTGGAGTGCTCTTTGTTTTGTGAAAGGATTAAAGTTGTTTGCCGTATATTCTGCCCATACCGCCCAAATTCTTCAACAGCACAAAACCGTTGCGTTCGTAAAAGCGATGTGCGCCCGTGTTGTCACCGCCAACACCAAGCCTAACCCCTTTTATGCCTTTTGCGCGCAAATGCTCTTCTAGGGCTTTTAGGAGCTTAGAGCCGTGCCCTTGACCTTGCCCTATGGGCAAAATGTCAATGTGAAGGTGCGCAGGATACTTTTTGCACAACCCTTTGAAAGCAACGCTTTCAAGGATGGGCATAAGTCCGTCAAAGAAATCAATTTTTCTTGCCTTTTTAAGATAGGGTTTGACACCTTTGTCAAACTTCTTTTGGTCCTCTGCGCAGAGGATATATCCTATTGCATTGTCGTCATCATCTGTCACAACAAAGCAGTTGTCCGCCTCGTTGTCCACATAGTAGTCGCAATACAAAAGACACACCAAATCTTTAGATTTGACATACTTGGGTGCAGTTGCGGTCTGATGACAAACTGTCCTACAATTCTCTTTGTCTTTTGGTTGAAGTTGTCTTATTGCCATAAAATACCTTTTCTAGATTATACAACACCAAAACGAAAGTTTCAATAGCAACAAAAATTTTGCCACTTTAAGCAAGTTTTTTGAAAAACAGTTGACAAACGGCTTTAATAAGATTATTATAAACAAGCATTCAGCAATAAAATGCTTATTATGCCTGTTTTTGATTTGTCGGTCAAAACAGTCAAAATCAAGTTTATGCCTGTTTAGCTCAGTCGGTAGAGCATGCGGCTGTTAACCGCAGTGTCGGGGGTCCGAGTCCCTCAACAGGCGCCATAAAGCACTCCAATCGGAGTGCTTTTTGTTTTGCTTAAAGGACTGGACCCCCAGCACCTTTGGTGCACGGCTTTGCCGTTGACACTGCTTCTCGCAGTGGACGCTCACAAGTTCGCTAATACACGGTGGTCGAGCCCTCAACAGGCGCCAAACAAACCTCTTCAAACGAAGAGGTTTTTTGTTGTCTTAAAGCAATAACGGACCCCCAGTGGCGATGCCACTATGCTACGCATACGACACTGCTTCTCGCAGTGGACGCTCACAAGTTCGCTAATTCACGGTGGTTGAGCCCTCAACAGGCGCCATAAAGCACTCCAAGCGGAGTGCTTTTTGTTTTGCTTTAAGGACTGGACCCCAGCACCTTCGGTGCGCGGCTTTGCCGTTGACACTGCTTTTCGCAGTGGACGCTCACAAGTTCGCTAATTCACGGTGGTCGAGCCCTCAACAGGCGCCGATTTATAACTTTAATCAGCAACTGCGAACATAGTGAGCAATATCACTTGCCGTAGGCAAATATAACTGCGAAGCAATATACTTTCTTGCTTGCAAGAAATATAACTTTGCAAAATAAACATTTTGCAAAATAAAAAAGCACTCCAAACGGAGTGCTTTTTTTTTGTTGTTTGGGTTTAGTCGTCGGCGTTTTGACGAGCGTAGATGCTGTTGTACAACTTGACGATGTCAACGTGGATGTCGCCGTTTGCGTAGGACAGTGATGCGAAGAAGTCTTCAAGGGTTGCTTCACCGATGATTGCCAGCACTTCGTCGCTGAGGGTTGTGATATTGCCCCAGTCGAGGATGTTTTGGATGGTCATATTCTTCAACTTGTTTTGGAAGACTGTGCCGAGGTCGTCGATGCTTGCGTTTTTGATCTCTTCATCGTCAAACAAACTGTCGGGAGCCACATTCATCATATCGCTGATTGTGAATTCCTTGAGGGCAGTGTCAAGTGAGTTGACTTTGACGTCGTGGACAGCAAATGCTTTGAGTGCCGGTGCAGATTGTTGTTGCACGTATGTCACTTTCTTCGTGCCTGCGTTCATAAGTTGGAGGAAGGCAAGGACTGCAGCATTGTCGCCGTTGATTTTGACGATATAGCCGATTGTTTCCTTCACGTAGACTACGTCTATGGCATCATCGGGCACTTCGTCTTTTGCGATGAGCTTCTTGTCGTAGAAGGCAAGGGTTGCGCTGGCTTCATCGGTTGCGATATAGGTGGTTGAAGCCATTTGTTTTGAGAAGGTGGGGATGACTTCACCAAGACCCACGGCAAGGTTGTATTCACTGTCAAGGGGTGCGTAATAGTAGAAATCTTTTCCGCCTTTGCTGTACTTGATGGTGTTTTTGATGAAGGTGAGGCCTGCGTATGCGCCTGTGCTATCTGCTGAGAAAGTGCCGTCTGCTTTGAGATAGAATTTGTCTCTTGTGTCGGCGGTGCTGTCTTCAACGAGGGCATAGCCGTCACTGAGGAGGAGATATTTTTCAAGGTCTGCGTGGACAGGGTTGGTTGCGCTGTATTCAACGTAGTTGCCAAGCACCTTGACATAGAGCATCTTTGTTCCGCCATTGACGGGATTTGCGAAAGTAGGCATTGAAACGGTTGTGCCTGCCTCACGGATATACACGTTTTCAAAGCCGTCGGTGTTGCCGTGTTGGATGCCTGTGGTGATGATGTAAGCACAAAGTGCAGGGTTGTGGTGGTAGTTGCCCTTGTCATCCTTGTAATAGCCGTTGCCTTGTGTGGTGATTTGTGCAAGGAATGTCACCTTTTCAGCATCGGTCAGTTGCTTGTAGTCAAAGGTGATTGCACCGCCGTCTTTGAGAGCGTTTGTTTGTGCTTCATTGAGGGCAAAGTGCATTGTTTCACGGAGATAATACTTGCCGTTGTCATCACGGATGAAAGAGAAGTAGTGAGCCTCGTCACCATCATAGATGGTGTAGTCGTCATCGTAAGGCACAAGATATTCACCTTCAACGCCGTAGTTTGCGGTGTCATCTTTGATGACGTCAAACTCATAGATGTCCATAAGGTCTTTGAGATAGAGGTCGTTGATGACGTCTTCCATACGGTTGCCAAGGTCGGTGACAGGCAGATATGCCATCTTCTTCATGACGATATGGCTTGTGCCGTATGAATCCACAGAGAAGTAGGTTTCGGTGGGATTTGCAGTGATATAATCACTGTTTGCCTCAATATAGAGGCCGTTGTCGTAGCGGTAATAGGTCTTTGTGGTGTCGCTGGTGTCTGCCACTTTCTTGTAGACGTCTGCATCGATATCCATAACGTCTGAGAGAGCAAGCCCGTCAAGTGCGTTTGAGAACCCACTGATCTTGACGCGAGCGAAACGTTGGAGCATAAGTGATGAATAAGTTGCTTCAACGTAGGCATCACCGCTGCCAGTGGTTTCCATACGTTTTTCGGTGTCATTCCAGTAGTATTTGGTCACACTGCCGTCTGCGATTTCTTCTTCAGTTGCAAGGCGGTAAGTGAAGTCACCATTTGTGACACGGATATATCTTGTGCTGTCTTCGTGGACTGCGGGGTTGTACAAAGTGTAATAGTTGCCACTGCTGACATACACATATTTGCCCTCTGCGTGGGGCATATAGAGGACGGGGTCAATGGTGATGACTTCGTCAAGACGCATTGTGTTGATGACGTCTTCCATACGGTTGCCAATATCTGCGATATTGAGGCGAGCCATCTTTTTCACGATTGCGTGGCTTGTGCCTTCTGCCACGATGACGTAGTAGGTCTCGGTGGGATTTGCTGTGATATAGTCGCTGTCCACGTCAATGAAGAGGCCGTCGTCATAGCGGTAGTAAGTCTTTGTGGTGTCACTGGTGTCAGTCACTTTCTTATAGACGTCCGCGTCAATGTCCATGACTTCGTCAAGGCGCATTGTATCAATGAGGCTTTCCATTTCGCTGGACATATTGTCCACCTTGACAAGAGCAAGTTTTTTGAGGATTGAACTTGTTTCGCTCTTTTCAACAAGTTTGTAGATGGTTTCTGTGGCAATCTTGGTTTCAGGATCGTCACAGATGCAATATTTGCTTCCGTCAAAGGTGTAGAATTCGTCGTCAACTGCTGCGGTGGAGAAGTCGAAGCCTGCGGGCACAACTTCGTAGGTGTCCATATCCACGTCAATGACGTCACCGAGGACGAGAAGATTGAATGCGTCAGAGAAGTCACCGATTGAAATGCTTGCAAGACGTTGGAGAATCTTGCTTGATGCACTGCCTATTACGTAGAGGTTTTCGCCTGCGGGAGTGCCACTGACCATAGTGTTGGTGGCTTCGTCAAGATAGAATTTTTGGATTGATGAGTTGGCGATTTCTGCCTCTGTTGCAAGGAGATAGTCGGGGTGATTGGGGTCACCGCTTGCCATCTTGGTGTATCTTGTTTCACCGCTGTGGAGGGTGGGATTATACAAAGTATAATAGAAGTTGTCGCCGTCAACAATCTTCACGTAGTCGCCCTTTTCATCTTCTGCGTAAAGTGAATAGGTGATTTCAATGACGTCACCAAGGATAAGGTCGTCAATGCTGTCACTGAGTTTGTTGAGGGGCTTGTCCTTCAAGGTTTGAAGAATTGTTGCGCTGTCCTCGGTCACGTCGATGAGGTCACCAAGTTTCAAGGACATAAGGGTGTCGGTGGCGTTGTTAAGTCCGCTGACAGATGTGTATGCAATGACTTGGATTGCCACGTCAGAGGAGCCTGCGTGCACTCTCACGTATCCGTCAAAGCCTTCGTCAAGACGGCTATCCTTTGTTGCAGGTGCATATTCGGGATTAAGACCAAATGTAGGCGCGATGACAAATGCACCGAGAGTGTCGTCATAGACGTAAACGTTGCTAGAGACAGTCACTTTGCCTTCGTCGGTGGTGAAGGGAGAGCCACCCTCATTTTTTGCAAAACTTGAAAGGAGCACGTAGCCGTCTGTTGTGGGTACGTATTCACCGCCAAGTTCCACAAAGTGGTTGCCGTATGCTTTGACATAAAACTCACTTGTGGCAGGCATTGTTTCAGGGTCGTATGCTTCAAACTCAATGAAGCGATAGTACACTTTGTCGTTGTCTTCCGTTGCAGTATAGCAGGTGTTGTCTACTCTGTAGACAAGGTTGCCGTGTTCGTCAACCACGTCAATGGTGTTGCCTTCTTCGTCGGTTGTGGTTTTCTTCACAAAACGAAGTTCACGGACAAGGTTTTCATCTCCGCTTCTTCCGTAGACGTAGGTGGCTGCACCCTCTTTCACGAGGTCGATTTCGTCACCCATAACTTCTTCATATCTGTCCACCTTGACGTAGATTTGGTTTTCACCAAGTTTTACAAACTTGTCGCAGTCTGCGTCAATGATTTTGCCCACTTCAATACCGTTGATGACGTCACCAAAGGTTGAGAGGGGAGTGTCCTTGATTTGGTTGAAGATTGCGTTTTCACCAAGAGTGATGCCAAAGTTGTCTTCAATTTGACGGAGGGTGATGTTGTCCCCGTCAATGGATTTCAAAATTGCATCAAGAGCCTTTGTGACAGGACTGTACAAGTTGTCTTCAAGGATAGGAAGACCATATTCAGTGAAATCCATACCGGCAAACTCGCCGATATCGTTCAAGGTTATGTTGTCCACAATCACCCCTAGGTTGTCCTTCAACTGATTGATGGGCACGTCAAAGATAGGGGAGATGTCAATGCCACTGATTTCGCCAAAGTTGTCGGTGTGTTTTGTAAGGCCGTACTTTTCAGCGATTTCGTTCAAGGACATATTGCCGATATTTTGCACGTCAGCAATAAGGTCTTGACCAACCTCCCAGATGGTTTTGTTTGTGATTTCACTGCCTTCGTCAAAGATGGCTTTTTCACCGGTGAGGCCGACTTTTTCAGTGATATCACCTATGGTGAAAGAGGTGGCAACAGCATAAATTGTGCCAGCGATTGCACCAACAAAGAGCACTATGCCCATGATGATGCCGAGAACAAACGTGAGTGTACCTTTCAAAACTCTCATAGTTTACTCCTAAAATCCAAAAGGACTCTTTCATGCGAAAGAGCCCCGAGGTTTAACGTTTTGTGAAGATGTCTGCAAGCACGGTGCCTATGGGGTTCAGGTCATAGAAGAACTTGCACACCGTTGATTGGTTGATATAGTCAACCACGATGGGGATTTTGTCCCCGACTGCTTTGATTATGGCAAGGACAACCATGATAAGCACCGCAGAAGTGACAAGACCAACCACACCGCCAAGGATTCTATCTATGATGCGGACGGGCTTTGACTCGCTGTGGTGCATATTTTTTGTCATGCCTTTAATGATTGAACATATGATGCTGAGGCCGATGCAACTGACAAGGAAGAGAGCAACGCAAACGATGAGGCTGACCACGTTGTGCACGCACACCCCTGCAAGGGATTGCACACCATATTCTGCCATGAACAGACCTGCCAGCCAGTTGGCGATCATACCCTTGATGCCCATATCTGCAAGGTTTTGTCTTGCGCCGTCAATGAGGATATATCTGCCACCTTCGTCAGAATAGACGATTTCGTTGAACTCAACGCCCCAACCTGAGGACGTTCCGCCGATTGCAGAGGACAGGCTTTGACCGAGAGAGGAGTCCATGACAGTCTTGTGAAGCAATCCCATAATGAGCAGTGAAACAAGGATGATTGTGACGGTCATCACAAATCCCTTCATGGACTTGCCAAAACCCCTTGCCACACCCAAAAGTGTGAAGAGGACGAGGATTGCTATCAGTGCTACGTCTGCGTACCAAGTGGTGGCAGACAGGGTGGTCATAAACATAATGAAACACTCTCTCTTGTCATTGTTAAATTATATTATAAACTCACGCGCGGGTTAATGCAAGAAAAATTTGTATTGAAATGAAAACGCGTATCGCACACGAGGGCACAAGGTGAGTGATTTTGCCGACAAAAATCCCAAAAAACCAGCCATAAAACCCAAAAATCAAGGATATTGCAGTTGTTTTCAGGCAATAATTTCCTTATGGAAAGTTCTGAAAATAAGTTGAAAAAAGGTGGGCAAATTGTGGTGGTATGCTTTGGCACACCCACGGTAAACGGCGATTCATTTGGTCCTAGAGTGGGCAGTTTTTTGAAAGAAAACAACCTTCCTTGCTTTGTCTATGGCACTCTTGAAAACCCTGTGACTGCAAGAAATATGGAGGAATATATCTCTTTTGTCAAGAGAGTGCACGAGGGTGACGTGATTTTGTCGGTGGATGCTTCACTTGGAAAGCGAGAGCGGATTGGCAAAATTGCAGTGCGCACTGACGGGGTTTGCCCTGCCGGGATAAAGGGCGAAAAGAGGCGGTTTGGCGACGTTGGAGTGCTTGGTGTTGTTGGGGACAAAGACACAGACCATATATCTGCACTTTTGACCGCAAATATAGATAAAGTGTCAAAAATGGCGGATAAAGTGGCTGTTATGATAAAAGAGGCAGTTGAGCAGATCTTGACTTGCTCCACAAAATCACAGCCAAAACCCCCTGAAATCATCTTCAAATAATCCTTAAAATTTCTCCTTGTTTTAAGACAATTTTAATGCACTTGATTCATCATCAAAGTGCATCTTGCCATTGAAAAGTGTACGCACACTCGTTGACAATAGTGCGGTGCTATATTATAATAATAGGACATATGCTTGTATAACCCGCAGGCAGAGCGTGCGGAAGCGCGCGTGAAGACGTACAATCAGGGCTTTTGCCCTTGGAGGAATAATGAAACCTACTACAAAAAAATTTTTGATTATCGGCGCAGTGGTGGTGCTTGCAATCGTTGCAATCATCTTGGCGTTCAGTTTGACTGGACCCGAAGAAGTGCCGTACCTCAACAGCGACAAGACCAGCGCAACTCTTGAAGGTATGTACAAGAGTGGCAGGGTTGCCGCATTTTCAGTTGAAGGAAATTACAGAGTCAAAATCCTGCTCGTCGGCGCAGAAGATTATGACTACTATGCCCATATCGCATCAAGAACAGCCTTTGAACAAACCCTTGCAAAGTGGCAAGAAGAGGGTGCACCCAGTGTGACCGTACTTTATGATGATCCCTCATCAAGTGCAAACCTCAGCACCTTTATCGTGCCTATCATCGTCCTCATTGTGGGCGGACTTCTCCTTTTGTTTATTATGAGAAGAAGTGCCAACGTCAACAACAAGGCAATGGACTTTGGCAAAACAAAGGCAAACAAAATCGCCAACAGCAAAGTTCGTTTTGTTGACGTGGCTGGTGCAGAAGAAGAAAAGCAAGAGCTTCAAGAGATTGTCGATTTCTTGAAGAATCCCAAAAAGTTCACCGAAATCGGCGCAAGAATCCCCAAAGGTGTCCTTCTTGTCGGCCCTCCCGGAACAGGTAAAACCTTGTTTGCAAAGGCAGTGGCAGGTGAAGCAAACGTGCCTTTCTTCTCAATTTCAGGCTCAGACTTTGTTGAAATGTTCGTGGGTGTGGGCGCATCACGTGTCCGTGACCTTTTTGACCAAGCCAAAAAGAATATGCCTTGCATCGTCTTCATCGATGAAATCGATGCAGTTGGCCGTCAACGTGGCGCAGGTCTTGGCGGTGGCAACGATGAAAGAGAACAAACTTTGAACCAACTCCTCGTTCAAATGGACGGTTTTGAGTCAAGCGATAGCATCATCGTCATGGCTGCAACCAACCGTGCAGACATCCTCGACCCCGCACTTATGCGTCCGGGCAGATTTGACAGACAAGTTTACGTCAACGTCCCCGACGTCAAGGGCAGAGAAGAAATCATGAAGGTGCACTCACGCAACAAACCTCTTGCAAGCGACGTCAATTTCAAAAACGTTGCACGTCTTACGGCAGGATTCACCGGTGCAGACATTGAAAATATGCTCAACGAAGCAGCAATCCTTGCCGCCCGTGAGGATAGAAAGGCAATCAATATGCACGACATCAGTGAAGCAATCAACAAGGTCATCGCAGGCCCTGCAAAGAAGAGCCGTGTCATCACCGAAACAGACAAGCGCATCACTGCATATCATGAAAGTGGTCACGCAATCATTGCAAAGAGTGTGAAATATTGTGACAACGTCCACGAAGTCAGCATCATTCCTCGTGGTCAAGCAGCAGGATACACAATCACCTTGCCCACCAATGATGACAACCATATGACCAAGCAAAAGCTTCTTGACAACATCACAATGCTTCTCGGTGGCAGAGCCGCAGAAGAAATCGTCATCAAGGATGTTTCAACAGGTGCAAGCAACGATATTCAACGGGCAAGCAAACTGGCACGTAAGATGGTCACCGAATGGGGTATGAGTGAAACCCTCGGCACAATGTATCTTGGCGCAAGCGAAGAAGTTTTCCTTGGCAGAGATTATCAAACTCAACTGAATTACAGTGACGCTGTTGCTGCAAAGATTGATGAGGAAGTCAAGCGCATCCTTGACGAGCAATATCAAAAAGCTCTTGCAATCCTCAAAGAGCACCGCAGAGTTATGGACGCAATGGTCAAACTTCTCTATGAGAAGGAAACCATCTACGAAGAAGAAATCGACCTTCTCTTTGATGATCCCACAACTCCTGAAATTGAAAGACCTGTCCACCCTGCAATGCAAGAAGACACCCTTCCTGAATTGGCAGTTGAAGATGCAACCGAAGTTGCACCCACTGAGGATAAAGAAGAATAGTATATAAGGACGGCATTGCCGTCCTTTCATAGTTATGACAAAGGCGCAACTGAAAAAGAGTTATCTTGAAAAGGTTATGGAAAGTGACCCTGCCGCAACCAATCGTATTGCGGTGCGCCTTACTTATGCAGGCTACAAGGCACTTTGCTCACATATCACCGCCCACAACCTTTGGACAAGCGGTCACAAAACCCTTGCGCGCATAGTGGCAAACACGTCACGCAGGCACACGGGTGTTGAAATACACCCGGGCGCAAAGATAGGCAAGAGTGTTATGATTGACCACGGTGCAGGTGTCGTCATAGGTGAAACCGCTGAGGTCGGCGACAACTGCATACTTTATCAAGGTGTCACTTTGGGTGGCACAGGCAAAGATATAGGCAAGCGTCACCCCACCCTTGAAGAGGGTGTCATGGTGTCGGCAGGGGCAAAAGTCCTTGGACCTTTGACAATAGGCACAGGAAGCAAAATCGGCGCAGGCAGTGTGGTACTGAAATCAGTGCCCCCTCACTCCACCGTTGTAGGTGTGCCGGGACGAGTGGTGAAGCAAGCAGGCAAGAGAGTTGCCGACATGGACCAAGTGCTTCTCCCCGACCCTATTATGGAGGAATTCAAGCGACTTAATGACCGCATATATGAGCTTGAAAAGAACGCAGGCATCCGTGCTTGCAGATACTCCATAACCATTGATGAAAACAACGCTCCCGTCAATGCTGATGAGTGCGAAAAAGCCGATTAGAATCACGAAAACAAACAAAAAATACAAACCCGAAAAGCAAAAGAGAGAGAAGTCAAGCCTTGCGCTTGACAGCTAAAAGAGGGATTTTATGCTTAGAATTTACAACACAATGACAAGAAAGAAGGAGCAATTTGTTCCTCTACACGAAGGCAAAGTGACAATGTACGCCTGCGGTATCACCGTCAGTGGCGAAGCACACATCGGTCACGCCTATCAAGCACTGATTTACGACATCATCCGCAAGTATTTAGTGATGAGTGGTTATGACGTCACTTACGCACGCAACTACACCGACGTGGACGACAAAATCATTGCCAAATCCCATGAAACAGGTATCCCTGCAGACAAGTATGCAGAGATGATGATTGCCAAGATTGACCAGGAAATGAGAGCACTTCAAGTGGACGACCCTGACGTGTGGTTGAAAGCAACCTGCACCATGGACGGCATCATGGACTTCATCGCAAAACTCATTGAAAAGGGTCACGCCTATGCAACCAGTGAAGGCGACGTATACTTTGCAGTGGAAAGTTTCTCTGGATACGGCAAGCTTAGTGGTAGAAAACTTGAAGACGCCTTTGAAAGTGTCCGCATAGAAAATGAAGATAACAAACAAAATCCTTTGGATTTTGCTCTGTGGAAATCCGCAAAAGAGGGCGAACCTTACTGGGAATCACCTTGGGGCAAAGGCCGTCCCGGTTGGCATATCGAATGCTCTGCAATGAATATGAAAGCCTTTGGTGATCAAATCGACATTCACGGCGGTGGACGAGACCTCATCTTCCCTCACCACGAAAATGAAATCGCACAAACCGAAGCCCTCACCGGCAAGACTTTTGCAAAATATTGGATTCACAACGGACTCATCAAAGTCAACGGACAAAAGATGTCCAAATCACTGGGCAACAGCCTTGTGCTTCACGACCTTCTTGAAGCATACCACCCTGAAACCATCAAGTTTGCACTCCTTCAAACCAACTATCGTGGTGACATCAACGTGACCGACACCCTCTTCCCCGAGGCAGAAAAGCATTTGACAGGCTTTTACAAGGTCATTGAAAGCGTCTATGCAAAATTTGGCACAGACCACGGTGACACCGACAGCCAAGGCATTGAAGACAGCTTCAAACAATGTATGGACGATGACTTCAACACCGCAAAAGCCCTTGCAAACCTCTTCGGCATTTTCAAGAAGATTAAGGCAAAGGTCAACACCGGCGACAACACCGCAACAGACGACGTTGCAGTGCTGAAAAAGACCTATGGTCTTCTTGGTTTCTTCCGTGAAGACCCCAAAACCTACATTGCAAGAGCAGAGGCAAAGAAGGTTGATGAAACCCCTTCAAACGATGCTCCTGCCGAAGTTATGGCACTTGTCAATGAAAGGGCAGAAGCCAAGGCAAACAAAAACTGGGCACTTGCCGATGAAATAAGAGCCAAAATCACCGCCCTCGGTTATTCCGTCAAGGACACCAAAGACGGCGCAGTGGTTGAAAAGCTGTAATTGAAGGCGATATTCTAACTTGCCAAACACAAAATTGACAAGATAAACATCAAACTCAAATCAAAAAAGGATAAAAGAAAAGAGCGACGTTGTCGCTCTTTTTTTGTAAGTTATCTTTCCTTACAGTCACAGCCTTTGCCACAATTCTTTGTGTTTGCTGTCTTGTTTTTGACGTTTGCTGTGTTCTTTGTTGTTGCCTTTTGGGCTTTGTTTGCATTGTTTGTTGTTTTGTTTTTGGTGTTATTTTCCATTTTTACTCCTTTGCCCATATTTGAGCAAGGGTAGTATTTGCCACTTGCGTTGATTTTATACATGCGCTCCGTGTTGGAGTGCTTTTTGTCAATTGCAATCAATCAGTCCGTCTAGGTTGCCGTCTTTGTATTGAGCATCGTGGAGTTTCTTGTAGATGCCGTCAAGGGCAATGAGCTCGTCGTGAGAGCCACTTTCTTCAATTCTGCCTTTGTTGATGACAACGATCTTGTCTGCGTTGTGGATTGTTGACAAGCGGTGTGCAACCACAATTGTCGTCCTGCCCACGCAGAGGTCTGACAATGCGTTTTGGATGAGGGTTTCGGTTGCGTTGTCAAGGGCAGAGGTGGCTTCGTCAAGGATGAGGATTGAGGGGTTTTTGAGGAACACTCTTGCAATTGAAAGACGTTGCTTTTGTCCACCTGAAAGCTTGATGCCTCTCTCACCGATTTCGGTGTCATAGCCCTTTTCAAGGCTGACGATATAGTCGTGGATGTTTGCCTTTTTTGCAGCCTCAACAATTTGCTCCTCAGTGGCATTGATGTCTCCGTATGCAATGTTGTCACGGAAGGTGCCTGTGAAGAGAAATACGTCTTGTTGGACAATGCCGATGTTTTGACGGAGTGAGCGGTTGGTGATGTCTTTTATGCTTGTGCCGTCAATTTTGATATCTCCGTTTTCAACAGGATAGAACTTGGGCACAAGGTGACAGAGTGTTGTCTTTCCACCACCGCTTGCGCCTACGAGAGCATAGGTTTTTCCTTTGGGGATTGTCAAGGAAATATTGTCAATGACTGTCCTTTCATCATAGCCAAAAGTGACGTTTTCAAAGGCGATTTCTCCCTCAAATCTTTCCACTTCAAGGGCGTCTTCTTTGTCCTCTTCAACGGGTGTCACCATGATGTCGTCAAAGCGCTTAAATCCCGTAATCCCGTCTTGAAGTTGCTCAAAGAAGGTGATTAACGTTTGAATTGGTGAAATGAACAGATTTATTGACAACATAAATGCAACCAAATCAACATAGTCAAAGTTGGCGCTGTCGTAGATGCAGAAGAGGCCCCCTGCAAGGAGAACGATGACGTTATACACACTTGTCACAAGGTTCATACTGCTGCTGAAAGTGCCCATTGCTTTGTAGGCTTTTGAGCGTGCTTTCACAAAGCCCATATTGCTCTTTTCAAAGCGCTCTTGTTCGTGCTCGGCGTTGGCGTATGCCTTTGTGACACGGATGCCTGCAATGCTGTTTTCAAGGCAAGCGTTGATGTTGCCAATTTCTTCACGGCTCTTTTGGAAAGCCTTTGTCATATTCTTTCTTGATGCCCAAGCAATTAGGATGAGGAAGGGCAGGAAGGCGAAGATGATGAGGGAAAGTTTCCAGCTGATTGTGCAGAGATATATGAATGCACTCACCGTCATAAATGAGGTGATGAAAAGGTTTTCAGGGCCGTGGTGAGCAAGTTCACTGACGTTGAAAAGGTCGTTGGTCATACGTGCCATAAGTTGACCTGTTTCGTTGTTGTCGTAGAAGGAATAGGGCAGTTTTTCAAGATGGCTGAAAAGGTCACTGCGCATCTGGGACTGCATCTTCACACCCATGACGTGACCGTAGTAGTTGATGTAGTAGTTCATTCCGGCGCGGAGGAAATAGACCGCAAGAAGCACTGCGGACATTATGAGGATTTCCTTTATCATTCCGTTTGGGATGTAGACGTCAAGAATTTGGGTTGTCATCATAGGGTACAAAAGTCCCACCACAGAAAAAATAAACGAGCAAAGCATATCAAGGGTAAAAGTCTTTTTGTGGGGCTTGTAGTACGCAATAAACTTTTTGAACAAACTTTGGTTTTTCTTGTCTAAATTCTTTTTCATAGTATCACCGCCAAAATTATATCACGGCGCAGTGAATTTTGCACTTGATTTAAGGGCAAAATAAGAGAAAAAAGCAAATAGGGAATTATTGTCAATCGGCATATTTGGTGATATAATATATACACCAAACAGAAATTCCAAGGAGAAAACAATGAAAATCTCAAACGATATTCTTTACGTCGGCGTAAACGACCACGAAATTGACCTTTTTGAAGGACAATACGTTGTGCCAAACGGCATGGCATACAATTCATACCTCATCGTTGACGAAAAAGTTGCAGTTATGGACTCAGTTGATAAAGGTTTCACCGCAGAGTGGCTTGACAATATCGACAAAGCCCTTGACGGCAAAGCACCTGATTATCTCATCGTCCAACACATGGAGCCCGACCACTCAGGCAGTGTTGTTGCATTTATGGACAAATATCCTAATGCAACCATCGTGTCCAACTCAAAGTCCTTTGTGATGATGAAGCAATTTTTCGGCACAGAGTTTAGTGACAGACGTATGGCAGTGGGCGAAGGCGACACCCTCAATCTTGGCGCACACACCCTCACATTTGTCACCGCACCTATGGTGCACTGGCCTGAAGTCATCGTCACTTACGACAACAAAGATAAAGTTCTCTTCTCAGCAGACGCTTTTGGCAAATTTGGCGCACTGGACGTTGAAGAAGACTGGGCTTGCGAAGCAAGAAGATATTATTTCGGCATCGTGGGCAAGTACGGCGTGCAAGTGCAAGGCCTTTTGAAGAAGGCTTCCGCCCTTGACATCCAAACAATCTGCCCCCTCCACGGACCTATCCTCACTGAAAATCTTGAATATCATCTCAACCTCTACAACCTTTGGTCTTCATACGGCGTTGAAGCAGAGGGCGTTTTCATCGCATACACCTCTGTCTATGGCAACACGAAGAAAGCTGTTGAACTCCTTGCAGACAAGTTGAAGGAATTGGGTTGCCCCAAGGTGTCAACTTGCGACCTTGCAAGAGAAGATATGGCAGAAGCAGTTGAAGACGCTTTCAAGTATGGCAAACTTATCCTTGCAACCACCACCTACAACGGCGACATATTCCCCTTTATGCGTACGTTCATCGATGCTCTCACCGAAAGAGGCTATCAAAACAGACAAATCGGCTTCATGGAAAACGGCACCTGGGCACCTATGGCAACAAAGATCATGAAGGGTATGCTTGAAGGTGGAAAGAACTTGACCTTTGCTGAAACCAACGTCAAAATTAGATCCGCAGTGAACGAAGCAAATCTCGCAGAAATCGAAGCACTTGCAAAGGAGTTTATTTGATATGGCAGTTGACAACACAGCACTTTTCAACATCGGCTACGGCCTTTACGTAGTCACCTCCAACGACGGCACAAAGGACAATGGTTTTGTGTGCAACACAGTGTGCCAAGTGACCAACACTCCAAATAGAGTTGCAGTCACCATAAACAAACAAAACTACTCCCACGATACCATCAAGGCTACTGGCAAGATGAACGTCAACTGCCTTTCAACTGAAGCGCCTTTCAAGGTGTTTGAGGTGTTTGGTTTCCAAAGTGGAAGAAACGTCAACAAGTTTGAAGGATGCACCCCTCTCCGCACAGAAAACGGACTTGTGTGCCTGCCCAAGTACGTCAATGCAGTCATTTCACTTGAAGTGGAGCAGTATATTGACCTTGACACCCACGGAATGTTCATCTCAGCAGTGACAGAAGCACAAAACCTGTCAAAGGTTGAAACAATGACTTACAGCTATTATCAATCCAACGTGAAGCCCAAGCCTCAACTTGCCAAGAAAAAGGGTTGGGTGTGCAAGATTTGCGGATACGTCTATGAAGGCGACCCTCTCCCCAGCGACTTCATCTGTCCTCTCTGCAAGCACCCCGCCAGCGACTTTGAGCCTTTGGACTAGTCGTAATTGAATTAAGCCTAAAAAGGGTTATATTTCAATAAATAATAGAGAAATAATATAACAATAAATAAAATAAAAAGCCGGCCACGCAGGTCGGTTTTTCAATTAAAACAAAATATTGACACGTACGCACACGTATGATATAAATAAGATGACGGGACTCCCCTTATCATAATTCCCCTAGTGCCGTCAAATTTATTTTCAGGAGGAAACTATGAAAAACGAGAATATGAAAGACAATTCCTTATCAGTCAAAAAAGAGAAGAAGCCATTGACAAAGAAGGCAAAGATCGCCATCATCGTGGTGACGTCTGTTCTTTTGGCTGCGGCTTTGGCTGTGTGTGGTGTATTTATCAATTTGGCATTGCAAACACCGAATCCAGAGACAGAAAATGACAAGTACCTGTATTTCAACAGCAAAGAAATTATCGGTTATACAATAGAGGTCAACAAGGTGGTCAAGATTTTCCAAGAAGATTGTGGAATACAACTTCTTGATCCCCGTGGACAAAAGTTTTCGTTTGGCAAATTAGTGTTGGACGGAAATGCTTTCATTGAAGATTATTATCCAGCCGAAAAAGTGGTAAATCCGATAGGATTCAATTACTATCTTGAAACCAAAGATAATAGCGCGGTAGAAGCAGTAGTAAATGCAATAGCAACTGCCATAGGCAATAAATATGGTATCAGCGCGTTTCGTCGGTTTGGCTTTTCAATCGCGGAAAACATTCCTAAAAGTGCCGAGATAACCATATATGATGATGCTAGAGTGTGTGTTTTGCAAGGCTTCAGCGTGTCTGGTCAATATGCAATGGCAACGTATAGAGTGGTTGACAAGGAACGAAACTTAAGTTTTGTTTTGGAGAGCACAATCTCGGTCAATGCATTCGTAAAAAACCCTGAGACAAAGGATCTTGTCACAAGAGAAATGTTCAAACCGGTATTTGATGTCCTAGAAGAAATCATGGCGTTTTACGTCAAAGATGCCTATGGTATCAACATATATGCGTGAAATAGACTAACAAAAATAAAGGCACTCGTTTGAGTGCCTTTTGTTTTGGATTTCTTAGAGGTCATCGTCCTCGTCTTCTTCGTCTTCGTCGTAGTCGCCTTCTTCAAACTCAACGAAAGATTCATCAAAGTCAAGGTCGTCATTGTTTTCTTCTTCGTCATCGAAATCTTCTTCGATTTCTTCTTCTTGAAGAGCATTGAGTGAAAGTTCTTCCTCTTCGTCTTCAATGACGTCGTCTTCAAAGTCCCAGTTGTCCTCAGCCTTTTCTTTTTCTTTTTGTTTGTCTCTTTCGTGTCTGCAAGCGGAGCAGATGTCTTCGCCGTCTTCAAGATAGTTTTCTTTGCAGATAGGGCAGATGCGTTCACCCAAGATGTTTTCATCTTCGTCGTCTTCGATGAGATGAATCTTGCTTTCTCTGCCGAGTTCTGCCTTGCAGACTTCGCAAAGGTCTTCTTCAACAGGAATCCAGTTCAGCTCACAACGTTCACATTTTTTATATTTGGCCATAAGTCCCTCGTTTTTTGCAATTTTGCATATATAATATTTATATGTTGCGTAGATGTCAACTGTTTTTTCACAAAAAAAACAATATTTATTGTTTATGCAAAAATTTTTCTTAAAACCACCTTCAAAAAAGAAAAAAACAAATGAAATAAGGGTTGTATTCAGTGAAATGATTGGTTTTTATACTATGCGTGAAAGATAGAAAATATATTTATGACCAAACTTTTCACCAATTATTTTGTTGTGCGAAAAATTGTTGAAAAAAATTGTTGAAAATATATGGTGAAAAGGTTGAAAATCTATCCAAAAAATGTTAAAATTTCGTCATTGAAGTTGCTAAACTGAATTTTCAAATTGAAATACCCCAAAATACTACAAATTTAGACAAAGAATACGGATTTCCCCCTTTTTCTTTATTTTTTCGCGCGCAAAAAAGGTGATATTATGAGTGCACTACCTTTTTCGGAGGATTTTATGAAAAGAATCGTTATTGCTGACGACAACGCAGGCTTGACTTTGAGCCTGAAAGAATATTTTGTTTCAAGCGACAAGTACGAAGTTGTGGGCGTCGCATCAAACGGCGTAGAGGCTTTGGCACTTGTGGAGAAATTCAACCCCGATTTTCTTCTTTTGGATATCGTTATGCCTGAACTGGACGGCTTCGGTGTGTTGACCGCCCTTGGTGTCAAGCGTCCCACCGTCATTATGATGTCTCAGTTGGCAACAGACGGCTTTGTGCAAAAGGCACTCCGCTACGGCGCAAGTTATTTCCTTGCAAAACCTTTCAGCCTTGACGTGTTGAGGGCAACCCTTGACGACTTTTCCTCTCCTCAGCAGATAGAAAAGAGAAGTGCAAAACACCACACTCTTGATGAAAAGATAGCCAATCTTTTCATATCCGTAGGCATACCCGCCCACATAAAGGGCTATCAATTTTTGCGTGAAGCCATAAAGATGACGGTGGAAAGCCCCGAAATCATTGGAAGCATAACAAAGAAACTCTATCCCACCATAGCCGAGCACTTTGACACCTCACCTTCAAAGGTTGAAAGGGCAATCCGCCATGCAATAGAGGTGGCGTGGAGCAGGGGCAAGATTGAAAACATAAATCAAATCTTCGGCATCAAGGTTTATTCGCCCAACGAAAAGCCTACAAACGGAGAGTTTATCGCCCTCATCGCAGACAAAATGCTTCTTGAAGGTGCATAATCGCATAAAAATACGACTTAAAGTGCCGATTTTTGCAAATTTGCATAATTCGACAAAAAATCAGTTGACATATCACGCTTTCGGGGTGATAATTTAGTCATCAAAGAAACGGAGCAACTATGAGAACTTTCGCATTTTACGGCTATTATTATTTCGATAATCTTAGTAAATAAACTACGATAGTTTTTGTACACATTTTTTATGAATAACGGGGACTTATCGTAGAGGTAAGTTCCTTTTTTATTAACACGACAAAAAAAAACAAATGACATATAGGAGAAGAGTCATGAAAAAATCATTTAAACTCATCGCAATCGTCCTTGCAGTGGCAGCACTGGCAACAATCGGTTTCACCGCTTGTGACAAGACAGAAGCAGACTTCACAGTGGGCATCCTTCAACCCGTGGCACACGACGCTCTTGGCGCAGCCAACAGAGGTTTCCAAGAAGAACTCACCCGCCTTATGAACGCCGCAGGCAAGACAGTTGCTTTTGACGACCAAAACGCACAAGGCAACGAAGAAACAATGACCACCATCGTCAGCACGTTTATGTCAAAGGGCGTTGATCTTATGCTCACCATCGGCACCGGCGCAACCCAAGTTGCATCAGGCCTTGACAGAACAACACCTATCCTGTTCACCGCAGTCACCGACCCCGCAGGTGCAGGCCTCCTTTCATCAAACGGCGCAGACAGAGCATCAAACAACGTCAGCGGAACTTCTGATATGAACCCCGTTGCTCTCCAAATGCAACTCTGCAAAGACCTTGGCATGACCAAAGTGGCTCTCCTTTACACCTCAAGCGAAGACAACAGCCGTATCCAAGTTGACATGGCAAAAGCAGCCTGCGACAGCATCGGCCTCAATTACGTTGTGAAGACAGTGTCAGGCATGGATGACATCATGACTGTCATGAACGACATTGGCTCAGACACCACAATCGACGGCATCTACATCCCCACCGACAACAACCTTGCAGCAAACGTGGCAACAGTCCACGCACAAAACAAGGCAAATCGTCGCCTCCCCATCGTGTGCGGTGAAGAAAGCATGAACAATCTCTGTGGTGTTGCAACCTACTCAATCGACTACTACGAACTTGGCAAGCAAACTGCAAAGATGGCATTTGACATCCTTATGGGCAATAAGAAAGTTGGTGAAATGCCCGTTGAATATCAATCAGGCACACCCGCACTTTCAAAGAACCAAGCAGTGGCAGACGACATCGGTTTTGACCTTTCAGTGCTTGACTAATAAAAAGGCGTAAATCACCTAAAAATAAGTTTACAAACGCAAAATAATAAGATAAAATCTTAATTCAGCAACAAAAGTAAAATAAAACAGGAAATCGTTTATGGAAATTTCAGTTTTGACAGCACTCAATCAAGGACTTATGTGGGGCATCCTCGCAATAGGTGTGTTTGTGTCCTTCAAGGTTCTTGACTTTGCTGATATGACTTGCGAAGGCTCAATTGCTCTCGGTGGCGCAATCACAGCAGTCACTCTTCAAGCAGGGCTTCACCCCATCCTTGCAGTGTTGTTCGCACTTCTTGGTGGCGCAGGCGCAGGTCTTATCACAGGCCTTCTTCACACAAAGTTGAGGATTCCTCCCATCCTTTCTGGTATCCTCACAATGACCGCCCTTTACTCAATAAACTTGCGCATCATGAAAGACAGGGCATCCATCACTATGCTCAACGTCAAGACCTTGACAAGTGGTCTCACTGATGCTCTTGTCAACAGCGGTTTGGCCTATAAGTATAGTGTGCAAATGTCAAATATGATCATCGCCCTCATCTTTGTGGCATTGGTCATCGGCGCAATCTATTGGTTCTTCGGCACAGAGTTTGGTTGTACAATCCGTGCAACAGGCATGAACCCCAAGATGTGTCGCGCACAAGGCATCAACACCAACACCACAATCATCGTTGGTCTTATGATTTCAAACGCACTCATTGCTCTTGCAGGTTGCCTCATCAGCCAAATGCAATTCAACACAACCGTCAGCATGGGCACAGGCGCAATCGTCATCGGCCTTGCAAGCATCATCATAGGTGAGGCATTGACGGGCAAGAAATTCAGTTTCTGGGCAAGGCTTGTTATGCTCATCGTGGGCAGTATCCTCTACCGCCTTGTCATCACAATGGTGCTTATGATCCCCGGATTCAACACCAACGACTTGAAACTGTTGACGGCAATCGTGGTTGCAGTGGCTCTTGCAATCCCTGCAATCAAGGGCGGAGCAAAGCCTCTCATCCAAAAGTTTATTGGCAAGAAAGGAGGAAATGAAAATGCTTAAAATCACAGGCATCAGCAAAACCTTCAACAAAGGCACAATAAATGAAAAGTTGGCTCTTGACGAACTGTCAATCACCATCAACGACGGAGATTTCATCACCGTCATCGGTGGCAATGGCGCAGGCAAATCCACACTGCTCAATGCAATCTGCGGAACAATCGCAGTAGAAAGCGGAAGTATCGAACTTGACGGCAAGGAAATCACCCACCTCAAGGAAGCAAAGAGAGCAAAGTATCTGGGCAGAGTTTTCCAAGATCCTATGATGGGCACTTGCGCAGATATGAGTGTTGAAGAAAACCTTGCGCTTGCAGTCCGCCGTGGCAAAACCCGTTCACTGAAATGGGGTATGCCCAAAAAGGATAGAGAAGTGTATGTGGAAGAACTTGCCAAACTCAACCTCGGTCTTGAAGAAAGACTGTCAAACAAAGTAGGCCTTCTCAGTGGCGGTCAAAGACAAGCAATCACCTTGCTTATGGCAACACTCAATCGTCCTGATCTTCTTCTCCTAGACGAACATACAGCCGCTCTTGACCCCAAGACAGCAGAGAAGGTGCTTGCCCTCACCAAACAAATCGTGGAAGGCAGTGGCATCACCACCCTTATGATCACCCACAATATGCAAGACGCCATAACTTACGGCAATCGTCTTATCATGATGAACGCAGGCAAAGTCATCTATGACGTCAGCGGTGAAGAAAAGAAAAACCTGACAGTAAAAGCACTTCTTGAAAAGTTTGAAGAGATTGCACCCAGTGTTGTTGCAAGCGACAAAATGGTGCTCTCCGCCGGCACAAAGACAGAGGACATCGAAGCCCCTGAAAAGCAAGAAACAGTTGAATAGAACACTGAAATTCATAAAAAATGCACCCCTTTGAGGGTGCTTTTTTTATGAGTTATATTTTGCTTCGCAAAGTTATATTGCCTACGGCAGTTATATTGGCTTCACCAGTTATATTGCTCACTCTGTTCGCAGTTGCGGTGAGAAGCAATACGCACTTTGCATATTCGGCGGATTCTTAGATAAGCACTTACTCTTTCGAAGACGGAATTGGAGGAGCAGCGGCGACGACCATAGCGAGTGCCAAGCACCAGATGAAAGTACGAAGTTGCGGGTGCGCTGTGATTTTTTTGCACCAACGCAACGAGTGGCAT
>CALABJ010000027.1:0-9022 GCA_937885645.1 uncultured Clostridia bacterium | reverse complement strand
AAAATTGGTTTTTCGATAGGAAGCAACTCGATATCGATAAGGCGAGATTGACCGCAAGCTGATTCGGTTGCGGTTGCTACTTTAATATTTTTTGTATTGAGCCCTTTGGACTCATTAAATTTGAATTCTTGATTCATATTTTAACCTCTTTTCTTTAAAATTTTGCCGTCGCGCGTTGGCATTTTGACCATACACCACGAAATTGCGAAAAATCAAGATTATGTGCCAAAAACTTTTTAGCATAAAAACAACGCTCCTCTAGAGCGTTTTTGATTTTTATAAACTTGATCTATTAAATGTGGGCTTGGGTGTGTTAATCTGCTTGTTTTGTGGATTTTCCCGAAAAAATAGTTCGTAAAAAAAACTATTTTTCTGCCCTTTTGCGGGGGCTTTTTTGTTGCTTTTTGGCGGAATAATGTTATCATAGATAACAAGAGGTTTTTATGATTTTTGGCAAACACATAAACAAATATTACCTGAAATATGGTTGGGCTTTGCTCCTTGGTCTTGTCACACTGGTCATAGTGGACTATTTCCAACTGGAAGTGCCCGAACTCTATGGCATGGTGATCAACGGCATAAATGACGGTCAAGTGCTGAAAGACGGTGTGATGTATGACTTCAACATCGACTTTTTGTTGGACCACATTTGCCGTCCCCTCCTCATTGTCATAGCGGTCATGGTTGTAGGACGTTTTGCTTGGCGTATGTTCTTCTTTGGCTCCGCAACCCGTATGGAGAAGAATTTGCGCGCAACTATGTTTGCTCATGCAAAGACACTCTCTCAATCTTATTATCAAGTGAACAAGGTGGGTGACTTGATGTCACTGTTCACCAACGATATTGAGACCATACACGAGTGCTTCGGTTGGGGCGTGCTTATGCTCAGCGACGCTCTCTTCCTTGGGGGACTTGCCGTCTACAAGATGGCAGATATGAACTGGCTCCTTTTGGTGCTATCCCTTGTGCCTATGGCCTTTATGCTGGCAATCTCCCTCATCGTGGGCAAGTATATGACCAAAAAGTGGGACGAGCGTCAAGCGGCTTTCTCTTCCCTCTCCGACTTCTCACAAGAAAGCTTCTCTGGCATCGCAGTCATCAAGGCCTTTGTCAAGGAATTCAAGGAGCTGTGGGCTTTCAGAAAGTTGAACAAGCACAACGAGGACGCCAACGTGGCATACACAAAGGCATCTATGGCTCTGCATATCTTTGTCACTTTGTTCATCGAGTCCGTCATCTGCATCATCTTGGGCTACGGCGGTTATCTTGTGTATAAAGGCACTTTCAACGCAGGTCAACTTGTCCAATTCATCGGCTATTTCAACTCTATCGTCTGGCCTGTCATGGCAGTGTCACAACTCATCGAGCAACACTCCATGGGCAAGGCATCGCTGAAACGTATCAACAAACTGCTTGATGCAGAGCCTGAGGTCAAGGACCGCAAAGACGTTGAGGACGTCGAGGTGTTGAAGGGCGACATCGAGTTCAAAAACTTGACTTTCACTTACCCTGACGGCGACTATGCTGCCCTCACCGACGTTTCCTTCAAGATAAACGCAGGTGAAAGTGTTGGCATCATCGGCAAGACGGGTGCTGGCAAAACCACCATTGTTGACCTTATATTACGCGTATATAACGTGCCCGATGGCACTCTCTTCATTGACGGATACGACGTCAACAAAATCCCTATTGCAAGAGTGCGTGAATGCTGTTCATACGTGCCTCAGGACAACTTCCTCTTCAGCGACACCATTGAGAACAATATTGCTTTCTCTCTTGATGAACTTGACGCCGAAGGAGTCAAACAAAGCGCAATCTATGCAGGTGTTGACGGTGATATCGTTGAATTCCCTCTTCAATATCACACAGTCCTTGGTGAAAGAGGCGTCACAGTGTCCGGCGGACAAAAACAACGTATTTCTATCGCCCGCGCACTGGTGAAGGACGCTCCTATCCTCATCCTTGACGACAGCGTGTCCGCAGTTGACACCAACACAGAAAAAACAATACTTTCAAACCTTGAAACCCTCCGCAAAGGCAAGACCACAATCCTCATTGCACACCGTGTGTCCACCATCCAAAATATGGACAAAATCGTGTTTGTTGATGACGGCAAGGTCCTTGACGTAGGCTCTCACGAAGAGCTTTACGACCGTTGCGAAGAATACCGCAAGGCTGTTGAACTCCAACGCCTTGAAGACGAAAGAAAGGAGGAAAACTATGCGTGAGTATTATCCCTTGCTGGTTGTAGGCGCAATCATCGGCACAATCTCTGCTATCCTCATTTTGGCTTTCGTTCTTGTCAAAGACAAAAAAGAGGCAATGGGTTTTGACCGCAAGATAAAGGATAGCGAACTTATCCGCCGTCTTGCCGTCTATGTCAAACCCTACTGGAAAAACTTTATCTTGATAGGATTTTTGATGCTTGTTTCAATAGCATACTCAATCCTCTCCCCCCTCATTGTTTCATACATTGAGGAGTTGGTTGTTGGGGACTTTGAGTTGAAATCCCTCTTCATCTCTGTGGGTGTGTATGCAGGTGTGCTCATCGTGTCTTTGACTTGCCAATATTTCCAATCAATTCTTCTTCAAAAGACCGGTCAAAAGATTGTTTCTTCACTTCGTGAAGACCTCTTCCGCCACATAGAGTCGCTCTCACACGCGCAACTCCACGCAATCCCCGTGGGCAAACTTGTCACACGCGTCACCAACGACACCAACGCAATCTCAATCACCTTCACCAGCGTCCTCGTCAACTTGGTGCAAAATATGGTGGTCATCGTGGGCGTGCTCATTGCAATGTTCTGCATCAACTATATGCTCACCCTTATGGTGCTGTGCTTTGTGCCTTTCATCGTGCTCTTCACCGTGCTCTTCCGCAAGTTCTCACGCAAGGCATATAGACGTGTCAAGGACGGCACAACCGACATCAACACCTATCTCAGCGAGCACCTTTCTGGCATGAAGATCATCCAAATCTTCTCAAAGGAACAAAAGAAGATGGATGAATTCAACCAAAAAAACAACAAACTCTACAGGGCGCAAAACGAGCAAATCTTCGTCTTTGGCGTCTTCCGCCCCATCGTCTACTTGCTCTATATCGCATCTGTCCTCTGCCTACTCTATCTCGGTGGCAAGGGCTATATTGACGGCGGTGAGTTCTTGGGACAAGCCATCACCAGTGGCACTGTAGTTGCATTTTATATGTACATCTCCAAGTTCTTCAACCCTATCCAAACCCTTGCAGAACAATTCCACAGACTGCAAGCATCAATGGCATCTGCCGAAAAGATTTTCTCAATCTTTGATATGCAACCCGACGTGGTTGACTGTGAAAACGCCATCGAACTTGACGAAGTCAAGGGTGAAATCGAGTTCAAAAACGTTTGGTTCAGCTACGTCCCCGACCAATGGGTGCTGAAGGACGTTTCCTTCAAGATTGAGGCAGGTCAAACTGTGGCATTTGTGGGCGCAACAGGCAGTGGCAAGACCACAATCCTTTCACTGCTTTGCAGAAACTACGATATTCAAAAGGGTGAAATCCTCCTTGACGGCATCAACATCAACCGCATCAAGATTTCATCTCTTAGAAAGCACTTCGGTCAAATGCTTCAAGACGTGTTCCTCTTTGCAGGCACAATCAGAAGCAACATAGTCCTTCGTGATGAAGAATTCACCGATGAGGAAATCATGGAGACTTGCACCTACGTCAACGCAGACAAGCTCATCAACAAGCTGACCCACGGCCTTGATGAAGAAGTCCGCGAAAGAGGCAACAACTTCTCCGCAGGTCAACGCCAACTCATCTCCTTTGCTCGCACAATGATCCGCAAGCCCGAGGTTATGATCCTTGACGAAGCCACCGCCAACATTGACACCGAAACTGAAAAGCTCATCCAAGACTCACTTGAAAAGATGATGTCTGTTGGCACTATGCTCATCGTGGCACACCGCCTGTCCACTATCCAACACGCAGACAACATCATCGTCCTTGGTGACGGCGAAATCTTGGAGCAAGGCACTCACAATGAACTGTTGAAGAAGAAAGGCAAATATCACGGCCTTTATATGCTTCAATATGAAAAACAACGCCTTGAAAGCGGTGAAATGAACTGATAAACTTGGGGTTTGGCTGGCAAACCCCTTTTTTGTCCTATTGAAAACCAGTGCGAAAACAAGGTGTTTCCCTCCTCGTTCCTGTCAAAAATCAGTCTGTGCTTTGGGGTGTCAACTGCCCTAAAACAACCAAAAAAGAAGGCACAAATAAGCCTATTATCGGTCTTAATTCAACCTTCAAAACCGCCTAAAATCCTGCTAAAATCAAAGGTGAAAACTATGGAAAAACAATATCTCTACTATGGCGCTGAGCACCACCTTGAAGTGAAAAATCACCTCTACAAAGGTGTCACAAACATCCACGAACTTTACGACGTCCTCTTGAAGTGTTGGACAAGAGAAACCTGCACAGAGCGTCTTCGTCACGTTTGGAGTGAGCAAAACAAAACTTGCGGTCAATGCTCTATCACCGCATTTTTGGTGCAAGACCTTTTTGGCGGTGAGATATATGAAATCCCTCTTGACAACGGCGGAGTGCACTGCTACAACCTAGTGGACGGAAAGGCGGTTGACCTTGCCAGTGAGCAATTTGGAGACAAAGCAAAAGACCTCGTCTACGACAACAAAAACCTGCAAGACCGAGCCATGCGTATGTTGGAGCCCGAAAAGGCGGAAAGATATGCAAATCTTCTTAAAAACCTGATCGCAGTCACCGAGGGCTAACCCGCTCAACTTTCAATCAAAATTGAGTAAATCCCTTGTGAAACCCTAATATCAATGTAGTATACAATAAATAATCAACTTAAAGCACTCAGCGATTGCTTTTTCTTTTTTCAAAATCTTTCCCCTTCCCCTACAAAACTTGCAAAAAACGCTTTTTTGCCTTTGATTTTTTAGGGCTTTTGCTGTCCACCGAAAAATTTTCGGTTTTCACCGTAAAATGCCGTAAAAATTTCTTAAATTCGCTATTTACAAGCGCACGCATGCGTGCTAGAATATTCTTGTGGGGGATAATATTTTGGACAATATTGATCTTAAAATTCTACGCTGTTTGACAAACAATGCTCGTATGAGCGCCAGCGAAGTGGCAGGCAAAGTGAAACTGTCCACCTCCGCAGTCATTGAACGCATCAAAAAACTTGAACAAAACGGTACAATCCTTGGCTACACCACCGTCCTAGACTCCGGCAAGCTTGGCAAGGACGTCACCGCAATTATGTCTATCGTGGTCGACCACCCCAAATACAACGACGGGCTTATTGCCGCCGTCAATGCAAATCCGCACATCACGGAATGCTTGTATATTGCGGGCGAGGTCGATTTTTTCATTAAGGTGGTCACCGACAACACCAAAACTCTTGAAACCGTCCTCAATGAGTTGAAGTCAATCCCCGGCGTGTCAAAAACAAAAACAAATATCGTGCTCAACTCACCCAAAATGAGCACCCCTCAAATCTAAAAATAATAACGGGCAAAACCCGATAAGGAGAAAATTATGATAGTTGGTATCCCCAAAGAAATCATGCACGACGAAGCTCGTGTCGCAGCAATCCCTGAAACCGTAAAGAAAATGGTTGCAGACGGTCACACCGTGCTCTTTGAAACAGGCGCAGGTCTTGGCTCATTCTACGCTGACGCAGATTACGCCGCAGCAGGCGCAACTCTCGTTGCAGACCCCGAGGAAATCTTTGCAAAAGCAGACGTCATCCTCAAAGTCAAAGAACCTCTCTTCAACGAAGCAAAGGGCAAACACGAAATTGACATGATGCACAGTGGTCAATATCTCATCACCTTTATCCACCCCGCATCACCCGTCAACCACACAATGGTCAAAAACATGGCTGCAAAAGGCGTCATCGGCCTCACCCTCGACGGCGTGCCTCGTATCTCCCGTGCACAATCAATGGATGCTCTGTCATCAATGAGCACCTGCGCAGGCTACAAGGGCATCTTGATGGGCGCAAACGACATCTCCAAATTTATGCCCCTCATCGGCACAGCAGTTGGTGTCATCCGTCCCAGCAACGTCCTCGTCATCGGCACCGGTGTTGCAGGTCTGAGAGCAGTTGCAACAGCAAAATCACTGGGCGCAGTGGTCTATTCCGCAGACATCCGTCCCAGCGCAAACGAACAAGCAATGTCATTGGGCGCAAAGATCGTTCCCACTGGTGTGCCTGAAGAAATCGCAGTGCGCAGAGTCGGCATCGTTGAATACGCAAAGAAACTCCCCGATGAATGGCTTGCAAAAGAAAGAGAAGCACTTGCTGACGCAGTGAAGAATGCAGACATCGTCTTCTGCTCCGCACTCCTCCAAGGACAACTTGCACCCAACCTCCTCACCGATGAAATGGTTGCTTCAATGAAGCCCGGCAGTGCAATCATCGACATCTCAATCGACCAAGGTGGCAACTGCGAAATCACATCACCCGGCATCCGTGACATCAAGCACGGCGTCATCATCGAAGGCATCAAGAACATCCCCGGTCAACTTCCCACAAGCTCAACTTGGATGTTTGCACACAACATTTTCAACCTTCTCCACTTCCTTGCAAAGGACGGCAATATGGCACTTGACTTCAACGACGAAATCGTCAAGGGCATCCTCGTCACACACAATGGCGAAATCGTCCACGCAGGCGCAAGAGAAGCGATGGGTCTCAACTAATCGTTTTAGCCCCTGCCCTCGTGGCAGGGGCACTTTTAACAAAAAACATAGTTTATCTCGTCAGTTTTAGGGGATAAACTGCTCTTTTTTATAAAACAACAAAATAAATCAAGAAGGAATTTATTATGTTTGGTCTTGAAACAATCTACTTTCAATTGATTCTTCTCGGTGTGTTTGCAGTGGCAACCGTGGTTGGATACAAGCTCATATCCAACGTGCCTACTCTTCTCCACACCCCCCTTATGTCCGGTATGAACGCCCTCTCCGGCGTCACCGTCTTGGGCGCTTTGACTGCCGCCGCTCTCATCTTCAACAACGGCACTCCCGTAGGCATTGCTGTGTCCGCAATCCTTGGCTCAATCGCCATCGCTCTCGCCATGGTCAACGTGGTGGGCGGATTTATGGTCACTGACAGAATGCTCGGTATGATTGCAAAGAACAAGGCAAAAGGTCAAACCGTCATCTATATTGTGGCCATCGTCATCACCTGCGGTCTTGTTGCAACAGCAGGCACAATGGGACTTATGGGCGCAAACGGACAATGGGCATATCTTGCTCTCGCCATCATTCTTTCCCTGGGCGTCCTGGTGGGCATCGCTCTCATGGGCAAAGTTCAATACAGCAAAATCGGCAACAGAGTCAGCGCACTTTGTATGCTGGTTGCAATCATCCTAACCATCCTCTACAACGGCATCGGCCCCGTGTGGACAATCTACATCGGTCTTGCAATCGGCGCAGTGTTTGGCATCATCCTCGCAAAGAAAGTCAAGATGATTCAAATGCCTCAAATGGTTGCTCTCCTCAATGGTCTTGGTGGCGCGGCATCCGCTCTTGTCGGTGGCTTTGCAATGGCAGGCATCGGCACAGGACTTGTTGGTGACTATTTCTCAACCGTCACCTCTTCTCTTGCACTTGCCGTTGGTATGATCACCCTCATCGGCTCACTTGTGGCCGCAGGCAAACTCCACAAAGTCCTTCCTCAAAAGCCCGTTGTGTTCAAAGCACATCAACTTTTGACAATCGCATCCCTTGTCATCACAGTGGTTGGCATCGTGGTGTACGCAGTCCTCGCTGGCCTTGGCATTGGCCTCAGTGTCATCGTCCCTGTGATGATAATGGTCATCACTTTGGTGGCAAGTTTCTTCGGCTTCATCTTCTCAATCCGCGTTGGTGGCGCAGATATGCCTATCACCATTTCACTGCTCAACTCACTGAGTGGTGTGGCAGGCGCAATCGCAGGTCTTGCAGTCAATGACCTCCTTCTCGTGGCAGTTGGCGGCATCGTCGGCGCATCTGGTCTCCTCCTTACACAAATTATGTGCAAGGCAATGAACAGAAAACTCTCCGCAATCTTGATGGGCGCAACCTCAGCAGCCGCACCCAAGAAAGATACAGCACCTGCACCCGCCCCCGAAGTTGTTGAAGAAGCACCCGCCCCCAAAAAGGAAATCAACTATGCCGCAACCCTTAATGATGCAAAAGAAGTCATCATCGTCCCCGGCTACGGTATGGCAATCGCACAAGCACAACACCTTGTCAAACAAGTTGCAGACAAACTCCGTGCAAACGGCACAACAATCAAATATGCAATCCACCCTGTGGCAGGTCGTATGCCCGGTCATATGAACGTGCTCCTCTGTGAAGCAGACGTCGACTACGAAGACCTCTACGAAATGGACGACATCAACCCCGAATTTGCAAATGCAGATGCAACAATCGTTGTCGGTGCAAACGACGTCCTGAACCCTGCCGCCAACACAGCAGAAGGCACTCCCATCTACGGCATGCCCGTCCTGAACGTTGCAGACTGCAAGAGCATCTTCATCTTCAACTATGACACCAAACCCGGCTACGCAGGCGTAGACAATCCTATTTACGCACGTGAAGACGGTGTCCACCTCTATCTGGGCAACGCAGCAGAATCACTGCAAACCTTCATCGCAGATATGGACAAGCCTGTTGAAATGGAAGTTGCTGACGAAGTTTCCGCTCCTGCCAAAGTCGCAGTTGAAACAAATCACGCAGCAGCACTTGTTGGCGCAAAAGAAGTCATCATCGTTCCTGGCTATGGTATGGCAATCGCACAAGCACAACACCTCGTCAAGCAAGTTGCCGATAAACTCCGCGCAAACGGCACAACCATCAAATATGCAATCCACCCTGTGGCAGGTCGTATGCCCGGCCATATGAACGTGCTCCTCTGCGAAGCAGACGTCGACTACGAAGACCTCTACGAAATGGACGATATCAACCCCGAATTTGCAAATGCAGATGCAACAATCGTTGTCGGTGCAAACGACG
>CALABJ010000026.1:0-2324 GCA_937885645.1 uncultured Clostridia bacterium | reverse complement strand
GTCATTCGGAAAGGGGTGGTGTTCCCTTGAATTACAAAAAGACTATCATTGAGTTAGTCGGTAAGATACGAAACGAAAAAACTCTCAAGAGAATATATAAGTTCGTTTTATATCTGTACACCCACGAGACTGGCAGTTGAAAGACTGTCAGTCTTTTTTTAAGTTTGCACAAAAATCAATCCATTTCTCAAGAGACTGGAGTGTTTCATCGTCTGCATTAAGTAGAGCCTTGAAAAGTTTTCGTCTCATATCATTTTCGTCAACCATGATTCGGTCAATGCGTTCCATGAAATCATCGTCGCTCTCGACGAACATCTCACCCTCACCAGTAGTCAACCATATATAATCAACATTAAACTCTCGACAGATTGATTTTGTCATTTGTTCGGTTAGATTATTTATTCCGTTTTCAATTCTACTGACAGTCTGTTTTGTAACCCCCACCTTGTCACCGAACTTTTCAAGGGTTAGACCTAGAGTTTTTCTCAATTCTTTAACACGTTCACCCTGCGTCATTGTTTTCACCTCCTCTTTTCTATGAATATAACACCACCAAAGACAAAAATCAATAAAAAAGTTCCGTAAAGTGACAAAAAGTGTTGACAGAGTAAATCTGCGAAACTATAATGTAACTATACGGAACACAAAGGAGGTGAAAAGGATGTCGGGAATAAACAGAGAAAAGGTGTTAGCAGCAACAGAAAGAATATGTGAAACATTCGAGGAGTTGAGTTTGACAATGGAGGAAAGAGCCATTGCAGCATATTCAACATATATAACTGCAAAGAGATTTGAAACGTTAGAGGAATTAGTGTTGGAGACAAAAGAAAAACCGCAGCAAATATCAAAAGGTCAGATATTAACTGCGGTTGCCGGAACGGTTGCGGTGATTCTTTCGATTATCTCGATATTATTTAAGTAAAGCGATGATGGAAAGAATCAAGGCGAGAGTGGCAATGATGCTGTTGTAATAATTGAAACGGTTTTGATAACGCTCCTCTTTGAGACGTTCTTTTTCAGCATCAGAAACAACTTTTTCACTATATTCATTAACAATTTTTTCATAATCGTCCATACTGTTTCACCTCCTGTCATTAGGGAATGGTTGCATATTTATTATATGGCAGGAGGGGCAGCAGGACAAGAACAAAGGAGGCGGTGACGGTGGAAATAGGACGCATATTGCCGACCGAGGCTGCGATGATTCTAAATGTATCACCGCAGTTTGTAAGGGTAGGGATGCAGCAAGGCAAACTCCCAATCGGAACAGCAATCAAGATGTCCTCAATATGGACATATCACATATCAGAAAAACTCTTGCAGGAATATTCCGGAAAGGATGTCTCGCAGGAACTTGAAAGAATCAGAGGAAAGGAGTGAGAAACATGTCAAAGGACGAAAGAAAAGAAATGATTGAAAAGATGGCAGAACGATTCACCGGACTGGAGGAGAACGACAAAATGTTCATCGTAGGTTATATGACAGGAAAACAGGAGGGGCAGCAGGAAAGAAAAAAACAGACAGCGGTTGCGACCGCATAACAAGTGAAAATTGCAGAGCATGAGAAAAAGAGTGCGGGTGACTGTTGCAGCGGTTGCCCGCACAAGAAAACAGGAGCAAACAGGATGAAAAAGATAATTTTAGACCTTTGTGGAGGAACGGGGTCATGGTCAGAACCCTACAAGAACAGGGGGGGAATTACGATGTGAGGGTTATCACATTACCACATTATGACCTTTTTGAAATCGAATTGGTTAAAGAAAGCGGAATAGTAAGGTTGTGGAATAACACTGAAAAAAGACAAGAGGACATAATCGCAAAGGATGTGTACGGAATACTAGCAGCACCAACATGTACGATGTTTTCATTCGCTAGAACAACAGGGAAAACACCGAGAGACCTTGAGGGAGGAATGAGACTGGTGCAAAAATGTCTTGAAATTATTTGGTTTTGTAGATGGCAGCAGGATTCATCGTTGAAATGGTGGGCATTAGAAAACCCACAAGGATATATGAGGCAGTTTTTAGGGAAACCACCACTCACATTTAATCCTTGTGATTATGGTGACACATACACGAAAAAGACAGATTTATGGGGATTTTACAATCTTCCAAAAGTGAGCAAAAGAGAAATGACGCAAGAAGAAAAAGAGCGTTGTGCAATAAATAAAAGGATTTTGCCCGAATTGCCGGAGGAGTATGTCATGCCGGAGGGATGGAACAAAATGGCAGCAAGGAGGAGCATGACATCAAAAAAGTTTGCAGAGGCATTTTGCAGAGCGAATCCATAAAGGCGAAACGGGTCAGAACGACCCGTCAATGTAA
>CALABJ010000025.1:0-54184 GCA_937885645.1 uncultured Clostridia bacterium | reverse complement strand
GGTCGAACAGTTAGGAAAATAAGAATTTGACAGGGAGAATAGAGAAATGGATTTGCACGATTATAAGGATGTAGCAGAAAACTACGACCGCTATCTCGAAGTGATGTACAGCGAGCATGACAATTATGAAGGCTTTCAAGAATTTTACCTTGATTTAGCCAAAAAGTACGGCGATGGTGGTACGATTGATATTGCTTGTGGAACTGGTGCAGTTCTGCTGTATCTTGCAGAAGCAGGAATTGATATTGATGGTACGGATTTGTCAGCAGCTATGTGCGCTGTTGCGAGAGGTAAAGCAGTAAGTAAGGGTATGCACTTGAATATCTTTCCTGCCAACATGACTGATTTTAAAAGTGACAGAAAATATTCCTTGGCAATCATCGCAAGAAGCGGGTTTATGCATCTGCTGACTCCCGAATTGCAACGGGCAGCACTCTTGAATATTCGGGATAATTTGAAGGATGGCGGTATTCTCACCTTGAATACCTTTGCTCCTTATCCGCCATTCCAAGCGGAGCAAATGAGAACAAAAGAAACGGACTACACTTACCGTCTTGAGTATATCAACAATGAAGGTTTCCGCGAAAAGATTTACAATGCAATTTCTTATGACCCGCAAACCCAAGTTATGTTTGGAAATTGGAAATTTGAAACCTTTGACGAAGCAGGTAACAAGATTGCGGAAAGAGTAAGACCGCTGAAAATGCGGCAAACTTATAAGCAGGAACTCTTGTATTTAATTGAACTTTGTGGTTTTGAAGTCGTACAGGTATACGGAAACTACTACAAAAGCACCGAGGAAACAGGCAACTATGTCTGGATACTGAGAAAGAAGTAAACGGACGAATAAATTCCAATTTATCTGTGAGTTTAATTGTACGCATTTTAGGTAAACCGTACACAAATTGTATCAAAATAGGTATTTACACACAAAACCATTAGGCACTGCCTGATGGTTTTTCTTTTTATCACCCAATTTTATAGTGCACTGTAAATTTCGATGTTGATTTTCATCGTTGCCGGTGCTATATTGAAAGCATGGAAATGGGAGAGAACAAAAGACAAAGAGTTTTGAAGTGTCTTGTGGCAGTGGCATCGGCGATGTACTGCCTGTCTTTGGTGTGGGTGCTTTGGCTGAAATTTGGGGATGCAGAGCAACTTCTCATCAACTTCAAAAACGTCAATTTGATCCCAGAAGAGGAGCTGTGGTTCCCTGACAAATATCTTTTCAAAGACCCTGAATTTTTGACAAGGCAAATCCTTGAAATTGTCCTCAACTGCCTTGTATTGTTCCCTCTGGGGGTAGGGCTCAACATCCTCACAGATGGCAAAAAAGTGTGGCTTCACATCCTCATCTGCACGTTGTTTGCTGTCACCATTGAGCTTGTCCAACGCTTCACCCTGATAGGCGGATTTTCGGTCATGGACATAGTCACCAACGTAGCAGGCTACTTTGTTGGCTGGGGGCTTTACAAGCTTATTTTCAAAAGGTTGAAAGCCAAAACTCTCACCGTGATAGCCGTGGTCTGCATAGTAGGTTTGCTCGCCGTGCTCATCTACGCTGTTGTGTCCATAGTCAGCATAAAAGACACTTTAAACCACATGTTCAGTGAACTTTAACCCTCGATTTTGAAAATTCTGCAAATTTAACAACAATAAAAAGCGACCAAACCAGGTCGCTTTTTTGGTGTGCTAGTCTATTCATCTCCAAGCAATCTACCTAGAATATCTTTCCAAATATCTTCAGTTGAGTGGACAACCAAATAGTAATAGTGTGAGTCGGTTGCGTAGGACAAATATGTCTTGCCGTCTTTGCGTTGAATTCGTTGACCTTCAACATCTTCAAAGGGCGCTGTTTTTCTGTCGGGGATATACTTGTCGCCGAAGATGTTTTTGTAGTCTTGTCCAAAGTGTCTGCCGTAGGTGTTCTCGGTATAAACCACAAGCAAATCAACCCTTACCCCGAAGAGGATTGAGGACTCCTCAATGAAGATGAGGTCATCTTTATGCGTATATGTTTTCGCACCTATCACAGAGCAGTCAATTGTGCCAAAATTCAGGAGGTACGTTTCACTTGTGTTGTTGAATTCTCGGATAGATGATATATCTTCAACCGCCATATCATCCAGGTGAATTTCGCTTGCCACACCCTTTATATACAACCCTAAATGGAAAAGCCCTACACCTGCGCCAAAGGCAAGCAGGACAGAACAAACAACTATGATTGCAATCTTTCCGCTTTTAGACAGTTTTTTCATAAAAAAATCTCCTTGCAGTTTTCATATACACTACAAGGAGAGATTGATTTTTTTCGGATTAAACAAAAAGTTCAGACAAAATATTTTTCCATACTTTGGTGTCAGTATCATGAATTATCAAATAATATATATTTTTTTCGCAAGAAAATTTGATATATGTTTTACCGTTGAATAGCCCAACAAAAAGTTCTTTATTGTCGAAACTTTCCCAGTTTCCATCTATTAGACCTCTACCACATTTTTCGGTTATCATATTAAAATGCAGTTGTTCAGACTTGTCGCTTATGTCAATCAACAACTCTACTTTTACACTATCTACCAAATACACTTCTTCGAATATCACTATTTTTTCATTGTAATAGTAAGCCTTTGTTAAGATAGGATTGTCAAAATGTAGTATAGCAGTGTCGTGGTTGAGATTATATTCTTCAATTGATAAAATGGATTCTACAACCATATCATCAATGGTCACAAATAATGGGTCACCGCTGTTGGCAGGTATCATTGCAGGTATCATACCAAGCACCACAGCCACCACAATGACACAAGCAATAGGGGCAAGAATTCTTGCCAGTCTTGTGTTGACGCCTTTCTTTTTGGGCATATATGCCTTTGCATCTTGAAGCACACTCTTGTCGGGAGTGTCAAGGACAGGGCTATTCAGGATTTTCTTTTCGTCTTTAAGCATTGTTTACACTACAATTTTTCAGGTTTATTTTTCGGTATTAAGGTGTTGTTTCAGTTTTTTGCAAGTGCGTTTCAGCATATCGTGGGTGGTGGACAGAGGCTTTCCAAGTTTGTCCGAAATCTCTTGTATGCCGTAGCCCTCCCAATATCTTAGATAAATCAAGTCCTTTTCCTCATCTGACAGGGTGCTGACTGCATTTTCAACAAGGATTGTGTCAAGCCACTCTGAGGCAAAATCCTTGTCCGCCACGTTTTCGGGGATAGGCTCAGTGAAGTTTCGTTCCTTCAGGTTGTGGTTGAGCGCGCCGTTTTTGACAATTTTGTATAGCCAGTTCAGTCCGTTTTGTTTTTTGTCAAAGGAGTCCGCGCTTTTCACCACTTTAAGATAGGTCTCACTGACCAAGTCTTCGGCATAGGACTTGTTGTAAAGATATTTCCTCGCCATAAACAAAAGCATACGCCCCGTGATGACAAAAAGTTCATCAAGGGCATAGGTGTCGCCTTTTGCAATGCGCACAATGAGTTTGTTTATCTTTTCAACAAGTTTGTCCATATTTCGACTATATCACGGATGACATATCAAGTCAATGATGGATTTTAATGGTAAGTCTTGCAAAATATGGGCATTTGTGCAATAATAGTTAGGCATGAGGTTATATGGAATATCATATCTACAAATGTACAGATGAGGACGTATTCGAGGTGGGCAATGTGTATGACACCGTCACTGAATACCTTGAAAATCACGTCAATTATCCCAAGTGGGTGCACGGGGATTATCCCTCTCTTAAAAGTGCCCAAACCGCCCTTGAAAACGGCAGTCTTTACGCTGTCAAAAATGAGGGTGAAATCGTTTGCGCTTTCGTCCTCAACGACGACCCCCAAGGGGACTATTCAGTAGGTGACTGGAAAGAAGCTATCCCCGAGGGAGAATATATGGTCATTCACTCCCTTGCAGTCCTTGACAAATGCTATGGTCAAGGGATAGGGCAGAGAGTTGTCAAGTTTTGCATTGACACTGCAAAGGAAAGAGGCTACAAGGGTGTCCGTGTTGACGTAGTGCCCGGCAATTTCCCTGCACGTAGACTCTATGAAAAGATGGGCTTCACCTTCGCTGGTGAGAAGGATTTGAAGCGTGGATATGACCATATCCCCACCTTCCAGCTTTTGGAATATAATTTCTGAACAAATGGTTTATCTTGTCAAAATGGCTTGATAAACCTCAATTTATGATAAGACATAAAAAACAAAGGACAAATTATGAAGTACGATTTCACATCAATTCCTGACAGATCAAACTGTGGCTCTTCAAAGTGGGATTCCGTTGGTGGCACAGTTGAAAACGTCCCCCTTTCAGTGGCGGATATGGAATTTCCCACCGCACCTGCAATCAAAGACGCGCTGAAAAATCTTGTTGAAAACACCATCTTAGGATATGCTTGCCCCACTGAGGAATACTTTGACGCCACCATTTCTTGGATGAAACGCCGTCACAATTTTGACGTGAAAAAGGAGTGGTTTGTGTCCACCCCCGGTGTCATTCCTGCACTGTCAATTTTGATACAATCTGTCACAAAACCCGGTGACGCAATCTTGCTTCTCACCCCCGTCTATTATCCCTTTGATATGGTGACAATTTCAAACGGTAGACGCCTTGTGTATAGTCGCCTCATCAACAAGGACGGAAGATATGAAATCGACTACGACGACCTCACTGAAAAGGCAAAAATGCCCGAAGTGAAGGCAATTCTCTTTTCAAACCCTCACAACCCTGTCAGCCGTGTTTGGACAAGAGATGAACTTGAAAAGGTGGGCAACATCTGTTGTGATAACGGTGTTTTCATCATCAGTGACGAAATTCATAACGACCTTATTATGAAAGGTGTAGAGCACACCGTTTTTGCCAACGTCAGTGAAAGAATAAAGGATAACTGCGCCGTCTGCACCGCACCTTCAAAAACCTTCAATCTTGCAGGAGTGCAATGCTCCAACGCTTTTATCCCCAACGACAAAATTAGAGCAAGAGTGAAGACCACCTCAATGCTCAATATGAATATGCACCTGAATATTTTTGCCTACGAGGCTTGCAAGGCGGCATACAACCACTGTGAGGACTGGCTTGACGAGCTTCTTGACGTCATCAAGGACAACGCGAAATACGTGGAGGACTTTATGGCGGAGCATTATCCCGCAGTGAAATGCTCACCCCTTGAAGGCACTTATCTTCAATGGATTGACGTGAGAGGTCTTGGACTCACCCACGTGGAAATGAGGAAGGCTTTAGAGGGCGAAAAACTCTTCCTCGACAACGGTGAAATGTTTGGCGAAGCGGGCAGAGGTTATCAACGTATCAACTTGGCTTGCGCAAGAGAAACCCTTGAAAGAGCAATGGCACATTTCAAGACCGCTGTGGACAAAGTTTTGGCAGGTTGGAAAGAAGAGGGCAAACCCTATCACAAGACCCTTAGCGTTGGTGACAAGGTGGAAGGATTCACTTATGACTTGGCAGAAAATAGTGGGTTAGATCTCGCAAAAACCATCAAAAAGCCCACTCTCATTGCTTTCCTTCGTTTTGCAGAATGCGACCTGACAAAGGCAATGCTTTCTCTCCTCAAAAAGAGTTTTGCGGACCTCAGTGCAGAGGGTGTTGACGTGAAAGCAGTGGTGCAATCTTGCGCCGAGGACGTGAAGGCAAACTGCACCGATTGTCCCTTTGAAATCATAGCAGACGGAGAGGGCAAACTCTATGACCGCTTCAACGTTTTTGAATCCAACAGCGCAATGCAACTGGTGGCAGGAGACGAGCGTTTTGCTGAGCTCATTGATGGGGACGTCCGTCACCTCTATGACAACCCCTTGTTTGACACCTTTGCACCTTTGCTTATAGGCGGTGGTGAATACGGCACAAAGAGAGTTTTGCAACTGCCTGCGTTTATTGGCATAGACACCGATATGACGGTGAAATTTGCTCACTACTCAAAGACGATAGGTGATTTGCCAGAAGCCACCGAAATCCTTGACGCCTTGAAAAAATAATCAGGGCATAAAAAATAAACCGGAACGTACAAAAACATAAAATAAACCGCGCATTTCATATAAAATTATATATAATTTCAAAAATAATACGAAATCGTTTGACAGATAGACTCAAATTTGTTAAATTATTCGTCGAGCCGCTCGAAAGTGGCGGAGAACTGTTTCTTTGAAACGGCCACAACGGCGAGACTGGTTAGAGGAGGTAAAAAAATGTACGCAATCGTAGAATGTGGTGGCAAGCAATACAAAGTCGAAAAAGACATGCTGGTCAAAGTTGAAAAGCTGGATGCAGAAGTCGGCGCAACAGTTGATCTCAAAGTGCTTATGCTCGCAAACGACGGTGTTGTCAAGGCAGGCGCAGACTGCAAAGATGCAAAAGTATCAGCAGTTGTCACACGTCAAGACAAACACGCAAAGATTTTGGTCGTTCACTACAAGCCCAAGAAACAAATCAGAAAGCGTCAAGGTCATCGTCAACCCTACACAGAGTTGAAAATTACCGCAATCGAAGGTTAATTTGTTATGACCAAGGTGAAGTTTTCAAGAAAGAACGGCAGATTCGTAGCCGTTGAATGCAGTGGCCACAGCGACTATTCCGAGCACGGCATGGACATCGTATGTGCAGCACTGTCATCAGTGATCCAGACGGCGGTCCTTGGACTTATGCAAGTCGCAGGGATAGGAGTTGGATACGAGGTGGATGAAGAGAAGGGTTATCTCAAAGCCACTCTTCCAAAAGACGTATCACCCTCACAAGCCCACGATGCTGATGTCATCTTGAAGACTGCTTACTTAGGGGCGTCCGACCTCTATGAACAATTTTCGGACTACATTAACGTGGAGGTAGAATAATATGTTTATTAGAATTCAATTATTCGCTCATAAAAAAGGTACAGGCTCATCTCACAACGGTCGTGAGAGTGCAGCAAAAAGATTGGGCCCCAAGCGTGCAGATGGTCAATTCGTTCTCGCAGGCAACATTCTTGTTCGCCAAAGAGGCACAAAGTTCCATCCTGGTAAGAATGTAGGCATCGGCAAGGATGACACACTCTTTGCACTTGTTGACGGCACTGTCAAATTTGAGCGCACCGGAAAGGGTAAGAATTTTAGACAAGTTTCTGTTTACGCAGAAGAATAAGACAATACGCCGAGCGGAAACGCTCGGCTTTTTTTCTTTTGGAAAAGTTTTTTATCCCGTCAACTCCCACATTTGATTTGAAGCAAACCCTTGACTGCGGTCAAGTTTTTCGCTATGTGGAGAAGGACGGAATCTTTGATTTGAAAGCCTCGTCAGAGCATGCAATTTTCACCGAAGTAGAGGGTGGATGGCAAGTTGAATGCACTGATGCAGGTTTTTTTCAAAAATATCTTGATTTTGACACAAAGTATGATATAATACAGTCAAAAGTGGCTGATAAAGGTCTTGTTTCGTCAGCAATCGAGTTTGGCAAGGGTGTCCACATCCTCCGTCAAAACACTGTTGAAACAGTCTTTTCATTCATCATTTCACAAAACAATCACATCCCCCGCATCAAGGCCATCATTGAGCGCATCTGTGACGCTCTTGGCGAGGACAAAGGAGGCTACAAGGCTTTCCCCACGGTGGAGGCTCTTGCCTCAAAGGATGCCGATTGGTACGCCTCGATAGGGGCAGGCTACAGAGCGGAGTATCTCTCCCTCACCGCCAAACGATTTATGACCGAGGGCGTGCCCGACTTCACCACTATGGACACGGACACCGCAAGGCAAGTGCTTCTTTCATACAAGGGCATTGGCAGGAAGGTGGCGGACTGTGTTTTGCTTTTCGGTTTAGGACGTATGGACGTCTTCCCAACGGACACTTGGATTGTCAAAATCTTCCAAGAGGAATACCCAAACGTGCCTGCTGACAAACTTGCAAAAATCCTTGTGGAAAGGTTTGGAGAGCACTCAGGGTACGTCCAACAATGGCTCTTTTATTACAAGCGCGAAAAAAAAGTATAGACAAATCATAAATTATAGGTTAAAATAATCATAAGAATAAATAAAACATCATTTGCGTCAATACGCAAGCAAGGAGAAAGATTATGGCAGCAACCAAAAAATACGTAGTTCTTGCAGACATCGAAAGTGTCAGAGTTCCTTTCAGCGCATTTGCAGCCGCTCTTGAAGAACTTTCACGCATCGGCGAAATCGCAGGATGCAAATTCTATGGCTACTCAGCAAAACGTACCAAAGATTACGGCGAATTCATCCAAGAAAACAGCTACGATGCACTTTCAGCACTTCCCAGAAAGAGAAAGGGCAAGCTTGACCTCCGTCAAGTCATCGACGCAGCACGTCTTGCACAATTCCCCAACATCGATGGTTTCTTCCTCATCTACGGCAATGGCGACATCACCCCCCTCATCGCATACCTCAAGGCATACGGCAAGGACGTTGTTGCAGGCGTAGTTGAACCTGACAAGAACAGCGTTCTCTGCAACAAGGTCATCACCCTCAATGCAAACGCAACCATTTCAAAGGTCCTTGATCACGGCTACAAGAAGGTGACAGCACCCGCTCCTGCAAAGAAAGCTCCCGCAAGAAGAGCAGCAGAACCCGCATATCAACCTGCACCTCAACCCGTCTACTATGCACCTCAACCTGCTCCCGCACCTGCACCTGCACCCGCACCTGCAAAGGACACCTCAGCAGAAGATGCACAATTCGCACTGCTTCTTGAACAATTCAACAAGATCATAGCAGGCACAGAAGAATAAGAATCTTTATTTTGGCACGCCCTAGTGGCGTGCCAAATCCTTGTTTTTTACCACTCGTTTAGAAGACTCGCCTAGAAATAGGTGTGTTTGTCTTGCGCTTAAACGCTCGTTGGAGCGTTTTTTATTTTGCAAAAATCCTACTTAGAAATATTAAGAAATTTCCTATGACTATTGAAAAGCCTATTGCCTTTTGATATAATGTTATCTATGATAACAAATATCAAAATCTTCATCTCACCCTCCACAGACGTCTTTTTCAATCAGGCAGTTGAAACAGATCTTTTTTTCAAGGTCGAAGAGGGCGAATATCTCCTTTATCTGTGGCAAAACGATGGAGTTGTTGTCATAGGAAGAAACCAACGTGCAAAGGCGGAAGTTGACCTATTTGCATTGCACTCTGACGGCAAAACCTTGGCAAGACGATTATCAGGGGGCGGTGCGGTCTATCACGACAAAGGCAACCTCAATTTCACCTTCATTGCAAAAAGTGCTGACTTTGACAAGGATCGCAACAGAAAAGTTATCCTCAGCGCACTGAAATTCCTAGGATTTGACGCCAACCTCACAGGCAGAAACGATATTGAGATTGACGGACACAAAATAAGCGGAAATGCTTACTACAAGTCGGGGGAAAAGGAATTTCATCACGGCACTTTGCTCATAAACTCAAAGGCGGAAGAGGTTGCAAAATATCTCACCCCCAGTGCAGAAAAGTTTGAGGGCAAGGGGGTCCGCAGTGTGGTGTCAAGGGTGAAGAGCCTATGTGACTTCAAGCCCGTCACAATTGATGAAGTTATCTCAGCAATGGCAGAGCAGTTTCAAGAGGAATTCAAGGCGAGTTGTGAGGCAGGAGTTGTCACCGCCACCGATGAAAGCATAGCCTTTTTCAGTGACAAAGGTTGGAGATATGGTGACGACAGAGTTTTTGACAGGGTTGTGAGGGCAACTTATGAAGAAAGCAAAGTCACCCTGCACCTTGATTTTGAGGGCAAAGTTGTGAAAGATTGCCTTGTTGAAAGCGACAGTCTTGACTGCGACATAGAAGGCAAAATTTCTAAAGAAATTTTGGGCAAAAATTTAGACGTAGACAGCGGTGAAATCCTAGACCGCATAAAAGAGGAAATATATGGCGTATAACCTTGTTGTAATTGGTGGTGGCCCTGCAGGCTACGTTGGTGCAATCCGTGCCTCAAAGTTAGGCATGAAAGTTGCCCTTGTTGAGAGAGACACCCTTGGTGGCACTTGTCTTAATCGTGGTTGCATCCCCACAAAAGCCCTTTTGCACTCCGCAGAAATCTATCACAGCGCAAAGAATTTTAGCGCTTTAGGTGTCAAGGTTGCAGGGGTAGAATATGATGAAAAGGCTGTGTATGACCACAAAAACGCCGTGGTTGGCACACTTGTTGACGGTATACGCGCTCTAATCAAGGCAGGCAAGATTGACTTATACGAAGGTCAAGGTAGTTTTATCGACAGCCACACCGTCGTTGTGGGTGACGTCACTCTTGACACCGACAACGTGCTTATTGCAACAGGCTCATCACCCCTTGTGCTTCCCACAAAGGGCATTGAAAATGCACTGACCTCAGACGAGGTCTTGTCCGCACCCGTAGATGGCAACAAAATTGCCATAATCGGTGGCGGTGTCATCGGCATGGAGTTTGCCTCATATTTCTCAGAGATAGGCAAGGAAGTTGTGGTCATAGAGGCAATGGACAAAATCCTCCCCGCCCTCAGCAAGGAAATATCCGTCCAACTTGGAGCATATATGAAGAAAAACGGCGTCACCATATTGACCTCATCAAAGGTGACCGAAATAGGCACGGACTACGTCCGTGTTGAAAAGGGCGGAGTTGAGTCCGTCATAGAGTGTGACAAAACCATAGTCGCCATAGGCAGAAAGGCAAACATCTGCGGTCTGCACCTTGAAAATGCAGGGGTAGAGCACGATAGATTTGTCAAGGTTGACGGCAACTTCCAAACAAACGTAAAGGGAGTTTATGCAGTAGGTGACGTGACAGGTGGCGTTCAACTTGCCCACTACGCCTCAGCCAGCGCAATCACCGCCGTAGAAAATATGCTTGGCAAGGAAAACAGCAATGACCTCACCGTTGTGCCGTCCTGCGTATATACAACTCCCGAAATCGCCGTAGTAGGAGCAAAAGAAGGGGCAAAGACAGGCAAATTCCTTCTTGGTGCAAACGGACGCGCCCTCATCAACGGCCTTGACAGAGGCTACGTCAAAATAATCGCAGACGAAAATGACGTAGTCATTGGCGGTGAACTTTTTGGCAAAGGCGTCACCGAAATGGTTGGTGAAATTGCTCTTGCCGTACGAAATAAACTGACAATAGACCAAGTTGCAGGCACAATTCACCCTCACCCCACCGTGTACGAAAGTGTGGCAGAGGCCTGCGAAGACGTGTTGCACCTTGCAACCCACAAGAGATAAACAATCCAAAGAATAAGCAATCACAAGAGATAAGCAACTCACAAAAAAGCACTCACAAGAGATAAAAACTCACAGGAGTGAACTAAGTCTAAACAATCCTAAACCTACAAGAAATAATTTATAGGGGTAATATATGGCAAAAAGAACTCCACTTTATGACAAGCACGTGGCACTTGGCGGAAAAATCGTCGAGTTTGCCGGTTATGACCTTCCCGTACAATATTCAGGTGTCATTGCAGAGCACAATGCAGTGCGCAACGCAGTAGGCCTCTTTGACGTATCACACATGGGCGAACTTTTGATTATGGGAGAGAAAGCAGAAGAAGCACTGAACAAAATCCTCACCAACGATATTCGCGGTATGTATGATGGTCAAGTGAGATACTCCCTTCTCCCCAACGAAAAGGGTGGCGCGGTGGACGATATACTTGTATATCGTGAGGCATGGGACAAATTCTGGCTTGTTGTCAACGGCGCAAACGTAGAAAAGGACGCAGAGTGGGTGAGCACTCATCTCCCTGAATACGTCCACTTTGAAAACCTTTCAGACGCCATAGGACAAATTGCAGTGCAAGGCCCCAATGCTCTTGCCCTCATTGAAAACTTGGTGGATGAGGACCATATCCCTATGAAGAATTACTCCTTCAAATGGGACGTAAAGATTGGTGGCATTTGCACCTATCTCTCCCGCACAGGCTACACTGGCGAAGACGGATTTGAAGTCTATTGCAAGAGAGAGAATACCACCGCCCTCTATGACGTTTTGCTTGAAGCTGGCAAAGACCTTGGCGTAATTCCTTGCGGACTAGGAGCAAGAGACACTCTCCGCCTTGAAGCAAGTATGCCTCTTTACGGCCACGAACTTGGTGACGATATCCCCGTCAACGAAGTCGGTTTGGGCTTTGCAATCAAAATGGCAAAGGAAGATTTCATCGGCAAAACCGCCCTTGAAAATCACACTCCCGAGTACGTCCGTCTTGGTGCAAAGGTTGTTGGCAAAGGCATTGTGAGAGAGCACTGTGACGTCTATGTGGGCGACGAAAAGGTGGGTCTCAGCACTAGTGGAACACATTGTCCCACCCTTGGTTATCCCGTTTGCATGCTCCGTGTGAAAAAGGAATTCAAGGACGAAAAACTCTTTGCAGACGTCCGTGGCAGACGCATAGAACTTGAAGTCGTGCCTATGCCTTTTTACAAACGCAACAAGCAATAATTCAACTGAAATCACAAAACAAACACTTTAAGTATAAAAAATAAACATATAAAACGTCATTTAGACAAAATAGGAGTTGTTATGGCAAAATTTACAAAAACTCACGAATGGGCAGAACTTGACGCATCAGTCACCATGGGCATTTCAAAATATGCTGCAGATGAACTTGGTGACATCGTCTACATTTCACTCCCCGAAGTAGGTCAAGCAGTTGTTGCAGGTGAACCTATGTGCGAAGTGGAATCAGTGAAGGCAGTCAGTGAAATCAACGCACCTGTCACAGGCACTGTTGTTGAAGTCAACACTGACCTTGAAGACAGCCCCGAACTCATCAACGAAGATGCAATGAGTGCTTGGATCTGCAAGATTGAAGCAACTGATATTCCTGCAGACTTGATGACCGAAGCAGAATACGACGCAATGGACAAATAGTCCTTTAGGCTCACACCAAAACAGATTTAGTCAAAAAACTATGGCAGACTATCTTTCACTTACTGATGCCGAAAAGAGAGCCATGCTTGACACCATCGGTGTGGACAAGGTGGACGACCTTTTTGAGGATATCCCCAACACACTGAGGTGCAAAAAGCTCAATCTTCCCGACGGCAAATCACAACAAGAAACCTACGCCTTTATGCGAGCACTGTCCAAGCGCAACCGCATATACGACAGCATCTTCATGGGCGCAGGCAGTTATGACCACTATATCCCCTCAGTGGTCAAGTCTATATGCTCAAGATCCGAGTTTGTCACCGCCTACACCCCCTACCAAGCGGAAATGTCACAGGGCATACTCCAGGCCATCTTTGAATATCAAACAATAATATGCAACCTGACTGGCATGGACGTCAGCAACGCCTCCCACTATTCTGGGGCAACCGCCGCTGCAGAGGGTTGCATTATGAGTGCAGACAAGGTGAAGAGGGTTGTCACCTTTGACAACATCAATCCTGACGTTATGGACGTCCTCAGCACCTATCTCACCGCAAGAGGCATTGAGCTTGTGGTCCTTGACAGCGTTGACGGCAAAGCAGTGCTCCCCGATGATATCGGCATGGTGGGCGCGGTTTACTGTGAAAACCCCAACTTCTACGGACTTATTGAGGACACAGCCTCAATCGCAGAGACCTGCCACAACAACGGTGGCAAGTTTGTCCTTGGCATGAATCCCGTTGCTATGGGGCTTTTGAAGTCACCGAGAGAGCAAGGAGCAGACATCGCCGTAGGCGAAGCTCAACCTCTTGGACTTCCTATGAGTTTTGGTGGTCCATACATCGGCTTTATGGCAACCACTCAAAAGGAAATGCGCAAGATGCCCGGCAGAATTGTTGGTGAAACCGTAGATAGCGAAGGCAATCGTGCCTACGTGTTGACTTTGCAAGCCAGAGAGCAACATATCCGCCGTGAAAGAGCCACCAGCAACATTTGCTCCAACCAAGCACTTTGTGCTCTCACCGTGTCAGTGTATCTTGCATCTGTTGGAAGTGAAGGTCTCCGTCACGTGGCAAGAGCCTGCACCTCAAACGCCCACTACCTTGCAAACGGCCTTGTGGAGAAGGGAGCAAAACTCTGTTTTAACGGAGAGTTTTTCCACGAGTTTGTCACCTTGACTGAGGGCAAAGCAGAAGCAATCATCACCGCCCTCAAAAAGGAAAATATCCTTGGCGGACTTCTCATTAATGCCGACACAATCCTCTGGTGTTGCACCGAAAAGGCAACCAAAGAGAGCATGGACAAGGTCATTGAAATCGTAGGAGGTGTCCTATGAAAACAATCTATGAAATCTCAAAAAGCGGAAAGAGAGCAGTGACATTTGCACCTATCTCCGTCCCCGAATACACCCTTGACAGCACCCTCACAAGAGATGAATTGAACTTGCCTTCTGTGGCAGAAGTTGACCTTGTCCGCCACTACACAGCCCTGTCAAAGAGAGCCTTTGGCGTTGACGACGGCTTCTATCCTCTTGGCAGTTGCACCATGAAATACAACCCCAAAATCAATGAGGATGTGGCATCTCTCGAAGGCTTTGCATCAGTGCATCCTCGTCAAGAAACTGACGAAATCCAAGGTTCATTGGCACTTATGAGCACTTTAAGTGCCTATCTTGCAGAAATCACAGGTATGAATGCAGTCACATTGCAACCCTGTGCCGGTGCTCACGGCGAGTATCTTGGACTTCAACTCATCAAAAAATATCACGAGAAACGTGGTGATAATAAGCGCACCAAAATCATCGTGCCCGACAGTGCCCACGGCACAAACCCTGCGTCCGCATCAATGGCAGGATTTGACATTGTGGCAGTGAAGTCCAACGATGAAAAGGGCGTTGACCTAGATGAACTCAAGGCCGTGGTCGGTGAAGACACTGCAGCACTTATGCTTACCAACCCCACCACCCTGGGTCTATTTGAAAAGAACATTGAAGCAATCAGCAAAATAGTCCACGAAGCAGGTGGTCTCCTTTACTACGATGGAGCAAACCTCAACGCAGTTATGGGCATCGTCCGTCCCGGTGATATGGGCTTTGACGTGGTGCACCTCAACCTCCACAAAACTTTCTCAACTCCTCACGGCGGTGGTGGTCCGGGCAGTGGTCCTGTTGGTTGCAAGAGTATGCTTGCACCTTATCTCCCCAACCCCAGTGTTGTCAAAACCGACAATGGCTATGAATTTAGTTATAGTGAGGACAGCGTAGGCAAGGTGACCGCATTTTACGGCAACTTCGGTGTGTACGTGAAGGCACTTGCATACATCGTCACTCTGGGCGCAGAGGGCTTGAAGGAAGCCTCAGAGACCGCAGTGCTCAACGCAAACTATTTGAAAGCACGCCTTGAAGATCTCTATCCCACCGAAAAGGGCAGACACTGCATGCACGAGTTTGTTGTGTCCCTTGAAGATTTGAAGAAGGAGACAGGTGTCAGCGCAATGGACGTGGCAAAGGCAATGATTGACGGAGGCATCCATCCTCCCACCATGTATTTCCCCTTGATTGTCCACGAAGCCCTTATGTTTGAGCCTACCGAAACCGAATCAAAGGACACTCTTGATGAAGCTGCGGACCTTCTCCGCAGTCTGTATGAGAAGGCTCACACCTGTCCTGAGGACTTGCACAGCGCACCTCATCACGCAGCAATCAAGCGTCCTGACGAAGTGAAGGCGGCAAGAAATCCTATTCTTCGCGGTTAAAATAGTCCAAAAACAAAATTCGGTGTTTACACCGACAAAAAATCGTGATAAAATAAAATCAGCAAAAACCTTGGAGGTATATTTATGGCAAAAAAAGGTAAGAAAGATTATTTTGGTCTTCCCTACGTGGCAAGCGTTATCCTTGCAATCATCCCCTTCACAGCATGGATTCTCGGTGCAATCACCAGACTTCTTGAAGGCAAAATCGTGGCAGGCATCCTTCGCCTCATCGGCCTTGGATTTATCATGTGGATCCTTGACATCGTGTTCATGATCACAAAGAAACAAATCTGCCGTATCCTCAACGTCTAAAATGATAATTTTAGAAAGCGAACAAAAGCAATTTGACGACAAAAAGCAAGCGGTGAACACCCTTGCTTTTTGCCATTATCCCGTCACGATTGTGATAGACGGAGACACCCACACTTTCTGGTCCTTTGACGAGGCAAGAGAGTGGGTTGAGTCCACCGCAAAATGATGATAGGACATTCAGAAATTGAATAAAAATTCAAAATGGGGGGGGGGTAGAGTTATCCCCTCGTATTTTTATGAAAAACATATTTAGAACACCTGTTTTTAAGATCTTTGCACTGGCAATTTTGGTTGCAATTTTGTGTTTGACAGTGGTCGCTTGTGACCCCAAACCTACTCCTCCTAGTGATGATTTGCCAGATTATCCTGAGGGAGCGACATCGCTCACCAAGGAGAATTTTGAGCAATATTTTGATGTGAAAGTGCACACGGATTGCACCTTTGACTTTTCAACAAGCGGTGACGATCTCGTATTTCCCAAGGCGACCACTTACGTCGCTTTCGTTGCCAAAAACGGATTTTTAGACGTGGCGTGCGAAGTCAAATATACCGTCAACACAAAAGTGTATCAAACAAGTTATGCAGCGATGAAATATTCCGTTGAGATGGAGGAGCAGACGCTTATCCTTCACGAAACGGACTATCAAAACAAGGCATACTCTTTGATATCAGGTCAACCCTCTTATTATGAGTTCAAGGTTGAAAGTGGCACGGACAACATCACAATCAATTCAGTGGAAGGCTACGTCATCTTGGGAGATAACTACACTCCCACTGACTACGAAAAACTGCTGGAAAGTGATTATGCAAACTCCGAATCCATAAAAGACGCATTAGAGGGGGAGATCAACGCCTTGGCAATGGGCATAGCTATGGGCACAACAAAAACCTATGGCATGAGTGCAAAGTCCGGTTTCACCTTTAAGTCTGTTTACGGAAGCGACCGCAACTTGTCAAATTCAGTGCGCAGCACCATAAAAGCAGACCTAGAAAATTATAGATATGCCCATGACGGCGAAGTTTATTACTACAACCGAGACGATGGCAAAATCTATCATCAATATTACAATAAGTTCGGGCTTATCGTAGAAGAAGTGCTGCCTTGGGAAGTCAGCGATATGCTGAACGAGATGATTCCTCCCCTTGATGGGCTACTTGATGAAAATGCAGTATACGTCAATCGTGACGGGGTTTTTTATGCGTACACAACTTTTAGCGATATGGCAGACGGCGATTATAAGGACACATTTGTCCAGTCATTTGATGCCCTTGAATTGGATTGCGACCTTGACAAAGTGTACGTGACCTATACCTATGATTTTTCTGATGGACTTTTCTTTGAAATCAAGGTGGAGCATAAGGACATAAAACAAGAGGAATACGTAGACAACACTTTGTACATCAATTTGAGCGTGTTTGACGTCAATGAGGTTTCCGTTGAAATCTACTCCGAAGAGGACTCAAAGTTTGCTCTTGCCACTGACATTGAGCATGCAATGGAATTCAAACCCGGCATGGTGACAGTAAACAGCACCACCGAGACCTTTGAATACGTCATCTCACAGGACAAATACGAAGACAATCAACGCATTGACAACTATCTCCCTGTCCTCGTCACCGAAGGTGGAATTTACACCTTTACAAGTCTCAACAGCGGACAGCCCATGACCACCACAATATACGATGCAGAAGGTGGAATTCATTACGAAAGATACTTAGCACCCGGAGTCTACTTTATTCAAAATGTTTATGTACCCTATGGCAAAACCACTTTGACCATGGAAGTTGACTGTGTTGTTCTTGACGACTATGGCGACATTGAAAATCCCACACCCATGGACGGCAATGCGTTCACCGCCAACCTTGAAAGAGTGGGTGATATGCAAGCATTCAGTTTTACACCGACAGAATCTGGCATATACGAGTTTAGCCCCACTGAAAGCGGTTTTGACGTGGCGATCCTTGTTTACGATGGTGATCTTGTTGATCAAGGCTACGCCATATACACCGCATCAAACTACCTTACTTGTTATCTCAATGCAGGTGAAACCTACGTGTTCGAGGTCAAATATCAATATGGTGAAACCGAAGACGCCGTTTACGAGGGTGTTTTGACCTTTGTGGGCAATCCGTCAAGGGAGCCCCAAGCATTGACCACTGAAATGCAGGAATACTTTGTTGGCAATGGCGAATTCAAGTTTTATTTCGACGTTGAAATCCCCGGTTATTACGCCCTTGAATTTGAGCATATCGCAGGTGTAGAGCCTTCTGGATACTCAGTTGACGACAGCGAAGGTGAATATTACAACAAGACCGTCACCATTGACAACGCAAAATACTACGTCCTTGAAAAGGGAAGATATTATTTCAATCTTTATGGCGGCGGAACAAGACAATATTTCAAAGGCAACGTGAGAATTTTGTTGTTTAGAGAAGGGGTGCAAGAAGAAAGATTGACCACCCTTTCTTATGATGAATACACCACGTTGACCGTCAATTTGCCCACAAACAATTCATACGTTGAATACGTTTTTACAGTGAGCGAGGAATGCAGCTTGTTTAGATATGGCTACAACTGCACTCTCTACAAAGAAGACGGAACAACAGTTGTCGGCGGCAGATATACGGTAGATACTGCTTTTGATGTGACAAACGTTGTTGAGTCCGCACTCACCCCGGGCACGTATATCCTGAGAGTTGCCAACTATTCATCGGGGGATGAAATTGAAGCCACTGTATCTATCCGCCTTCAATTCACCGCATCTATCCGCCTTCAATACCAAACTGAATAAACAAACGGAAAATGCGCGGGGTTAACTCGTTGCAACTCAAAACTCACAAATCACAACAAAAAAAGGACTGCGATTGCAGTCCTTTTTGTTTTGTCCTTTTTGGGTTTTGTTGGGTTAGAATGCCGATTAGTCCTCAACTTTCACTTTGCCGAAAGCCATCTTCATACGCATTTCACCAGACAGCACTGTCTTTCTTATGCGGATGTTTTTGGGGGTGACTTCAAGCATTTCGTCATCGTTCAAAAACTCGATTGCTTCTTCAAGGGAGAATCTGCGGATTGAGTTCAAACGCAGAGCTTCATCACTGCCTGCGGCGCGCATATTTGTGACGTGCTTGCGCTTGCACACGTTGACACGGATATCGTCGGATTTAGGTGACACGCCCACAACCATACCTTCGTACACAGGGGTTTGAGGGTCGATGAAAAGTGTGCCACGGTCTTGTGCGTTGAAGAGGCCGTAGGTTGCCGCTTCGCCTGTTTCAAATGCCACAAGGCTTCCGGTGTATCTGCGGGGGATAGGTCCTTTATAAGGTCCGTATCCGTCAAAGAGTTGGTTCATGACGCCTTCACCTTTGGTGTCGGTGAGGAATTCGTTTTTGAAGCCGAAGAGTCCGCGGGCAGGGATGATGAATTCCATACGGATTCTACTTCCTTGAGGTGACATAGTGACAAGTTCACCTTTTCTTGTGCCCATGCGTTCCATAACCGTGCCTGTGCATTCAGTGGGCACGTCAATGAAAAGTCTTTCCATAGGCTCACACTTGACGCCGTCAATGGTCTTGAAGATGACCTTAGGAGTGCCAACGCCAAATTCATATCCTTCACGGCGCATAGTTTCAATGAGGATTGAGAGGTGCATTTCACCACGACCGCACACCTTGAAGGTGTCTGCGTTTTCAGTTTGATACACGCGGAGTGAAACATCCTTCAAAAGTTCCTTGAAGAGTCTGTCTCTCAGGTGACGAGAGGTGACAAACTTACCCTCACGGCCAGCAAAGGGGCTGTCGTTGACGGAGAAGTTCATTTCGATTGTAGGCTCACCGATTTTGACAAAGGGGATAGGGTCGATTTTGTTTGTGGAGCAAACGGTGTTGCCGATGGTGATGTTTTCAATACCGCTGAAACAGACGATATCACCCACTTTTGCCTCGGTGACGGGGGTGCGCTTCAATCCCTCAATTTGGAAGAGGGTGACAATCTTGCCCTTGTAGGGTGAAAGTCCGTGATAGTCGCACACCATAACTTCTTGATTGACCTTCACTGAGCCTCTTTCAATCTTGCCAATGCCGATACGGCCAACGTACTCATTGTAGTCGATTGCGCTGACAAGCAGTTGAAGTTCGCCGTCCTCATCTCCCTCGGGAGCGGGGATATAATCCACGATTGTGTCAAAGAGGGGTTGGAGTGAAGTGCCGGGGGTTTTATAGTCAAAGGTTGCAGTGCCAGCCTTACCTGAGCAATAGAGGATAGGGCTCATAAGTTGCTCGTCGTCTGCGTCAAGGTCAAGGAGAAGTTCAAGGACCTCGTCTGCAACTTCGTCAAGACGGGCATCGGGTTTGTCAACTTTGTTGACAACGATGATGATTTTAAGTCCCAGTTCAAGGGCTTTTTCCACCACGAAACGGGTTTGAGGCATAGGACCTTCTTGTGCGTCAACAAGGAGAAGAACACCGCTGACCATTTTGAGCACACGTTCAACCTCACCTGAAAAGTCTGCGTGTCCAGGTGTGTCAATGAGGTTGATTTTCACGTCTCCCCAGTGGATAGAAGTGTTTTTTGCAAGGATGGTGATTCCTCTTTCCTTTTCAAGGTCACCGCTGTCCATGACGCAGGTTGCCACTTGTTGATTATCTCTAAAAGTGCCTGATTGACGGAGCATCCCGTCAACAAGAGTGGTCTTGCCGTGGTCGACGTGGGCGATGATTGCAACGTTTCTCAAATCTTCTCTGATCATAATATCCTGCTTTCAGTGGTTCATTTGGATTTTGGGCTCGTGCCCGTGGGTGTGTGATAACCTTTGCGTATGATACCACAACGAGAGGACTTTGGCAAATAGTTTGCAACTATTTGGAAAATTTGAAAAAAATGAATTATTGACTTTTCACTATGGACTTGATGAAATGGTTGTGCTATAATTATGTCGATGCCTTATGAAAAGTCTTAAAGAACTCTACAAAACCGGCCGTGGACCTTCATCATCCCACACAATAGGCCCTGAAAAAGCAGCAAAACTGTTTGAGCAAAAATATCCAGATGCAGAAAGCTATCTGGTGGTGCTTTACGGCTCTCTTGCCCTCACTGGCAAAGGCCACGGCACAAACACCGTCTTGGAAAAGACCTTCACCAAACCCGTCAAGGTCATCTTTGACAAGGAAACAAATGACGTCCCTCACCCCAACACCATGGACATGTACGCAATGGTAGGGGATGAAGAGCACGGACATTGGCGTGTATGCAGTGTTGGTGGCGGAGCAATCGAGATTGAGGGTGAAGCCTCATACGTCCCTGAGGAAGTCTATCCCCACAACTCCTATGAAGAAATCCGCAAGTATTGCGAGGAAAACGACATCACCATCCCCGAATATGTAGAAAGATTTGAGGGTGAAGAGATATGGGATTTCCTTGATGAAATCTGGCACCAAATGCAAAAATCCATCAAGGCAGGTCTCAAAGCCACTGGCATATTGCCAGGAGGTCTTGGCACAGAAAGAAAGGCAAGAATGCTGTATCGTCAAAAGCATATAGACGAAAGTCCCGAAACGAGAGAGAATCGTCTTGTGTGCTCCTACGCCTTTGCAGTCAGTGAGGAAAACGCAGCCGGCGAGCCAATCGTCACAGCCCCCACTTGTGGTGCTTGTGGCATTGTGCCTGCGGTGCTTCAATATCTTCTTGACAGACATTCCTATTCAAACAAGGACATCTTGCGCGCCCTTGCAACCGCAGGAATAATAGGCAACCTCATCAAACACAATGCCTCAATTTCAGGGGCAGAATGTGGTTGTCAAGCAGAGGTTGGCTCTGCCTGTTGTATGGCGGCAGCAGGCGCAGCGGAACTTTACGGCATGGACTTCGACCAAATTGAATACGCTGCAGAAGTTGCAATGGAGCACCACCTTGGACTGACCTGTGACCCCATTGGGGGCCTTGTGCAAATCCCTTGTATTGAACGCAACGCAGTTGCAGCAATGCGAGCTTTGAACGCCGTGTCCCTTGCCAACTTCTTGACCTCGTCCCGTATGATCTCATTTGACACCGTCATCGACACGATGTATCAAACGGGCAAGGACCTCAGAAGCGAGTATCGTGAGACCAGCGAAGGTGGTCTTGCCAAGATGTATTATAAATCCTTCAGTTGCGACTAAAAGCACTTTATCCGTCAAAAACCGAGTGTTAAACCCTTTATTTTGACAAAACACGACAAGAATTTCAAACGCAGTGGACTTAACCTCACTGCGTTTTTTCTTGCCAAAAACACTAGTATTATTGCCGCCAAAACACCCTGATTATCACTATAAAATCACCTGACGTTTTCACATAAAAGATAGGTGATTTCCCACCACAAAATCAATGACAAAATTAAATCAAAATTAAAATTGTTAGTTTACGAACTTTTTTCTAAAATCTGTTGACACCTACACCCGTGAGGAATATAATATTGTTCGTCAACTAACAATTTCACCCGCTTTGACATACACTGATTTACTTATTGACAAATTCAAATGAAAACCATGGGTAGGTATTTATGGAAGAAAACAAAGTTATAGTGGCAAGGGACATCAAGTGCCTTTCAAACCTTTTGAGGAGAGTGCACTGCTCATCGCCTTTCCTGAAGGAATGCGAAAACCTTACCGGCATGCACAGTTACGTTTTGGGATATCTTAGACGTGAGTGTGAAAAGAGGGACGTATTCCAAAAGGACGTGGAGGCAGTCTTTGAGATGCGTCGTAGCACTGCCAGCGAAATCCTGAAACTTATGGAAAAGAACGGACTTATCACTCGTCAACCCTTAGAGAGTGATGCCCGTCTCAAAAAGATTATACTGACCGACAAAGCAATGGAAGTCAGCAGAGGCGTTGAAAAGTCCTTCAAGGAAACTGAGGAAAAACTGAAAGAGGGCATAACCCCTGAGGAACTTGAATACTTTTACGTGGTCTATGACAAGATCAAATCAAATCTTGCAAGCATGTTGGCAAAATAATTGAAATTTGTAGGCGCATACGCGCAGAGGAATATATGGAAAAGAAAAGAGAAAACAAAAAAATAAGCAGAAATGCATTAAATCAGTTTTTGACCTGTGTCAGCGACTATAAGACACCGTCAATTCTTGCAGCACTGCTTGTTGCCATTGAGGTTGTTTTTGACGTGTTCATCCCCATTGTCATGTCGCAAATCCTCAACGTAGGCATGAGGGAGGGCGCAACCGAGTTCACCTTCTGTCTTGAAATGGCAGGCACAAGCACCCCCGTATTTACGCTGTACGACCGCACCACGTTTATTGTTGTATGCGGAGCGATTATGGTTGTGATGGCACTTCTTGCCCTAGTATGCGGTATGCTCAGCGGAAAATTTGCCGCCCAAGCCGCCACAGGCTTTGGCATGAACATCCGCCGTACACTGTTTAACAAGATAGAGCAATTCAGTTTTGCCAACCTTGACCACTACAACACAGCATCAATCGTCACAAGACTGACCACGGACGTCAACAATATTCAGTTTGCATATATGATGATTGTCCGCACGATGGTCCGCTCGCCCTTTATGCTGGTGATGGCACTGACCATGGCAATCCTCATCCAACCCACTCTGTCCATAGCATTTGCAATCGCACTGCCCATACTGGCGCTGGGCGTAGGTGTTGGCGTGACAATCGTATTCCCTCGTTTTGAGAAGATGCTGAAAAAGTACGACCACCTCAACGAGGCAACTCAAGAGAACTTGGTTGGCATCCGTGCAGTCAAAGCCTTTGTGAGAGCGGACTATGAAATAGACCGTTTCAAGAAGGTCAGTGCAGCAGCACAAAAACTTCAAATCAGTGCAGAAAAAATAATCATCACAGCATTTCCTTTGATGAATATTTTGGTATATGCTTGCATAATTGCAATAGTTTGGCTTGGCGGAAACAACATCATTGCAGGCAAAATGGCAGTGGGTGATTTGTCCGCATTCCTCAACTTTGTTATGCAAATTATGATGTCTTTGATGATGATTGCAATCATCTTCATCAACATAGTTATGTGCCGTGCATCAATGCAACGTATCGGTGAAATCTTTGATGAAGTCATCGATATTACGGACAAAGAAGACGCTCTTGACATCACCCCCGCAGACGGCAGCATTGACTTTGACAACGTTGATTTTTCATACAGCAACAACCCCGACGTTTTGAACCTTGAAAACATCGACCTCCACATAAAGAGTGGTGAAACAATAGGCATCATCGGTGGCACAGGCAGTGCCAAGACCACCCTTGTCCAACTCATACCTCGCCTCTATGACACCTTTGACGGAGAGGTGAAAGTCGGTGGAGTAAACGTCAAGGACTACAAACTTGACAACCTTAGAAACAGCATAGGTATGGTGCTTCAAAAGAACGTTTTGTTCAGTGGCACAATAAGAGAAAACCTCCTTTGGGGCAACCCCGATGCCACCGAAGAAGAGATAATCCACGCAACCAAAGTTGCCCAAGCCCACGACTTCATTATGTCCTTCCCCGACGGCTATGAAACCGAACTTGGACAGGGTGGCGTAAACGTGTCTGGTGGACAGAAACAAAGGTTAACAATAGCAAGAGCGCTACTTAAACACCCGAAAATAATGATTTTGGACGATTCAACCTCCGCAGTTGACACCGCCACAGACGCTTCAATCAGAGCAGGACTCAAAGAAGAATTTGGCGACACAACCGTCATCATCATTGCTCAACGTATTGCTTCCGTTGAAGATGCGGATCGCATCATCATTATGAACAACGGACGCATCGACGCCATCGGCACTCACGAGGAACTTTTGGCATCAAACCACGTCTATCAAGACATCTACAACTCTCAAAAGGGAGGTGACATCGATGGCTAAGAAAATGAAGAATATGGAAAAGGATATGAGAAAGGGCGGAAAGCGCATTGTGGCAAAGAGCCCTATGAAGGCACTGAAACGTGTGCTCACTTATCTCAAGCCCTACAAAGCCCGTTTGGCAGTGGCACTTGCATGCTTGATCGGTCACGTATTTACAAGCGTTGGAGGCACTTTCCTCCTCAGTGTTGTGATTGATCAATACATTCTCCCTCTTGCCTACAAAGCAGGGGTCATCACCACCGCAACTTATGCTGCACGTGCAGCCGTTGTCACCACCACGGACTTTGCAATTATGGTAGGCGTCATGGCTGCAGTCTACGTCTGCGGAGCACTGATGCACTACTTGTATAATTATTCAGTCACATACATCACAACCAAAGTTCTCCAAAACGTCCGTGACAGTCTTTTCGTCAAGATGCAAGCCCTCCCCATCAAGTATTTTGACACCCACACTCACGGCGAATTGATGAGTCTTTTCACCAACGACACAGACACTCTCCGTGAGTTGTTGTCAGGCGCGCTCCCCAACATCATTTCACAATCCTTGACGATCATAGGCATCTTTGTGATGATGATGGTCATAAGCCCCGTACTGACACTGTGCATAATAGTTATGATAGTGGTTGGTATGGTAGTCACCAAATATATCGCAGGCAAGAGTGGAAAGCACTTTGTACGCCAACAAAAAGAGGTAGGCGCACTGAACGGCTTTGTTGAAGAGCATATCGAAGGCCTGAAAGTGGTCAAGGTGTTCTGCCACGAAACCCAAGAAATCAAGGACTTTGCCGACAGAAACAATGCACTGGGCTTTGCCTCACGGAAGGCACACACCTACGCCAACGTGCTTATGCCTATCATGGGCAACCTTGGCTACGTCAACTACGCCCTCACAGCGGTTGTAGGCACCATTATGGCAACCACAGGCTTCCTTGGCATGACTTGGGGCGGACTGGTGTCCTTCTTGCAATACTCACGTCAATTCAACGCCCCCATCTCTCAAATGGCACAACAAGTCAACGGCATTATGATGGCCCTTGCAGGTGCAGAGCGTATCTTTGATCTTCTAGATCAAGAGGAAGAGAGCGACGAAGGCTACGTCACCCTTGTCAACGCAAGAGAGGACGAAGAGGGCAACATCATCGAGTGCGCCGAGTACACAGGCATCTGGGCATGGAAACACTACCACAAGGCTGACAACACCACAACCTACGTCAAGTGGCAAGGCGAAGTGGAGTTTGAAAACGTCACCTTTGGCTACGTGCCCGAAAAGACCGTGTTGAAAAACGTGTATATGGAAGCAAAACCCGGTCAAAAGATAGCCCTTGTTGGCTCAACCGGTGCAGGCAAAACCACCATCACCAACCTTATCAACCGCTTCTACGACGTCACAGAGGGCAAGATAAGATACGACAACATCAACATCACCAAGATCAAGAAAGACGATCTCCGTCACTCAATGGCAATGGTGCTTCAAGACACCCACCTCTTCACAGGCACTGTCCGTGACAACATAAGGTTTGGCAAACTTGACGCCACCGATGAGGAAGTGGAAAACGCCGCAAAACTTGCCAACGCCCACTATTTCATCTCTCACTTGCCCGAGGGCTACGACACAATGCTCAGTGGTGACGGCGCAAATCTCAGTCAAGGACAAAGACAACTCCTTGCTATTGCAAGAGCCGCAGTAGCCAACCCTCCCGTGCTTATTCTTGACGAAGCAACAAGCAGCATTGACACCCGCACCGAGAAGCTGATCAGTGAGGGCATGGACAAACTTATGCAGGGCAGAACAGTGTTCATCATAGCCCACAGATTGTCCACCGTCCGCAACGCAGATATGATTTTGGTGCTTGAACACGGCGAAATCATTGAAAGAGGCAACCACGATGAACTTTTGCAGTTGAAGGGCAGATATCATCAACTGTACACTGGTATGGCGGAACTAGATTAATCTTAAAAACCTTAAATCAAAAACGGCAGGCACAAATCCTGCCGTTTTTTAATTTAGTCCTGGAAAAACATAGCTTTTTGAGGTTTTTTGCATTTTTTAGTGCAGGTTTTTGGTCAATCCACAATGCACCGAGGTGCAATTCATGACGGCAGTCAATTCATGGCGAAGCCAATTTATGCCACAGGCAAATCATGGCAAAAACGGTGCCCCGATTTTGCCTGTTGCCTTGGGAAAAACATAACTTTTTTAACTTTTTTCAAAAAAATCCAATAAAAGTCTTGCCAGAATTGTATATATAATATAAAATGTAAAAAGATTATTCTCTCCAAATTTCGGTTGGGTGCGTCAATCGGGCGCACCGCAACCTAGCGACCCTCCACGAGGGCAAATGAAAAATGAAACATTGAGAGCACTATGAAACGTTGCTCCACAACATGAAAAAAATCCTCAACGTAGGGCGGTGGGCTTGCTCCCGCCGATCAAACCTCAACGTAGGGTGTGGCGTCCTCGACACACCGAAACAAACCACAAAAGGCAATATGAACACAACAAGAAAGGAAAGATTCATCCAAAAAGCAACCCGCCTTGCAGTCAAGGTGTTGCTTTTCAGTCTTCTCCTTTCTCTTTTTTTATACGCGGGCGTAGGCACGGACAGCGCGCTTATACCTGATAGTGTTGCATTTGCAGATAATGTCTCTCATAACGTAAATGGCGCAGACACTATTGGAACAATCGGAATGGTCAATGGCAATAGTGGGGAACTATCTGCTTCCGTTTTAGGAATGAATGCAGGAAGCGCAAACAGAACATGGACCAAAACTGAATCATATTCCGCCGCTGCTTTTTCATCTTCAAACTCACAAGCCTATAAATCTGGCGGTGATACCAACTTGTATTTTAACAGCGGTGCTGGTTATGTTCGTGTTGGCATCGAGGATGCATATGCCGCTAATACTGTATTTGGCGCAGTTAATTTAGATCCCGGTCCTGTTATCCGCAAAGTTCTTGAATATGGTGGCACTGTAACCGCTACAAATATTAGTTTGTCTATTCAAAAGTCGAGTCAAACTGATAATAAGTTCGTGCAAGCGTTTACAAGTGCGTCAGGCATAGGCGCTAAGTATGGGAATGATAATGCTGATACATTGCGTAACAATTACAAATCGAGCAATGACGGCGCAGACACAGCAACATGTAGCAATTTGACATTGACAAAAGATGCTCCCGTCATAGGCATAGCATTTGGTTTGGGATGGTCCATTCACTGGAATGTTTTTGGAACTAAAAACGTATGGGTTCAAATTTCAAATATCTCTGTCACATACACAATCACAATGCCTGATATACCTGTGACTTTTGCCAAATCTGGTGAAGGTACAATTTCTCATACTGGATTAACAAAAATTACAGATTCTGGACTCGCATTTACTGCAACTCCTGCAACTGGTTATCACTTCAACGGCATCACAAAAACCGCATACGAATCAGGTGCAACGTCAACTGATTTAGCAGCAAGTTCATCTAACTATGCTGGCGCATCAAAAACATACACAGCATCAAACACAGCGCCTTGGACAACGTACACCGCTAACTTTGCAAAGAACACAGCAACGGTTTCATATAATGCAAATGGCGGCTCTGGTAGTGGCTCAACTTCGATAACTTATGGCACAGACTTTACGTTGCACAGTGGCAGTGGTTTTACAAGGTCTGGATATGTATTTGTCGGTTGGTCAAACTCAAGCGGCGACAACAACTCCGCAAACTATTCACCAAGTCAACCCATAACCGATGACAAAGTTGGCTCATTTGATTTGGGCAATGCGAGCAACCATACAAAGACAGTCACCCTTTACGCAGTATGGAAGAGTGGTGACTTTGGCATTCAAGCAGGTGGCACGGGTCTTTGGGGCAGTGAAACAAATCCCTTTGTCATTGAAAACAACACCCACCTTGCCAACCTCAGCGAAATCGTCAACGGTGTCCGTGACCCTGTCAACAGTGTGGGCGGAACGTACTACGGACAATCAGTGCCTGAAACACAGGCAAAAGTTGACAGTGAAGGCAGAATTACATACGCAGGTTGTTACTTTGTTGTTTCAGCCAACGTTTCAATTTCATATTCCGACACAGGACTCCGTCCTATCGGATCATCCACTTCAACCCCATTTAGGGGCAATTTCAACGGAAACTCCAAGACAATAACCGTCAATGCATCCCTCTCCGGCGTGGACTACGTCGGTCTTTTCGGTTATATGGACGCTGGTTCATTGACCAATGTCACCGTCACCAGTGGAACAGGTGATGGCAATGGAGTCCTTGGACGCAATTACGTTGGTGGTGTTGCTGGTTGGATCACTGGTGTCGCCTTGTCAGGCACAATCCAAAGCACGGCATACGTCAAAGGTGGCACTTGTGTGGGTGGTTTGTTTGGTGTTTGGACATTGACCGCTGATTGCAGTGCAACCTTGAAATATTCAAGTGCAGGCGGAACAACTCCTTGGGGTGACGGCAACAACGTTGACGGAACTCTTGGTGTTGGTGGCATTGCAGGTCTTATCCAAGGTGGCGGACACACAATCACCAGCTCAATTTCAGTCAGTGGTGACATAGACTCACGCACAGGTGGCGGTTTCATCGGTGGTATCGCAGGTGCTGCAGAAAGCGCCACAATTTCACCTACCTCAGCACAAACCATCAACCCTGCAGTGTTTGCACGTGGCTCACAAACCTATGACAACATCACAGGTGGTGTTGTTGGTGGTCTTGTCGGTTATCTCAAAAATTCAACCCTCAACAACCTTGCATATTCTGGCGGAAACGTCATTTCAGTTGGAGGCAGTGCTCCTTACTGCGGTGGCGCAGTTGGTTATGCAACTGGAAGCACCATTTCAAACGTCACAATCAGCACCAAAGTTGGCAACAACGGTGGCAGTTCATTTGCCAAGGACTACACCGGTGGTATAGTCGGTTATATCATTGACGGAACAATCTCCAACTGTACGTACACCGCTCCCAACTCAACTTGGGGTGTCAACGGCACCGCATACACTGGCGGTATTGTAGGCTACGTTGCAGGTGCAACCACAATCACCAACGTCACAGTGGGCGCAAACACCCCTGTCACCGGCACAAATCATGTTGGCGGATACATTGGACATTATGAAAGCACAGAGGCATTGACCCTCTCAGACCGTACTCGCTCTGGTGCAACCACGGGCACAGGAGATCATGTTGGTGGTTTTGTCGGCAGAACAAATTCCGAAGCGGTAAAGATTTTCAAGAATCTTACAAACAGCAGTGATGTCACTGGTGGCAACTATACTGGTGGTATCGTTGGTCGCATACATCACGCAAATGGTGGCGGAAACAACCGTTTCATCACTTGTGTCAACACTGGCTCAGTCACAGGTGCAGGTCATGTTGGTGGTATAACAGGATACACGCGCGATGCGTGGTATTATGGTTGTGTCAACGGCGCAAGTGGAACAGGCGCAAAGATTACTGGCTCAGGCACTCGTGTTGGCGGTATTGTTGGTGGCTTTGATGGTGGTACAATCACCAGTTCATCAACCTCAGGCGACTATGCAGGCAGTGTGGCAAGAAATTCTGCCAACTATATGGAAGTGGTCTGCACAGGCACAACCGATGCAGTTGGTGGTATTGTGGGTTATGCAAACTGGGTTTCAGGCTCAGTCAACAACTCTGACAACTACGGCAATGTCACAGCAACCAACGGCTCAAAGGTCGGTGGTGTTGTCGGCTATTATTCGCAAGGCAGTGAAACTTCAAGATATATCCTCACTGCATGCACCAACACTGGCGCAGTCACTGGCAAGGACTATGTTGGCGGTGTTGTTGGTCATGCAATGACCAAAGAAATCAATCATTGCTACAACTCAGGCAATGTAAAGGGTACAGGCAGTTATATTGGTGGCATTGTTGGCAGCAATATAGGTGCAATCAACTACTCATTCAACTATTTCGGCACAATAACCGGCGGAAGCACTCTTGGAGCAGTGGCAGGAAGCAACAGCGGTACAATCACCGCATCATACAGTTTCTATCGTAGTTCCTCAGAGCCTTCTTGGAGTGGAAATTACGCCGCAGGCGTACCCGATGGTGCAACAGTCACTCCTTTGAAAGCAAACGCTGACGTCAACAACTGGACACAAGCAGACGGTTTCAAGATTGTTTATACAGTGGCGGCCAACACATATCTCAGTGTTGTTGAAAGAGCCACAAGCACAGCATACAAACCTACCGGCGCAACCTATTCAGCAAGTGGAACAACCAAGACACTCAAATACAACTTTGCATCAACAACCAGCGACGCAAAGTCCTTCACGGTGACACAAGTTTCACCCGCAATGACGCTGTCCTACGTCTTTGATGGTGCAGCTCACCAAGCAAGGATAAATTCTATCCCCACAGGATACACTCAATCCACAGCAGGCAGTGCAACCTACGTCACTGACGGAGCAGTGGCAAACACCATCACAGTCAAGTATGGTGATTTGGTCATGGGCACAATTTCAACCACTGTCACCATAACCACAAAATCCGTTACGTTCACTGCAAAAGCGCTTACACTTTTTGAAAATCAACGTCCAGGTTATGACGTGGACGTTCTTGACACAGCATACTGCACCATTTCAGGAATCATAGGTGGACATTCAGTGACCACCTGCGTTGTCACCGACAACTATACACCCACATCAACCATCAATTCACAAACCACCTACACCATTTCAATCAACGACATAGTCATAAAGGACAGCAATGGTGTTGACAGAACGGCAAACTACGCCATCACCAAGAACACAGCAACCCTCACCGTCAAACTTGCCGACTACGGCAGAATGGCACACGGAGCAACCTTGCCTTGGGGTGGAACAGTTGATGAAAACGCAACTTGGGGAAGTGCCTCAAACCCCTATTATATTGCATTAGATCGCCACTTTACCAACTTTTCCAAGATTGTCAACGGCGAACAATCTGCAATCAACAGCGTCAACTATGCTGGCTCACAAGCCACAAGCATAACCTATGAGGGCAGCTATTTTGTCCTTGGCACTGACATCAGTGCAAATATGCGTTCCAACTCAGTGGGTGGTCATACCTATTTGAGCGCAAGTAATGCAGGAAACGCAAATGAAGGTCCTGCAAACCTCTTTGACGGCAACACCGGCACAAAGTTCTGTGCAGACGTCACTGAACTTACTTTCACATTCAATCTTCCCACCACTACATACGTTGACGGATTCTACTGGAACAATGCAAACGACACTGCATCAAATACAGGCAGAACTCCCAACCGCTTTATCATCAGAGGATCAAACGACAACAGCAACTGGACAACACTCCTTGACACAGGCACAAACAATGGTTGGAGCACAACCAACTATGCCCAAGTCACAGGCCCTGCATTTACAAATGCAGGATTCTACAAATATTTCCAAGTCACCGTCTATGCAAGACAAGGCACATTGCAACTCTCTGAATTTAGACTTACCACTTCAAAGAGCTACAATGACGCATTGAAGCCTATCGGCAAGGACACTGCACACCCCTTCAACGGACACTTCAACGGCAACGGCAATACAGTCACAGTCAACGTATTCCAATATCAATACGCTGGTCTTTTCGGCTATATGCGTGCAGGCAGCATCACCAATATCAACGTCGACGGTACAGTCCAAGGTGCAGGATACGTTGGTGGTCTTGTCGGTCACACTCACAGCCAAAACCGCAGTGCTGACCCTGTCATTGAAGACGTCACCAACTCAGCAAACGTCACCGCATACGGCAATTACGCGGGCGGCATTATAGGTTGCGCGCAAGACACGAACCTCAGAGGTGACTTGAAGAACACCGGCAAAGTGGTTGGTGTCAACAACGTTGGCGGTATAACAGGTCATCACTTTGGCGCAAACAGCTCAAATGCAACCATCATCAACGAAGGTGCAGTCACAGGCAACAACAACGTCGGTGGCTATGCAGGTGAACTCAACTGGGGCACAGCAGGTGGCACAGCGACCAACTCAGGCACCATCACCGGTGTCACAAGTGTTGGTGGCTACATCGGCTACGTCAACACTCAAGGCACAATGACTGGCACTCTCACAAACAAGGGTGTTGTCATCGGTCAATCCTACGTCGGTGGTATCACCGGTTATATTTCAGCCACAAGCGGCACTGCAAGCATCGCAGATGGCACAGTGTTCCTCAACTCTTCACACGTCCACGGCAAAGATTATATCGGTGGCATTTTCGGCTATTTCAACAACAACGGCAAGACGGTCAACGCCAAATTCAACCTCAACAATGCAAATCTCGTTTCCACAGCAAGTGGTGAATCTGTTTCACCTACAGGTCTTTATGCAGGTGGTTTCTTTGGTTGGATTGACGGTGGTGGCAAGATTGTCTTTGCAAATGGCTCTGCCATGACAGGCGAAATCGACGCCGCAGAATCTACAATTGAAAACTATGGTGTGGCAACAGGCAACGTCATCGGCGGTATTGTTGGTGTCAACGCAAGCACAACCCTTGATTTCTCAGCACTGACCAACGTTCCTGCAACCGCAACTATCAACGGCAATAGATCAGGCAACGCAACCGTCACCCTTGGCGGAACAAGTTATACCGGCGCAATCATCGGTGGTATCGCAGGCTACAACGGCGGCACAATCATCGGCAGAGCAGACGGCGGAAATATGCGTCAAGGCACACTCTTCGCAGTCAGCAAGGGTGCATATCTCGGTTTCATCGCAGGCATCAACAAGGGCGGTACAATCAGAAACTGTCTTGTCACAAGCATCAATGCAAGTTCTAGTTATGCAGGACAATACGTTGGTGGTATCGCAGGACACAACTCTGGCACAATCAGCAACTGTGTCAACCACAGCACCGTGCCCGGCACAAACTACTTGGGTGGTATCGCAGGCTACAATGCAGGCACAATCAACTATTCATACTTCGATGGTTCAGTTCTAGGCACTTCATACATAGGCGGTATTGCGGGCTACAACACGTCTGCAATCAACAATTCATATTGTTTGGTGGTTGGCACAATTTCTGGCTCATCCTATGTGGGCGGTGTTGTGGGCTCATCTTCAACCAACGTCACCACGTCATGGGCATTCTACAACGGAAGTTTGGTAGGCGGACACAACACAGGCAATGGATTGACCTACGGTCGTCTTCTTGCAAATGAAGTTGGCGCAACAATTTTGCCTTCAGTTGGAATGAATTTGCACACCGACTGGACAGCAATCACTTCAAACAATTTCAATGGCTTCTATTTCAAGAGCGGTGTCACTTCACTGGCAGGACGATATCTCTCTCTTGAAAAACTTTCAACTGCATACAAGGTCACAGGCTACGCACGACCCAACACCGCTACACTCAGAAGCACTCACGATGCAAATGCAGGCACTTGCGTATTTGACAACTTTGGCTATGGCTCTAGTTTTGATGGAAACATCCGTGCAAGATTCCTTGATGTTGCAGGCGGGTTCCACGATCTTGTTTACGACGGCACAGACAAAGCCGCATCCGGCAACCAAGCAGAGGCATTCATTGAAGAAGTCCGTGTTTCTGGATACACGTCAAGTTATCGTTTCAGCCTTGTCAACAAGAGCGAAGACTCTGTCAACGTGGGCACTTTCACCTATGACGCACACATTATGGCAGGCAACGTCATCGTGGGTTGCAAGAAGAACGGTAGCGCAACAATTTCACAATTCGACATCAACAGCGACGATGCAACAAGTGCAAACGGAGCTGCTCTCATATTCTTTGACGGCGTAGTTTACGGCGGATATGACACCTATTACGACAGCAATCTTGGCAAAACTTTGACAAACGTCACTTCTTTCAAGAACAATCAAGGTGTCATTGACTACAACCCCAGCGCAACAGAAAAATTCTACATTTACAGATTGAAGAGCGACGGCACCATGATTTTGGTGTATTCCGTCCAACTTTCCTATGGCACAAGTGATATGGCAGGCACACACCACAAGGGTGCAGGCGTCACCATAGCACTTGACGGCACAATCATTTCACAACACGGAGCAGTTCAAACCGCAGACGGCTATCTCGTCAACCGTATGCAAGACGGCAGAACAAGCTTCGTGCCCAGCAACAACTACTATTCATCTTCTGGCACAGGCTACGTCACCCTCAATTACTATGCAATCGACAGTGACTACGATATCATTGCAGTGTCAGACAGAAACGGTGACGGCAAGGTTGAAAGCGATTGGGGTAGTGTTGACAATCCTTACGTCATCAGCCACTGGATTCACCTCCTTAGACTGAGCGAAATCGTCAACCAAATCAGTGCACCTATCAATAGTGTCCAAGGCACTGGCGCAGGCAATAGTGCAAACGCACGTTCAAAAGACGTGTTCTACACAGCATATCTTGACGGCACAATCAAGAAGTCCTACTTCCTTGTCACCGCCAATATTACAATGCCTGACTACATCAACTTCAAGCCTATCGGAGGCTGGTCCGCCATTGCAAACCAAGACGGCGCAACAACGTTCTATTCATACGAAAACAACGCATCCAACTACTTCGGTGGTGTATTTGACGGCAACTTTGCATCAGGCGCATACGCAACCATTAGACTGGGCAATCAATTCTCAGCCCTCAACGGAGACTATGTTGGTTTGTTTGGTGTGATGAAGGGCGTTGTCCTCAACGGCACCGTTGCGCACGCAGAGGTCAAGAATGTGGATGTCTTGACCGCAGATGCAAGCAACGCTTATTATAATGTCGCAGGCGCGCAATACGTAGGCGTGATCGTGGGCAAGGCACAAGAGTACGTCCTCATCGATAGAGCATACGCCAACACCGGTCTTAACAACTCAAACAAGGATAGCATCACCATAAGCGGTACAAACTTTGTTGGCTCAGTGGTTGGACACCTTGGTCTTGGCAGTGAAATCTATGGCGAATACGTCAACTATGCAAAGGTCAGCGGATCAAGTCACGTTGGCGGTATCATTGGTCAAATTATGGCAGGCGCAGGCCGTCAAGGCACAGGCGCAAACGCAGGCACCTATTATCTTGGTGAATACACCGTTGACGGAGTCAAGCGTGTGTCATCAATGACCAACTACGGCTCAGTGGTTGGCTCACAAGCCTACACAGGCGGTGTCATTGGTGCAATGACTCAAAACGTGGCACCTTATGACGGAGTCATCACCGTCTTCGAACCTACATTCATCCGCAACGAAGCCAACGTCACAGGTCAAACCGTTGTCGGCGGTCTAGTTGGACGCATTGAACTGAACAACGCAATCCGTCTCATCAACACCGAGGACGAAGGCCAAGCAAATTGGTCATACAACGGCAACATTGACAGCACCACTTATCAAATCACCACAAACACCAGTTATGCAGGCGGTTTGTTTGGCACGTTGAGCACAATGGGACACCAAATTGAAAGTGTGTTCTCAACAGCAGTGGTCAAGACTTCAGTTGGCTCATCAAGCAACGAAGGCAACTATATCGGCGGTCTCGTTGGATATATGAACGGCGGTACGTTTAGATATTCATTCGTATCTCTCCCCGGCAACCAAAACGTGGACACAACCACGGATATGGTCCGAGGCAACAACTATGTTGGCGGTCTTGTTGGCAACATGGCACTGGGCACTTTGGACACTTGCTACGTCCAAGGCTTCAAGTATGACAACAACCTGACCACAGCAAGGGGCGGTGTTGCAGGTGTTGCCGCAACAGTTGCAACCATCAAGGATACTTGGGCACTCTATCTCACAGCAGATCCTACGTACCAAAGTGTCCCTGCCAACGCATACGGCAACTATATCCTCTCATTCTACAGCGCAAACGATGGCGCAATGAACGCATACATTGACGAAATGTTCGTCTTTGCAGGCCTCATCCCTGACAGCGCAGTTTCAAGAGCCCACGCAACAGGCTCTGCAGGCGAAATCGAAGCCAAGAAGGGAAGCATCTCTCTCGGCATCACTCTGCCCAGTGTTGGCACAATCACAGGCTACGACCAAAAGGCACAAGTTGTGTTCTACAACGGCAGTGGCTATGAAGATCCCTTCGAACACGCCTTTGAAGCCGCAGCAAACGACAGCAATGAACACAACCTCTTCCTCCGTCTGAGCGCATCAACAGAGGGCAGTGTCATCATTGCAAAGACAAGTGTCCGCTTTGGCAGTATTTCAAACTACACCAACAGCACCGCTTGGGAAGAGAAGTATCTCTACATCGGCAAGACAGGTCTTTACAAGGTTGACGTGGTGGATCATCCCACCGACGACGGCAACTATCACAGAGGCAGTTATCAAACCTCTTACAGCTTCGACTATTCCGCAACAGGCAACTACGTCAAGACTTCAAGAGATTTGACTTTCCAATACGCAAAATATTCAGCAGTGGCACCTCGTGTCATCGACTCACTTGATGACTGGAAGGCATTTGCCCTTGACGTCCAAAAATCAGGTGCAAACGGACTCAATCAATATGTTAAACTGGCGACCAACTTGACCGGCTCAAACCGTGTTCCCACCAAGTACACAAGTGGTGGCAACGTTTACAGTGGTCTTGCCGGTCTTGAACATACTCCTTACTGGAACGGTGACATCCAAAACGTCAACGGTGGTTTCTTCAGTGGTACATTTGATGGTGACGGCTACGAAATTGAAATCTACATCGTTGGTGGCACCAATGGTCAAACCTTCAACACTTCAACTGGTGTTTGGACAGATGCAAGCGCAAGCAGTCTTGACACAGCAAGTTCAGTGAACGAACTCAGTTTGTTCCCTCAAGCAAGAGGCAACCTCAGTGGCTCAACAGCAGTCACCTTCATGAACTTGACCATTTCAGGCACAATCACCAATGCAGCATATGACTGTGCCGCATTTGTTGGCCATGCTCGTGGCAGTGCAAACTTCTACAACTGCACATCAAAGGTCAACATCACTTCAAGCCAATACAGCTGTGGTGGCATCATCGGCACAACAAAGGGCAACGTTTCAACAACCACAACTGAAAAGTTCACATACAACCTTATCGCTTGCGTCAACCAAGGCACAATCATCACAACAGGCAAGTCATCTGGCTACGGCACGGGTGGCATCATCGGCAACGTGTGGAATGGTTATCGTGACGGTGGCAATGACAGTTACAATGGAACCTTTGCAAACGCACCCATTGTCAACATTGACTCATGCAGAAACACTGCAATGATTCTTGGCTCCTACAACGTTGGTGGCATCATCGGCAGAACAGGCGGTCAAACCACAATTATGAACTGCGGTAATACCGGCAGTGTTGATGCAATCTGTGAAGGCTCATACACAGGCAACTCAGAGGCACAAAAGAAATCAAGACTTTCTGAAAACAGCAAGGGCAAAGATGGCAGTGCTGGTGGCATTATCGGTCTTGTCGGTGGCTCTGGTTATGCTGACGTTTACACCTCATACAATGCAGGTGAAATTCATGCGTGGGGCAACAAAGCCGGCGGCATCATGGGCGCAGACACTGAATACACAACTCAAAGCCACACCACAAAGATTTATTATTGCTACAACGTAGGCACAGTCATCACAGGTGCGTATAGAAAGGTCCGTTTTGGAACGACATTTGGTTGGAAAGAAGAAAACGATTATTACGTTATTGGTGTTGGCACTGGCAATAGCTTTGGTGTCAACGTAGGCGGTATTCTTGGCACAGCAGTCAAGTCAGACGTTAGATATTGCTATAACGTAGGTGACGTCATCATGCGTGGAACAGCAGGTGAAGTTCTTGTTTGGCACGGTCGTGCAGGCGGCATTATTGGTATGGCTGACGGCACCGAAACATACGTAAGAAACTGTTATAACGTTGGCGAAATTAAGTTGGAAGCTATTGGCGCAGAAATTGCCTCATACGATGCTCGTCCTAAATATGCAGGCGGTATAGTTGGATACTTTAAAGTAATCAAAGGAACGGAGTCAAATGTGTTTGATTGCTATTCTTTGAAGTGGCAGGTCAGTTGTGCAAGACGTGACGGAGTCACGGCAAGATACCATGTTGGCGGATACGACCATAGTGACTTCAGCATTGGTGACTCACTCAATGACACTGATACCTATTCATCAAGTGGCGGTGCAGGTCACGTTATGGCTTCGGTTGCAGAACTCACTGCAGCAATGAAGAGCAATGAAGAAATCAGCACCAATGGTGTTGATGGTTTGAACAGCTCCGGTGAAAGTGACGCACGCGTCCTCATCAACAACGACATCAAGAGCGGCAATTACCCCGGCTGGATTTTCTTGCCCGGTTGCTTGCCTCAACTTTCAGTCTTTGCCGTTGACACCCAAGATGGCCTTGCAATGACCTCTCTTGGCTACGGCAGAAACAACCTTGGAGAATTTGTCCAACAACCTGCAGGCGGAGAGTTCAACCCCTACGTCATCAAGGACGGCATTGACCTCCTCGGTGTTATGGCACTTACCTCAGCAAAGGGCGGAAATTCAACCTTCGGCTTTGAAGGCAAGTTCATTGAATTTGCAAATGGCACAAACAACCTTGCAGGAGACGTTTGTACGTATATTCAATTGCCAACCAGTGACGTCAACTCTGGCAATGACTACGTGTTCTATGACGGATCAACTAAGAAGAAAGGCAAGAGTTATCACCTCTATGACCGTGGCGCAAACGGCACTCATGGCGGTGCACTGTCCATGTCTAGTGGCACAACAACGGATATTCACGCGCCTGCAACCAGTTTCTATGCAAACAGTCAAAATAAAGCTGGTGATGGTGGCACACTCAATTATAACGGAAGCACCGCATATGCAACTTGGAAGGCACGCAACTATGGTTATAACGGCTCTTGGACGTCAAACGTGGGATACAGCACAACCAACTGGAATCCTATTGGCTATCTGGGTGACAAGAGTGGATCTTATGACAGATCCTTCCGTGGACACATAACAGGTGACCTCGGCAATGGCACCAATGCCGAAATAAGAAACATCAACTCCTATTATGGCTTTAACAGAACCAACGTTTACGCTGGTCTGTTTGGTGTTGTCCGCAACGCACACGTTGAAAACATCACCGTCACAGGAACAATTCATGCAGATTCATTGAGTGGCTCAGGCACCGCAAGTGCAGGTATCGTTGCAAAGGCTCTCGACAACTCCTATATCAGCGGACTGCAAGCAGGCACCGCATCACGTACTCTCACCGTAAAGACTGGCAAGGGCGGAGCAGGCTACACCGGCGGTATCGTTGGCATGGCAGATAGTAGAGCAACAGGCAACCGTCTCACAATTGCCGACTCAGTGGTTGTCAACGCCACAATCACCGGTTTCAAGGATTCAATCGGTGGTATTGTTGGCTACAGTGAAGGCGACGATGCAGCATCATTCACAGATATCGTGGGTTGCCACGTTCAAAAGGCAACAATTCAATCAAGTTCAACAGGCACAAAACGCCTCATCGGCGGTATTGTTGGTGCGCAAGGTGACAAGGGTGCATTGACAGTTTCAGGATGCCACGTTGGCACAGAGGGTGCATCAGGCACAAACGTCACAATCAAGGGCGATAACTCATTTGGTGGTATCATTTCCTTTGCAGATGCAGGAGCAGGATGCGCCAACGCATTCATTGACTGCTACGTTTGGGGAGACGTCCTCATCCAAAGACAAAATCCCACCAACGACTCAACCTACGGCACCGCAATCGGTGGCATAGTAGGCTACGTCAGTGACAGCACGGATGGTTTTGCAACTTTCCGTGGCAATATATCCTTCTATGGCACAATCAACTTGGGCACAAAGGGCGCAAGCATCACCACTTACGATGAAAACGTTGGTGGTGTGGTTGGATATATGGGCACTTGTGCTCGTATGGAAGAGTGTATCGTCCAAGTGTTTGGTGTGGTCAATGCAACCAACGCATACACCCGCAACGTCGGCGGTTTCGCAGGCATCTCCAAGGGCGTTTGCTTGGACGGTGGTTTTGCAGTTGCCCCCACCCTCATCACAACGGTTGCAGACAACGTTGGTGGTTTCATCGGTCTCAACGAAGGTGACACCTATATCACACGCACTTCAGTCGTTTACACCGCACCTGTCAGTTGGACAGACGCCAACGGCAACGGTGAAATTGAAGTTGAAGAATTGACACTCCTTGAAGGCCACACCGGCAGTATCGTGGCAGACACCAACGTAGGTGGCTTTATCGGCGCAAACGCAGAGGGAAGCGCACTCCACATGGGCGCAGCCGAATACAAGGGCACTGTGTATGGTGAAGACGGCGACAGCGCAACCATTTCACTCCACGCATCAGTTGACGGCAAGAAGTACGTCGGCGGATTCCTTGGCTACAACAAGGGTGACGTCTTCGGTGAATACTGCACCGTCATCAACAATGGCAAGGTCGGCGCAAACGACCACAGCAAGGGCACGGCAATAGAGTCAATCGACTGCATCGGCGGTGTCTTTGGAGACAACTCAACCGGTGGCTCAATTTCAATCTCTGAAAACGCAGTCTTTGTCAACAACGGTCAAGTTGGTCACAGCGACTTTGAAAACGCATATCAAGAATTCGTGGGCGGTGTCCTTGGTGTTGCACTGGGTGACATCACCAATAATGGTGTCATGCGCAACACTGGCGACGTGTATGGCTATCAATACGTCGGTGGAGCAATCGGCGGTCTTGTCAACGGCACAATCAGTGGTGAACTTGCCAACGGTGACGACGTAATGCCTCTTGCCAACGCAGACAGTGAAGCACTTGAAGCAAGTGACGAAGCATTGTCAACTGCAGACACAGGCAGTTCAAGTGTCACCGCAGTGGTCAACGTCGGTGGCGTCATCGGCATCGTCATGCAAAACGCAATCATTGACGGCGCAGTCATGTACAACTATGGCCACGTCGAGTCATCTGGTGATGAATATGAAGTGTCTAACTTGGGTGGTGCAATCGGCCTCAACTACGGCGTCATCCAAAACGGAGCACAGTTCTACAACTACGGCACAATCACTGCAAAGAACTTCGCAGGTGGCGCACTGGGTGTCAGTGACGGCGTTATCACCGACTCCAAATTCTACAACTACGCAACAATCACCTTCACTGGAGACACTGCTCTCGGTGGATCGGTGGGTTATATCACAAACAGCTACACTTCACACGGCACAGCCGCCTATTATCCCACAAACAATGCAGCCCTTGGCACTTATGACTCAACGCGCAACCGCTCACAAGTCACAGGTTCATACTTCGGCTACGAATCAAACGGCGACAACAAGGTGGTCCTCCAAGCAACCGGTGAACATCCTTATCCTCTCAGCACAATCCTCAGCGAAGTTTCTGGTGATAATACGGCCGCATTCGTGGCAAAGGGCGGTCTTGGTGGCGTCTTTGGTGCAATCAACTCCGACTATATGACCGACGAGGGCGGATGGTCAGGCAACACCTTCTTCATCTATGGTGACGTGTACGGCGGTGTGTTCCTTGACGGCAACACAAACAACTTCACTCCCGAAAACTTCGGTGGTACAGTTGATGCAGTCGGTGGCGTTATCGGTGCAATCGAAGTGGCACACATTTCAATCAGCAATATGCTCATCTACAAGTCCAACGTCGGTGGCAAGGACTACGTCGGTGGCATTGTTGGCTACAACGACAACTCCAACGAAATCACTGGAGCAGGTGCAGCAATCGACAACTGCTACAATGTTTACGGCGAAGTTATCGGCACAACCTACAACGGTGGCGCAATCTCCGCATCATACAAGCACGTCGGCGGTATCGTGGGCTTCGTTCCCAGTTCAACCAACCCCGGACTTATCAACGACAGCTCCAACTACAACAAGCCTGTCAGCAACGCAAGCTATTGGATCAAGTCATACTCCAACGAGCACTTGCAGAACTCCAACCCTCAAGACATCGTCAACACTCTTGACAAGGCAAGCACTTGGACAGAGTTCCTCTCACACGCCGACTACATCAACAATAACGATCCTTATTATCAAGTTGACGATGAAGGCAATGTCATCAACCCCGGCAAACTTGCAGAAGGACAAACATGGGATGAATACTTTGCAATCCACACCGAGTACGTCCAAAACGCAAACGAAGATTGGGGAACTTATCAAGACGTCACAATCAACTATAACACTGGTGTCAAGGCAACAGGCTTCTACTATATCTTTGCAGAAGCAGAAGAGGGCAATGCACAATTTGAATATGCCAAGGAAGCAATCCAAGTTGAACACAGCAATGCAGAAGCACCTCTCACATCACCTTACACCAATGACGAAAGCCTGAACTTCTGGCTCATCATTGCAAATTCAGCAGGACAAAACGTCAAGAGCTACAAGTCCGACCAAGTTGCAACTGACGTCAATGACGGCAACGTTGTTCCGGGCTATATCTATTCGACAGCCTTCAACTCAAACAAGAATGGCTATTATCTCTACGTCAGTGACGAAAGCACAGGCAGAGCAGCCACCAGTCTGTATGCAGGCACAACCGATGCAAACGGCAACACCCAAGTGTACGTTTCATCAGATGCATCAACTGCAGGCAACGTCATGATCTTCTACAAAGAAGCAGTCATGCTCAGTTATCTCAACTACAACGGCTACGAGAGATACGCACCTATTGCAGACGTCACCTACAAGCAAGATATGACAGGCGGTGTCTACGGCACCAATTACTACTCATTCACAAACGACGTGGCTGGCGTCAACACCGGTAGAGAAGCAGGCACATACGACGTCCAAGCATCAATCTACACCGTTGACAAGGCGGGCAAAGTCATCACCCTTGGCAAGTTGGATTCAACCCTCGCAGACGGTGAAGACTACAAGTGGAACATCCGCAAGCGTACCCTTGAAGTAGAATTTGAAACTGGCGACATCGGTGACACTGGTGAGGACAAGAACCTCATCAACCGCTACGACGGCACCTTCTCACACTACATCAAGTTCACAGTCACCAACTTCGCAAAGGATGAACATATCAGTGAAGCACAAGTCTATGAAGCAATCAATGATATGATGGCTTTGAAGTACTCATTCAACGGCAGTTCATCAACTGAAACCATTGACGCAATCTACGACAGTTGGAACTTCCTTTCAGGAAGCGTAATCCCCGATTCTACAGGATTTGACGAAAGCGTCACTCACATTGCATACTACAGAACTGACTACGATGGCTCATCTGCAAAACCCGGCGACAAGAGCAACACCATCGTTGACGGAACTTACAGTGAACTTGGTTCTCTCCAAATCTACAAGGCAGACTATATCGTCTTCGTGAAGAAGGCAGGCAAGCACACCGTCAAGGTTGAAGTCGCAGGCACCGAAAAGAACCACTCTTCACCCAAGAAGAATACCAAGGACTACAACGTTGATATGCGTGACCTCATTTTGGACTTCACCTATTCACAAGGCAGTTCACTCCTTCCCACATACGACTTTGACGGTGGCAAGAAGTGGCAAGGCATCCAAAGTGTGGTCATCAGTGGATTCCTTATTGGTGATGCACTGAAAGACAACATCACGACAGTGGGCTCAACCGCATCACTCCTCAACGGTGACGGCAAGGCAGACAAGGACAATATTGTTGCCAACGACAACAACACTGTCACAGTCAACTTCTTCGCAAACAATGCGGGCACCTACAATGCCCATATTGAAATCAGTGAGGCAATCCGCAACAACTATCGTTTTGTCAAGCAGTCTGACGCAGGATTCCCCGGCTCATTGTCACCTTCAACCAACTCTTACGAGTGGGATGCAAGCTGGACAATCAACAAGCACGTCATCACTCTTGAAAACGTCACAATCACAGGCAAGACTGTCTATTACAACGGCAGAATCCAAACCGTTGACTTTGGCATGGGCGACGATGACGATGCGTCATTCATCGTTGAACACGGCAATGAAACCGTCACAGTCAACTGTCAAGCAAGCATAACTGACGGTGGCAGCGCAACAGTTGCATGTAATGTCGGCACTTACACTGTCAACATCTCATCTGGCTCATCTGGCACAGGTAGCGGTACAGTTGAGGGCGAAAACAGCCTTGCAACCAAGGGTATCAACAACTACACCGTCAATTACACCATCGCAAAAGACCAAGAAGCAACTCTCACCATCAAGGAAAGAGAAGTCCGCCTTGTTTGGAACAACCCTGATCTCAGCTACGTCTATTCAGGCAACGCACAAGGTCTTAGCATCAATGACCTTACCTTCGAAATGAAGAACGATGAAGGCACTTGGGCAGAATACAAAGATGCTAAGATGTCAGTTGAAAACGGCAAGATCAAGGTGTCCAACGTCTTTGCTTATGACGGCAAGAGTGAAACACTCTACTTCTCATTCAGTGATTTCACCGCAGAAGATGCAGGCTCATACACCGCAAAGGTCACCGAATTTGACAGTGTGTCAGGCACAAACGATGCAGGCAGTGCTGAAAAGGGCAACTATACAGCATCACTGCCCGGAAACAAGACTTACAACATTGCCAAGTCAAAGATTGTTGTCGCCTACAACAATAACACCAACCTTGACAAGACCTTCGACAACACTTCAACAGTGAAGGCAAATCTTGGATCAGTGTCATTGTCATCACAAAACGGCGGTGCAACCTCAGTCAGAGTCACCCTCAGCAATGCATTCTTCTGCGACAACAGCGGAAACGCAGTGGTCAACGTGGGCAACGGCTATTCAATCAAGGTCAACATGTCACTCAGTGACACCAAGAACTATGAATTTGCCGACGCAAGCACACAAATCTTCAGCGTTGGCGCAAAGATCACTCCCGCACCTCTCACCATCACTTTGAACAACTCATCAAGTGGTGCAAACACCGTCTACAAGACCTTCGACAACAGTGATATCTATGCAGTTGTTGAATCCAACGGCACAAACCGCGTCTCATCAACTGGCACACAATTCAGAACAGGTCGAGGCATCACCGTTGACGGATTCTTCACAGACGGCGTCACAGTGACCGCAACCTTTGCAGAAATTGACGGCAATAGAGCATGGGCAAGCAAGTACGTCAACAACGTCATCCGCACAGTGTCCACACCTTACGTCTACACAATGAGTGATGAAGACTTTTACAAGAAGTTGCACATCGTGTTGAGCAGTGAGGGCGGTGAATCCAACAACTACTATATTGCCGCAGTCAAGAACAAGTCTGGCACAACCATCTTGACACAATCAAGCGGACAATACATCGACGTCATGGACAGCAGAGCCGAAGGCTCCAACACCAACGGCGACAACATCAAGATTGCCATCACCAAGTACTCCTTGAAGGCAACCTACTCCAACACCGCACAAAGTTATGCAAATCCCGACAACTCCTACAACCTTGATTGGCTTGAAGTTGACGGCACTTTGAGAATCCCTTCAAGTTGGGGGCTCAGTTCAAGCGATTTGGACGTTGACGTAGAAAACGGTTGGATGTACGTCAATGGCACAAGCGGTGAAAAGAAACAATATGAGCAATACACCCGCATCGCAGGCTCAGCATCAAGCACACGTCTTGGCGCAGTGCTCTCAAGTGATGACGGTTATGACCTCTGTGTCACACTCCGCAACCAACCTACACTTGTCATCGGCTACTTCGTGTCAAAGGACGGTGAGGAAATCGGCACAATGGCAGGCTTGCTCATCGCAACCGAATACTTCAAGAACAACTTCAATGCAGAAGGTGCAAAGGGCTACGACTTCACACAAACCTTAGTTCCTCTCTCAGCCCTCAACAGCAACAACGTTCCCGCAGATGTCTTCGCAAAGATCAACAGTGGTGATATCAACACTTGGGAAGAGCTGATTGAAGCAGTGCCCGACTTCAACGTGGCAGGCTACACCTTCAACGAAGTCACGTACAAGCCTATCGATTTGTACTACGATATGTCATCAGACATCGAGATCCTTGAAGAAAAACTCAACAAGACCGAGCAAGAACAAGCATATCTTGACGCTCTCATCTCACAACGTGATTCATTTGAATTGACCTACGTTGCCCTCACCGAAGGTGGAGAAGAAACCTTGCAATACGTCTACTGGGAGGCAGAAGAAATCAGTGAAAACCTGTCCTTCAAGTCATTCGTCCTCGTCAACAATATTGATGCAATCCTCACAGAGGAAGATATGGATATGTTGAAGGGCGCATTTGGCACAAACTGGGGCGTTGGCAAGACTTATCTCACCAACGTGCTGTTTGCAGAAGTAGGCAGTGTGGTTGTCTTCAATGGTCCTGTCTTCGATTACACAACAGATGCAGAAGGCAACACAGTGGCATTTGACGGCGTATTTGATGGCGCAGGATACTCAATCGACCACTTGACAATCGCATACAACGTGGACGATAGCAAGTCAACTCACAACGTTGGTATGTTTGCAGAAGTCAGTGGCAACGGAAGCCAAGTGACAAAGGTCAACCTGCGCAACCTCAATATTCAAGTCATCGACACAACCGCATCAGCCAAGGTCATCAACGTGGGTGGTGTGGCAGGCAAGTTTGCCGCATCAACGGTCATGGAAGACGTGACAGTCCACGGCACGATTTCAGTGAAGTCAACACTTGGCACAGTCCATGCAGGCGGTGTCATCGGCAGTGACAGCACTGGCTACGTTGACGGTGGCGTGTCCAAGGTCATTGACGGCGCAATCGTTGTGGCAACAGTGAGAGCAGAAGGTGCAATCGCAGTTGCAGGCGGTGTCATCGGCATTATGAACGAAGTCAACACAACTCTTACCGACGTAGTGTCACTGAGTGAAGTGTACGCCAAGGGCGCAAACACCTACGCAAACGGCTTTGTCGGAAAATATGCAAAACTGGCGGGTGGCAACGCATCATACGACCAAGACGGCATCGACTATGCACCTTTGAACAGCACTGGCAAAACCTCTGCATATATGGACAGCGTCTTTGAAATCAGTGTAGACGGCACTTACACAAGAATCGCAGGCGGTGTGTCCTATGACACCCTCTACGACGGCAGCAGCACCGCATACGTTGACGGAATCTACCTCAACGCAATCGAAGAAAGCTACGGCAAGTACGATATGGTCAGCGAAAAGAATGCAATCGCAGGCAAGAACACAACAGGCAGTATGCGTCTTAGAGACATTGTGGACACCTACGTCCTTGGCTACGAACTTAGTGCATATACCTCAGGCACCGGCGAAAGCGCAATTGCAACCTACCGCAAGTCAACCACATCCAAGTACGTTGGCACGGCAGACGGCACAGCGGACAACCGCATCGGCATAGCATATCAACAACACCTGAACCTCATCCGCATGTTCAACTATATGAACTTCACGTTGAACAGGGACGTCACCATGTACACAGGCTACAAGCTCTATATGGTTGACGAGGCATTCACAGGCACAATGACAGCAGGCTCTTACGTTATCAACGTAAGAGATGCCTCTGTCAAGGCACTGGACAACGGAAGCAATTATCCCGTGTTCTTTGCAAATCAAACAGCACCTTACACTTGGCTCAAAATAGACTGATAGAAGGGGACTATGGCAAAAGAAGGCAAAAAGTTCAATAAAAAACTTGCATTGACGGTGGCAATACCGGCACTGGTTATGGCTGTAATAATTGCAGTCATAGGGGTGTCCTTTGCTTGGTTCACCGACAGTGTCACTGCCGAAATCGCAACCATCAATCTTTCGGTTGCGGAAATGTTTGTCATGGACTTCAAGTTGGACAACACTCCTCAAACCAACACTGCAACCCAAAAGGATTATATCTATTCAGGTCAAATCGGCTATGATTCAAGCGGAAAACTCATCACTGACACCGCCAACAATGACAAAGCCTTTGTTGCGCCTTTCGACCTCCGTCTTGACACAGGCAACTTCTCAGCGGATTTCACCTGCTCAATCATCATGGTGAGGATACACAACGGCGTGGCCGACAACGTCAACGAAATCTACGTTGATGAAAGTGTCACGGAGTCAGTGCTCACAGTTGATGATATATCTCTCGGTTTCACCTGGTATATCGCAGGCACTGACCCCAGAGACGGCAAATATTATTGGTACACTCCTTATGGCACTCACCAAGTGGACCGTGCGGTTGGCGTGCCTGCAGAAGGCACTTTTGGCTCATTGAATCTGACTGCCAAGGTTGAAAACCTCAACTTTGTTGCAGTGGCAAACAAGGAAAGTGCAGAGTCCTTCAACTACACCTTCAACATAGTCTTTGCTCCCGAAAAACTCTTCTGGGATCAATACAAAGCTGGTGAAGCTCTCAGTGCAACCGAAATTTACGGCAATTCATCAGTGGATGGCGGATTTAAATCAACCAAGTGGAACGCCCTCAACAAATATTCATCACAAGTCTATTCAGGATACACCTTTGAATTTAAGGTGTTGCTTGAAGTGTCCAACGCCACTAGACTGCAAGGAGGCAACGAATAATGAAAAAGACATCAATCCTTCTTGCATCAACAATTATGATTTTGGCAGTCATCGTGGCAATAGTGGGCGTCACCGCTGCTTGGTTTGGCAATCAATACACCTACAATGAAGTCATAGACGTTTCATCAGCCAACCCCGAAAACGGCGCAATCATCGTGCAGGGCAGTGCAAGTGAACTTCCCACAGGTCTCGCTGCAGTGCTTGCTCCCGCCAAAATCAAACACGGTCTTATTTTGAATGACTTTGATGGCTCAGAGCAATATGACAAAATCAATGTGCTTGAAGAAAACCCCTCGGTTTTGGACAGCGTCGCCACCCAAGTGACGGTCACTTTTGACTTTGTCTACAACGGTGCACCTCCCAACGCAGACGGCACCACCACAATGTGCATTGAGCTTGTTTCAGTCACCCTCGAAAACCCTCACTACTACGTGGATGCAAATGACAACATAGTTGACATCACAGACAAAACGCCTGAGGAAATCGTCCAACTCAAACAAATGACAAGAGAGGATCTCGTCAACTATCGCGATGAGTTTGACGTCAGCATGTTTGTCACAACAACTGACGAAGGCGCAATCATGATCAACGGCGCTCTTTATCAGCAAAAGACCAAGACTGAAGAAGACGAAGAGGGCAATCCTGTTGAAGTCATTTACTATCAACTGATAGACAGCCAATACATTGAAGACGGCGATCCTTACAAGATCACCTTCAGCATGATCCCCACCACCCACACCCTCAACGCGGTGCTCAACTTTGCCCACGTTGATGAATTGACACCTCCCGAACTTATGGACACACAACTGTTCCTCAACTTCAAGGTGTCTTACGAAAGCAACGAGGAGGCCTAATATGACACGAAACAAGAAGTTGATGATTATCCTCGTCGTAGTGCTTGCCGTGGGCGTAGTGGCCACCACAGTGGGTTTGACGTCAGCATACTGGATTGGCGCATCAGGCGACAGTGAAGTTGCCCCTCAAACTGACACAACGGACTGGAACTACTACATCAAGTATTTCATCTATGAGCCTGTAAAGAGCGACGTAGGCGTCGTGCAGTCTTACAAGATTGTAGGATTTGACGGAGCAGTCATTGAAGACGTTGTCGTGCCAAGACGTGTCTACGGCACAATCAAGGTCAAAGAAGGCGACACAGTGTCCACAGTGGATTTGGGCAGTGGTGTCTATTTCCCTGTCACAGAACTTGGCAACAGCACCTTTGCGGACACAACGGATAAAGCAGTGCCTGTCACCTTGACTTTGCCCACCTCAGTGAGTGTAGAGCCGGGCGCATTGATGGGGCTTTCAAACCTTGCAGAACTCATTGTCATCCACGTCCAAAACTTCGCAGGCAATGCAGAAGTCAGCACAATAGACATCGGAGGACAATATGCTCTCATCGGTTGCAACAGTCTTCAAAAGATTATTGTCAAAGGAGACGTCACCATCAACGGCTACGCCGTTTCATCTGCAATAGCATCTGCAAACTCATCTGTTTTGACTGGACTGAAAACCTATCTTGCAGCACCCAGCACAACTGAGTTTGAAGCACAATAAGGTTTTAAACCGCACAAATTAAAGGATAAAACCCATTATGAAACAAAAAGTTGAAAAAAAGAAAGTTGCTCCCATCAAAATTTTGATGGGAATTTTTGTCCCTTTCATCCTTCTCACCATCTTCTTTTCGGTGCTTTTGAACGATGCCACCGTTGACGTAGGCACGGGCGCAACAGACGGAAAATACGCATCAGTGTTGTCAGGGATTGACGGAATTGTTGAGGCAAATCCTCGTCTTGTGGACATTGCAATGCTTGCTTCTCACGACGCAGTCACCGACAAACTTTCTCCCGACAGCCCTATGGACTATCACGACCGTCCCACAGTGCTTGGCAAGCTTGACCCCATCACTGGCGGATTTCAATATCGTTTTGGCAAGACACAAGCCGTAGGCCTTGACGTCCAACTTAGACAAGGGGCAAGGATGTTCCACATCAAGTACACGGACTATGAGGGCACTTGGTACGCAACCCACGCCCACCTGTCAGACACCATCGAGGCATACGTGATGCAAGTGCTTCATTATCTTGCATCTCCCGAGGCAAAGGGTGAAATCGTCATTTTGTTGTGGCACCCTATGTATTTTGGAGAGGGAGTCACTTTGGACACCTTCCACCACTGGCTTGCAGGGGTGAAACTTGACGGCAAAAACCTTTACGACTACGTCCACTACGGCGCAACCAACACCTTTGACGAAGAGGGCAAACCCGGTGTGAGAATAGGTGACCTCCGCTACAATGACCTTACACTAAATGGCACCGCCCCCGGTGTTGTAATGTTTGACCGCAGAGAGGGCACACGCTTCTATGAAAACGGTATGGAAGGCACTTTCATCGATGAATATATGGGCAAATTCTTTGATATGGACGCAAACGCAACCCACGTATGGCACAGCCGTATCGGTCAAGCCACCCTCATTGAAAAGATAAACGCCCAAGCAAAGATAGTTGAAGAAAGTGATCAGTGGGACAACAAACTCCGTATGAATCAAACTCAAGCATCCTTCTCAGCCGGCGGATTCAGCGATATCTTCATTGACATCGGCGCATGGAGTTTGCTACGCTTTGCAAAGGACTACAACGTCACCCTTGTCAATCATGAAAACTTTGATTATTGGCTCAGTGTTATGCCTGTCTTCCAAGTTGACTTTGTCAACAGCAACCATGGTGACTTCAACAACTTAGTCAACCAAAAGATAATCGCCTACAACACCGCCCTAGTCAACTCGATCTTGAACGCATAACGAAAATGTAAAATTGAAACCTGCACTGGGAAGTGCAGGTTTTTTATTAGTGTTTTGGCGGAAGCAGGGGATTCGTGAAATAGAGAGCGATCAAACTTGTTTGAGAGAGCGAGCGCCAGCCCCGTAGGGGGTTCGTAGGCGGAACGCCTCACAATGGCTACATTGTGAAAGACCTCCGCTTTAATAGATTAGTGGCGGAGGGGATTCGTTCTTGTGTTTCACACGGCATAAGTGCGTATATTATTAAGTGCCGTGTTCAACACTTCGGTCATCGCTAAAAATGATGGGTGTCCATCATTTTTCTTACGTTCTCGTTCGAATCCCTCCGGTTAAGTGTGTGCAGACAAAAGAAAAACGGATGCAGGATTGCATCCGTATTTCTTTGGCGGAAGCGGAGGGATTCGAACCCCCGTGGGCTTGCACCCAAACGGTTTTCAAGACCGCCTCGTTATGACCACTTCGATACGCTTCCAAATTTTATTAAGTTGCGCTGAATATCAAATCCAGCCTTGTTAGTATATCAATATTGCAGTCTGTTGTCAACTTAATAAAGAAAATAGCCAAGAAAATTAGAAAAAACATAATTTTTGCAAAAACAAAACCCACTCGGATGAGTGGGTTTTTTGTTGGGGTTGGAGAGGATTATTCCTCGTTGCGCTCGATTGAGAGCAAGTGGTCGGGATTGTTGCGGATGAGGCTGTTCATCACGTCAACAGAGAAGGGCGCGTTGGTGGTCACTTCAACAGTTGCAATCAGTTTGCCGTCCACTGTCTTAACCTTGTATGACGCCACCTTAGGAGAGCCCAATTCATGGACAATCTTGTTGAGGACATCGTCATTCTCGATCCAGACTTGCATTTTGATGACAGAGAGGTGAGGTGTGCGGAAAGCCTTGATAGGCAAGTGGAAGACGATCTGCAGCACAAGGATAAGAAGGGTTGCAGAGACACCAACCACTATAAAACCTGATCCGATTGCCATACCGATAGCGGCAGTTGCCCACACGCCTGCAGCGGTTGTGAGACCGTACATGACGTCACGGCGATACATGATGATGCCTGCGCCGAGGAAGCCGATGCCAGTGACAACTTGAGATGCGATACGGCTAGGGTCACCACTTGCGCCAGTTTCGTTGAACATGGCTGTGGTCATATACTTTGAGATGATCATAAACAGGCAAGCTGCCATACACACGATTGCGTGAGTGCGGATGCCTGCTTCTTTACTGCGTGTCTTTCTTTCGACACCGATTACGACACCACATAGAATGGATGCAACAAGGCGCACGATAAAGTGCCAAACCTCACCGTTCCAGTCCACGATGTTGACTGCGGAAAGCAACATAATTTTCCTCCAATAAATGAAACGCTGTTTTAATGTATTCATTATACACGAAAAAAATGAAATGTCAATAGGCGGATTTTTTTGAGGGCGTCATTTGACATAAAACCATATTCTAACAGGCAATTTTGAAAGATAAAGTCTGCGTTGTGAAAGGGTATTGACTTTTTTAGGTTTTTGTAGGATAATCATATAGAGGTGAATTATGATAAAGCATATCGTTTGTTTCAAACTTGAAAATCCCACAGCAGAACTCCTTGCAAAAACCAAGGACATCCTTTTGTCAATGGAGGGCAACGTCCCCGAAGTACGCTCAATCGAAGTAGGTCTTGACCTGTTGCACTCACCGAGAAGCTATGACGTCATCCTGCAAGTTGTAGTTGATGACCTGACCGCCCTTGACAGCTATCAAAAAGATCCCTATCACTGCGACGTTGTCAAAACACACATGCACGCAGTGGCTTCGAGTTCTATCGCATTAGACTACGAAATCTAAAAACGCGCTATTTGGCGAATAACTTTGTCAACAGCGAATCCCACGAGCAGTCACGTACGACAAGTACGCTCCTGTCCGCGGGATTTTTGTTTCCTCGTTCTTCATCCAAATATCGCGTTTTTAGGAGAGTGCAAGAAAAAGGCATAGTGCGAACATACGTAAAACACATCGCGCTATTTAGCGCCTGACTTTGGCAGATACAATCCGCAGGATTCTCACGTACGCTCAGTACGCTACGACCCCTGCGGATTTTTCTTTCGCGTCATCCATCTAAATATCGCGGTTTTACCGCACGTTGCTAATTTGGTGGGTTTTTATACAAGCACTTGCTTTTTCGAAGACGGAACGCGAGGAGCAGCGGCGACGAGGAAGGGAGCGCCGAGCACCA
>CALABJ010000024.1:0-3135 GCA_937885645.1 uncultured Clostridia bacterium | reverse complement strand
AAGCGGGTAGCAGGACACAAACGGGGATTGCTGCCCGCCTCGTGTGAAAAAGACAGAGGCAGCAGGACAAAGAGAATGAGAGAGGAGTGAATGGCGGTGTTGTTAAAGACATGCAAAGGATGCGGGAAACTAATTCCTCAAAGCATAAAGATGTGTGAATCATGTGAGGCAAAGACACCATCAAGATATGTGGTGTACAACAACACACGCAGAGACCCGAAAGCAGCAGAGTTCTACATATCAAGGGAATGGAGAATCATGAGACAGTGCATCATCAATGTGTTTGACAACGTGGATATATATGCACTGTATGTCAGACATGAATTGCTAACATGCGAACCAGTCCATCACATTGTAGAACTTGAGGAGGACTGGGAACAGAGATTGAATCCATTGAATCTCATACCTCTCAATCAGTCGTCACACAGCATCATCACAGCACTGTACAAACAAAGCGAGGCAAGCATGAAAGCAACTCAAACGCAGTTGAGGTCATTGATTGAATACCATTTCAGAGAGGCAGGGGGATATGAAAAAGTTTTAGCAAATATGAACCTAGTCACGCCCCCTCTTTTCCTTTGAGAAAACTCCCCACGAGAATTTCAGCATATAGGGGAATCTGAAACGGGTGTCAGAATATGACACAAAAGCGGAAAACACTAGACGGAAAGGGGGTTTGATGTTGCTATGGCAGGACAAAGACAACCGACCGATTTGGTGGTTATGAAAGGCAAAAAACACCTCACAAAAGCAGAAATTGAGGCGAGAAAAAACGCAGAGGTAACAGCACCAAGCGATAAGGTGAGACCACCTGCATATCTAACACCGGAACAAAAAAAGAAATTCCGAAAATTAGCAAAAGAACTCCTCGAAATCAAGTTGATTGCAAACGTGGATTGTGATGCACTTGCGAGATTATTGATTGCACAAGAGCAATTCATCGAAATAACGGAGCAAATCAAACAAACTCCATTGATGGAGGATGTTCCGGTTTACGAGACGAAAAAAAATCCGGACACGGGAGAGAATGAACGTGTGCAGGTCGGCACAAGACAAGTCGTGAACGGAGAGCGTGAGCGTCTCATGATTATTCAAGACCGCTGCATGAAACAATGCAGACAGGGAGCATCTGATTTCGGAATGACAGTCTCCTCTCGTTGTCGTTTGGTAGTACCAAAGCAGCAACAACAAAAGCCGGAGAACAAATTTGCAAAATATGCAAATTAAAGCATGGCAAAAACACAAGAAATAAAAGACCGCTGCACACAATACGCTCTTGATGTAGTTGCGGGGAAAATAGTTGCCGGAGAATATGTCATATTAGCATGTCAAAGGCATCTCGACGACCTTGAAAAGTCAAAAGCAGCACCGTACAAATACTATTTCGATGTTGAGAAATCAGAGGAAATCATCAATTTTGCAGAGGAGTTGACGATTGCAGAGGGTGAAGAACATGAGAATGCGACAGCATATCCGTTCCAGTGTTTCATTTTAGGGTCTCTCAACGGTTGGAGGACAAAAGAAAAGTCATACAGACGATTCAGAACATCCTATGTGCAATTAGGCAGACAGAATGGAAAATCGTTCCTCAACGGTATTCTTGCAGCGTATTATGGCAATTTTGACGGGTACAAATACGGAAAAATATTTTGTACTGCGACAAAACAAGACCAAGCGAACATTGTTTTTGACGAAATTGTGAAATTCATCAATTCCGACGAGGATTTGTCGGAGTGGTTCAAAGTGCATGAACACAATCACACAATAGATTGTTTGTTGACACATTCTGAAATCAAAGCATTGTCCGGTGACACAAAGTCACTCGATGGACACCGTGCATATTTGGGAATTGTTGACGAGTATCACGCACACAAGACAAATCAAATGTACAAGTTACTTGAGGGCGGTATCAAGAAATTAAAATCCGCATTGATTTCCGTTATCACAACAGCGGGATTCGACCTCAAATCACCTTGTTATAAATTATATGATTATTGCTGCAATCTTTTGAAAGGTGTCTTTGAAAACGATAGTCAGTTCGTATATATCGCACAAATGAACGATGATGACGACATGTTTCTCAAAGAAAACTGGATAAAAGCAAACCCGATTCTTGAATTTGACGAGGATGCACTGGAGAACCTCGTTCCGGTCGCACACACCGCCCGTGATATGGGCGGGGAGGATTTGCGAGACTTTGTTGTTAAACAGTTGAACAGATGGATGCAGTGGTCAAATTCAATGTACATCAAAGACATATCAACATGGAAACGTTGTGCAGTTCTGAAAACGCTCAAGGATTTCAAAGGTGCAAAATGCTATGTCGGAGTTGACTTGTCATCCGGAGGAGACTTGACATCAATCGCAATCGTCATACCGAGAACAGAGGACGGGGTGAAAAAGTATTTTGTACATACACATTCATTCATCCCTGCGAACAGAGTGGACGAACACATCAAGACTGACAAAGTTCCGTATGATGTGTGGATTGAAAAGAACCTCGTCACAGTGACGCAAACACTGGGAGGAATCAAAACAGATTACAAATACATCATCAAATACCTTGAGGACATCATCAAAGAATATGAGTTGAAACCACAACTCATATGTTATGACCCGCACAACGCATCTGCGTTTTTGTCTGATTTGGAGGCACTGGGATTCGATTCCGTATCGGTGACACAGACAGCAAAAGAATTGAACGATGCGACAGTTGATTTCAGACTGGAGATTCTTGCGGGAAATGTTGAGATTGAGGGTGTTGAAGTAGGAAAAGCAGGAAACAAGAAAATTATTCCGGTTGATGAACTTTTGACATGGTCAATCGCAAACGCAAAGACCATATCAAACAATTACGGAGAGATAAAAATTGATAAGGACATTACAACGGACAGAATAGACCCGATTGATGCGATTATCGACGCATGGAAAGCAGCGATGAAAGAAGAATACAAGCCGGACATCAATGAATCAGTAAATGAATGGCTTGAATTATATCAAAAGCACATGCAGAAAGGCGGTGAGGAGAAGAAATGAACCCATTTGAAAGATTCGCTATAAGAGTGAAAAACTGGTGGAATGGAACAACACAGAACACAGGAGGGGTGATGTCACTCAACTCACCCTCATTCCTTG
>CALABJ010000023.1:0-6028 GCA_937885645.1 uncultured Clostridia bacterium | reverse complement strand
CCCGTAGGGCTCTGCCGTATGGCAGAAGGGGGAAACACGTGAGGAAGGGGGACATATTCTCTCGCGGGATTATAGATATAGTTTTGCAATAAAAAAGAGTTTATGGTGATGATTTCACACATAAACTCTTGTTTTTTATGTTAGTCTGTCAATTCGCCGGCAAGATTTTCTTCCATCAAAACCTTGATTTGGTCGGTGGTGTAGCCCATTGAGAAGAGGTGATAGAGTTTGGCGACTGCACTTTCCGTGGTCATATCTTTGCCACTGACTGCACCTGCTTTTTTCAGGGCGGAACTGGTTTCGTAAGTGCCGAGAGATACGCTTCCTGCCACACATTGTGAGCAAACCGTCACTACAGCCCCTGCCTTGAATGCTTTCTTTATTATGGGCAGAAGTTCGTCGCCCCCACCGGGGATATTGCCTGCGCCAAAGGTTTCAAGGACAACACCGCTGAGTTTCTCGGTGATGATGGATTCAAACAACCCAAACTGTATGCCTGGGAACACTTTGAGCACCCCGATAGGAACGGGAGAGAAGGGGCGATATTCAAGATTTCCACCAAAGTTGCCAAGAGCGCCTTTGTTGTATTTCACCTCAATGCCCACCTCTGCAAGATGAGGGTAGTTGGGGGAGTCAAATGCCACCAAGTGGTCCGCACTTGTCTTTGTAGAGCGGTTGCCACGGAGCAGTTTCCCGCCAAAATAGAGGCACACCTCTTTTGCCTTTCCTTCCCCTGCGATGATGATTGAGGTGATGAGGTTGTCTCTTGCATCACTGCGCACTTCGCACAAGGGGATTTGCGAGCCGGTGAGCACAACGGGCTTGTCCAGTCCGTGGAGTATGAATGAGAGGGCAGAGGCGGTGTACGCCATAGTGTCTGTGCCGTGGAGTATGACAAAGCCGTCATAGAGGTTGTAGTTGTCCACTATGCTTTTTGCCATATTGTTCCACTCGGTTGCGCTTATGTTGGAGGAGTCAAGTAGGGTGTCCGTCTCAACAAAATCCCACTTGGGCATGCCGTCACGATTGAGGTCGTCAATCTTGTTCAACTCCCCAAGTAGATAACCGCTGACCGGCGCATAGCCGTGCTCAGTGTTTTTCATACCGATAGTGCCACCAGTGTAGATGATAAGCACCTTTTTTGAAGATAAGTTTTTCATATTTCACCTTTATATCAGTTTATACCAAGAACCGCCACAAATCAATATTATTTTTCACCTCTACGCCATAGAAAAATACAAATACACTTGATTTAGATGAGAAAACCATCTAAAATAATGACGATGCACTCGTGGCGCAACTGGATAGCGCACCAGATTCCGATTCTGGCGGTTACAGGTTCGATTCCTGTCGAGTGCGCCAAAGGACAAGTCAGCAGGCTTGTCTTTTTATATATAAAATTCTTATTGATTTATGTGTTGTCTTGGAGTAAACTGAAAAAAGGAGGCGGATATGAAGCTTGTCAATATCTTTGGAAATGCGGCGGCGGGGAAGATGACCGTTGGTCAAGAACTTGCCAAAATAACAGACCTAAAACTCTTTCACAATCATATGACAATCGAGCCTGTCATTGAGGTTTTCGGCTACTACGACGGACAAGTGATTGAGAAGATAAGAGAGGTCTATTTCAGTGAGTTTGCAAAGAGTGACAACTACGGCATGATTTTCACCTTTATGTTTGCCCTTGACGACCCAAACGATTGGAAGATAGGCGCGCATATTGAGGACCTTTTTAGAGAGGGCAACCCTGACAGCCAGTTTTACTACGTGGAACTTGTCTGCGACAAGGAGGAACGACTGCGCCGAAACGCCACCGAAAATAGACTTCAAAACAAGCCCTCAAAGAGGAATGTTGAGGAGTCCAACGCCCGCCTTTTGAGAGATGATGAAAGACATCGTTTTGAAAGTTTTGAAGGGGAAATACCCTTTGAAAACTATATGAAGATTGACAACACCTCTCTTGCACCCGAAGTGGTGGCAAAGATGATAAAGGAGCATTTCAACCTGTGAGCATAAGCAAAGAAAAACTGAACGCACTTGCCTCAAAAATCGGCAATACTCCCATTGTGAAAGTGGGAGAGGTTTACGCCAAGCTTGAAAGCAAAAACCCTGCCGGCTCAGTGAAAGACAGGGCAGGTTTCTATATTGTCAAAGACGGCATCGAAAAAGGCTTGATTGAGGAAAACGGTGTCATAGTTGAAGCAACCAGCGGAAACACAGGAATAGGACTTGCTTACACAACAAAGGCTTTATCCTTGCGTTTTGTTGCGGTTATGCCCGACAATATGTCAGTTGAGCGCATTGCCCTTATGAAAAAGTACGGAGCGGACGTGGTGCTCACTCCCGCCTGTGATGGTATGGCAGGGGCGGTCAACAAGGCAAAGGAAATTGCAGGTGAAGGCGGATATATCGCAGGGCAATTTTCAAACCCTGCAGGCACTCTTGCTCACGTTGAAACCACCGCACCCGAAATCTTCCGTGACCTTCCCGAAGTGGATTATATAGTGGCAGGGGTAGGCAGTGGTGGCACTGCTATGGGGCTGAAAAAGTATATCCTTGCAAATAACTTGAAGACAAAAGTCGTAGGGGTTGAGCCTGCCGAAAGCCCCCTCATCACAAAGGGTGTTTCGGGAGTTCATCTCATACAGGGCATAGGGGCAAACTTCATCCCCGACCTTTTGGACGTGAATCTTCTTGACGAGGTGCGTACAGTGAGGGGTGAGGACGCAGTCCGCGCAGTGAAAGAGATATACGCCCTCAGCGGTGAAAAGTGTGGCATATCATCAGGGGCAGCTTATCTTGTGGCAAAGGATATCAAGGCGGAAAACCCCTCTGCAACAGTCCTTGCCATCTTCCCCGACGGTGGGGACAGATATGACGACAACCTCTATCAATAATCCGCAATAAACACAACAATAAAAGGCACTCAGACGAGTGTCTTTTCTTTTCAAACCGCAAATTTGCGCCGTATTATTTACTAATAGGGTGTTTCGTGGTATAATGGCCTTAATATATAGAACGTGTGCGTATGCGTATGTACATGTGCGCGTGAGGGAGAATTTATGACTGCAAATGAAAAATGGAACATCGTGGTTTCTCAATATCTTGAGCATTATAGTGAAAGCGAAAAAGAACTGCAAAAAGTTTGGGAAAGAATTTTTGTGGAACTATTTGGGTATAGTAGTTTCTGCGGAGAAGTTGACAGTCAGCGTTCAATTAAAATAGGAAGCAAAGAAAGAGTAGTCCCAGATATAATCTTGAAAAGAGATGGGATTGACTTGGTTGATGTAGAACTTAAGTTATCTTTTGCACCTTTTGATTCTCAAATGGAAAGTCAAATGATTAGTTACTTAAAGCTGCTCAATTTATCTATTGGGGTGTTGGTTTGTAAAAAACTTTATTTATATATTTTTGACTATGCAAACTCAAAAACCCAAAAAGTATCTATAGATTTTACCAAGGACAACCCAGACGGAATTCGCTTTGTTGAACTTTTGCAAAAATCCACTTTTTCAAAAGAATCGATAAAAGATTTTGTGCGCACAAAAAATGTGTTTTCAGACAATGTTGGTTTGATTCGAGATGAGTTGTCATCGGCATTTTTAAAGCAACTTGTAATAAAGCATTTTGAAGAATCTTTTGCAAGAGATGAGATTGATGCGGCATTGTCGGGATATAGTTTTGATTGTAAGGCTGAAAAGCAAGTCGCAGTACAAACAGCGACAAAAACCAAAAATGCGCATATACATAATAATGTTTATGTGCCCAAGGTAGTTTCGAGCGAGCAAACGATGGGCGAAGTTGAAAAAATTCGCAATGTTATAGCATCTCTGGGCGGAGAAGCAAAATTTTCAGACATATATAATAAATATTTTGAAATGTATGGATGCCATGGCAAAGACAATGAAGCATCCATTAGGGGAACGATATACGCGAACACTAGTGATTCAATACAGTGGGGCAAGAACTCAAGTTCGGGAAATGATGTCTTTTATAAAGCAGGAAAGGGTCGTTGGGGAAATAGATAAATAATTGTATGGCAAAAAGAGTAGTTATCGGTATGAGCGGTGGCGTGGATAGCGCAGTTGCCGCAAGCATCTTGAAAGAGCAGGGTTATGACGTCATCGGCCTGTATATGTCCAACTGGAAGGACACCGAGCCTGACGGATGTTGCACCGGCGAGCAAGATTGGACTGACGTGCAAGGCATTTGCGCCCGCATCGGCATACCTTATTATTCCGTGGACTTCTCAGAGCAATATATGGAGCACGTCTTCAAACTCTTTGTTGAGGAATATAAAAAGGGTAGGACACCAAACCCTGACGTCCTTTGCAACAGAGAGGTCAAGTTTGGACCTTTTGTCGACTTTGCAAGAAAGCTGGGGGCAGACTATATCGCAACCGGACACTACTGCAACATTTCTCACGAAAACGGAGTGAATTATCTCCTTCGTGCGGCGGATGAAAACAAGGACCAAACCTATTTTCTCAATCAAGTGAGACAAGAGCAACTTGACGACGTTTTGTTCCCTCTTGGCAATATGGTCAAAACCGACGTCCGCGACTATGCCCGCTCACACAATATCCCCGTGGCAGAAAAGAAGGACAGCACAGGCATTTGCTTTATCGGTGAAAGGAAGTTCCGCGAATTCCTTTCAAGATATATCCCTATGAAGGACGGCGACATCGTCACCGCTGACGGCAAAGTTGTGGGCAAACACATGGGCGTCTATTACTACACCATAGGTCAACGCCGTGGTCTTGGCATAGGTGGAAGCAAGGACGGCACGGGCGAAAGATGGTTTGTCCTTGACAAGGACGTCATGACAAACCGCCTTATCGTATCACAAGGGGAGGATAGCGTCCTCTTCAAAAAGGAGCTGGTGACAGAGGGTTTCAACTTCATCACTGAGCCCAAGAGTGACAGATTTGAGTGTATGGTCCGCATCAAGCACCGCCAACCTCTTGAAAAAGCAGTGGCAGTGAGAGAGGGCGAGGACGTCCACTTCTATTTTGAGAATCCGCAAAGGGCAATAGCCCCCGGTCAATACGCCGTGGCATACGACGGACAAATCTGTCTTGGCGGCGGAGTGATCAACAGGTCAATCTAGTTGTGTGCGTGCGGGCGCGTGTGCGCGTCGTGCGTATATAAATAAGGATAATAAGATAAAATAAATAAAAAGATAATATAAGAGTCGGCTTGCCGACTTTTATTTTTGTAAAATTCGGTTTTTTGGGAGAAAAGAGGACAAAATCCCCTTTTGAAAAGAAAGAGAGTTTCAACTTTTTTCAAAATACTTCAAAAAAGTTTTGAGCGGAATTGTGGTGATATTGAACATAATTTACTATATGTTGTGGAACTTTTGAAGAAAAGTCAAATAACCGACAAATTTGAAAAAGTGTATAAATAAAACTTTAAAAAAAATAGCACACTTTTTCAAAAAAGGTGATATTATAGTCAAGCAACCAACAGATACGACCACAGAAACGGCGCTGAAAAAAGTTTTTGAAAAATTTGTAAAAATTGATTAAAAAACAGTTGACAGTAAAAAGGGACTGTGTTAGTATAAGAAAGCTGTCACAAAAATGACGGCACGAACCTTGAAAATTGAACATTTGGAAAAGCGATTTTAATGTGAATTGAACAACATTTAAAAAACGTCTTATTAACCTTTGAACTAAAGTTATAAGAAGTCAAGATTGAACTCAAGAGTTTGATCCTGGCTCAGGACGAACGCTGGCGGCATGCTTAACACATGCAAGTCGAACGAGAATCTGCGGATCGAGGATTCGTCCAAGTGAAGCAGAGGACAGTGGCGGACGGGTGAGTAACGCGTGAGGAACCTGCCTTTCAGAGGGGGACAACAGTTGGAAACGACTGCTAATACCGCATAATGTATATTGAGGGCATCCTCGATATACCAAAGATTTTATCGCTGAAAGATGGCTTCGCGTCTGATTAGCTAGTTGGTGAGGTAACGGCTCACCAAGGCGACGATCAGTAGCCGGTCTGAGAGGATGAACGGCCA
>CALABJ010000022.1:0-6892 GCA_937885645.1 uncultured Clostridia bacterium | reverse complement strand
CGGGTGCGCTGTGATTTTTTTGCACCAACGCAACGAGTGGCATAATGAGGCGACGTCGCTTAATGTGCGAAAGCCGAGTGTGTCCCTGCCCGCGGGCTCTGCCGAATGGCAGAAGGGGGAAACACGTGAGGAAGGGGGACATGTGCTTGAGGGGATTTCGCACTTGCTCGTCAAACAAAAAAAGGACTGACTTGTGTCAGTCCTTTTTGTATGTTTGTGAAGATTAGTCTTTTTCGTGAGAGACGTTTTCAAAGTCGGTGTAGTAGTTCTTTGCTTCAACGTCAAAGCTTCCGTCAGGCTTTACGGTGATGACTGTGCAACCACGTTGGCTGTGTTCCTTGAAGATGCCGGGGTAGGCAAGATAGTCGGTGCTCATGCCGTAGGTGAGACGGATATACTTGTCACCCTCACCGCCGTTGTAGAAGACGGAGAAATTGTTGTAGTGGTCGTGTCCACAGAAGATGCCTTGGAGTCCGCTTTCAAGACCTGCTTCAAAGAAGGAGCAAGGCTCCATACCGCAGTAGATACCCCAAGTCTTGACGCCGTTTTTGTTGCCGTCACTTTCACCCATAACACCAAAGTCAAATATGACGTTGTCGGTGTCCTTGTTGCCTGCCTCAACGTACTCCTTCCAAGCATCTCTATATTCCATTGTGGGGATATGAATAAATGCCAAATTTTTGAGTTCAGTTGCGGTGGGATCGATTGCCATATTTGCAGAAACAAGCTTTTGCATCTCGGTTTTGTACCAATTAACTTGGCTATCGTGCAAATTGTCGTATTTCCATGCAAGGCCGAGGATGTCGCCGTCAATATAGCTGTGGCTGTCCAAAGTGACGATTGCTTGAGTGACGATGCCGGCGCTATTTTTCACTTTGATGATGTTGTTGCCATATCCTTTGTCATCTCCGTGGAAGCCTCTGTTGAACAGGCAATACTTGAAGTTTTGGCTCTCATAGTAGTCACAGATGTCTTCACGTGAGTAGTAGGAATATGCCTCTGTGTCGTGGTTGCCAAATGAGAAAGTCCAGTACACTCCAAGTGACTCCATCATGTTGGCAAATATCTTTGTTGCGCTCAGGTTGTTGAGAGTGCCTGCTTGGAAAACAACAGGGTATGCAATGTCACCTGTGACCACAACAAGGTCAGGTTTTTGTTGGCGGATCATTGTGGCAACGGCGTTCATTGCCCAAGGATCTGTCTGTGATGAGAAGCAACCGCCACCGATATGTACGTCGGTGAATTGCATGACGGTGAAATCATCATCGGTTGTGAAGGTCCAATATCCGTCACTGTCCTTGACGGGGACAAGTTGAGTGCCTTCGGCGTACTCAACGGCAGACATATTTTCTGCTTGCTTGATGAGAGCATTCACACCCACCACGTTTGCAATGGCGCAACTGCCAAAGAAGATGACAAGTGCACCCAGGATTGCACCAGTGATGATGAGGGCTTTTTTTGTTCTCTTTTTCTTTTGTTCAGGGGTGAGAACTTTCTTTTTGCCCTTTTTGGGAGCGTCCCCAAGGATGCCTTTCTTGTCTTGTTCAAAGACTTCGTTCATTTCTTCACTCATATTTTTCTCCTTTACAGGACAAGGGCAGGATTTGTGCCTTTATCCCAGTTTGTTCAAAAATTTTGTTTGTGAGGGAGAGGGATATATCCGTCACCTCGTCAAGGCTGTCGCTGTCATAGACCACTTCAACAACGCAGATTTTTTGGTGAGTGCCGTAGTCGTGGAAGGTGATTTTGCCTACTTCACGGACTTTGTCCGTGCCACCAATGATATTTTCAATGATTTCTTTTTCATCTTCGCACTTGTCACCGACGACTATTGTCTTCACACTGCTGACGACCATCTTCACTGCGAAGATTATGATGACTATGCTGAGCACTATGCCAAGGATTGCATCTACCGCATAGTCAACGTAGCCGGACACGACGTAGGACACAAGGGATGTCGTTGTCACGCCCACGTCAAGGAAGCTGTCCAGCATAATCGCCTTGACAGCCACAGAGTTGAGTTTCTTGTTGAGGATATGGCAAGTGACACCAATGCCCAACTTGACCGCTATTGCCACAGAGATGATAGCAGTGCTTTCAACCCCAAACCATACCGGCTCAGGCATTGCAAGGCGATTGACTGAGCGGATGAGGAAAAGCCCACCAAGGACAACTGCCACCACAGACACCACAAAGGAGGCAAGATATTCGCTTCTGCCGTACATCGCGTCTTCTCTTGACTTCATCACCACAGCAAGGGCAATGACGGATGCAATTGCGGTGAGCACGTCGAGGAAACTGTTGATGCTGTCCAGCATAATGCAAAGGCTGTTGGAAGACAAGCCAACGTAAAGTTTGGCTATGGCAAGACCAACGTTCAGCGCGATTATCACAGCAATCAACAATATGGATTTTTTGATGGCGTCTTTGTTCATAAGATGAGTATAACATAGAAACGACGGTATTTCAATAGTGAAAACAGGGCGAAAGTAGCACTTTTTTCAAAAAATAAAAAGGCAAACAACGTTGCCTTTTTAATACTTGATTTCGTGCGGTTGTATAAGTGCCCGTGCGTCCACGCGCTCACACGCGCCTACGTTAAACTTATGCTACGGCGTCTGCCCCTTTCAGCACGTCGCTTGCAGGGGGATTGTAGTCCGTTGCAAAAGTCATATTGCCTTCGCCGTCAATTTCAAGAAGGATTGTGCCGTGAAGGTCGGTGCGGTAGATTGTCATATTGTCTGCGATGAATCTGTCAAGGGTGTCTTGACGAGGGTGCTCAAATGTGTTGCCACTTGCATTGCAACTGATGATTGCATATTCGCAGTCCACAAAGTCCAAAAATTCTCTTGTTGATGAGGTTGCACTGCCGTGATGACCAACCTTCAACACGTCGCAGTCAAGGACGTCGACACTGAATTGAGCAATAAACTTGGGCTCGTTGATTTCGTTGCTGTCACCGGTGAGAACGATGCGTCTGCCGTTGTATTCAAGTATGCCGATAGGTGACACTGCGTTTTTGGCTTCTGCGTGACTGAGGCCTGTGTTTTCCCAGTCCTCTGCGGTGTAGCCGTAGAAGTCAATGCGGTAGGTGTCGGCAGTGATTGAGAAGTTGCCGATGTTGAACATGATGTTTGCACCTTCTTCACTGAGGGCAGCGATGAAGAAATCTGCATACACACCGCTTGTAAGAGTGTCGTCATCGGTGAAGAGAGCAAGTTTGTCAGCAGGCAAGTTTGCCACGGCTTCTGCCTTTTCATCGTTTTCAGGCTCTGCCAAAATGAAGGGCATATAGATATTGTCCACGTCATAGGCGTAGAGGACTTCATCTACAAAGTAGATGTGGTCACTGTCCCCGTGGGTGACCATAAGATAGTCGATTTGTCCGTCTGTGACATATCTGCCGATATAGTCAAGGGTGCTTTCCTTGATTGAACTGCTATTGTTGTAGTTGGCGCAGTCAATGAGCATCTCTTTGCCGTCAGGGAAGAGGATAAGTATGCAATCCCCTTGTCCCACGTTGATGAAGTGCACTTGCAGGTCGCCGTCACCTCTTTGAAGGGGGTGATTGTCTCCGTTGCTGCCAGCAGGAGTCCTATCTCCAACGATGAGGCCGATGACCATATCCCACTTTTCGGGGAAGCCAAAGTAAAGAACCGCCACAGCGATTGCAACGATAAGCACGATTGCAACTGCGGTGATGATAAACGCTTTAGGATTTTGTTTGTAGGCCTTTTTCACTGCCTTTTTAGCGGCTTTTTTTGCCACTCTTTTTTCGGTTTTGCCCATAGTGTATTCCTTTATGGTTTTTTATCAGTTTATTCTCTTACAACAAGAATAGTGTTGATGCGGTAGTATTTGAACACCTCGACAGCCCTTTCGTCAATGACCTCACCGCACACCGCAATGGGTATTGCAGGAGGGCAGCACACAGTGGGTGTTGCAAGGATTCTACCTATTGCCTTGTCCACTGCCACCTCTTCACTGGGTGCAAAGAGTGCAGAGTGCATTGTCATACCTCTTTCAAGGATAGGTGACGCGGGGGGCAAGTCAAGGATAGGTTGTTTTCTTTCTATTGAGAGGATTGCTTTTGCCGTCTTTTTGAAATCTCCACTCTTGTTGCAGGGTGAAAACATCATAGTGACGTAGTCGCGGTCTGCAAATTCAACGACGATGCCTTTGTCTTCAAGCAGGTCTGCAAAGTGGTTTCCCTCATAGCCGTAGGGTTTTGTGGAAATGGTGATTTTCATCTTTTCATCACCAACAAGGGTATGACCTGCACCCACAAGCAAACCTTTCAATTCGTCCACCTTTGCCACTGTCTTTTTGAAGTAGTCGGGGTGAGAAGACAGCACTTTGTTAAGGTTGTCAAGGGATTGCAAGATGAGGTATGAAGGGGAAGTGCTTGCGTAAAGTGACAAAGCATTTTCCCCATTGTCTTTGAAGAAATCGGGTGCGGTTTTGCCTATATGCAGATAGCCTGCCCCAGTGAGTGCTGGCAGTGTTTTGTGGGCGGAATCACACACAAGGTCTGCCCCTTGTTCAAGAGGGTGATTGCCATCACTTATGAATTTGAGATACCCTCCGTGCGCATTGTCAACAAGGAGAAGCACTCCGTGTTTATGACAGATTTCTGCAATAGACTTGACGTCTTCAACATCCCCAAGATAGTCGGGGCTTGTGATATAGACTGCGGTGGGATTTTCTTCTAAAATTGCATTTTCAAGGGTTGAAAGGGCGATTTTGCAACTTAAAACCCCATTTTCTGTTGAATAGAGCCATTTGACGTCAATGTCAAGAAGGGCAGATGCAGACACGAAAGTCTTGTGTGCGTTGCGTCCTGCAACCACCTTTGCACTCTTGCCGTTGGCAATGGCGTAGGTCTTCACCAGGTGCAACATTGCACGGATTGAAAGAGATGAGCCCTCTGTTGAATAGAGGGTGAGGGCGCTGTCAAAAAGAGAAGTTGCATTCATTTCACTTTCCTTTATGACACCCTTTGCGCTGTACAAAACGTCCGCACCTGTTATCTCGGTTATATCCCACTTTTCAACTCCAAAAAAAGAAACGCCCTTGTGTCCGGGCATATGCAAACGCACGGATGAGGACAGGGCGTATTTTTTTACAAAGTCGATGATGGGTGTTTTCATTTTATTCAAGGGTTTTCATGGCTTCAAGGAAGATGGCGCATTCCATACGTTTGCGGAAAAGTTTGCAACCATTTTCATAGATGCCGGTTATCTTGCCAGTGGCGTGATATGCATTTGCGGCGCAACCGCCAGAGCAGTACAGTTTTGCCCAACAGTCGTTGCACTCGGGGTGAGCGTAGACGTTGCACTGTTTGAATTCGTTTTGGAGAGCAGTGTTGGTGACGCCGTTGTAGATGTCGCCAAGTTTGAACTTTTCATCCCCCACAAATTGATGGCAAGGGTAAAGGTCGCCCCAAGGGGTGACTGCCATATATTCAGTTCCGCTTCCGCAACCAGACACACGCTTGTAGATGCAAGGGCCACCAGAAAGGTCTATCATATAGTGATAGAAGGTGAAGGGCTTGCCTTGACGACGGCGTTCAAGCATAAGTGACGCCAACTCTTCATATTGTTGCATCACGACTTCAAGGTCCTTTTCGTTGAGGGCGGCAGGGTCATCGGGTGCGCATACCACAGGCTCCATACTCAATTCGTCAAAGCCTAGGTCAAGCATAGTGCGGATGTCGTTGACAAAGTCAGGGTTGCGGTGGGTGAAGGTGCCACGCATATAGTAGTCCTTGCCCCCTCTTGCCTCCACCAGCTTTTGGAATTTGGGCACAATCTTGTCAAAACTGCCTTTGCCTGCATAGTCCACACGGAATTCGTCGTGGATTTCCTTTCTGCCGTCAAGGGATAGGACCACGTTGCTCATTTCACGGTTTGCAAAATCGATGACATCATCGTCAATTAGCACGCCGTTGGTGGTGAGGGTAAAGCGGAAGTTTTTGCCTGTTTCCTTTTCTCTTTCACGGGCATAAGCCACAAGATTTTTGACTACGTCAAAATTCATAAGAGGCTCACCGCCGAAGAAGTCAACTTCAAGGTTGTGACGAGTGCCAGAGTTTTCAATGAGGAAGTCAAGGGCGCGTTTGCCCACTTCTTCACTCATAACCGCTCTTTCGCCAGAATATTTGCCTTGACTTGCAAAACAATATGCGCAGTTAAGGTTGCAGGTGTGCGCCACGTGCAGACACAGTGCCTTTACAACACCCGACGTCTTTTCCTTCAATTTGTTTGAGATAGGTGCAAAGGTGTCGGGGGAGAAGAGTTTGCCGTCTTCTTTCAGTTCAGTGATTTCGTCATAGCACTCACTGATTTCTTCACGTGACAAATTCTCGTGGGCGTATTTTTCCACGAGAGAGTTTACAATTTGTTCCTTTTCAGTGGTTTCGTAGAGAGCAATTATGTCGTACGCCACGTCGTCAACCAAGTGAATTGCACCTGAAAAGACGTCAACTACAACACAAAGACCACCTTGTTTGAATTGATGTATCATAGAAAAAGAAAGCACACTGCCACGATGTGAAAAGTGTGCCCGATTGATCCTTAATAGTGGGCAAAAGCCACACCCATTTAGGTTGAGATGACTAAATTAGTTCTTTTTTGTGTTTTCGCACTTTTGGTTTGCGATGCCACAGCTGGTCTTGCAAGCAGATTGGCAAGAAGTTTGGCATTCACCACAGCCGCCGTTTTGTGCGCTCTTGCAAAGGTCACGGGTTTTCAATGTTTTGATGTGCTTCATAAATAGCCTCCATAAAAATCTTGATTTTTATTGATTATAACACGGCTTATGTTCAAAGTCAACACTAAAAACGCGCTATTGCGCGCCTAGTTTTGTCAGACACGCCGAGCCCAACCCTCAC
>CALABJ010000021.1:0-1127 GCA_937885645.1 uncultured Clostridia bacterium | reverse complement strand
GGGCTCTGCCGAATGGCAGATGGGGGAAACACGTGAGGAAGGGGGACATGCACTTGATATGTTCGCACTCACTCAGCATAATTATTTTACGCAAATACAACTCCCACCCCCGTGGGAAACAAATAGAGAGGCAATTATGGAATACAAAACCTTGTTTTCACCTATGAAAATAGGTGGTTGCGAAATCAAAAACCGCATTGTTATGTCACCTATGCTTATGGGCTTCGGTCAGTTTGACGGTTGCACCACCGAAATGCTTATGGATTACTATGAAGAGCGCGCAAAAGGTGGCACAGGTCTTATCATCACTGAAATCACCCGCATAAACGACGTGCACGGCTCCGCCGCCTTTGCTCAACTTGGTATGTCACATGACTATCAAATTGAGGGCATGAGAGAACTGGCAAATCGCATACACCGTCACGGTGCAAAGTTGTTTGTGCAACTTCATCACCCCGGCAGACAAAACGTAGGTCTTGCAATAGGCACGGTGCCTTTCTGTATTGCAGCCACAAGAGTTTGGAAAGGTTTTCCTAAGGCACTTTTCAGCCTTGCACCCAAACTTGCACCCACCCTTGCCAAGCACAATATCTGTCTTTCAAGCGTATCCGCATCCAAGTGCGAGCCTGCCTACTTTGCAGGGGGCAGAGTGAGAGCACTCCGTCACAGCGAGGTCAAGAAGATCATCAGACAATACGTTGACGGCGCAGTGCGCTGTAAAAAGGCAGGAGTTGACGGCGTAGAGCTTCACGGCACCCACGGATATCTTATCCAACAATTCCTTTCACCCAACACCAACAAACGTACAGACGAATACGGTGGCAGTTTTGAAAACAGGCTCCGCTTTGTCAAGGAAATCATTGAGGGCATAAGAAAGGAATGCGGTGATTATCCCATCATCGTCCGCCTCACCATTGACGAGTATTACGACAAAATCGGTCAAGAGGGCAAAGGCTACGGCATTGAAACCGGTGTTGAATATGCAAAAGCCATTGCAAAGATGGGTGTTGACGCCATTGACGTATCATCAGCAGGCTACGACACTTTCAACTATTGGCTTGAACCTACAAGTTTTGAACTTGGTTGGAGAAAATATCTTGCAGAAGCAGTGAAGAAAGAAGTGGATA
>CALABJ010000020.1:0-98744 GCA_937885645.1 uncultured Clostridia bacterium | reverse complement strand
CGTCTGGTGCTCGGCGCTCCCTTCCTCGTCGCCGCTGCTCCTCGCGTTCCGTCTCGCAACAAGTAAGTGCTTGTATAAGAACTCTTCTAATAGACCATACGTTTCTAAAAACGCGATATTTTGATGCATAGTGCGAAAAAGCCCTAATTTGCCGGCCGACGCGTACTTGGCGTACGTGAGGGTGGAAAATCAGGGCTTTGACAAAACTAGGCGCTAAATAGCGCGTTTTTATTTGCGACAGCTGTCTATAATGTCACCGACAACACCTGCAATCTCGTCAAGTGCGCCGTCCTCAAAGGGTGACTTGAGCCCTGCGAGGGATACAAGTTTGTTGAAGGCATATTTGCCACCACGTTTGCAATGGTCCATATAGCGTTTCAGCGCGCCGTCATAGTCCTTTTGCATTTCGGCAAGAAATTCAAACGCCACAACTTGTGCAAGGCAGTAGTCGATATAGTAGAAGGGGCTTTCATAGATGTGGGATTGATATTGCCATCTTGTGCCTTTGCCAAGATACGGCAGTCCTTCGTAGTCAAGATAGGGGCGATATTTCTTTTCAAGGTCAAGATATGCTTGATTTCTCTCTGCGGGGGTCATATCGGGGTTGCCATACACGATATGTTGGAATTCGTCCACGATTACGCCGTAAGGGATAAAGGTGAGCGCGCCAGACAGGTGGGTGTAGTGATATCTGTCCACGTCCTTGAAGAACTTGTCCATAAACTTCCAACTGAAGAATTCCATTGACATACTGTGGGTTTCGGCGGTTTCACTTGAGCCAATTGCCACTTCGGGGTCGCCGTGGTCAAAGACGTAGTTCATTGCAAGAGCATGACCAAACTCGTGGGTGACAACGTCCACGTCACCAGATGAGCCGTTGAAGTTGGCAAAGATGAAGGGTTGACGGAATTTGTCAAAGGTGGTGCAATATCCGCCTCCACTCTTGCCGTCTCTTGCGGTGACGTCAAAGGCCTCTGCCTCCATCATGCTGTCCATAAAATCACCGATTTCGGGATGCATTTCACGGTACATTTCCTTTGCGGCAAGAAGTATGCCTTGTTCATCAGGATAAGGACGAGGATTGCCTTCACCTTCAATGACGTCATTGTCATAGAAGTGCATTTGGTCAATGCCAAGAGCATCTGCCACACGGCGTTTCATCTTTGTGATGACGGGCACAAGTGAGTTCTTCACGTTGTCGCGGAACACCTTGACCATTTCTTCGTTGTAGTCAATTCTGCCCATACGATAGTAGCCCATTTGGATATAGTTGTCATAGCCAAGTTTTCTAGCCATGCGTGTACGCACTTTGACAAGGTCATCGTAAATTCCGTCAAATTGGTCGCTGACTGAAGCGAGAGCGCGGTCTATGGCTTCTGCGGCTGATTTGCGCACTTCTCTGTCCTTGTCTTCAAGGAATCCGCGGATGAAACTGATAGGTTTCTTTTCACCGCGCCACTCCGTTGTCAGTTGTGACAGAAGTTGGACATACTTGGTGGTGAGAGCGTTTTCCTCTTGCATATCGGGTATGATTTCGGGGCTAAAGGATTTCACTTGACACTCATACATAGGATAGATTGTTTCGGGCAAAATCTTTTCAAGTTCAGGGCGGAATTTGCTTTCCATCATCACCATTGCGTACTTTGTCATAAATTCACCAAGGAGAGGTGACACTTCGTCATAGAAGTTTTGCTCACCAAGATAAAACTCGTCTCTTGTGTCAAGAGTGTATCTGCTCATTGCGATTGATGCGTTTGTGGTTGCTTCCTCCACCGCTTCAAGCCACTTTTTGCGGGCGGAAAGGACGTCGTCAACTGACTTGGCGTTCTTTTCTGCCTCGACAAATTCTGCAAAGGCATTTTCAAGAGCCTTTACGTCAGCCCTCACATAGGGCAAATCTCTTACTTTTGTTCTCATATATATCTCCTAATATTGTTTTTATATGATATAAGTTTGTTTTATGCTTTTAATGTTGTGCGAGCCGTATTGTCGTTATTTCTTGATTTTGTCGCGAAGGACGGGAGTGTCAAGGATAAAGTTCAACACGTTTCTTGCACCACGTTGAAGTTCCCCTCTTGTCAGTGCGCCCTCTTTCAGCGCCTTCAAAGTGCTGTTGTTGCCCTTTGCAAAGAGCCTATCTCCGCCGGGCATAAGCACGTCAACTTGACCACGTATGCGATAGGCATTTGCACGGATTCCGTCAAAGTCGGGCGACTTCTCGTTGACCATCCACCAGTCTGTTGTCACAAGGCCAGTGTAGCCCCACTCTCTGCGGAGTATGGACGTGGTGAGGTCATAGTTGTTGGAGTTGAGCACGCTGTTGATGCGGTTGTATGAGGTCATGATGAGTTTGGGCTTTGCCTCGTCAACAACAATCTTGAATCCTTTGAGATAGATTTCGCGTAGTGCTCTTTCACTGACACGGCTGTCGTTGTGATTGCGGTTGGTCTCTTGTGAGTTGCAAGCAAAGTGTTTGGGACAAGCACTGACACCCTCACTTTGCACGCCCTTCACTATTGCGCTGGCAATACGGCCAGACACAACGGGGTCCTCACTGAGGTATTCAAAGTTTCTGCCACAAAGGGGGTCACGATGGATGTTCATGCCGGGGGCAAGAAGGACGTCACTGCCTCGGGCAACCATTTCTTTGCCCACTGCGGAATACAGCTCTTCAACCAGCTTTTCGTTCCAAGTTGAAGCAAGGGCAGTGCCACAAGGAAGGAGTGATGCCCCCACCAAAAGGCGTATGCCTGAAGGTCCGTCCGTTGTGGTGACAGGGGGCACGTGACGAGCACGGAGGCTGTCGCATATTCCACCAAATGCACCTGCATTGCCCTTTGTGCCAAGAGGGCTATTCATACGATAATCCCCGTGAGAGAGCATTTCAAGTTCGGTGTCTGAAAGCGATGATATAAAGCGGTCAAGTGACACAACACCGTCTTTAACATCACAAAAGTCAATGTTAAAGTCCACTTTCTGCTCAATTTCTTTGGGGAGTCTGCTTGTTATTCTGTCTTTAAGACAACGGCTTTCCACCGCCACCTTTCTGTATGCCTTTTCAATTTTGCCATCTTTCACCACAGGGTACAGCACGTCAAACTCTGCCCCTGCACGGACAGGGCAACACTCCTCTGCGCTGACAACGTAGGGGGTGTCAAGAGTGAAAGTGCCGACTTGAACTGCGTCACGGACGTTGTCACCAAGATAGACTTTGTATTCACCAACTTCTGCGATATAGCAACTCTTGTAGCCTGTGTGACCTTTGTCGTCATAGGACACCACGTCGTCAAGATTGAAGGTGAGGGCGAGGGTGCTTTCTTCACCTGCGGGGATATCGTCTGTCTTTGCAAAAGCCACAAGACTGCGGAGGGGTTTGCCAAGTTTTCCTTGAGGTGCTTCTACGTAGACTTGCGCCACTTCTTTGCCTTCTCTATCCCCCGTGTTTTTCACGGTGACGGAGAGACGTCCGTTTTTGCCATCAAAGGTGAAATCACCCTTGGTGTCAAAGGTTGTGTATGAAAGTCCGTAGCCAAAGGGATAGATGACAGCGCCCTCGTCAAAGGTGGAGAAATATCTATATCCGACGTAGACGTCTTCACGATAGTTGTTGTATTTGCGCTTGCCAAAGTCCTTTGATGAGGGATAGTCGGCGTAGTTCCTTGCAATGGTGTCGGTCAGGTGTCCGCTGGGGTTGATCTTGCCTGAAAGGACGTCCGCCACTGCGTTTCCGCTTTCCATACCACCTTGCCAGAGATAGAGGACTGCGGACAGTTTGTCGCCGTATTCCTCCACCCAAGACATATCCATAATGTTGCCTGCGTCAAGAAGGACAACCACCTTGTCAAAGTGGTTTGTCACCTTTCCTAACAACGCTCTTTCGTCATCGGTGAGGAGATAACCACCTTTAACCAGTTTTTGCTCTCTATCTTCACCGGCGGCTCTGCCTATGACCACCGCGGCGATTGTTGATGACGCACTTGCCTCTTTCACCACGTCGTCTGTTATGGGCATTTCGGGGAAGCACAAAGGCCAGTGTCCCCAAAATCCTTCATCGGGGGGATTTTTCTTGCACCAGTCGCTGTATATGCCTGCAAGTTTTTCGTTTATAGTGATGCCTGAGTTTTTGATGCCCTCAATAAGGCTGACCTTGTAAGGAGGTTTCACGTCACCGCCACTGCCGTAGCCCACGTAAAAATAGTCATTTTGCACTCTGCCGAAAACTGACAATACGTCGCTGTCTTTCAAGGGCAGTGCCCCGTCGTTTTTCAGGAGCACTATACCCTCTGCCCCGGTTTTGCGGGCAAGACGGCTCATCTCCTCTGTGGTAGGACGCGAGTGGTCAACCTCACCCCCTGTGCTTTGTGCAAGGGCGATGAAGAAATTTACAAGTTTTGATATGGATGGCTTTTTCATAACTCACCTTTGGGTTTGTTTTTTATTTTGTTGCGCGCACGCGTGCACGTTTGGGCTTTACTGATCAATTATTTCTTGCCCTTTTCCGCCTTGCGCTTGTCGTTGATGATTTGCATCTCTTTTGCGGTGATGAGAGTGCAGTTGTTTTCCTTTGCCCAGTCAACACAGCCTTGAAGCACCAGTTTCAAAAAGACTCTGGGCACTTTGACAAGTGTTTGACAGGCGTCTTCACTGAATTTGACCACGTCGTCAACGCGGTTTGCTGCATACATAACACTGCCCAGGTCTGCCTCTTTGCCGGCAGGGATTTTTTCTGCAATGGGCTTTGTGAATTTGGTGTACCAGAAGTTGGTGCTGTCACGATAGCCGTAGTCCACAGGCACTTTGGGGAATCCCTTTGCCTTGACGCCGTTGATGATTGTATTCCAGTATTTCTCTTTCATCAAGATTTTGTCAACTTTGAGTATGAAGTGGCAACCAAATTTTGAGGTGATGCCGTTGAAGTCTTTATAGGGTGGCTCAACCCCTTCAAGTTGACCGATGCGCGCCTTGTCCTCATATCCGTTTTCAAGGCTGTCATCCCAAGTGCATTCGAACACTTGAAAGGCCTTTGATATGACCTTGGGGCGTAAAGTACCATCTGCACAAGCAAGTCCATCTTCCAGTTGGAATTTGCAGTTTTTCATCTTCTCTGCTGAGGTTTCACCGGGGAAACCAAGGCGCACTGTCTCCTTGAAATCTGCTCTATCATCTTCAAGGAAGTTGAGGGCACACTTGCCTGTGCGAAGGATGTTTTGTGCGGTGTTTGATGAATTTCTGCATTCAAGAAGCATGGCATAATAGCCCTTGCCTGCGATGTAGTAGGGGAAACAAAGTGAATAACTGCCAATTGAGGTGCTTCCGTCTTCTGCAAGGGTTGAGATCAAAACCGTAGGCATAGGAAAGAAGGACGACGTTTGATAGAAGTTGTCCACGATTCTCATATCTTTGAAACTGCTCATACTATCTCCTTTTTTTAGGGCAAATTGCCCTAAAACTTTATTTTATTATATTCTAAACCATCTTGCGCCATATTGCAATACCCATATCCGCAGAATAACAAAATCCCTGACTTATCCTGTCTTTTTTCGGTGTGGAGAATTTTGCCGTTTGACAATGGCGGAGCGAGGATATATACTACCCTTATGGAAAAGATTTTGAAAGGTTATTCTGTGAAAGTTGACGGTGACGGTTTTGTTGAAGAAATCGTCAAGGACAATTCTGGCAATATCCTCTTGCCGGGATTTTGTGAAATCCACAGCCACGGTGCTATGGGTTTTGACATAAGTGTGGCAACACAGGAAGCCCTTGACGCTGTCAGCAAGTATTATCTTGAAAACGGCATCACCTCTTTCTCACCCACCTTTGTGGCAACTCCTCTTGACGTGCTTGACGGTCAGCTTGACAGACTCTACTCCTTGAAACAAAACTATGCACGTATGCTCCCCGCTCACCTTGAAGGCCCTTTCATCAGTCTTGAACATAAGGGCGCGCAACCTGCAGAAAACATACTGTCTGAATACACTGACGAGCACGCTTGGTTTTTTGAAAAGCACCATGGCCATATCGGCATAGTCACCCTTTGCCCTGCTGTCAAGGGCGTTGAAAAGTTGGTGAAACTGCTTGTATCGTTGGGCATCAAAGTACAAGGCGGGCACGACAATGCAAGATACCCTGACATTGCAAAATGCATTGATGCAGGTCTTGACGGAGTCACCCATATCTTCTGCGGTTGCTCCACCTCTGTCCGTGGCAAAACCGATTTTGAAAAACTGCTCGGTTTGACCGAAACGGGACTTTATCGTGACGATTTGGCAGTTGAAGTCATTGCTGACGGCAAACACCTGTCAAAAGAACTTGTTGATTTCATCTTTAAATGCAAGCCCCTTGACAAGATAATCTATGTCAGTGATAGCCTTTCTCCCGCAGGTATGCCCATAGGAGAATACAAACTTAGTGACCACGATATACTGAACGCAGGTGACGTGGCATATCTCAAAGACATGTCCTCAATTGCAGGCAGTGTGACAAACCTGAATCGTATGCTTCGCCTCTCTCTTGACTACGGCTACCCCCTTGATAACCTCCTCCACTGTGTGTCACTGAATCCTCGTGAATATATGGGCTTGCCCACCTCAATCAAGGTCGGTGACAAGGCTGACTTTGTTGTCCTTGACGGTGACGGCAACCTTAAAAAGACCGTCCTGGGCACAAAAGAAATTTGCCATTGACAAAACAAAATTGTCCAACAAAAAAGAGCATCCACCGATGCTCTTTTCTTTTCATTTTTCACTTTTCATTTTTCATTTCGCTTCCCTGTGACGCTTGTAATATTTGCGGTATTCAAGGAAAAGATGCGTGTTGTACATTGCCACCTTAGACACAAGTTTTACGTGGATTTTGCCAAGATATCCGTATATTGTCCAAGGCACGAAGGGAGGATATTCATCTCTCTTTTTCTTTGACCAAGGCACGCCCCAAATGTGGCATATCATACAATCCGCCTCGTAAGGCAAACTCTTCGGGGGCTTTGCACAGGAGTAGCCAACGGCATATCCCTTTTCCTTCATATATGCCCCTGCCTTCGGGTGGAAGCCTATGAAAACTAGGTCACCTTCATAGCCTTCTGTCATCTTGATGAGAGCATCGCAAAGTTCAATTTCGTTGCCGTTGCACTTCATCTCAACGTAGATGGGGATTCTGCCGTTTACCATTTTAAGAAGGTCGTCAAAAAAGACAATCTTCTCCTTTGAAAAACGGAGTTTGCAGTCCTTGACGTCTTCTCTTGTCAACTCTTCAAGCCTGCCCTTCCTCATACACATACGGTTGAGGGTGAAGTCGTGGAAGACTGCAACGTTGCCGTCCTTCATAAGGTGGACGTCAATCTCAATTGCGCATCCGTTGTCCGCGGCGCGCTTCAATGCTGTCCAAGAGTTTTCGGGATGAAAAAGGCTCCAACAGCCTCTATGTGCCACCACACTTCCGTGGGATAGCACTCTTTTCATAGTTTCGTGCATAGCCACTCCTAATCTACGACGTAGTAGAATTTCAAGGTGTTTTTCACAAGGTTATATAGGTGCAGTTTGATTTGCTCGGCAGGATAGACGGGGTCTTCGGTGATCCACCACTTGACAACTTGGATAAGTCCGCCTGCGAAAAACTCTGCAAGCACTTCAAGAGGCACTCTTGTCTTTGAAGGCAATCTGCCCACCTTTTTCATAATGTTTTGCTTGATGATTTCGTGGACCTTGTTGAAAACAAGGTTGCTGTCCGCCTTTGTTATGATGGTCTTGATACGTCTGCGGTTTGATTCAAGGAAAGCGATTGCCACGTCAAACATATCGTTGTAATACACAACCATATCGCTGTCACCGTGGACGCGGTCAACTTCCTCGTCAAGTGCCATCATCATATCGTAAACACACTTTTCAAGAAGTTGATATTTGTCTTGAAAGTGGGTGTAAAAAGTGCCACGATTGATGAGTGCTCTATCACAGATGTCGATGATTGTGATTGCGGAAAAATGCTTTTCTTCAAGCAATTCATAGAAGGTGTCTATGATGGCTTTTTGAGTGCGTTGAATTCTAAGGTCTGTTTTTTTATCCATAATACCACCTGCCTATCTTGTATTTTAGCAGATATCCATACACCTGTCAATATTGTCTTTTATCTCATAAAAGGCTGATGATTAAGTCCTAGTCCTAGGCGAAGTTATGACAAACTTAACTTCACTTATGCGTTGCATAAACTTCACTGCGTAGCAACTTCACTTTTGCGGCAGCAAAAACTTCACCAAAAAAGAGAGGCAATGCCTCTCTTTCAATAAGTGTGAAAATAATACATCTTAGTTTTCCTCGCCGTCAACGCCGTAGGTCAGGTCATACATAAAGTCGTCGGGGATATATTTCTTGTTGCGCTTGACACCTTCCTTCGCCATAAGGTCGCTTATCAATTTCACTGCTCTACGGACACCGAGGAGGGATTGCACCTTGACAAACATAGGTGTGTCGGCGTATTTCTTCATGTTGCCCCTGTCCTTTTGGTGATAGAGGTTGTAGTCATAGTCCTGAGGATTCAGTGCCAGTGCCAAGCGGATTGTCTTGCCGATGAAGATGATTTTGACGATTTGCTTTCCGGGGCGACGGAAATAATCACCGCCGTTGACCACTCTGCTCTTTATGCCACGGTAGGACAAAAGTTCGTTTTTCAGTGCGTTGTAGATTGCTTTATTTTCAGTCGATGCGGACAACATCTTGCTCTTGAATGTGATTTTGCCTTCATCTGCACCTTCGTCAACATCCTTGTCCTCGTCGGCGTCCTCTTCATTGTCACTTTCCTTGAATGCTTCTTCAAGGGATGGAGTGGGCTCGAAGTCGGGGTGCAAGCTGAGTTTTTCTTCAAGGGTCAACACTCTCTTTTTGCTTTCAGTTTTGACCTCTACACTTTCGACCTTTTCTTCAACAGAGGTTTCCACTGCGTCATCTTTTGCGGTTTCTTCTTCCTTTTCAGGTCTTGTTTCGCGGACATAGATGTCACGAGGCCAATTTCTTCGTCTAAGGAAGGAATACACTCCTAAAAACACCGCTGCCAAACCAACTAAAATGCCTGCGTAGGCGATGTTGTTGGGTGTGTCATCTACGTCTTTCAGCACCACCACGCAAGAAAATTCACTTGCCTGCTCGGTGGAGTAATTCATTGTGATGACACCGCTTTCACCAAAGTGCAAATCCCTCTTGTCAGTGCCAACAGTGACTGAAATATAGTCCACATTGTCTGCTATTTTTTCAATGGTAAGTTTGAGATCTGTGTAGGTGACTGACTCATAGTTGTTGTACACTTTGAGGGTTTTTCCGCCATTTTCGGTGTCTAAAAGCAGGATTTGGTCACCATACTGGAATCCTTCGTTGCGGGAAAGAGTGTATCTGAGTCCGCCGTCCTCTATGATCAGTTGTGCAGGTCGCACCGTCAAAGTTGCCCACGTTGAGTAGTCACGATTGTCACGGTTTTCGTAGTTGCAGAAATACACGCGATAGTTGGGATTGCCACTTTCACCCTTGATTGTGTATTGTCCAGGCTCAGTGGTGTCACCCTCTGCATATATGTTCAGTTTAAGGTCTGTGGTTTTTTCATTGTTAGGCAGTGCGCTAGGGGCAATAAGCTCGTAGGTGAATTTGATCTCATCACCTTGTTTCACTGTGACATGGTGCAAAAGGATATATACGTTGTAAGGGTTGACGTTGACAGTCAAAGGCAATATGACTGATTCAACACTTTCGTCTTTTGTGAAGACACCGCCTGCCCAAGTGCCCACTGTGTATTCCACCTCAACACCATGAGTGCCAACACCCAAAATTTCCTTTCCGTCATTGTCCTTGGGGAGGACAAAGGCAAAGTTTCTTGAAGACACGTTTTCTGCATCAACGATTTCAGCAAGTGTCTTGCCGTAGGCATGGGTGACGTTGAGGGCATCTTCGCTGACGTCAGGAAGATTGGCAGATGACTTTTCGATTTCGATTTCAAATCCTTCGGATTTGCCCGTTGCAGTATATTTGACTCCGTCAAAGGTCAGTGAGATTGTGGCAGATGCGTAAATCTCGTATTCACCAAAGGCGTTTTTTGCGCCAAAAGGCATATCTGCGCCGTAGCCACCAAACTTGGTTTCCACACCGCCGTTTCGTGAGAAGTGCCAGAGATAGTCATTGGAAGGGTCTGCGCCTCTGTATCCCATTATGCCAAGATTTTCAAAGCCGTGGGTTGCATTTGCCTTAAACTGGAAGGAGTTTGTGTCCCCGTAAGGCATTGTGGTTTCACCAGATGTCAAAGTGAGGGTGACGGTGGGGGCTGTCAACTCAACCAAGTAGTTCTCATCACCTACAACTGACTTGATGGCAGAAAGGATTGCGTCCTCGTCAAAGTGGGAGCGGTAAATCTCCTCACCAGTTGACTTCACTGTCACCACAAATTTGTTATCGTCCGCGTCAAAGACAAAGGTTTCTGCCCCAGATGCTCTTGCCACTGATTGTGAAAAATCTCCTGCAAAAACCGTTATCAGCAAAATGGCAAAAACAAGGACAAATATTGAAAATGTTGTGATATATGACTTTCTCATGGCTATATCATACACTCACGCAGGCGTGCAGTCAATACAAAAACCCCAAAAACCTATGTTTTTCCAAGGGCTTTTTGTTTTTTGGTGAAATTTCTTCCCTTTCAAAAACCAAACTTCTCCGCCAAAATTTGCCGTTGCAGAGTGGAGAGTTTTTTGATATAATCATATTGTCCTGCACATACGCAGGCACACAGGCTTGTCAAAACCAAAATAAATCCTTTCTTCTTTAATGCTTTTTTAATAGGGCCGTGACAAAATGAAGAAAATACGAGGTGAATTATGCGAATTTTACTTGTTGAAGACGAAAAAGAATTGTCACGTGCTCTTGCCAAAATGCTGATGACAGAGGGCTATGACGTGGACACCGTTTACGATGGTGCGGACGGACTCAGTTTTTCATTGTCCGGTCTTTACGATTTGATAATTTTGGACGTGATTATGCCCAAGAAAAACGGATTTGAGGTGCTGACTGAAATCCGCCGTCGTGGGCTTGAAACTCCTGTGCTTATGCTCACCGCTCTTGGTGACGAAAAGGACAAAGTGGCAGGACTTGACAAGGGCGCAGACGACTATCTGGCAAAGCCTTTCTCCTACGGAGAACTTTCTGCACGTATCCGTGCTCTTCTCCGCCGTAGGGGCAAGTTGGTGGCAGACAACAGACTTGTCTATTCAAACACCACTCTTGACCTGTCTGCCTACACCCTTTCCACTGCTGAAAAGAGCATTTCATTGACTTCAAAGGAGTTTGAACTTCTGCGCTATCTCTTCGAATACCCCAACTTTGTCGCAACAAAGGACGACCTCATCTTGAAGGCTTGGGGGCTTGACAGCGACTTTGAGTCCAACAACCTTGAAGTGTACATTTCATTCATCCGCAAAAAACTAGGCCACGTAGGGGCGGACTTTTCCATCGAAGCCGTCCGTGGCGTAGGATATAGACTGACCAAAAAATAGACTTTTGAGGGGATATGGCCGACATAATTGCAAATCTTAGGAAAAAGCACACTTGGTACGTCACAGGAGTGGCGGGGATTTTGCTTGCAATTTTGATTGGTATTGCCGTGGGCACAATGTTCATATCCCTTGACGTCCACGCAGAAAACGTCCTTGACGACGTGCTCCGCTCATCATACACCGACGTCCGCCCCGAAAGTGTGGGCAGTGATAGATGCTTTTCATTTGTGCTGTCTGGCAACACCGCCTACTACTCCCCCGCCTATCAAAACGACGTGGAGTACTATGGCGATGCAATCAACGGCATAATCGACAAGGCGGTCAGTGAAAAAGAGGGCAATTTCAATTATGCAGGCTATCGTTTTTCAGTGAAGAGTGAAGAAAAGGGCGGGCACACCATGTACGCCGTCTATGACAGGACCGCAGACGTGTTGCGCATACGCTCGTTTCTTTTCACCCTTATTGCCATGTACGTTTTATGTATGTTGGCAATCACCATCCTTGCCTACCTCTTCTCTGCAAAGACAACTCAACCCTTGAAAGACGCCTTTGATATGCAAAAAGATCTCATCGCCAACGCATCTCACGAGTTGAAGACACCCCTTGCAATCATATCCGCCAACCTTGCAGTCATGAACAGTGAAAAGGACTCTTCCATCCGTGACAACGAAAAGTGGATGGAGTCAATATCCGGTCAAGTGGACAGAATGAACGAACTTGTAAAGGGTATGCTTGAACTGAGCAAACTTGAGCAAACCACCATAAAGACAGACCTTGTGGATTTCAGCGCCGTCGTTGAGTCCGCTTGCCTTGAAATTGAGGCGGTCGCCTTTGAAAAAGGCGCAACCCTTGTGACAAACATTCAACCCGGGGCAACCATACTTGCAGAAAAAGTCACCATTGAAAGGCTGGTGTATATCCTTCTTGACAACGCCCTCAAATACTCTGGCGACAAAGGAAAGGTTGGTTGCCGTCTTACCATCGTGGGCAAAAAACTCCACCTTGAAGTGATGAACACGGGCTCAGCCATATCCGAAGAAGAGGCAAAACACGTCTTTGACAAATTCTATCGCTCGGACGGAGCAAGACAAAACCCTGACAACAAGAGTTTTGGTCTTGGCCTTGCCATTGCAAAGGCAACCGTCACCGCACACGGAGGCACAATCTCCTGTCACGGCGTTGAAAACAAAGGCACTGTGTTTGAGGTTTTCCTGCCCCTTGCAAAGAAACGCGCAAAATAACCCTCGAACCAAATCAAAACCAAAAACGAAACCGACAATCTTTGTCGGTTTTTTTTGAAACTTTTTGATTTTTCAAAAATTTTTTCAAACTTTAATATCCCTTTAACACTGCCTCCTTATCATATAGTTGTAAACAAACCTCTCATTGTTGTTTCTTCTTTCATTCAACCGCGTATTATCCCCCCTCTCTCTCTTTTTTGCGGTTGAAAAAAGCACCACTTTCGTGGTGCTTTCATTTTGTCTTTTTTTCTTACAGTGCCTTGACTTGTTCGATGAGTGCAAGTGCGCGCTTCAAAGCAAGTTTGCTGTTGACCTTGAATTGGAAAGGCACTTCTTCATAGACCTTTTTGTGTCCCATATTGACGTGAGGGGTCTTGCCATCGTTGTATTCTGCTGCGTCAGGGTCAAGGGGAAGATTGATGCGGAGTGATGTGCCGATGATGGTGATCTTGCCGATGATATCTCCGCCACGACGATATGTATCACATTGCTTTGAAATTCTGCTCTTGATGGGAAGGTCACCTTTTTCGGTGGTTGTAAATGCCTTCTTCAAGATTTCATAGCGTTCCTTGACGATGTCGTCACTGAGTGCAAATTTTTCTGCAAAGGTGAGGCTCTTGCGGTTTGCCTTCTTTGTCATAACCTTTTCATAGTCAAATTTCTTGCCGAGTGAAGAGTGTGCATATTTGACGTCATTGATTGAGTTCATTGCGTCTTCAAGAGCGATTGATGCTGTTGCGCAAGGGGTTGCATCGTTCTTGTCGCAGTACTTGCAATAGTCATACATACCGCACATATCTCTGTGGTTGCGTTCACTGTCCAACCATTTTTGCAAGTCGAGTTTTGATTGAAGTTCAAACTTGTTCATTTCTATCTCCGATTTTGGAATTCTATCCAACTGAATTTTTCTACAATTATTATAGCAAAAAAGAATTTTTTGTCCAATGAAAATAACCACTATTTTCTGGTAATCTAATTTTTTTATATGGACAGATTTACACTTTTGTATTTTCAGATGACCAGTTTTGGAGATGACTTAGGTCCGTGCCGTACTTTTCATAATACTGTGACGGGCGCACTCCTTTCACTTTCACAAACTCTTTTAGCCCTCTTTCTTCAACAAATTTTGCAAGAGTGCCTCGGTTGACCTCCAGTTTTCTTGATATTGCCATTTGGCTCACCCCCCTCCTCATCATACTGACAATGCGGTCCTCTTTGCCGTCAAGTTTCAGTTTGCTATTCTTAGAACCAACTTTTCTGCCAAGGACAACCCCTTCTTCCTTCTTTCTTGCCAAAGCCTCCTTCGTCCGTTGAGATATGAAGTTTCTTTCAATTTCTGCGGACAATCCAAAGGCAAAAGCCAGCACCTTTGACTGAATGTCATCCCCAAGACGATAGTTGTCGCGGATTGTCCAAACCCTGCTTCCTCTCTCTAAACATATGTTTAGAATCTGCATAACCATAAATAGTGTCCTGCCAAAACGGGATATTTCAGTGGCGATGATGACGTCCCCCTCCTTGATTTCATCAAGAAGTGCCCCAAGCCTGCGCTTGTCCGGGGATTTTGTGCCTGAGATTGTTTCCTCAATCCACCTATCCACTTTCATATCTTTTGCCTTGCAAAATTGCTCAATTTCAAATCGTTGATTTTCTAGTGTTTGCTTTTCTGTGCTGACACGGATATAGCCGTAAATCATAATGCCCTCCTAAGGTGTGATAACTTAGCATACACCAAAAAGAAAAAGTCGCCTATAAAAAGCGACTTATTTATTGAAGATAAAAAAACACTACACAGAGTGTAGTGCTTTAATTGTTCAAGAGATTAAAATCTTGGGATTTCCACTAGGCTTTCAACGTGCTTGCGGAACACACTAAAATGGGTGAAACCAATGTCAAGAAGATAAGCGCACACCTTTTCATAGTCCTCGCACAGTTGTCCGCGGTGAGAGTCTGAGCCAAAGGAGATTTTTCGTCCGCCAAGGGCATAATATCTTTTCAAAATCTCGTCGGTAGGATACCAGGTCTTGTGGGTGTTGATTTCAAGGGCCTTGCCCTTTTCAATCACTTTCAACAAAATCTTGTCAAAAAGTTCAGGATAGTCGCTGTAATTCAAGGACTTGTCCTTGTAGGGTGCGTTTCTCGTCACGTAGCCAAAGTGCGCCACCACGTCGTATTGATAGGGTGCGTCCAAACTTTCAAGGACGTTTTTGAGATATTGACTGTACAGCCTTTTTTTAGGCTTAAACCAAAATGCTTGAGGGAAATACACGTCCCAACCAAGGACAAAGTGGACAGAGTTGATCACTTGGTCAAAGTCGTATCTAGGAAGCAACTCTTCAAGATGTTTCTCCGCCTTTTTTGACCAACCTGCCTCTATGCCAAACCTAAGTTCCAGTCCGCTTTCCTCACCGAGGGCTTCTTTTGCTTCAAGCCACTCCGCCTTGTATTCGTCAAGGTCGATGTGTTTCCAGGGGACTGCGGCATGTCCGCCGTATTTCAGGTCATAGTCAAGATGGTCGGTGGTGCAAAGGAAAGATATGCCCTTTTCAACTGCTTGACGGCAAATCTCACTTATGCTGTCGCGACCATCTGCGCTATTTCTTGTGTGAACGTGTGTGTCTATTTTCATTCAAGCACTGCCTTGATTCTTCTTACGCCTGCTGATGAACTTTGTTCCTTTGCGATGCGGAACTTGCCCAAATCTTTGGTGTTGTCTGCGTGAGGTCCGCCACAGATTTCCTTGCTTGCGCCGATTGTGTAGACCTTGACCACTTCGCCGTATCTGTCACCAAACACACCAACTGCACCTGCTTTTCTTGCTTCTTCAACGGTCATTTCTTCGCAAACAACGGGAGATGCCTTTGCAATTTCACCATTGACCACATCTTCGATTGCCTTGATTTCTTCAGGAGTCAAAGGACGAGAGAAGTTGAAGTCAAAGCGCAATCTTTCGGGGGTGATGTTGCTGCCCTTTTGTTGGATTGTTTCGTCATTCAGCACTTTCTTCAATGCGTAGTTGAGAAGGTGAGTTGCGCTGTGCAAATTGGTTGTTGCAGCGGAGTGCTCAACAAGACCGCCCTTTGCTGCTTGTGCTTGTGCCTTTGACAATTCTTGGTGTGCCTTGAATGCTTCGTTGAAGCCCTTTTCGTCAACGGTGAGTCCTCTTTCGCTTGCAAGTTCGATTGTCAGTTCAAGGGGATAACCGAATGTGTCGTAAAGTCTAAATGCTTGCTTGCCTGAGATTTCTGTTTCGGGAACGTAGGCAGGATCTTTTTGTGACATAAATTGATTCTTTCTTTCCATGCCACCGACAATCTTGTCAAATTCCTTCATACCGCCGGCAAGAGTCACTTCAAACTTCTTAATTTCCTTGGTGATTTCGTCAAGGATATAGGCTTCCTTTTCAACGAGGAGAGGATATGCTTCAAAATAGACCTTTTCAATGAAGACCTTTGCCACTTCGCACATTTCAGTTGCTGCGATGCCAAGATTCTTGCAGTATCTTATTGCACGACGGAGGAGGCGTCTCAAAATGTAGCCTGCGCCGGTGTTTGAAGGAAGGATACCGTTGACGTCACCGATGAGCATAACTGCGGTGCGGGTGTGGTCTGCGATGATGCGCATTGCCTTTGTGTCGCTTTCGTTTTCACCATAAGCCTTGCCTGACACTTCTTGGAGGTGTGCGATTGCGCCTTGGAAAAGGTCTGTCTTGTAGCCGTCGTCAAGTCCGTTCAAGAACAGGAGAAGTCTGTCAAGTCCAAAGCCGGTGTCCACGTTTTTGTGTTCGAGTTCCTCATACTTGCCTCCTTCCAACTTCTTGTATTGCATATAGACGTCGTTGCCGATTTCAACGTATCTTCCGCAGTCACATTCCACGTCGCACTTGTCACAGCAAGGATTTTCGTGACGAGGATAGAACCACTCGTTGTCAGGTCCGCAAGGTGTGCCAACTGTGCCTTCAAGTTCCCACCAGTTGTTGGACTTGTCAAGATAGAAGATGTTTTCTTCCTTGATGCCAAGGGCTTTGAGGTATGATGCGGTTTCTTCATCACGAGGTGCAGATGCGTTGCCTTCAAAGACTGTTGAGCAGATTTTATCTTTGTCAAAGCCAAAGACTTCTGTCAAAAGTTCAAATGTCCAAGCGGTCTTTTCTTTCTTGAAATAGTCACCAAGACTCCAGTTGCCCATCATCTCGAAGAAGGTGAAGTGAGTTGCGTCACCAACTGAATCGATGTCCACTGTTCTCACGCAACCTTGCACGTTGCAAAGTCTTTTTCCCATGGGGTGTTCCTTGCCAAGAAGATAAGGCATAAGGGGTTGCATGCCTGCCACGTTGAACATAACACCAGTGGTGCCGTCACCGATGAGTGATGCTGCAGGGATCACTGCATGGCCCTTTGCTTTGTAAAAATCAAGCCAAGCGTTTCTAAGTTCGTTTGATGTAAATTTTTTCATATTTCCTACCTTTAACGGTCATTTTTGACCAATAAACTACGTTTTATGTTAATTTATGGGATTGACACCCAGTCCCTTCAAAGTGGTGAAGAAGTGATCTGCCACGCTGGATTCCACTATGCTCTTTGTGAAAGAAAAGGTGACGTTGCCTTTTGTGGACAGTATGCCAAGATTGACTTTTGCGTTTTTTGAAACGTTGATATTAAGTGAAGCCCACTCCACTCCCATTTCTTCGGGTACGTCAAATTTTCCTATGTTGCTGACAATGATCGTTTGACGTGATTTGAGGAAATGGCGCACCGTTTTTGCCACGGCGATTTTAAGCCACAGAGGAGCAATCTTCAAAAGCCCCGTCTTTTCTGTGCGGACTGTTGTTGCAAGCATTTGGTTCAGTTTGCTCTTTTCAGTCTTCAATTTCAGCTGTGCTGAGGCTGACGACACAAACTCCTCGATGGTGTTGCACTCTCCTCTCTTGAAGGTGAGGCGGACAAAGGTGACGAAGTTGCGGACGTTGTTTGAGGGGAACACCGTCCTGAGGTTCACCGGCACCATTACCACAACAGGCAACTTGCCAAAGTTCATCTTTGAAAGTGTATATGCCACAAGCCCTGCGGTGAAGGCGGTGAAGGTCACGCCCATTTCCTTTGCTATGCGGTTGACGTCTGTGTAGGCAGTCATCATTGAGTCCGACGTATAGCCGTCAGGATTGATTGTGCCATCAATCAGTTGCGGGGTTGCGCCGGTCAGTTCTTTCAATTGTACGTCGCTGAATTTGATAGGCTCATAGTAATGCTTGAAGGCATCTTCGATTTCGTTTTCAGTGGGCTCGGCACTGAGGTCAACACCACATTTGCGGAGGGCAAAGCCTTGCATATTGCGGTAGGTTTCCAAAAGTCCCTTGACAAATATGGTTGCGCCTACGCCGTCACAAAGACCGTGGAAGACCTCAAAATAGATGGTCTTGCCCTCGTAAACCACTCTAAAAAGATAGCCGTTGGTTCCCTTTGTGTCAATGGGGCAAAGCATAGGACCTAAACCTTTGAACACCAATGCTCTTTCAGTGTTTTCTTCAAGATAATGCCAAGCATATCCCTTTTTCAGTCTAGTCTTGTAGGTGGGAAAGCGAAAAAGAACTTTGTTGAGGGCCTCTTCAAGAAGTGTGCCGTCAACCTCGTCCTTCAAGCGGACTGTGATACGAAACAAACTCTGCGCCTTTTTTGTTGCCATAATGGGGTAAAAAAGGGCGGAATTGTCCAAAGGGTATCTTTTCAGTTGTTGTTTCTCTCTTCCCATAGCATTTATTTTATTATTTTTTTAATAGTATGTCAATTATTTATGCACCCGCGCATATACTCGCAGTATGGAAAGAAATTCAAAACCTACTGAAAGAAGTCAAAATCTGCAAAATTCTTTTGCAGAAAAGAAGTCAACGTCGTCAAACGTAAGCACTTTGCAAGGCGGTGCAAAGCCCACAAAACAACAAGAGGACAAGGGTGATGTCCGCCACAAAGTTGAAATTGACAATCATGGTCTGTTGTCGGTGACAGGAGTAAAAGGAGTGCCCACCTTTTCAGACAAGGAAATCAAGGTAATGCTCAAAGACGAAAATATGCTTGTGTCAGGACAAAATCTTGAAATCAAACTCCTTGACCTAGAACGAGGCAATCTTGTTGCAACGGGCTATGTGACTGGGCTCAAATATTCCTCTGGGAATGTGGAAACTGGCGTTCTAAAACGGTTGTTCAAATGATTCTTGGTGTAAGTTGGGGCGGACAACTGGTCTACTTTCTCACGGCGTTTGCCTTTGGGACTCTTGGTGGAGTTGTTGCAAAATTGCTCATAATAAAACCCCGAAAAATAAACAAGATAGAGCGTGCCATCGTGGACCTTTTTGCTTCGGTCATAATGACTTTGCTCTATCTTCTTTCCGTTGAATTTGGGGGTAAAGGACAAATCACCGCCTATTCGGTGGTGGCGTTTTTGCTGGGGGTTGTGCTTTCAGTGAAAGCCCTAGCCAAGATTGCTGGTGCGCTTCGTGCCCGTCGGGCTTTCGGCAAGACGTTGAAGAAATAATCTCTTCATCTCAACGTAGTCACCGCAAAGGATGAGGATATATCTCTGCCTTGCCTCGTGTGAAAGGGTCGCCATATACTTGTGGTCTGCCAACTGTTTGATGGGGTTGACCACTTCGCCACCGCTGTCGTATATGGTGCGTATCTTCAAAAACACTTCCCTTTGAGAGGGGGTCAAGGTGTCAGGGGGTTCAAGACCGGACGGAAAATAGGTGCCGTCAGGCTTTGCCAATCTTTTCTTTGCGCTGAGTGCCAAATCGCGTATGGCACAGGACGGATGATGTACGTTACTCATAATTGCCTCCGTGGCAATATTAGCACATATTTTCCGCAAGAAATTGGTTCCGTCAATAAAAGACAAGTTTCAACAATTTCTCTTATTTTTCGCCTTCGACCATTTCTGTTTGAGGGCGGTTTTCATCTACGCCGTCACTTATTGTGTCTGCGATAGAGGTGTCATCTTGCGCCCTTTCATCGGCTTCGATTTCATCCACGGCACTCTCGGCATCCTCTTTCTCACTTTCGACGTCTTCTTCCTCAAAAGCGTGCACCCTCTTGTCAAGTCCGTTTTTCAGTTTTTCTCCAACTATGGTGAGAGGGAGGAAAAGTGCGATGACACTTGCCCCTACACTGACTGTATGCACAAGATCAAACCAAAGTCCTTTGATATAGTATGACACAAAGAAAGTGCCAAGCCTGTCAGGTGATACGTTGCCTATGACGTAGAGGGTTTCTGCCGAGGCGGAAAGCACACCGAAAAATGCAGAGAAAACAATGGCGATTGTGGTTGCCACAAGAAGAGCTTTCCAGCCCCTCAGTTTACGCAATGCAAAGTGGAACACAACTGCAAGCAAGGGCCAGTAGATAAAATACAAAATCACCCACCCACCTATGCCGTAAATTGCCATCTCAACAAGGCAAAAAACTATGGTGGCAGGGGCGGAATATTTCACTCCCCACACTGCGGAAAACACCGCTATGAGAAGGGTGACAACCTCCACGTTTGGCACAAAAGATAGAGCAAATTTCAGTGCAGTAAGCATGCCTGCCATCACTGCTACCTCAGTGACGTAGGAGGCTGTAAGCACTGTTTTTCTACGTAAATTTTGATTGTCTTTTCTTGCTCTGTCTTTTGCCATAATCTTCAAAACACGATGTTTATTTTCTTGTTTTGTCGCATTAAAGTCTTTGTTTTGTCATTTTATTGTTTTAGTTTTCACTTGTTGCGATTTGCTTTCACTGTCCATTTTTCATTCTTCATTATTCATTTTTATTTGCAATCCTGCGACGTCAGTCAACAAGGATTGCATAGGTGCATCCGTCCACAAGAGGAATTAGACTGACACCCACTGCTGAATAATAAAGTTTTGTGTTTTGATAAGTTGTCACCACCATCATATTGCCGTATCCGTCGTCTTCAACGGTGGCCCGTGAAGGGTTGCCCCAACTTGATGAAACACCCTTCAAAGAGAAGTTGTTTACGTTGTGCCAGACAGAATAATACTTTCCAGAAGTGTAGTCCTGTTGAAGTGTGTCAATGGCTGAAATGAAGGGATTGAGGTCGTCTCCGCCGTACTCGTATGCAGAGATTTTTCCCTCCTCCAAAAGGTCCTTCAAAAGGTCGTGGAAATAGGCTTTCCTTGTGGTCACTTCAAAGCACTTTTCGCCGATATAAACGGTGACAGTCTTCTCTTCAAAGTCCGCTTCGTAGCCACCGATTTGCTGTTGCATGTCGTTGATTTCTTGTTTCAAACGATCGATTTCGTCTTGAAGCGAGCTGTCGCAAGCGGTGAAAATGCAAAGGCAAAGCACCAAAAGCACCATCGTCAAGACAATTGCAATTTTTGTTTTTTTCATAAAAAATACCCTCCGTACTTTATTTTCGGAGGGTTTAAGTATAGGAAAACCTACACCCGCTTCCCACCGAAACTGTGTTGACTGTTGCAGGCCGGTCTCCCGACTTGGACGACCATATTGGTCGGAGTGCCTTCCCAAAAGGTGGCATAATCTCATCACTTCCTCACGGTAGCGGGGGCTGTGGCAGACTTGCACTGCTCTTCCCGATTATCTTCGTGGCGTACCACAAAGCACCATACAACGATGATATTTTAGCATAAAGCACGAAAAAATCAAGTGTTTCAGCCTGCATACCCTATGCACACAACACCCATACCCACCTGTGTGGACAGGCGTATGTGCAGGTATTCGCAAGCGAAAGCGACAGTAAAAAAGACAGTTTGCAATGTTTGAAAAAGGACGCATATAAGACAAAACCTCAAAAACTGTCTTGTAATCAGCCCTCTCTCAAAATATTTGAGAGAAAAATATCATTGACAGCGCGAAATAAAAATATTATAATCATAAAGAAATTAAGTAATAAGGAGCGTCTACTATGTACACCAGATGTCCAAGTTGCAGAGCCGAAATCAGCTTTGAACCCCCTGTGAACGCAGCTTCACTTCCTGACGGCTACAAGCACAAAATCAAATGCCCCAGCTGTGGCGTGACCATCGGCGTCAAGATTCCTCGTCTTGACAGCGCAGTCCAACCCACCTTTACTCCTCAAAATCCCAACGCAGTTTCAAGTGAACCTGTCTATAATGCAGCACCTGCAGAGACCGCTCAAGCACCTGCAAAAACAAAGAAAGCACCCTACGGCCGTGCAGCAAACATCTTTGTCCTCATCTTCTCAGCATTGTTGGCAGTTGTCCTCGGTCTTGCATATTTGGTCAACACAGGCAGCCTTAACGTTGACTTCCTCAGCGGTCTTGCAGCATTTGACCCCATCACTCCTCTCCTTCTCGTCATCGACGGCGCAGCAGAGATGGAAATCATCGCAATCATCTTGGCACTCCTCCCCACAATCACCCTTGCTCTCGCAGTGATCAACGCAATCGTCGCAATCATCTGCTGTGCAGTGGGCACCTATTCAAGAGTGTACAACCTGATTTGGGGTCTGCTTATCCTTGCAGGTGGCGTGGCTTGCTTGTTCCAATCAACCTTTATGTACATGGCATACCCTGAGCTTCTCACCGAACTCACCGGTGGCGAATACACCCCCAGCACAATGGAACTCTTCATGCTCCCCGTCTTTGAAATCATCGAAGAAGGACTTTACGTTGCATTTGCAGTGCCCGGCCTCGGCATCCTTTCCTTCCTCACATCCCTCTTCTCACTGGGTGTCAGAAGAAAGAAAGCAAAGGCAGAATAAGACGAAACTTAATCACGAATCAAAAGCCACGATTTTGTCGTGGCTTTTTTTTTGCGCTTTTTGCGCTTTCCCCTTGAGAAACCATGTTTTTTGAGGGGATTTTCATAGTTTTTGATTGTGAGCGTCACCCTGTTTACGTTGGTTTCGTCACATATATTTTTGTTGTTATTTTGACTTGTTTGTGTTTTTTGTTGTGTTTTGCACCTTCATCACATCATGCTTTCGCCCATATCAACGTCGTCTATGACACATAGGATTTCGGTTTCTGCGCCAGTCAAAGCATCGATATAGATGAAGTATGTGCCCTCCGCTTCACACTCGTATTCATAGCACAAAGTTTCTTTTTCACCGCCGTCGGGTATGAGAGCAAGTCTGCCGCTGCGGACGGGAGTGACGGACAAGTTTTTCCGTGCCTCGTCTTCACCTATTGCAGGTTTTGGAAGGTGTCTATCCCTATGATTGTATGCGTGATGTGCGCTGTCAAATCCCACCACTTTGTCTCCGTCAATCTTCACTTTGACAAGGTCGGGATAGAGGATTATGCCTTCCACAACAGGGGCAAGGTTGACGTAGGTGTGTCCGTGGGCGGTGGCACTCCACACGACTTGCATATTTTGAAAACCTAGTTTTTCGGCAAAGTCTATGGCAATCTGCCCTGCTTCGCTGACGGCAGTGTCGCCCTCTTCGGTTGTAGAGGACAGAGTGTAGTTGACCACCTTCCCTCCCCTCACGGACAACTGCACGTAGGCAGGATGGCCGTCGTAAGTGAAGGAGTAGTTTTCAGTGGGGATATGCCCTTCAAATCTGCCGATATGGTTGATGTCAGTCGCACCATCAAAGAGTTTTGATATGATTGCCGCACCCTCTTCCTCTGTTATTTCCTTTTGTCCTTCAAGACCTTTTACAGCCCTTGTTTCAAGGGCGTCTGAGAAAGGTCCGTCGTATATCATTTCGGGATAGTTGAAGTCAGGCTCGCTGAATGTGGAAAAGGCGGAAGCAAAGCTTTCAAGGACGCCGTCCTCTTCAAGGAATAGTTTGCCTCCGTCAAGGTCCGTGCCCACCTTTTTCAAGGATTCTTTGAGAGCATCTGCCATGGGGCGCATTTTCCTAAGAGTTTCGCGGTCGTTGTCGTCAAGGCTTTCGCCTCTTGACAACTTGCCTGCAAGATATAGTGAATAGTCACCCAGTTGGTTGACAAACTTCACCGCTGTCCGCACACCTTCGTCTTGATTTTCAAAGGTGGCAAGATATTCCTCTATAAGAGTTGAAGCGCACCAAATTTCATAGAGCAAGGCTTCTTGCTTTTCTTCGCTGTTGGCAACAGACAACTTTGCCATTGTGGTGTCCACGTCATTGACGCCGTCAAGAAGGTTGTAGTACGCCTTGGCATAAACGCTTTCCATTTGGTTTTGATATTTGGCTTGCATTTCAATCTTATCCTGACTGAAGTATAGCGCAACACTGAGCCCAACTATTGCACCCACACCGAGGGCGTGGACTGCAACCAACATAACGTTGCGTAGTGTCCTATGTCTGCGCGCTTTTTTCATCTCCTTGCGGTTGTCACGAGGAGTTTTTGTTTCATTTTCTATTGATTTGTTCATATTTCACCTCTAACAAAATGCGTGATTGCCAATGGACAGCTTCACCGGGCGGGACAACATCCACTTGTTGGTGGCGGTCTTAGGGTTGTAGTAATACAGACAACCATAGGTTGGATCCCAGCCGTTGAGAGCGTCTTGCGCGGCGTTTTTGGCGGATTGATTGGGAGTTAGGTTGATTTGACCGTCACTTACACAATCAAATGCCCCTGATTGATAGATTACACCTGCGATAGTGTTGGGGAAAGACGCCGACCTCACCCTGTTGAGGACAACTGCAGCAACTGCCACTTGCCCTGTGTAAGGCTCACCCCTTGCCTCGCCGTAGATGACTCTAGCAAGCAGATTCAAGTCTGAGGACGTGATTTGCCCCGATGACCCACTTGACGAAGAGGACAGAGTTATGCCAAGAGCGGCCGCCGTGCGCTTGCCCACAATTCCGTCTGCAGTAAGCCCGTTGCGCCGTTGAAAGTATTTGACTGCGCTGACTGTTTGCGAGCCGTATATGCCGTCAACTGCGCCCTTATAATATCCCCAATTTTTCAGTTTGGTTTGGACTGTGCGGACGGTTGACCCACGACTTCCTCTTTTCAGTACTGCGGCGTCTGCAACACCCTCTTCACTGGTTGCGGTGAGGACACTTGTCAGCAACACTGAGAAGAGAAAGACAAACACCACCGAGAAAAGTATGACAACGTATTTTTTGTTTTTCATATTCACCTCTCACCTATTTTGCAACTGTGCGCTGATTTTATGCAGAGATGATTATTTCTTCCCTCTTTGGCAATAATAGGGCTATGAAACAAGACCTGATTCAAATTGTAGCGGTGGTTGTTCTCATCGCATTTGCTCTCTCCCTCACCGCCTGCGGTAGCCTATCCCTTGATGGGGATATAGCCGACAAAGTGGTGCGGATACATATAAGAGCCAACTCCAACAACCCTCTTGACCAACAAGTGAAGTTGGCTGTCCGCGATGAAATAACCACCTATCTCACCGAAGTGCTTGAAGGTTGCAAGACAAAAAGTCAATCCCTTTCCACAATCAAAAACCACCTTGATGAAATAACAAAAATTGCAGACAAGACACTTTATCGTCACGGATTTGACTATAAAAGTGCCGTTTCGGTGAAAAAGGAGCTTTTCCCCGACAAAACTTACGATGGGCTCAACTTCCCCGAAGGCGTCTACGATGCCCTCATAATTGAACTGGGCACAGGGGACGGCGACAACTGGTGGTGCGTGGCTTTTCCTCCACTTTGCTTCGTGCCCGAAGGGGACGGAGAAAAGGTGGAATACAAATCTTGGGTGAAAGAAATCATCGATAAAATCTTCAATAAATAAAGGAGCAACTATGAAAATATTTAGAGAAATCGTAAGAAACACCGAAATGGGCATTCAGTCCATATCCAACCTTATGCCCTACGTTGAAGAGGAGGACTTCAAAAAACTTATCCTCTCTGAGCAAGAAACTCTCCGTGAGTTTTATGACAAAGCAATCTGTCAACTGACCTGTGACGAGCAAGAGCAAGCCAAAAGTGGAATCATTGAAAAGACAATGTTGAAAGCTGGTGTCAATATGAACGCCGTGTTCAACAACACCTCTTCTCACATGGCGTCTATGCTCATTGACGGCTATATTATGGGGGTGGACAGCGTGCAAAAGTGCGTCAACGAAATGAAAAAAGACGGCACCGAAATGCCGTCTATTGCTGGTGAAATAATCAAGTTTTACGACAAGTGCATCAAAGCACTACGTGAATATCTCTAACCAAATATAACAGAGTATATGCCATAGGTTGAGGAGGTTGCAAGGGTGATGACTCCGTCAAAATCTCCTCCGCCGTAGATGGTCAAAATCGAGTTGATTTTGTTCATAAGTGTTGACGAGTTTTGGGCAACACTGGACGCAACTTTGATTTCAAGAAGGATGCCGTTGTCTCGTGCGTAGACCACGGCGTTTTTCAATTCCTCATAGCTGTTGATGAAGAGGTCAAAGTCCTTGTTTCCGTTTTCAACAACTGTCTTTGCATAGTAGTCAAAGGTGGTGGTGCAAGGAGGATTGTATGCCTCATCGTCGGGGATATGGGTTGCGCTGACATAGGCATCTGTCACAAGGAAATATTGCTTGTTGAGCCTTTCAACTCTGTCATCAGCACTGCTTCTGTCAGACCAAGTTGTGTCGCAGAGATACCACTCTTTGACACCATCGCCGTTGGCATCAATGAGCACCTTGTTCCAAGCATGACCTTCGCTTGTGCCACCCACTTGTGCTTGTCCTGTGACACGGATTGCGGTTATATCTTCAAGTCCGCAGAGGATGACAAAGGCTTTTGCTCTGCCGTCACAAACTGCTTGACCATATCCTTCCCCGTCTGCGTCTGCAAAGACACCTTCTAGGCTGAAAGCATTGCAAAGGAGTTTGTCCGCAATCTCCAAGGAATCATTTGCAACAATTGCGTAATCATAGTCGGTGTGGACTGCAATCCACTCATAAAATATGAGTGCCTTCATATAGTCGCTCATATCTTCACTGACATAATCTATTGCCACTTTGCGGATTTCGTCATAAAGAGCCTTCATCTTTTGGCTTTCGGGGGTGGAGTCAAAAGTGGGTTTATAGCCCCATCCAACCACACGGTAAAGCATTTGGCTGTCGGTTATTGCGGTGGGATATTCAGGATTGTCGTCAACGGGGAGAACGCTTCTCTTTTCGTTTGAAGAAAGTTCCTTGTAATGGACAAGCCCTGTTTCATCTTGAGTGACGTCTTCTGCCGGTGAATAGTGCTTGTTAGGATTCATAAATTCACTCTTTCCGTCAAGATAAAGCACATAGTTGAAAAGATCGTCTCCGCTTTGGCTGTATCCTGTGCGGATTGAGAAATTGCCTGCTTCATCCACTGATTTTAGTGCGGTATTCAGTGCTTTGGGGTGATCCTCGTTGTTGGCGACAAAGTCAAAGGTTTCCGCTGTTTCAAAGGGGAATCCGTTTTCAGGGTTGACTGCACTGCCCCCTTCAAAGGTTGTCACCCTGCGGGTTGACACTGCATGTTGAATGAACCTATTCAAGTCAGTTTGGTCGGTCAAGTACGCGTTTTCAACACCGCCATCCCACACGAAAGTGGCTTCCACGTATTTCTCGTTGGCGGTATAGTCGCTTTCAGTGAAAGCAAAGATGATCACTTGTTTGCTGACCACGTTGTCAACGGTGGCGGTCACAATGGTTTCGCCGTATTGAGGTGTAAAGGTGACGGTTCTGCCCTTGTCTGAGAGATTTCTCTCTCCGTCTTTGTCGCGGACTGTCCATGTGACAGGGCTATCGAGGTCGGTTTCTCCCACAGGTGTCACTGAAAGTGACAAGGTGACAGCATCTCTATTTACACTGTCCACTGTTTGGAGATATTGGGTTTCAATGCCTTCACCAAAAGGAGATGCTCCGCTTTCAACGGATATTGTTGCAGTGCTGACTGCGGAATATGTTTCAATGACCACCACTTTCACTGTTGCGGTGAGGGTGTCCGTGCCGTCTGTCACACTGAGATTGACTGTGAAAGTGCCTTCCCCTGAGGGTGTAAAGACAAATTCCTCTTCAGTGGACAACACCGTGTCATCGTCATCGACTGTCCACTCTATATCAATTTCCGCGTCTTCAGGGAGAGCGGATTTGTTCCAATTTGCATTGAAAGTGATAGGCATGACGTCTTTTAGGTCTTGTTGCACGGCTCCGTCAATTATGTCATGAGTTGACGAGGTGATGTTGACATCCGCAAGCTTGTCAGCATATTCAAGGGTGACGGTGATCGTATTTTTGCTTTCAACTCCGTCAGCTGACGCGGAAAACACAAAGGTGCTGTCGGTGTATGTGTCAAAAGTGTATTTCAACGTGCTTGACGTTGCGCCGTCAACAACCGCCTTCTTTTGGCTATCTTTTTTCAAATACCACTTATAGGTGGGCTTTTGAGGTGCGTCCTCGTTGAGCTTGATTTTGAGAGTAAACTCTTCACCAACTTTTGCTGTGTACACCCCTGTTGACACCTTGGTGAGACCGGTTGCTGTAATGCTGACGTCAGTCACCTCGGGCGTATCCTTTGAGGTTTGGAAAAGCCCTTCAAAAATTGAGCAGGCGGTAAGGGTGGCAAGGAGTGTTGCCACAAGCACTATCAATATAATAAACTTTGCAAAAGTAAGTTTTTTCATAGTCCTGTTTCTCTTTGTTTTGTTAATAATACAACAATTTTGCGGTGAGTTTTGCCAAAACATAATGTTTTTGCACGCGTGCGCATACCTAATAACATATTAACTTAATTAAGAGATGTTGTCAATATTGAAAGACTGTGCTAAAATATGGGTATGTCACAAATAGATTTTTCTTTCAACACACCCATATCAACAGAGGAAGCACTGAAATTGCACCCTATGACTTTGGCTTTCATAGGCGATGCAGTGCAGGCACTTTACGCCCGCACTAGAATATCTTTGAACTCATCATCAAAGACAGGCATCCTTCACAAACAAGTGACCAAAGTGGTCAAAGCAACGGCGCAAGCCCACGTCATTGACCTCATCCACGAGGAGTTTGACGAGGTGGAGGCAGATGTTTTCCGCAGAGCAAGAAACTGCCAAATCCAGACCTCTGCAAAGCACGCCGAAAGAGGTGAATATCGCAAAGCAAGCGGTTTTGAAGCCGTCCTTGGCTATCTTTTTGTGACAGCAAATAGTGCGAGACTTTTCCACTTTCTTGAAAAGTCCTTTGAGGAGAGCTTATGATTATCTACGGAAGAAACCCTGTGAAAGAAGCATATCGCGCAGGCAAAACCATTGAAAAACTTTACTTGCCCAAGGGCGCACCCGACCCCGTGCTTTCACCCATCTACAAGATGGCAAAGGAAAAGCGCACCGTGATTTCTTACGTAGACAAATTCACCATGGACAAACTCAGTGAAGGTGGCAACCATCAAGGTGTGCTTGCTCAAATCACCGACTTTGATTACTCCTCTGTTGAGGACATTTTGGCTCTTGCAAAAGAGAGAGACGAGGACCTTCTCATCGTGCTCCTTGACGGCATAACCGACCCCCACAATCTTGGCGCAATCGTCCGCAGTGCGGAGTGTTTTGGTGCACACGGCATAGTGATCCCCAAGCACAGAAGTGTGGGTGTCAATGACACCGTTGTGAAGGTTGCAAGCGGTGCAACCGAGCATATGCTCATTGCAAAAGTGACCAACATAAACGACACCATAAGAATGCTGAAAGAACACAATGTATGGGTTTATGCAACGGATTTTGACGGTAAAGCCCCGAAAGCGACAAATCTCACTGGAAACGTGGCAATCGTCATCGGCAGTGAGGGCGAGGGCATCCACAAGTTGACAAAGGAACTTTGCGATGACACACTCACAATCCCCGAGTACGGCAAAATCAATTCATTGAACGCATCCGTTGCCACAGGCATCATCCTTTACGAGGCAGTTAGACAAAGAAGATAATGGACTTGAAGCACACCCTTATCCAAGCAAAAGCAGGCGATGAAAACGCCAAAGAAAAAATCCTTCTCCACTTCGACAAGGAAATCTTTGACGTGGCGTCCGGCTATCAAAACATTGCGGGATATGGGGTTGAGGACCTTGTGCAAGAAGGCAAAATTCTCCTCACTCGTCTTATTGAAATCTATGACGAAAGCAAGGGGCATTTTGAGGGGCTTCTCCGCACCGCCCTCAACAACAAGTATATTGATATGTCAAGGAAGAAAGTGCCTCAAACGGTGTCCATCACCGCACCAACTATCCTTGAAGAAGGCCAAGAGGAAGATGACGGACTCATCGGTGCAATCCCCTCTGAAGAGCCTACACCCTTTGACGTGCTCAGCCGTATGGACGAGGTAAAGTCATTTTATAAAACTCTTCAAGACTTGCTCACCCCCGACCAATATTCGGTGATGTGCCTGTACCTTCAAAACTACTCCTACAAGGAGATTGCGGAGCGCCTCAACCTGACCACAAAAAAGGTGGACAACCTCATCTTGGCATCAAAGAAAAAAATCAAAAATAGCAGTTTGGTGAAATAATATCAACCAAATACAATTTATCGCCAAATAAAAAACGCACCTTTGTCTGGTGCGTTTTTGTTTTAGTTTGGAATTAAACTCTTGTGAATCCTTCTGCCAATTCGATGCAATTGTCAACCGTGCCAATTAGTGCTTTGCCAAACAATGAACCGGTTGTTTCGCAAATGCCATTTCGGAATGTGACTGTCACTTTCATCATGGGTGGGCCAAGCTTGATTTCCTTGCCGTTATCTTTTGATACGGGAACTTTGCCATTGATTGCTCTTTTGACTGCAAGTTTTGCGTCTTTGTCAGTCATTTCATAACTGAATTTTGCCATAATAATTTCTCCTTTTGTGGTAGTAGCGGATTTCGCTTGATTAAATATTATCACAATTTGAGATATGTGTCAATATCTCTTTTTGAGATGGGTATAATACTTTTATGAGGATTAAAGAATTGCGAGAAGAAAATGGTTTGACACAGCAGACGGTTGCAGAATTTTTGAATGTCAAGCAAAACACCTATTCCCAATACGAAAATGGGAAGAGGCAGTTATCCATCGACCTGCTCATCAAGCTTGCCAAATTCTACAAAGTGACCACCGATTACATCCTTGAGCTTGAAAATTGATTTCAAAATGGCAAGTAGCATTTATTATAAAAACATAAAAACGCACCTTTATCGGTGCGTTTTTTTATTTTTGCCATTGAATTGTGCCTTGCTATGTGTTAATCTAATCCTATGAAAACACACAAGAAGAAATCAATTATCATTGCCGTCATAGTCCTTGCCTGCCTGCTTACCGTAGGCGGTGGATTGGGCATTTGGGCAGGCGTCATTGTTGACGACGTCTATTTTGCCAACAGAGCGGACAATCTGCGCTATCAAGCGGAGCACCTTGAATATCTCAAAAACGTGTATTACGCCGACTACACCTCAAAGGGTGAGCAGACTTTCTGCAATTTCAACCTGCAAGAGGCACTGGACAGCGGTGTAAAGTACAACGAGGTGGCTTTTCTTGCAACTCACAACAGTTATCAACGCCTCATCACCGACCAGTCAAAAAGGTTACAACTTCCCCTCAATATGCTTTCATTTGGAGTCACGCAACTGGTTATGTTCAGCAAAAACGACTATGAAAACGACACCCTGACCGGGCAGTTTGAACACGGCATACGAAGCATAGAGTTGGACGTTGAAGCAAGGGTTGAGGGTGGCAACGTGTCCTTCACGGTCATGCACGAGCCTGTCCTTGACAGTGCAAGCACTTGCCTAGATTTTGAGGGCGCACTTGAAGAAATATCTTTGTGGTCTGACCACAACCCCGACCACTTGCCTATCACCATACTTCTTGAAGCAAAGACCGCCGTGCCCAACATCGACGGCCTTGAACCTTTCACCGTTGACCTTGCAAAAGAGTTTGACGCTCTTCTACGTAAAGGTCTTGATGACAAACTTATGACTCCTGCCGATATGCTTGGTAACTACGCCACTTTCAAGGATATGCGTGAAGCAGACGACTGGAAACCCTTGAAGGATATGCTTGGCAAAGTGGTGGTTGTGCTCCACGAGTCCACCCTTGCCAAAGACTATATAAAACTTGACGAAACAATGCGAACCCAAGCAATGTTCCCCTCCGTCCTCTACAAGGATAGAGATATTGCCCAAGCAGGATTTATCCTTGAAAACAATCCTAGAAAAGCAGTTGCCCGCATAGACTTCTATCGTGAGCAAAACTACGTTGTGCGCACCCGCGCAGACGTCTATCCCAAATTCACCGACAAAAAGTACGACCTAATCGGTCAATGTGTGTCCAACATAATAAGCACGGACTACTGCCCTCGTTCAGTCCGCACCGACCAGCACACCTTCTCCTTTGACGGCTACACGGTGAAACTGGTCACCTTCTAGAAAAACACCATATATACACAAAAACGCACCTTTATCGGTGCGTTTTTTATTTTTAAACTACGGTTTTAGTCGGGTACAAGAGTAACGGCTGACATAGGCAGACGCCAAATAGCGCTCTGCTAAAAACGTGATATTTGGATGTATGGCAAGGAAGCCTATGCGATTGCGACCGATGCGTACTTGGTGTACGTGAGGGTGCGAGAGTGACGGCTGACACAGGCAGACGCCAAATAGTGCGTTTTTATTTGATTTTGGTCATATATTCGTGGATTGCATCCACATGGTCGCCATAGATGACTACGTGATGATTGCCGTAGGGACGGGTGAGGAAATAGTTGATGCTGTTGTCTACTGCCACCTCGATTTGGGTGCGACAAAGGTTGCTCTCTTCAAGGTTTCTAAGTATTCTTCCTGTGGTGACAAAGTAGTCCTTCAAGTTTCTGCTCAGCTTGAATATGGTGACTTTTTCCTCTTTGAGGTAGCCCTTGACCGCAACGCCTATGCCCGACTCAAAGTGGGTGTCAAGATAGTATTTGTCCACCATATCAAGGGGCAAGGTGCAGTGGGCAAGAATCATTTTGCCACCGGTGGCGTCTATTCTGCTAGGGTTGGCTTGGAATCCCCTTTGACCAGTGATTTTGTTGAGAATATGCATGCTGACCATAGTGGGGATATCCCCTTCACACGTTGCCACAATGCCCTCTTTGTTGAGGAGTGCAAGCGACAAACAAGCAGTGGTTTTGAGGTCTCCTAAAAGGTCAAAGCATCTTATGGTGAGTCCGTCGAGATTATAGTCGGTCTTTATCCCTTCAAGGACTTTGTGTAGGCGGAGAGCCTTGTCAATCTCGTCCTTATCGTAGTCAAAGGATAGGTTGTAGTCGTTTATGCTTTCAGCATAACGGGTGCGGATTTCGTCAATTGAAACGTCCACAAGGTCTATGCCGTGAAGACGTTTTGCGCTGTCATAGTTGACAGCACTTGCAATGAGCCAGTCACTAGGTTTGCCGATGACACCCAGCCTATACTTTGCCTCGCCCTTTGCAAGGGATTTCACGCGGTGGATGATATACTCATTTGAGCCGTGAAGCACCTCTCCGTCAAGGTTGTTGTCTTTAAGATAGGACAGGATTTCAAGAGATGCGGCAAGGGAGTTGTTGTTGCCGTAGGTGAGGAGATAATGGGGGGCTTTCAGCTTTGAGAAATTTTCAAGGAAAAGCCCTTCACTGCCACCGCTTTGAATCAAAATCAGTGCCAAATCACCCTCATACAAATTGTCAAGAGAGGTCACGTTGAACTCCACGTCACTGGCGCTCATAAGTTCACCGAGAAGATTTTTTGTGTTTTCATTGATTTTGTCTTGACTGTGTAGGCTTGACACAAGGGGGAAAACGTTGACTTTCATATTTCACCTATTTTCTACAATTTCAATATTTCCTGCGCCGTTTGAATATCCGCCGCCTTCAAAATAGATTGCACCGTTTACACGGACAACCGCACCGCTTGGCACGTACAAAACTGCCTGCATATCTGTGGGCAGATTGAGAGTGAGAATGTATTGTCCGTCTATCTTTTCATAACCAAAGGTTATGAGCCCTCTCACGCTAGGCACGGTGCAAGTGAGGCTGCTTGACAGATGATATTGAGGGTTTATCTCAACAACCTCATATCCTGCTTCAAGAGGGGTTATGCCTGCAAAGTGCTTGCTCATTATCACAAGAGGTCCGCCACTCCAGGCGTGGTTTTTAGTGCCCTGCCAAGAGTTCCAAAACTCCCACAAAGTGGAATAGTCTTCATTGACCATATCTTCATATCTATCCTTAATGCGCGCAACAGCCTCATCATATCTGCCCAGCTTGCACAACGCTTCAAGGACGTAGTATTCCATATAGGGGCTTGAATTTTTGGTGGAGGTCAGGACGTTGACTATGGTGTCATACTGCCACTCCTCTGCAAGACCACTGAGGACGGCGAGGGCGTTGGCTCTGTCGTCGGGTTTCAGTTTGCCCTTTGACTTAAAGCCTTTCTTTGTCCAAAGTGATTGATATCCACTCTTTATACGCTCTTTTCTGTCTGCGATGAAAGCAAGGTCATCTTCTACACCCAAAACCGCCGCCATTTCTTCAACTGATGAAATTGCGTAATATACCCAAGCGTTTTCAATGGCGGTCATATCCGCTTTGCTTCCCCAGTCGGGCCAGTCCCAAGAGCCTTCGCGGTGGACAACAAGATTGTTTTCACCCATTTCCCACAACTTCAAATAGTTTATTGAGGCCCCATACACCTTTTCAAGGAAAGCCTTGTCACCTGTGTATTGATAATAGGTGAGGAAGCCAACTATTCCTGCAAGCTGTTGGACGGGGAGTTCAAAATAGTCACCGCTTATGGGCACGACGGTTTGAAGAATGTCACTGCCGTCAAGGTGGGAGAGCATATCCTCAACTCCCTTTTGATAGAGGAGATAGGAGTTGCTGTCCATGGCGTACATCGTCATCACCATTTCGTTTGTGACGTCACCCCACCATTGAGCGCGCTCTCTGTCAGGGCAATCCATAAAGTTGTCACGCATAGTGACGTAAAGGGTGCGAAGGGATTTTTGCCACAAAGTGTTCAAAAACTCATCATCGCAGTTGAAATCCCCACTAAATTCGCTGTTGTAGCCAGTTTCACGATATTGCAGTGAAAGTATCTTTGTGCCTTTGGGGAATTTGTAGGTCACCTCTTCCCCGTTCATCCAACCAAGGGATTCAAACTCTTGCTCGCCCTCTTTTGTTATGTACGTGGTGGACACTGAGCCAGTTATAAGTGTGTTTTCAGTTGTAATGCGAATCTTCTCACCCTCAGGGGCTATAACCTTGAAATAGGGGGTGAATTGTGCGTTGTATGGTATGGTGACCGTTATTTTCTCGTTGTTTTTGGTGACAACGTAGTTTTCATAATCGGCGGAGTTTTCATAGTCCTTGAGGCCGTAGTCCTTCAGCATGGGGATTCCCCTAGGATAGAGTTTGCCATACACACCACTGCCTCCAACGCCGTATTCAGTTGCGTTTTCCCAAGATGAGAAGTCGTAGCCCTCTTTCATCCAAGACACCATATCTCGCCTTGCATCGTAGTAAATGCTGAATTCGGGAAGGCGGTAGTTGGGTTGATAAAGGAATCGGTTGACATAGGAGTGATTCTTCTTCACCTTCCAAGTGCTGTTTGACAGGATTGTGACATCTTCATCTATTGCCTCAAAGATGAATCCGCCCTGTCCACTGCTGACGTAGGAGTAGTTTTCCTCACTGCCCCAATACCACGCCAAAACACAAATGGAGTTGTCCCCCTCTTTGAGATAGGGCGCGATATCTACGCTGTCGTAATATCCTCGTCCGCTGGCACGCTTCAAACTGCCCTCAAAGACAACGGTTTGTCCGTTGATGTAAAGCCAGTATTTGGAGTCTGCTGAGATATGTGCAGTGAGAGTTGAAGGCACGGTGTCAAGATTCACACTCTTGAAAAAGCACATCCAAGTGTTTTCTTCCTGGATATTTTCTGTGTCCCAAATCCATTGGGCTTGCCAGTCCGTCTTTTCGTCGGTGGATATTGTTTGATATGCAGGGATAGAATCAGGGATGGTGTAATGGTTGTCAAAGGGAATCATATCCCCTCCGCCAAAAGGAAAAAGAGAGGACAAAAATGCGCCTGCAATATAAATATAAGAAATTATTGTCGCCAAAAATCGCATATTTGCCCCCGAAACAAAACTGACTAGTTTTGTTTTTCTCGCTTAATATATTTATTCTATCATATAGAAGCACCCATTTCAACCTCAACTTACAACAAAAAAACGCACCTTGATAGGTGCGTTTTGTTTTGCTTTAATTGGCGTATGCTCGCACTTTGTTTTCTCTTGCGCTCTCCTAAAAACGAGATATTTAGATGGATGACGCGAAAAAGCGTTCTTAGGCAAGCACTCACTTCTTCGAAGACGGAACGCGAGGAGCAGCGGCGACGAGGAAGGGAGCGCCGAGCACCAGACGAAAGTACGAAGTTGCGGGTGCGCTCTGATTGTTTTGCACCAACGCAACGAGTGGCATAATGAGGCGACGCCACTTAATGTGCGAGAGCCGAGTGTTGCCCTGCCCGAAGGGCTCTGCCGTAGGCAGAAGGGGGAAACACGTGAGGAAGGGGGACATATACTCTTGTGTTTTAGCAAACTGGCTTTTGCAGATTAATTGCAAGAGCAAACAAAAAACGCACCCAAATAGGTGCGTTTTGTTTTGCTTTAATCTTGCAATTAATCTGCGCTATAGGGGAGCAAACCCATAACTCTTGCTCTCTTGATTGCGGTTGCAAGGCTGCGTTGATGTTTTGCGCAGACGCCACTCATACGACGGGGAAGGATCTTGCCCTTTTCTGTCACGAAACGGCGGAGTTTTGCAACGTCTTTGTAGTCGATGTCTTCGATGTGTTCAACACAGAAAAGACAAACTTTCTTTTTGGGAACTCGCTTTGCGGGGCGAGGTGCTTTGATTTCATTCATTTCTGCCATAATAATTCTCCTATTTGACTCCTATTGAGTCCGATTAGAACGGAAGGTCTTCGTCGATGGGGCGAAGTGCATCAAAATCTACGTCATCAAGTTCATCTCTTTCTTCTTCATTCTTTGTTGAAAGGAATTGGACTTCGTCTGCAGCGATTTCGGTGACGTAACGACGGCTGCCGTCATTTGCATCATAGTTGCGGGTTTGGATTGAACCGCTGATTGCTGCCTTTGAGCCTTTCTTGAGATATCTTGCGCAGTTGTCTGCTTGTGCTCTCCATACAACGACGTTGAGGAAATCTGTTTCTCTCTTTCCGTCTTTGCTATAATTTCTTGAAACTGCAAGGGTGAACTTGCAGAATTTAACGCCATTGTTAGTAGTAGACAATTCCGGGTCTTTCGTTAAATTACCAATCAAAAATACTTTGTTCATAGTGTTCTCCTTATTTGTCTTACTTTACTATTACTTCTTGATGAACATGCTTCTCATGACGTTGTCATCGATGCCCATTTGTCTGTCGATTTCGTCACGTGCTTCAACTGAACATTCAACGTTCATAAGAACGTAATAACCTTCAGTTTGTTTGTCCATGACGTATGCGAACTTTCTAAGACCCCATTTGTCGAGTTCGGTCACTGTGCCAAGTGAATTTGCAAGTGCTTCGTACTTTTCGACAACTGCGTTCTTTTGGTCATCTTCGATGCCTGCGCGAATGATGTAGAGAATTTCGTACTTATTCATGTTTTTACCTCCTTTTGGACTTATGTCTTTCGCCTTCACGAAAGAAAGGACTGTGCATTACTATATAATGCTTTGATATATTAATATATTATTTCAAAAATGTAAAGCAAAAAACGCAACTAAAAAAGTTTTATTCCTGCTTTTCACCCTCTTTTTCCTAGAAAAACCGACGTTCTACTCCAAGGAAATCAGGTCTTCAAAGGCTTTGAGGTAGATGTTGAAGATGGCTTCGATGGCTTTCAAGGAGATACGCTCGTTGGGTTCGTGGATTATCATTTCACCATATCCCTTCATTTCAGGGCCAAATGCAACGCAGTTTGTGAACTCTCTTGCATAAGTGCCACCTGCACTGCAAATAGGCTGACTTTCATAGTCGCCGGTGACTGTGGCGTATGCATTCATAAGCGCCTTGATCATAGGTGAATCCTTGTCCATTTTGAAACCTGTTGATGATGACTTCAAGTCCACTTTTACGCTGTCGCCAACGGTTGCTTTGATCTCTTCAACCATCTTTTCAGAGTTGGTGTTGAAAGGAAGTCTGCTGTTGACACGGACTTCAAACTTTCCGTTTTCATAGTGGCAAAGGCCAACGTTGACGGCGATTTTGCCATACTCGTCTTCTGCGAAGCAACCCAGTTTTTCACCATGTACACAAGTGCCGATTGCGGTGTTGTAGAACTTGACAAAGTCATCGTCCACCACTCCGCACATACCGTCTATTGCGTAGGACACGGCGTTTACTCCGTGATGAGGCACACTGCCGTGGGCTGCTTTGCCGTGGACGGCAAACACTGCCTTTCCGCACTTGCTTTCACAGCTGAACTTGATATTGTTTTTGCCAAGGCGTTTTGAAATTGCGTTGATTGCCTTGCACAGTTGAATCTTGCCAACAATTCCCTCTGCTTCAAGGGTAAAGGTGCAAAGGTCGGGCACTGCGTTGATGACGATTCCGCCGTCAAGATAGGTCAACTTCACCTTACCGTGGCTTCTTCCTTCACCGCTCAAAAAGATGTTGTTGATTGACTTCTCTGCAAAGATGACGGGGAAGTTTGAGTCGGGAGTGACGCCGTAAGAGATAGGCTCGTCCACTTCAAGATAGTGCTCCATACACTTTGAGCCTGTTTCTTCATTGCAACCAAAGATGACGCGGACACGTTTGCCAAAGGCAAAGCCTTTGTCCATAAGTGCTTTGACCACGTAAAGAGCGATGATGATAGGGCCTTTGTCATCAATGGTGCCTCTGCCCCAGATTTCATCGTCAACAAGTGCGCCTGAGTAGGCAGGCACTTTCCAGCCTTCACCCTCGGGCACTACGTCAAGGTGACCGATGATGCCGACGATTTCTTCGCCTTCACCGATTTCTGCGTATCCGCAGTAGCCGTCAAGGTTGACTGTCCTGAATCCAAGTTTGTCTGCAACGGACAGCACGTATTCAAGGCAATCCTTGTTGCCTTGTCCAAAAGGACCGCCGGGGACTGCCACGTCAAGAACGGTTTTAATTTGGACTGATTTTGAGATTGTTTCTATAATTTCGGGCAAATATTTTTCAAACATAGTTGTCTCCCAGATTATTGTCGCTCTTTTATGATAAACCACACCGCAGATTTTTACAAACGTATTTGATTGTTTTAATTATTTTTTAGAAAAAAGCCACTCGACTGAGTGGCTTTGACGACTTACAATGAAGCAAATTTTTTAGTCTATGTCGTCAAGTATTTTTCTAAGTTTTTTGTCGTCTAAGTTGTTGATGTCCACACCTTTGTGCAGAAGCTCGTACATTTCCATGCCGTCAAATGCGTCCTTTGCAGGGGTGATTTCGCCGTTAGGACCAACCTCACCAACATTGTATTTGTTGAGGGCGCTGTTTTCTTCCTTGCGGTAGATGACAAACTTTTGCCAGCAAAATTCAAGGACGAAGTTGATGAGCATCACTGTTGCTTCTGCCACTATGCCTGCAAGGTCCGCCATGCCGGGCATAACCGCCACAAGTTGGGCCTTGATTGTGGGCACATACCAAGTTTGGAAGGGATAGAACGGCACGTAGAACAAGAATGCAAGAAACATTGCTCTAGGCACGTTGCCTGCCGACTGGAAGGTGAACTTTCTGTTGAGGGTGAAGTTCCAAAGAATTGACAAACCAAGAGCGATTGTGGTGGCAATGAAATCTCCGAGGGGAATCCCCGGCACCATAAACCATATTGTCTTTTCGCTTTTGATGACTGCTTGCAGAATTGTGAAAGTGACAATCTGTATGACACCTGCGCTGGCTGCGCACAGGAAATATTTGATTGCTTGCTTCAAGGATTTTCTGCGGACCATTTTGTATTCCTGCAGTTCCTCTCTGGTCAATTCCGCTTGTTGCTCTTTTGTGAGTTTTACCTTTCCGAGTTCGTCCATAATTCCTCCTACTGCCATTTTATACCCCTTGTGGTATAAAGTCAATATGAAACTATGGCCATACGTTTACTTTTTTCTGTTTTGGTCAAAGATTACGCCGTGAGAAAAGAGGATTTCAAACTGACACTCCAACAGGAGTTTTCATCTAGCGACGATTTGTTCTTCCGCGACGTGGACACCGACACCGTTCACGCCGTTTTATGCTTCCTTGACGGAGGCAGTGACAAACTGCTCCTTGAACAAAACGTGATAAAACCTCTTTTGTCCCACGACAAAACGTTGTCCTCTGCCACTCTTCCATCCGTCATCTCCTACGGAGAGGAAATAAAACCTCTTGAAAAAGAGGGATTTGCCCCTGCCGTTGCCGAGGGGGATATCGTACTCTTCATAGACGGCGAAGACAAGGGCAATCTTTTGAGCCTAAGAAAGTTTGACAAGCGCGCCGTTGCTGAGCCACCCACCTCAAACGTTTTGAAAGGACCGAGAGAAGGCTTCATTGAAGAAATCAAAACCAACGTCACCCTCATCCGCAGACGTATAAAATCACCAAAACTCACCGTGAAAAATATGACTATAGGCAGATACTCATCAACGGCGGTCAGCGTGGTGTACGTGGACGGCATTGCTGAAAAGCGTGTGGTTGATGAGATAACAAAAAGACTAAGCGCAATAGATATTGACGGCGTCATTGACAGCTCCTACGTTTCCTCCTTCATACAAGGCAGGCGATTTTCCTTTTTCAATCAAGTGGGCACGACCGAAAAGCCCGACGTTTTGGCGGCAAAACTCCTTGAAGGTCGGGTGGCAATCATAGTTGACGGCTCTCCCCTTGTGTTGACATTGCCCTTTGTGCTATTTGAGGATTTGCAAGACGGCTACGACTACTATTCTGACGACTGGCGGTCCTCAATGATACGGGTGCTTCGCATTATGGGGGCACTCCTCACCATAATTCTCCCCGGGGCATACGTGGCATTGCAAAGTCATCACTATCACCTTATGCCCTTGAAGTTTCTCATCACTTTGCTCTCTGCCACAAACGGCATACCCTTTCCCCCTGCCATTGAAATGTTTGTGGTGTTGCTCCTCTTTGAAATCCTCAATCAAGCCTCAGTGCGTATGCCTCGGCTTATGGGCATTTCACTGTCTATTGTCGGTGCAATTGTCCTTGGCGACACGGCGGTAAAAGCAGGGCTAATATCCTCCCCTGCGGTCCTAGTCACAGCCCTTTCTGCAATAGGAATTTTTTGCGTGCCAGACGAGGTGGGCACGTTGTCGATTTTGCGGTTTTTATTCCTATCCGTATCCGCAGTTATGGGGCTATTCGGCATAGTGATTCTCTCCATAATGCTTGTTGCCTACCTAGTGTCAATGGACAGTTATGGCGCGCCCTATCTTGCGCCTTATGCCCCTCGCATCAACCCCGACTTAAAGGACGGAGTGCTGAAACAAAGCACTGTAAATATGAAAAGACGACCGTTTTCAATTCCATCGCAAAACAGAACGCGTATGACTGAAAACGATGTTGATGATGATATTTTATGAAGATAAACAACCGATTTTGTCATAATCCAAAAACTACAACCCTCTACAACTCTCAAGTTGGCGGGGTGGTTGTAATCAGCACTCTTGCCTACAAATTGTCCTCACTGCCCTCAATTGTCAGTGAGTATTTGTCGTCATCAACCCTTTGGTTTTATTTGCTTCTCGTCCTTGTTGACACCTTTGCATTTGTCATAACATATCTCTTCTTCCATGACGGTGGTGACGAACTGCTCCATGATGACTTACGCTACAAATTCGGGCTTATATTTGCATCGATTTTTATGGGTTTCAAGTGCCTCACTTTCTTCGCTTTTTCGGTGCTGTTTTTTGCAATCGAACTGTACGTTGGCATTGCCCCTGTCATAGTGGTGACTATGCTCATTGTGCCTGTCATTTATCTTGGAGTGAAAGGGGTTGTCACCATTGCTCGCCTCTGTGAAATTATGGTGTTTTTGATCCTTGGCATCATTGTTTTGAACTTGGCTTTTTTGAAAGCAGACCTAGACATTGGGCGAAATCTGCCCATCTTGTCAACCTCGGCAAAGGAGTTTTTTGCTCACTCACTACGCTACGGCACTTGGCTTGGAAACTTTATGCCACTGATTTTCATCAAGGTGAAGAAAAAGAAATTCCCCTATATCCCTACTGCCTTTGGTGTGACGCAAATTTTGACTGTCATCGTGGTTATGATAGGAGTTGCTATGTACGGAAACGCAATGAAAATCGTCAGCAATCTTCTCATTGAAACCTCCGGATTCAATCAGCTTTCAACTGAAATTGGACGTATGGAGTGGACTGCTCTTTTTGCGGTCATAGTCATGGGAATTACTGAAATGGGCTTTTTGTTTTACGGAGTCATGGAGTGCTCGGTGCGCCTCACAAAAAGCAAAATTCCTTTTGGATTTATCCTTGCGGTGGTGATATTTTTGCTTTGCACCCTGCTCCCCTCACCGCAAAGCATTGCAGATTTCTCCCACTCAAAGGTGGTTGGGGCTGTGATGACCGCATTTTCCGTGATTCTACCCGTGTATTTTGTGATTTTGAAAGGGTTGAAAAAACGAGAAAACAACAAAAATTTGAAGGAGGAAAGCGCGCGAAATGAGTGATAAAGGACGGCTCAAAGGCAAGTTTTTTGCAAGGAAAACTCTTGTCATATTGTTGATTGCGGTGGTGCTTGTAGTTTTTGGCAGAGTGGTTGAAAACAAATCCCTCACTCAGTCAGGTATTGCAGTTGGCATCGGCGTTGACTTCAAAGACGAAAAATACAACCTCACCGTGCAAGTGGTGACTGTCAGCGGTGGTGCAGGCAGTGACAAGGGCACAACCAACTATCTCACTTACTCCGCCGAGGGCAAAACCATCGGTGAAGCGGTCAATTCTGTCAGTGAAAAGATAGGGCTTGTGGTGTCACTGTCCCACTGCAACCTTGTCATTATGTCACGGAGTGCATTATCTCTCAACCCTATCCGTACTTTTTCCGCCTTGACAAAGTCACTTTCTCTCCCTGAGCAAGCCCTTGTGGTGGCAACGGACGAGGATATCCCCTCTCTTTTTGCAAGCAAAATCCCCTCAACTGAAAACATTTCCTTCTTTTTGCAGTCGGTTTTGTTGCAAGATTTAGAGGCAGGGGGTTTGACTTCAGTAAGCGTCAAGGACTATCTTGCCCTGCGCACCTCACGCAGTGGTGGAGTGGCGCTTCCCTACCTTGAAATCTACGAAATGCCCGACAAACCCATAAGCGACAGCGCTGGCGGAAACGACAAAAACTATATCGTCAGCATCAACAAAAACCTTGTCATAGACGATGAGGGTGACAAGGTTGTTGACGAAAACACCGCTAAAGCGGTGAATATGTTTCTGTCAAGTGAGGTTAAGGACAAATTGGCGGTTTCGCTCCCCGATGGTGGCGTCATTGAGTTTAGGATAATCAAAAACTCAAAATCCGTGAAAGTTGAGGGTATGACCGTCACGGCAGAACTGAAAATGAACGTATCCTTTGTTGAAGCGCAGGGCTTTGACACTCCACTTGTACTCAACTGCAACTCCCCTGAAGTCCTAGCGGCAAGGGATTTATTAGAAAAGCAACTGACCGAGCAACTGAAAGCCACCTATCTATTGTCGCAGGAGTGTGGAATAGACTTTTTAGGCCTTGAAAATTTGGTGTACAGAAAGGTGGGGCGCACCCTTGAAGAGGACTGTCTTGACAAGATAAATTTTGAAGCATCCTATCAAATCAAGGTGACCGAAAACAGCTGACACCCTTTTCACCCTCGCCGAATACTATGTCCTATGGACAAGGACTTCATTTTGCCCGACGACAACACTTTTCGGTTGCTGAAAGAGGGCTATGACCAAATGATGAAGGGGAGATTTGCTCAGGTAGGCACACTTTCAACCGCCGATTTTGACCATAATATAGGGGCTGAAATGGCGGAAAACCTAGGGGAAAGCGGTGTTCTAAACCGCTCTTTTCATCGCGCACCCTTGTGTGCAGGCGGAAGCACTAAATTATTAGTGCTTTACTTTGCCCTCACTTTCGTGTATAATCTTGGGTATGGAACTGCAATTTCTTACACCCACAGCCGTATGGGAGGGGTTCAACCCCAAAAAAGATCCTTTAGAGACGTCAACGGTCTTTTCTGAAGATCGTGATTTTGTGTTGTCAACAGGCACATATTTCACCTCCGAAACTTTCAAGGACGGAAAGGTGCGTGCCTTTGTCAACGTGTGCTACGACAAGAGATGGAAGGACCCTCGTCCTGCCGTCCTCCTCGTGTCCTCTCACTCCGCAACAAAAGACGCAGTGGGCCTGACAAGAGACATTGTCAAGGCAGGTATGGTTGTGTGCCATTTGGACTTCAATGGCTCATTTGACGGCGATTACAAAACCACTTTCCCCTCCTCACTGGACTACATATCCTATCCTGAATGCAACAATCATCTTGACCGCATTGACGGATCCGCAAGGACAAGTCCTTGGTTTCAATGGTCAAAGATTGTCCGCCGTGCCCTCTCCCTTCTTGAAGAGCACCCCATCATTGACGAAAACCGCATAGGCGTCCTAGGTGTTGGCAAAGGTGCACAGGTCGCTTGGCAAGTGGCTGGCATGGACGGCAGAGTTGCAGCTCTTGTGGCAGTCAACGGCGGTGGCTATTTGTGGCGCAGTGGCTCACATCGTTTCACCATGGGCAACGTGCCCACCAACGATGAGGAAAGAGCATTTTCAACAGGTGTAGGCGCAGAAACCTATGCAAGATTCGTGTCCTGCCCCACCTGCTACGTTGTGTCCTCAAACAACACCTACGCGGACGTGGACCGCGCAGAAGCAATCATATCCTTGGTGCCTGCAAAGTCAAAGACTTTGATGATAAGCCGTGGCACCGTTGACCAAATCACAAGCGGTGTTTACGCAAGCCTTAAAAAGTGGTTGAAGCGCAACCTCACCCACGACTCAGAGCCTGTGGCTATGCCCTCCCTCACTTTCAACCAAGTTGACGGCAGCCTGTATCTTGTTTTGAAAGGTGAAAAGCACTTCACCGACAAGCAGATTTCGGTGTCCTATGGTGAACCTGACACCGCACACAGATTTTGGAAATCCCTCCCCGAAGGACAAAAGGTGGGCAAGCACGAATACGCCTACAAAGTTCCCATCTATGATGAAAATGAGCTTATCACCGCCTTTGCATCAGTGTCTATGAAGGACGTGGAGCTCAGTTGCTCTCCTGTCATCGGCACACTTCCCAGCAGACTTGGCCTCAAAGCGGACACTCCTCACGTTGGCAGTGAACGTATCATCTACAACGGCAGTATGGGCCTTGGCACTTTCTCATCAGAATCCAACGACATTCTCCTTGACGACGACAATTTGGCATCAGTCAGCGGACCTTTTGACATCAAAGGTATTTCAGTCAAGAGTGGCAGGCTGATTATGTATCGTAGCACAAGAGAGTCTTTCTCATCTCAAAGAGATGCTCTCCTGCAATTTGATGCATATTCAAAAGACAAGCGCACAATTCAAGTCCGTGTCCACACCGACAAGATGACCTTCACCGCATCAGTCAATATGCGAGGCGGAGAGTTTTGGCAAAAGGTGTCCTTGTCCGCAAGTGATTTCAAGAGCGAATACGGCAAGCCCCTATCCCTCTTTGCAGAAGGCAAAAAGTTGTCCTTTGACAAGGCGGAGACAGTGGTCTTCAACAACTTCCTTTGGATATAAAATTCTAGGTATACTGGGCGGAAAAGCAAGCATAGTCTAAACAATGAACGAAGAACTTGAAGTTTTTGAAACTCCCAACACTCGTAGGAAAAAAATTATCACCTCGGTTGTTTCTGTGGTGGTGATTGTTTTGCTTGCCCTTGCAACCGCACTACTTTTGAAAACCTACGTCATATCCACAATCCCTGTGGGCGGTGACAGTATGCTCCCCACTTTGCACGGCGGAAAGTACGTGACGGACGGCGATGGCAACGTGGTGGAAACAATAGAAAAGGGGGACACCCTAGTCCTCAACAAGATTGCCAAAATCAAGCGTGGCGACATTGTTGTCTTTGATGTTTCTTGGCAAAGTGACCCCATTGTAAAGAGAGTAATCGGCGTGGCTGGTGACACCATTGAAATCAAAAACGACGGCCTCGTTTACGTCAACGGAGTTGCCCTTGAAGAGGATTATATCCAAGGCAAAACCTACACTGTGGACGGCGTGACACCCTTGAAAATCACCGTGCCCGAAGGTTATATTTTCTGCCTTGGTGACAACCGTGAGCACAGTCACGACAGTAGGTACAGTGACATCGGCACAGTGTCACTTGACCTTGTGCGAGGCAAATGTATCCTCATCGTTGACCGCGATGGCGGACTGAAAACTCCGTAATCAAGCCCTCCCTGAAAGGGCTTTTTTTATACTGGTTTTTTGTGGCAGTTCAAGGCTCAAAAGCCCCTTGAAAATGCGACAAATCAAACACTAAAATGATGAAATGTAATTCAAGATGAAACGCCATGTTTTGACTGAAAACGGACTTTATCTGTTGAATTTGGGAGATAAACTATGAAAATTGTTGTTGTAGGTGCAGGAATAGGCGGAATGCTGACCGCTGAAAAGTTGGGTGGTCTTGGCTTTGACGTGGTGGTCTATGAAAAGGCAAACTCACTTGACGAAATGAGATATGATTGGCACGATGACGTGTCACCCGTTGTCTTTGAAGAGTTGGGGCTCACTATACCAAAAGAAAGCGCACCAAAGCGCAGTTGGACTTTCTGCTCACCCTACGAAAAGGTGACAAGGGAGTTTCATCAAGACGAAAACTGCCCCGACCTCAGCATTGAAAGAAGACCTCTCAACAAGATGCTCTACGACCGTGCCTCAAAACACGCCACTTTCATCTTTGGCAAAACTGTCACCGCTCCCGTCCTTGAAGGGGATAGCGTTGTTGGCGTTGTGGTTGACGGTGAAGAGGTCAGGTGTGACCTTGTTGTGGACAGTGCTGGTGCATACTCCCCTGTCCGCACGAATTTGCCTGTGAAACTTGGCGTATCCTCCCTCAGCAAAAACGAAGTGTTTGAAGCGTATCGTGCTTTCTATAAACGCGCAGAAGGAAGCCCTACCCCCAAATACACAAACAAGGTGTATATGAAACACCTCGGTGAGTTGGGTATATCTTGGACAATCCTTGACCACGACCCCAGTCAAGTCAACGTCCTTGTTGGTTTGGTGGGCGGACTTGATGATGACGTCCTTGAAAAATCCTTGTCCTTTATGCGTGAGCACAATCCTATTTTGGGTGACGAGATTGTCCGCGGTGGCTACAAGGTGATTATCCCTGTCCGCTATCCTGCAACGATGATGGTGGCAGACGGCTACGTGGCGATCGGCGACAGCGCATTTATGACAATCCCCCTCCTTGGCAGTGGCATTGCGTCAAGTCTGTGGGCAGGAGATATACTCTACCGCACGGTGAAAGCAAATATGGACAGAGGTGTCAAGGACCTTTTTGACAAAAAGCACCTTTGGGCATATCAAGTGGGGGTGTATGAAAAGTTTGGAGCAAAGCACTTGGGCGTTGACGTGTTGAAACGTTGGCTTCTCGCTCAATCAAACGAAATGGTGGACTGGCTCTTTGAAAGCAAAGTGTTGTCCAACACGGATTTGCAAAAGGTGGCAAGCGGAAATCTTGTGACAATAACCCCTGCCGCCGCCATAGAAAAGGTGATGGGCGTAGGGCTGAAAAACCTGCCTATACTCCTCAAAATGAACACTATGGTGATGAAATCACACAAGGGTGAAAGGATAGGAAAACGCATACCCAAAAAGTATGACGAAAGAAAGGTGTCGGCTTGGGAAAGAAGGGTGAAAGCACTCTACCGCTAAACCTTACGGCAACTGAAAACCGGCAGAGGACAAGCACCGCTCTCCTCATCAAACTATGAAATACGACAGGCAAGCCTCAAGGTTTGCCTTTTTTCTTGCAAAAATATGATAGATTTCCTGAATTTTAGGGGAAAAGTTCAAAAGTTGACTATTGACATACACCCTTTTTTCAATTATTATTGAATTGTATGATAATATAAAGCGTTTTTATATTGCGCATAAGGAGGAAATTATGGACAACATCACAAGAGCAAAGATCAACTTGTTTGCCATCTTGCGCAACCTTGAAGACCTTTGCGAAATGGACCCGCAATCAAAGGAAATCGTGAAAAACATGAAGCCTATTGCGGTTGAATTCAACGTCCCCGAAGTGGGCAGTGCAGTCATCGCATTCAAGGACGGCAAATGCACCTTTACAAGAGGCAAAGGCAAGTCATCATTGAAACTGTACTTCACTTCACCCGAGCACTTCAACAAGCTCATCGACGGCGAAAACACAATACCCATTTTCTACAACGTATTCAAAGTGGGCTTCCTTTTGAAGGAATTTACTGCCCTCACCGACAGACTCTCCTACTTCCTGCAACCCAAGCCCGAAGAAAAGGATGAACTCCTGAAAGACCGTGACTACTTTGTCACCAACACAGTGCTGACTGCCTACACCGCATTCTTTGCAATGGCAGAAATCGCAAACAGCGACTTTGTTGGCAAGGCATGTGCAAGACGCACCGACAACGGCACAATTCTCTGCCAAGTTGGTGATGACGGCCCCGCAATCAACTTCACCGTGAAGAACCACAAGTTCTACGCAGCAAAGGGTGCTGTTGATGAACCCAAGGCAACAATGAAGTTTGGTTCACTTGAATTTGCACACAAACTGCTTAATGGCCAAGCATCAAGCTTTGGCGGTATGGGCAGTGGCGACTTTGCAGTCTGTGGCGCAGTTGACATGCTTGAACAAGTTGCAAAACTGCTCAACGTGGTCAGCGAATATCTTGCATAAGGATAAAGGAGGAAATTATGGATCTTATTTACGAACCTAAGAAAATAATCAATGTTTCAAAAAGCCAAGAGATGTTTAAGCGCGCCTTGAACTGCATCCCTGCTGGCATCTACGGCCACCTCGGCCCCTCAGAAGGATGCATGATCCCCGTCCAAAGCTATCCTCTTTTCTCATCACGCGCAGAAGGTGCATACCTTTATGACCTTGATGGCAACCGCATCATCGACTGGATGTGCGCATACGGCCCCAACTTCTTGGGCTACAACGATCCCGACGTAGACGCAGCAGCAGCCGCACAAAGAAAGAAAGGCGATTGCACCACCCTCATCAGCGATATCACCGTTGAGTTTGCAGAAGAAGTCTGCAACACCATCGAAATGGCAGACTGGGCATTCTTTGGCAAAAACGGTGGCGATATGACTCAATTTGCAGTCATGATCGCACGTGCATACACCCACCGCAAGAAGATCGTCCTCACAAAGGGCTACTATCACGGCGTTGCTCCTTGGATGCAAAAACTTGGATACAGCGGTGTCACCGAAGAAGACCTGGCCAACAACCTCTACATTGACTGGAATGCTCCTGAACAATTTGAAGCACTCTGCCAAAAGTATCCCGGACAAATCGCAGGCTTCATCTCAACACCTTATATGCACGGCAACTTCACCGACAACGTGCTTCCCGAAGAAGGCTACTGGCAAAAGATTCGTGCAATCTGCGACAAGTACGGCGTTGTGCTCATCATCGACGACGTCCGCGCAGGCTTCCGCATTGACCTCGCAGGCTCAGCACACAAATACGGCTTTGAACCCGACCTTGCTTGCTACTGCAAAGCAATCGCAAACGGCTACAACGTGTCCTGTATCACCGGCAAAAAGCACCTGCTCAATGCAACTTCAGACATCGCATACACAGGAAGCTACTGGCTCAGTGCAGTTCCCTTCGCAGCAGGCATTGCAACACTCCGCAAGGCAAAGGCAATCAACGCAGTTGAAGAAAATGCAAAGAAAGGCAAGAAACTCACAGACGGCCTCATCGAAATCGCAAAGGACAACGGCTTTGACCTTGCTGTCACCGGTGAACCTGCAATGTTCTATCTCCGCCTGAGAAACGACTTTGAAAGCACCATTATGCATCAAGAATGGGTGGCAGAATGTGTCAAACGTGGCGTCTTCTTCACATCACACCACAACCACTTTGTCAACGCAGCAATCTCTGACCAAGACATACAATACACTTGGGAAGTTGCAGACGAAGCATACAAGATTGTCCGCGCAGCACACCCCAATGGAAAATTCCTCAACTAACAAACACACATCAAAAAGAAAAGGCACTCCGTTGAGTGCCTTTTTTGTTTCACGCTAAGTGCGAACATATCAAGAATATGTCCCCCTTCCTCACGTGTTTCCCCCTTCTGCCTACGGCAAAGCCCTACGGGCAGGGCAACACTCGGCTCTCGCACATTAAGCGGCGTCGCCTCATTATGCCACTCGTTGCGTTGGTGCAAAAAAATCACAGCGCACCCGCAACTTCGTACTCTCGTCTGGTGCTTGGCACTCGCTACGGTCGTCGCCGCTGCTCCTCCAAACTCCGTCTTCGAACAAGTGAGTGCTTGTATAAGAACCCACCGCATATACAAAGTGCGGTAAAACCGCGCTATTTGGATGAAGAACGCGAAAAAGCCCTGATTTGCCGTGCAATAGCGATTGCTATGAAGTCAATCGCGTCCCGCCGTGTACTTGGCGTACATAAGGGTGGAAAATCAGGGCTTTGACAAAGTTATTCGCCAAATAGCGCGGTTTTACTTTTTGCTGACAATCTCGCCAGTGCTAGGGTCTATCAAAAGTGCCCAGTAGTCCACGCCTTCGCCTATGTAGGACACGTAATAATAGTAGTTTTGGCGATCACCAGTGATGAGTTTTACGTAGATTTCACGGCAATACTCCCCTGCCTCTTTTGCTCCGTTTATGCGGTCGGCAAATTCAGTTTCGGCTATGTTGATGACGTCAGCGGAGGTCAACTTTCCGTCAAGGACGTTGGTGAGGGATATGCACTCTGCCCCCTCCCCTTCACCTATGGTGACTGAGACGGGTGTGAAATCAAGGTTGACGGAGATGATATATTCACCAAACTCGTTGCCTTTCACCTTTCCGCTGAGGGTTGCACTTTCACCATTTATGACAAAAACGTACTCCTCACAGTCGTGGACTTTGAGGGGCAAAATGGTCAGTTCAGTGAAGTCAACAACATCTGTCGCTTTGCCGTCTGCCATAAAGTTTTTCTCTCTTTTTCCGGACTGGATGCTCACTGCAAAATTGTCGTTTTCACCTGCATAGAATGCCGAAATTGTCCGCGAAATATTGCTTGACTCGGTGGGGGTTTTGTCCTTGTTGCAAGACACGAAAACCACTGAGCACGCCACCACTAAAATTGCCACAAAAATCAAAAACACTTTCTTTTTCATAGTTCAAAATATGCGTGCTCTTTCCTCGATATGACCAAAAATCCTCTTTAAATCGGTCAAGTTTCACAAAGAAACTTGCCATATCCCCGCCTGTGTTGTATAATTGCAATACTACTTTTAAGGTGATACTATGGCAGAAAACGTTGACATAACTTATACAAACGCAGAAATCGGCTTGACCGCTGAAGAGGTGGCTTCCCGTGTTGCCGAAGGCAAAATCAACGGCGAGCAAACCATCAAAACTAAGTCAATCCCCCAAATACTCCGTGAGAATATCCTCACGTTTTTCAACTTTGTCTTTGTGGCTTTTGCGATTATCCTTTTGTTTTTCACGGTGTTTGAATTCCAAAAGGACGGCTCAATAAAGGCACATTTTGACATCGGCATCCTTGGCAACTTCGGCTTTATGATTCTCATTGTGGGCAACTGCGCCGTGGGTATTTTCCAAGGTATCCGCTCAAAACGTACTATGGACAAGTTGAGTCTGCTCTCTGCCCCCAAAGCAATCGTCATCCGTGACGGAGAGGAAAAGGAAATTGCCATTGAAGATATTGTCCTTGACGAAATCACAATCCTTTCAACAGGCAAACAAATCTGCGCAGACGGTGTCATCGTGGACGGCAGCATTGAAGTCAATGAAAGCCTCATAACCGGCGAGCCCGATGCTATCCTGAAAAACCCCGGCGACCAAGTTATGTCAGGCAGTTTTGTTGTGTCAGGCAAGGCAAAATGCCAAGTGCAACACATCGGTCAAGACAACTTTGTCATGAAAATATCCTCTGGTGCAAAATATTTCAAGCGTCCATCAAGTGAAATTTGGCGCTCACTTATGTTTGTCACCAAGTTTATGTCAATCGTCATAATCCCTGTGGGCATTGCTCTCTTCCTCATCAAATATCTTGCTCAACAAGGCGATTTGAGTGACACCGTTGTCAAAACCCTCGGCACTCTCATCGGTATGATGCCCAGCGGACTTGTTGCCCTTGCAACAACGGTATTTTGTGTCAGTGTCATCCGCCTTTCAAAGCACAAAACCAACGCCCAAGACCTATATTGCATAGAAACTCTTGCCCGTGTTGACGTCCTCTGCCTTGACAAAACAGGCACAATAACCGAGGGCACAATGGAAGTCAACGGCGTTGAAAGCGACCTTGACGAAAAGGAAGTGAAACAACTGCTCAAAGACTTCACCACTGCTCTTGACGCAGAAGATGCCACCTCAATGGCAATCAAAGACTACGTCGCAGACCTAGATGCAACAAGAGAGCATCAAGGCATAGTGCCCTTCTCCTCTGCAAGAAAGTGGAGTGGCGCAACCTTTGATGGCGTGTCCTATGTCCTTGGCGCACCCGAATTTGTATTCCGCAATCTTGACGATGACAAGAAAGAAAAAATCTCCTCTATGGCAAGTGAAGGCTATCGTGTCCTTGTCCTTGCAAAAGCACATCGTACTTTTGACGGTCAAAACCTCCCCGACGGCCTTGAACTTGTGGCATACGTCTATATCACCGACAAGATAAGAGAAGAAGCCCCCGACACCCTCCGCTACTTCCGTGAGCAAGGTGTGACGGTGAAAATCATCTCTGGCGACAACCCTGCCACTGTCCGTGCAGTTGCACTCCGTGCAGGACTTGAAGACTGCGACAATATCATTGATATGTCCACAGTCACTGACGACCAAATTGATGAAATTGCAGAAAAATACACCATTTTCGGCAGAGTTCTTCCCGACCAAAAACTTGCTCTTGTAAAGGCACTGAAAAAGCACGGACACACAGTTGCAATGACAGGTGACGGTGTCAACGACGTCCTTGCCCTCAAGGAGGCCGACTGCTCTGTTGCAATGGCCTCAGGCTCTGACGCAGCAAAGAACGTCAGTTCACTTGTGCTCCTTGACTCCAACTTTGCATCAATGCCCAAAGTGGTTGAAGAAGGCAGACGAAGCATCAACAACCTTGAACGCAGTGCATCACTGTACCTTATGAAGACACTGTACAACACAATGCTTGCAGTGCTGTTTATGATCGTGCCCTTTGACCTTCCCTTTGAGCCTAGACACCTCACCCTCATCAGCTCGGTCACAATCGGTATGCCTTCTATCGTCCTTGCCCTTGAACCCAACAAGGAGAGAGTGTCCGGTCACTTCCTGCCCAAAGTGCTGTCCCATGCCCTACCCGGCTCCTTGACGGTTGTGCTCGGTGCAGTTGGTGTCATCATCACAAGCGCTTGCTTCCTTGACCTGAAACTTGAACAAGTGCAAAGCCTCTATCTCATAATCACCACCTTTGTTGGCCTTATGTACCTCTTCAAAGTGTCAATGCCTTTCAACTGGGTTCACGTAGTGAACTTTGTGGCAATGCTTGGAGTGTTTGTGGCCTTCTACTTCATCGACCTTGGATTCTTCAGCACAATTGAATTCTTCGGTCTCAACAAGGACTTCACGGGCGAAATGATATATGCCCTTCTCGGCCTTGCGGGCGTGCTTCTTGTGTTGTTCATCGGCCTGTTGTTCCTGACAAAAGGTGTCAACAAAAAAGAGGACAGCGCCCTTGTGAAACTGCTGAAAAAAGCAAACGTAATCTAAAAGAAAAAACAAATGAAATAATCAAAACAAAAATGAGTAAATTAAAAGAGCGACGGCGGTCGCTCTTTTTGTTTGTTGTTGATTTGTTATTCTTCTGTCTCTTGAGGGGTGGAGGTTTCTTCAAGGTTTGGGGTGATGGTTTCTTCAACCTCTTCCATGCTTTCACGTTGTCTTCTCAAGGCAAGTTCCTCACGCATAAGTTTCTTTGTAGGCTCGTCTATCTTGTAGAAAAGCATAGGGATTGCACTGACAATCATACAAAGACCGGGGAGCAAGAAATAGACAATCCACGCCTTGTTTTGCATGCCGTCCGTGATATAGGTAGAAATTGTGTCGGGGGCGGTTTCAAGGATACTTGACGCCGTTGACGCGTTGAAGCCGATTGCGCCGATGAGGAAGATTCCTATTGCCACTGACAAGGCGTTGGACAACTTATTTGCCATAGAGAGGATTGCAAACTGCGTGCCCTCTGTGCGTCGTCCTGTTTTCCACTCTTGATAGTCCACTATGTCACTGGTCATAACCATAGGCAAGAAACTGTTGGGAGCGTAGGAGAATCCAAGGAAGAATTGATAAATGAGGATTGCCCAGAAACTTCTAAGGGGTGCTCCGCCAAGGCAATACATAAGGACACACACCACTGACACGGCAAAGCCGTATAGTGCTGCGATGATAAAATACTTCTTTTCACCAAGCTTTTTGTTGATTGCGGCGTTGAAGACTATGCCTATCATACTTGACACCGCAGAGGTTATGCCGATTGCCCAACTTATGCCTGCGCCATACAGTTTGCCCATGCCAAGGAAGGTGAGGTCAACACCCTCTCTCATAAAGATATAGGTGGCTTGCACGGCTATGCCAAGACCTATGTTTCTGCCAAAGCCCAAGATGTAAGTGAGGAACATGATGACAATCATCTTGTTGGATTTCAGTTCCTTGAACATATCCTTGAAACTCATTGCAGAGTTGGATTTTGTCACCACCATTTCCTTCGTCTTGAAATACATAAGCAGTTGGAAGATGAGGCCAAGGCCACACATTATGGCGGCGGTTATGATATATTCCAGTTTGCCTATGGTTTCACTACCTGTCAGCATACCCACTATGGTGACGATGACACCGGGGCAAGCAAGGGCTATGGATTTAAGGGTGTTTGCAAGGCCTGCGGCACTGTTCTTTTCATCGCCGTCGTGAGAAAGAAGTGCAAGCATACCTTGTGAGGGAATGTCCGCAAGAGTCATACTCACGTTCCAAAGGATTGTCATAAAGGTGATATAGACGTACATCCCTGCCTTTGAGGGGAAGTCTATAAACACAAAGGTCACCATCGTAATGACCGCAAGAGGAAATGCGGATATCAGTATCCACGGACGCATCTTGCCCGCCTTGAAGTCGGCGCGGTCAATAAGGTTGCCTATGACAAAGTCGGCTATAATCGAAATGAATTTTGACGCAAGGAGTATGCCTGCAAAAACCATCAGGTTTGCCCCTAGCATTTTGTCAAAAAATTCCGCTTGATAGCTGTTGATGAGGCCGATGGCCAAATTGATACCCATGACGCCAAGGGCGTACATCCACATATTAGTGGACAAACCTTTCTTTTTTTGTTGTTGTGCTACGTCAGTCATAATCTTCTCCCTTGACCAGTTGGTCAAATATATGTTAGCACACTGACAACCCACTTTCAAGAGTATTTTTTTTGCGCACGTAGGTGCGTGTACGGGTGGGCATATCAATATTAAGCCTAAATCCCTTTGACTTATTTTTGTTTTGGTTATAAAATTGCAGTTGCAAAAGGACAAGTTATGGCAACAGTTTTTCTAGTTTTACTTTTCATATCATACATAACTCTTGGTCTCCCCGACAGCGCTTGGGGGACGGCTTGGCCTTTTATGAGAGAAGCCCTCGGTATGCCCATTGCTTCGGCAGGCATATTCACTATGGTGGTGACGGCCTGCTCTGCGGTGTCTTCTGCCGTCATGCCCAAAATAAGCAAAAAAGTGGGCCCCGGACTTATCCTTGCAGTGTGCTCGATGATGACCGGTGCAGGCATACTTGGTGTGTATTTTGCCAACAACTTCTACGTCATCGTGGCAATCGGCGTACTCCTCGGCGTTGCAGGAGGCGGTGTTGACGTGTCCGTCAACGATTTTGTGGCAGACCACTACTCCTCTGGTGTGATGAACGTCACCCACGCAATGTGGGGTGTGGGCGCGTTTATCGGCCCTCTCATCATCACCGAAGTCATGAACAAATACGGCAACTGGCGCACAGGCTTTTTGGTGCTTGCCATTGTGCAACTGGCGTTTGCGGTGGTGCTGTTTGCCTCTCTCCCCCTTTGGAAAAAGAAACTGCCCCCTATCGTCAAACACGACATAGAGTTGGTGCCCACTGCTCAAAACAAACAAAAGGCAATCCTTGCCCTCGGTGTCATGGCAGTGCTGTACTTTGTGTACACGGGTGTAGAACAAATCGTAGGCTCTTGGCTCAACACCTTGCTCATTGAAAAACGTATGTTTTCTGCAAGCCTTGGCGGTGCTTGTGTGTCCTGCTATTACGGCTCAATTATGGTGGGCAGAGTTGTGTTTGGCCTCTTCTCATCAAAGATTGGCAACCGCCTTACAATCTACATCGGCCTCGGCATTGCAGTTGTAGGTGCAGGACTCTTCTTCATCACGGACAGCGTCCCTGCAACCTTTGTGGCAATAGTGATGATCGGTCTTGGCTTTGCCCCCTTCTACCCTTGCAATATGCACGAAGCAAAACAGAGATTCTCCGCCGATATGTCCAAAAAAGCAATCGGTGTGCAAGTGTGCTCTGCCTGTTTTGGCATCTTGGCACTGAGCCCTTCAGTCGGTCTCCTCATACAACACGTGGGTCACGAAATGCTCCCCGTTGTCACCGCAGTGCTCATCGCCGTGCTTGTTATCTTCACTATAATTATTAATAGACTTACAAAGCCCCAAAACACAAAAACCACAGTTTAATGCGTAAAAATAAACAAATAAAACTTTAATTAATAAAAAAAGGCACTCAAACGAGTGCCTTTTTTTTGTATGCTTGATTTTATTTGTCAAGACGCTTTTCTGCGGTTTCGAGAAGGACCTTTGACTTGAATTCATCAAGGGTCATTGTGCCCAGATCACCTTCTGATCTGTGACGGACTGCCACGAGACCTTGCTCTGCTTCCTTGTCGCCAATGATGAGGATGTAGTTGACTTTTTCAAGTTGTGCTTCGCGGATCTTCTTGCCAAGTTTTTCACTTCTCACGTCTGCTTCTGCTCTGATGCCAGCATTCATAAGTGCCTTCTTCACTTCAAGAGCATTGTCGATGGTGCGGTCTGTCAAGGACAACACGCGGACTTGCTCTGCTGAAAGCCACAAGGGGAATGCTCCGTTGTACTTTTCAATGAGGAGTGCAAAGGTGCGCTCATAGCAACCGATTGAGCTTCTGTGGACGATGAGGGGGCGTTGCTTTTCACCGTTTTCATCAATGTAGATCATATCAAATCTCTCTGCAAGAGCAAAGTCGATTTGCACTGTGAACATTGTGTCTTCCTTGCCGTGGACGTTCTTTGCTTGGACGTCAAGTTTAGGGCCGTAGAAAGCGGCTTCACCCCAACCTGTTTCATATTCAACGTCAAGGTTGTGGAGGATTTGTTCCATTGTTGACTCAACCTTGTTCCAGTCGTCTGCTGTGCCAACGTACTTGTCTGCGTCTTGAGGATCCCAACGTGAGAAACGATAGCTGACGTCGTTGTTGAGGCCGAGGACGTCAATAAGATATTTGATGAGGTCAAGGGCTGTTTCAAACTCTTGTTCAAGTTGGTCGGGTGTGCAGACGATGTGACCGTCAGAAAGTGTAAATTGTCTGACACGGGTGAGACCGTGCATTTCACCGCTGGCTTCCTTACGGAAAAGGGTTGCGGTTTCGGCATACCTCACGGGGAGGTCACGATATGACTTCAAGCCGTTTTTGTAGATTGTGAATTGCAGAGGGCAAGTCATAGGACGAAGTGCGAGGATTTCATCATCAACACCTTCTTCACCGATGTAGAACATCTTGTCCTTGTAGTGATCCCAGTGACCTGAGGTGATGAACAGATTGTTCTTGGTCATGATAGGTGTCTTGGTGAGGAGATAGCCTCTCTTTTGTTCTTCATCTTCAACAAAGCGTTGCATAAGTTGGATGATTCTTGCGCCCTTGGGCATAATGAGAGGAAGTCCTTGACCAACGTTTTCGTCTGTCATAAAGAAGCCGAGGTCTCTGCCAAGACGGTTGTGGTCACGCATCTTTGCTTCTTCAAGTTTCTTGAGATATTCTTCAAGTTCTGCTTTTTTGTCAAATGCTGTGCCGTAGATACGGGTGAGCATCTTGTTCTTTTCATTTCCGCGCCAATATGCACCGGTCAGTGAGGTCAACTTGAATTCCTTGACCTTTCCTGTGCTACTGAGGTGAGGGCCTGCGCAAAGGTCGATGAAGTCACCTTGTGTGTAGAATGAGATTTCTTCTCCTTCGGGGATATCTGCCAAAAGTTCAATCTTGTAGGTTTGTTTCATCTTTTTCAGCATTGATTCTGCTTCCTTACGTGAAACAACCTTTCTTTCAATGGGCATATCTGCCTTGATGATTGCCTTCATCTCTGCTTCGATTTTTTCAAAGTCACCTTGTGTGATAGGTGTCTTGAAATCAAAGTCGTAGTAGAATCCGTTTTCAATTGAAGGGCCAATTGCCAGTTGGACTGTGGGATAGACATTTCTCACTGCTTGTGCGAGGATATGTGAAGCGGTGTGGCGGTATACTGCCTTTGCTTCGTCATCGTTCCAAGTGAGAACTTCAAATTTGCAGTCGTGGTCAATGACTTCTCTCATAGAGGTGAGAACACCGTCAATTTTGCATACAAGTGCCACTTTTGCCAGTCTTTCACCGATTTGCTTTGCGATTTCGTAAGCGGACTTAGGTCCGTCAATCACAAGTTTGCTTCCGTCTTTAAGTTCAATATTCATATATACTCCTTGCAGTCGGCCTTACAACGGCCGTACTTTATTGATTCTTATTATTTGATGATGAATTCAAATTCATAGGTTTTCAAAGGCAACAACTTATATCTGCGCTTCGTGCAGGCAAGTGCGGGGACGTCACCGCCAACACCACGTTGTTGTCCGTCTATGTAGATCCAAACTCCGTCGTTTTCCTTCTTCAACTCGTGGAGGTGCTTTGCACTTTCAAGAGCGTCAAGGGAGTAGTTGTGGCAACTGAATTCAAAGGGCTTTGACAGTGCTTCAAAGTTGAATCCATTTTCACCGCCAACGTTCAGTCTTCTCACGTCGCAGTGATTGCCGTTTTCTTGAGGATAGAGATAGTCGTGTTCAAAGTCATTGACTGTGCCAGTGTGTGTGCCGAGGAATGCGCCAGTCTTTCTATCACAATAGTTTTCATGTGCGCCACGGCCGTAGAAGGTGATTTCGTCCTTCACTGCACCCTTCATTTCAAAGCCGTATCTAGGAAGGTCAAACATCATACCCTTGCACTTCATTGACACTCTGATTCCGTCCTCACCCACTTCGTAAACGGTCTTGAGCATAGGCATACGTGTGGTGTGCCAATCAATCATAACCTTCTTGTCGCGGATGTGGATATTTGACTTGACGATGCCGGCGGTTGCTCTCTTGTAATAATAGACACCAAGGAACAATTTGAGGAACATACCGATGTGAGGCACGAAGTCGTTGTCGGTGGGTGAACGCCAGAAATTGGGTTTTACAGGTGCAGAAAGAAGTTCTAAACCTGCTTTTTTGACACTTACGATATATCCTGACTCCTTGTCAACAGTTGCAACGACGTTGCCTGCATCAAGGACGAGATGCTTGCCGTCATCACTGACTGCCTTGCCTTCTGCCACTCTAAATTGTTGAGGCTCGAAGGGGCTCAGTTCCAGTTGCTCTTCTGCAACAACGTGGCCTGCCTTTATGCCTCTGTCATCATTCAGTTGAATTGCTTGGACGGTAAGGTGTGTGTCACTTTCAGTCACGTCAAAGGGGATATCCACAAGGGCTGTGCCGTGAGGTGCAACTGAGGGCATAGCGAGGTCAACACTGCCCTTTTCTTCGCCATTGACGGTGAGGGTCATTCTAAGTGAGAAATGGTCTTTGAGGTCGGTGTAGCAATAGTCGTTTTTCACTTGCACTTTGCCGTCAACAAGGGTGAAGTCCACTTGTTGATACACCTTTTTCACTTCGTACAATGCAGGGTTGGGTGAGCGGTCACCACGGACGATACCATTGAAAGCAAAGTTGCCGTCGTTGGGCTTGTCATCCCAGTCACCACCGTAAGTCCATTCAACTGTGCCGTCTGCGTGCATACGCTTGATTGTTTGGTCTGCAAAGTCCCAAATGTAGCCACCGCAAAGTCTGTCATACTTTTTGAAGTGCTTCCAGTAGTCTGCAAAGTTGCCCAGTGAGTTGCCCATTGCGTGGGAATATTCGCATTGAATAAAGGGCTTGTCACGATACATTTTGGGAGTGAGGTAGTGGCCTAAAGGTGCCCACAATGCACGGGAGTGCATATGCAGTCTGTTTTTGCCAATCTCTTCCATTTGTGTTTCGGGGGTGTACATTTCACTCATAATGTCTGACACTTTCAGATAGCCGTCGCTTTCATAGTGGACAGGACGAGTGTTGTCAAGAGCAACTGCGGTCTTTTTCATTTCAACAAATGACTTTCCGCCGTCCCCTGATTCGTTGCCCAGTGACCAGAACAAAATTGAGGGGTGGTTGCGATATGTACGCACCATATTTTCCATACGCCAACTTGTTTGCTTCACCCAAATAGGATTTGAGCGAGGCACTCTTGAAGCAAGGCCGTGAGTTTCAAGGTTGTTTTCACACATGACCATAATGCCGTAGCGGTCGCAAAGGTCATAGAAATGACGGCTGTTGGGATAGTGTGAGGTGCGGATGCTGTTGATGTTGTTGTTTCTGCAAAGGATGATGTCCTTTTCAGTCAGTTCCTTAGGAACTGCGTGACCGTATTCGGGGTGGAATTCGTGACGGTTGACACCACGGATTTTCAGCACTTCCCCGTTCAAAAGGATTGTTGTGTCTCTTTCTGCGGTCTTGGGCACAACTTCAATCTTTCTAAAACCGAAGTTGATTTCACGTCTGTCAACTTCTTTGACACCTGAGTGTCTGTTTTCATTGAGGCGGACGCGGAGGTTATAGAGATAGGGATTTTCACTGCTCCACAAATTGGGGTTTGCGATTTTGCCCTTGAAGTTCATTGTAAAGTGATCGCCTTCGTCAAATTCAAGGACTCTAAATGAGTCATTGAAAACAACGTTGCCCTCTTTGTCAACAAGGTCAACGATGACGTCTCCGTCACCATAGTCGTCCTTGTCGCAAGCGATATCTACAGTGCAGTCAAAGGTTGCTTCGGTGAAATCAGCATTGAAATCTGCCTTTGCATAGACGTCTGCAACGTGGCAATAAGGCTCGAAAATGAGATTTACGTCACGGAACAAGCCTGAAATTCGCCACATATCTTGGTCTTCAAGATAACTGCCTGTTGTATAGCGATACACCACAATCTTCACCACGTTTTTGCCTGCTGTGACAAAGTCGGTGATGTCGTATTCTTGATAGTCAAAACTGCTTTCGCTGTATCCAACAAACTTGTCGTTGATATAGAGTTCCGCACCGCTGTTGGCGGCAAAGTTGATTTTGACAAGGCTGTCAAGGGTGTCAACGTCAAAATCTCTCTCGTAAACGGCGCAAGAGTTTTCTTTGTCGTCGATATGGGGTTTGCCAAGGCCTGTGTGGATAGGATAAGGGTATCTTACGTTGGTGTAGATAGGCTTGCCATATCCTTTCAGTTGCCAGTTGGAAGGCACTTCGATTTCGTCCCAAGTGCTGGGATGACGGTCAAGGATGAGCACTGAATTGAAAAAGCGGAATCTCCATTGTCCATTGAGACAAACCACTCTTTCAGCGCCGTTTTCATCTTTGGGGAAACCTGCCCCGTGTTTGGGCAGAGTGTTGACACTGTAAATGTTGACGTCGTTGTGGCAGTTCATAGTTCCCTCCTATTGGGGCATATAAAGGATTCTGCGGCAGTTGGGGCACTCTGCGCCTTCACCTGCACGCAACTTGCCTGCGGTGTCGCCGGGCACTTCCATACGACATCTTCCGCAAATGTTCTTGTTTGCGTCGTATTCTACGAATACGGGCATCTTTTTGGGATCGCGATGAGATTTGTAATAATTGAAAAGTTCATCGGGGACGTCCTTCCTCAAAGTGTCCAGTTTTGCCTTTATTTCCATAACCTTGGGTTGCATGCTTGCCATATATTGCTCGTAAGCGATTTTGGCTTGCTTGTAGCCTTCGCTTGCCTTGATGCCTGCCTCCCAAGTCTTTTTGTATTCATTGTTGACGCCGTCAATACGGCTCATATCCTTTGATGCTTCCTTTTCAAGAGAAGCGATTTCGCTGGCAAGTGCCTCGATTTGTTTGAGATAGTAGTCTGCTTCAGAGAGGTCTTCAACACCTTCAATGATGCCGTCAAACTCGTCAAGTTTTGCCTTCAATGCGCTGAGTTTGTCTTGAATTTTTTGATGATTTGCAATGAGTTCACCGGCTTCTGAGGACAGTTTGCCGATGGTGGCTGTTGCGTTGTCAAGATTTTTCTTTGCGCTGTAAAGACCTGCAAGCTCCTTGCTTGAGGTTGCTTCGTTTTCAAGAGCGATGAGTTCAATATCTACTCTTTGGTATTCAAGGATTGAATCGAATTTCATAGTTCCTCCAAAGTCCTAAAAGGACAGAGTTGATTTGCTTTTATAACTTTCACTTTGTTTTCAAGGATTGATTTGAACACGTCTTCTGCCATAATTTCACTTGCGTAGTGTGAAAACTCGATGCAAGCAAAATCTCTGTTGACCGCTTCAAGATAGATGTGATGAGGCATATCACCAGACACGTAGACGTCTGCATTTTTCTCGGCATATTCAAGGAAGGAATATGCGCCACCGCCACCACCTGAGCACACTGCAAACTTGTTGACAAGTTTGTCAGGGTTTCCTGCCACTTTCACTGACTTGTCGTTTAGGACAGATGCAATTTTAAGTGCAAAGTCGCGGACGGTTGTGGGCTCAATTTCACAGAGGAAACAACAGCCGTTGGTTTCAATGGTTTTGCCACCAAACATTTTGACAAGAGAGGCGTTTGTTCCAATCTCACACTTGTCAAAGTTGGTATGGGCGGAATAGACTGTGACGTCGTTTTTAAGAGCATAAGCCACCACTTCACCGTGGACCTCGTCTGCATCCACCTTTTGGAGGGGATAATAGATCAAGGGGTGGTGTGACACAACCATGTTGCAACCGTTTTCAACTGCCAGTTTGATGACGTCAAGGGTTGCGTCAAGGCAGGTGACAACGCCGGTGCACTCGGGGTTTCTGCTGCCAAGTTGCAGACCTACTTTCACTCTATCGCCGTCGTCTGCGATTTCAATAGGGGCATATTGTTCGATGATTTCAATGACTTCACTTATTTTCATTTTTCCACCTTTTTGAGGACTTCTTCAAGGCGAGCAATCTTGCCTTCAAGTTCCGCTGATTGATGAGTTTCAAGGATGTTTTTCATTGTGGCGATTTCTTCAAGGGAGCGTTTCAAAAAGACTTTGTCCGTCCTAAAAAACTTTCCGTACAAGATTTCATCGTCATCAAGGTCGTCTTTATAGTCGACTTTCAACTCCGTTGAAATAATAGTATAATACTTTCCGGCGCATTCGGTCAAGAGGTCTGTGACAATTGTGTGTTTCATCAATTTAAGTTCACGACGGACTTTTTCGGGGTGGGTGTTGGGTGAAAGCACAAAATGTTTGAATTTTTTGGCATCTAACCGCGCGGATTTCAAAATTTCTGCAATGACGTCACCGCCAAGACCGGCGATGACAACTGTGTCAACTTCTTCGCTTTTTATAGGCGAAAGCCCGTCTCCAAGACGGGTTTCCATGATTTCTGTGACTCCGTTGTCAAAAGCAAGCTCGCTTGCCTTTCGTAAACTGGGGGCTGAAATGTCTGTGGCAATCACCTTGTCGGCTCTGTCCGTTGACACCAAATAATATCCCAGTTTTCCGTGGTCACAACCTATGTCCGCAACCGCTCCTCCTTGTATGAGGTTGGCGATTGCAGTCAGTCTTTCATCTATGCGTATAGGCATCAGTCAAAATCCTTCAACTTCTTAAGACGGTTGGGGTGACGGAGTTTTCTCAGTGCCTTTGCTTCGATTTGGCGGATACGCTCACGAGTGACGTTGAACTCCTTGCCAACTTCTTCAAGGGTTCTGGGGTGGCTGTCGTCAAGACCGTAGCGGAGGCGAAGCACCTTTTCTTCACGAGGAGTGAGAGTGTTGAGAACTTGAATCAGTTGCTCCTTCAACATATTGCTTTCAGCAACATCGCTAGGAGACAATGCTCTGTCGTCTTCAATGAAGTCGCCGAGGTGGCTGTCTTCTTCTTCACCGATAGGTGTTTCAAGTGACACGGGGTCTTGTGCAATCTTTTGGATTTCACGGACCTTTTCTTCGGGGCAACCAAGATATTCTGCAATCTCTTCGGGGCTAGGCTCTCTGCCCAGCTTTTGAAGGAGTTGACGGGTTGCACGCACTTGCTTGTTGATTGTTTCAACCATGTGGACGGGAATACGGATTGTACGTGCTTGGTCGGCTATTGCACGAGTGATTGCTTGGCGAATCCACCAAGTTGCGTATGTAGAAAATTTGAAGCCCTTTGTGTAGTCGAACTTTTCAACGGCTTTCATAAGACCAAGGTTGCCTTCTTGAATAAGGTCAAGGAATTGCATGCCACGGCCAACGTAGCGTTTTGCGATTGAAACCACAAGACGGAGGTTTGCTTCAGACAAAATCTTCTTTGCCTCTTCGTCCCCCTCTTCCATACGTTTTGCCAATTCCACTTCGTCTTCTGCGGTGAGCAGTGCCACTTTGCCGATGTCCTTAAGATACATCTTCACTGAGTCGTCAACACTGCCTTCGATGATCTTGTCAAGTTCTGCGTCAGGGACGTTTTCCTTGATGGTGATCTTTGCCTCCGCGAGGGCCTTGAACACCACTTCCATTTCTTCGGGAGTGACGCTGATTTTTTCAAGTTTTGCAATGATTTCTTCTTCAGTGACCGAGCCGTTTGCTTTGCCCATGGAAATCAGTTTGTCTATTTCCGCTTTGAGCAGTTGTTCTTTGTCCATATTTCCTCCAAGTTAAATTTTATCTTTAACGTTTTTTGATTTCAATTTTTGTTGCAGTGACGCCATTTGAGTGATGATGGCTTTCTTGTCTGCGGGTGTGGTTGCTGCATTATATCGTTTTGTCAGTCCGTCAAGTTGCTTTGAGATGTAGTCGTTGGCAAGGACCAAAATGCAGTCGCTAAAATATATTTGCTCTGTTGCAGGCACTTCAAAGACAACGTCGTCACCGATTATTTTGTTCAACTCATCGTCGGTGTATTTGTCAAAGAGGGTTGCCACTTTCAATCCCCCTGCACTTTCAACAACGTCACCAAATATGCTTTGATGAAGAGGGTGCGTGAACCACTCCTTCTTCAAAAATCCTATGTCGCTGAAAGAGGCGTGAGTCAAAATCTTGTTGAGGATAAACCTGCCTGCCTTCACGGTTTTGTCCTCTTTGAGAGGTGCGGAAAGCTCAGTTGCTTCCACTTCTTTTGCAGGTGCTTTGCCAAGATCTCTTGTGAGTGTATCAACCGAAACGCCACTTAAACGTGACACAACACCAAGATAAACCTCTCTTTCTGCGATGCTGTTCACTTCGCTCAACACTTTCAATGCGGCGCGCACGTACTTTGTTCTGCCGTCAACACTGTCAAGATTGTAGGCGTCAGCGCACAGTTTCAGTTTGTACTCTATGATGGGGAGCGCGGCTTTCACTCTTGCCATAAAGCCTTCATAGCCTTCCTTCTTGATGGTGTCGTCGGGGTCACAGCCGTCGTCAAGGGATACCACTTTCACCTCAACTCCCGCCTTCATCAAGATTTCAACGTTTTTGATTGTTGCCTTTCTGCCTGCGCTGTCGCCGTCATAGCACACGTACACAAGGGGCACAAGCCGTGCGATTTCTCTTGCTTGTCCGTCAGTGAGGGCGGTGCCCATGCCTGCCACAACGTTCTTTATGCCAACGCTGCCAAGGGCAATGACGTCCATATATCCCTCAACCAAAATCAGGTTGTGGAATCCGCCGTTTTCTCTCTTTTCACGCTTGACAAAGTTGATGCCGTACACAGTCCTACCCTTGTCAAAGATTTCGGTGTTGGTGGAGTTTTTATACTTTGCCACGTCCTTTTCGCCGTGATAAATTCTTCCGCCAAATGCCACCACGTTGCTCATGCCGTCAAGGATAGGCACGATGATTCTGCCGGCAAATGCGTCAACCAATTGCTCGCCGTTGACAAGACCGCAGTCACGGAGATTCTCAATTGAATATCCCTTACGGCGCATATATCCTTGCAGTTGGTCCTGTCCCAAGGAAAGACCGATGCCGTAATATCTTGCAATGTCCTCGCCAATTCCTCGGGAGAGGAGATATTCTCTTGCCTCTTTGCCCTCAACCTCACGAAGAAGATTGTTGCGATAATAGTGAGCAGTGTCCTTCATAAGTGAAAGGAGCACGTCCTTCTTTTCTCTCTTCTTTTTGTAGTCAGGGTCAAACTTGACTTCGGGCATTTCCATACCTGCCTTTTCGGCAAGGAATTTCACTGCATCAATAAAGGACAAGGATTCCATTTCCATAACGAAGTTGATTACGTTTCCGCTGGCGCCACAGCCAAAGCAGTGATAATACTGTCCGTCAGTGTTGACGCAGAAGGACGCAGTCTTCTCGTTGTGGAAAGGACAACAGCCGAAATACTTTCCGCCCTTCTTGTCAAGGCGAATATATCCGGAGATGACGCTTACGATGTCACACTTGAATTTCAGCTCGTCCAAAAACTCTTGGGTGATGCCCCCGTTGCTGTTTACTGCCATACTTTTCCTTTGTCAAAAGTTGTCTTTATACTTCTCTTACGAAAAAAACTTCGGCTTTTCCTAACTTTTCCTAACTTTTTTAGGTTTTTTCTAAATTTTTATTTAATATAATATATATATTATACGAAATCAAAGTTTTTTCTTGAAATTCCTAAAATGGTCTGGATTTTGTCCCCTCAAAACAACCCTGCGCGCAGGCGCATATCCATGCAAATGTGCGTTTCCTATTGAATATGTTTTTTTTGTGTGCTAAAATAAGTTATCAAACTTAGGAGAAAAGTTATGGCAAGAGATAGAAAAGGCATGGGATGCCTTGGCAAAATGCTTATATCCCTTCTTGTTATCGTTGTGGTGATAGTCGTGGCAGCAGTGGCAATCCTTCATCTCACCCCCAACCACTTCAAACTGGGCGATCTCCAAATCGCAGGCACGTCCCTCAACGAGCTTGGTCTTGGTGATGCAAAATTCATTGACATCATCAAATCCTTTATGTCCTTGAAAAAGCCCGACGTTGAAGCAATCGTCACCAATCCCCCCGGGGATGAGGATAAGTCCTCCGTGGCAAACAAGGTGGAAACAGGCTCATCAATCCCTATGGACACTGACGGCTCACCGGACTTCTCCACCATCGTCACCGACCCTGTGGTCTATGACAAGGAATATCTCATCACCTATTCTGACAAGGAACTTGCCGGTCTGTTTGGCCACATCATAGACGACGCAGAGGGCAAGGCGGACACCCCTGAGGCAATACAATTCCTTGCGGACCTCAATGCTACAATCGCATCAATCACCATCAGCGACAAGCAAGATGACGGCAGTGCATCAATCCGCATTGTGGCATCAGTCAACATCAGCCATATGAGAGAGGAAATCGCAGGCGGTCTTCCCGATTTCTTGAAAAACCAAATCCCCGAAACGGTGTACATCGCCTTCTACGGCAAAATTACCGCAGACGTGGTTGGTGACCTCGCTTACACCCACGTTGACGCCCTCATCAACGACAAAGACGACGTGATGTCCAAGGCCATTTTTAAGGTGGTTGCAGGCCGTGCAGACATCGATGAAAGCCAAGACCCCAAAGTGGCAATCGGCAACAAAGTGGGCGAAGGATTTGAAATCCTCATCGGCAATCTGGGCAAGATTGGCACAGCCGAAACCGACACTGACGGCGTTGTGGAAACTGGCACAAAAGTCCTTGGCAAGATAGGCATCCAAAATGGAAAAATCTCCCTCATCACAATGACGGAATAATCCAAAACCCCAACTTAAAGGACAAAAACACTCTCATAAAGTTTGTCTTTGGCAAAAACAAAACCATCTAAGCCCAAAACCAACCACCCAAATCAAACCCAAAATTCAGCCTAAACCGACCTCATCTAAAACAAACAATCAACCCGATTTCATCAACAAAAAACCCACTCGGTCGAGTGGGTTTTTGATTTGTTTTGAAGATGATTTGTGGATTATTTTTCCTTCTTCTTGAAGAGGTCTTTGAGGCTCTTCTTGGGCTTTTCTTCCACGGGTGCTTTTTCCTCTTCAACCACCACGTCTGCGTGATTGTGGACGGGTGCGTTGCCTGTGCCGAGAAGGTTGAGTTCGGTTTCAGGTGCGAAGAAGTGCATGACCTTTCCTTCAAAGGTGATGTGGATCTTGTCACCAAAGCTGAGGTGTGCGCGTTGTTCATCGCTGAGAGAGATTGTAGGCACGCGGACGATGAGTTTGTCGCCTGTTTCGGTGACAACGTGGAGGTGGACTTCACTGCCCATCATTTCGTTGACTTCAATGGTGCATTCAATGCCACTGTTGTCGTCTGTGAGGACGATATGTTCGGGGCGGACGCCCAGGATGACGTCTCCTGCTTCTACGCCCTTTGCTGCCAGTGCTTCGCCTTTGGCGCCGTCAACTTCGATTTCAACACCGTAAGGATTGACGTAGTATTTGCCGTCCTTCACTGTGAGGTTGGTGCTGATGATGTTCATCTTGGGTGCGCCGATGAATTCTGCAACAAAGAGGTTATCGGGCATTTCAAACACCTCTGTAGGTGTGCCCACTTGTTGGATGAGACCGTCCTTCATGATGACGATTCTGTCGCCGAGAGTCATTGCTTCGGTTTGGTCGTGGGTGACGTAGACGAAGGTGGTGTCAATCTTTTTGCGGAGAAGGATGATTTCTGCTCTCATTTGGTTGCGGAGTTTTGCGTCCAAGTTTGAGAGAGGTTCGTCCATCAAGAACACTTTGCTGTCGCGGACCATTGCTCTGCCGATTGCGACACGTTGTCTTTGACCGCCTGAAAGAGCGCGGGGCTTGCGGGTGAGGTATTCAGTGATGCCGAGGATTTCTGCTGCCTCTGTGACGCGTCTATACACTTCGTCTTGAGGGACTTTGCGCAGTCTAAGGCTGAATGCCATATTTTCAAAGACTGTGAGGTGAGGATAAAGTGCATAGTTTTGGAAGACCATTGCGATGTCTCTATCCTTGGGTTGGAGGTCGTTGACCACCACGTCATCGATTTCGATGATGCCGTCTGTGATTTCTTCAAGACCTGCGATCATACGGAGTGTGGTGGACTTTCCGCAACCGGAAGGACCGACGAAAACCACGAACTCCTTGTCTGCTATTTCAAGATTAAAATTGTCAACTGCGGGCTTTTCTTGACCTTTGCCTGCGTTGGGGTATATCTTTTTAACGTTTGTAAGTTTGACTGTTGCCATAATAATTCTCCTATCCTTTTACTGCGCCGCCTGTGACGCCTTCGACGTAATACTTCTGCAAGCAGAGGAAGAGTGCTGTGACGGGGATTGAAACCACCACACCGCCTGCGCAGAACATTGTGTAGTTGGTGTTGATCAAAGTCTTTTCAAGCCATCCCCAAAGGCCGACTGCTACGTTCATACCTGCGGGGCTGCCGTGTGCGATGTATTTGGCAAGCATAAAGTCGCCAAAAGGTGCCATGAAGCCCATGAGGATTGTGTAGATGACGATGGGTTTTGCCAAAGGCAAAATGACTTTGTAGAACACTTGGAAACGGGTTGCGCCGTCAACACGGGCCGCCTCGTCCAAGCTGGACGGTATGGTGTCAAAGAAGCCCTTTGAAACGTAATATCCCATACCACTACTTGCCACATATACAAGGATAAGACCAACAGGTGCCATCTTTTCAGTGAGGCCTATGTCTGCAAGGACTTTGTAGAGCAAAATCATTGTGAGGAAGCCGGGGAACATGCCAAGGATAAGCATAAAGTTCATAAGCTTCTTTCTGCCCTTAAAGCGAGTTCTTGACAGTGCATAGCTCATTGAAAGAACAAACACGGTTTGCAAAATTGAGGTTGCAACGCCCATACCGAAGGTGTTTCCAAGCCACTTGGGGAAATCTGTTTCGGTGAACAGGCGAATATAGTTGTCAAAGCCCCATTCCTTGGGGATCATGTATCCAACTTGACCTGCGGACTCAATACGGAAGGATTCCAAAATGATGCACAGGAAGGGGAACAACCACACGATTGACATAACTACGAGAATGATATGAATGATGGTGTTGGTGATGGTGTTCTTCGCCTTCATACCCATGTGCTTTCTTCTCTTCATTATGTAATCTGCTTCTTCGAGAGTGAGTTCAGACACGGGCTTGTCTTCAACTGCCACGGATACAGGTTTTTCTTCAAAATTATGATTCTTTTTCAGTTTCATTATCTGTAATCCTCCTCATTTCTTGTTGAAGGCAATACGTTGTAGATGATAAGTGACAGTGCCGCCACCACAACGAAGATCAAAATACCAACAACTGATGCCATCTTATAGTCAAGGTTTTGTCCGGTGGTCAACTTGAAGAGCCAAGTGATAAGGAGGTCGGTGTGACCTGCCGACGTACCGCCAACCAACAAATCGGGATTGACAGGGTCACCTGCCGTCAACAAGTAGATGACGTTGAAGTTGTTGAGGTTGTTGACAAAGCTTGTAAGAAGATAAGGTGCTGTGACAAAGAGCATATAAGGCAAAGTGATCTTTGTGTATTGTTGCCACACGTTTGCACCATCTATCTTTGCAGATTCATACAAGTCTTGAGGGATATTCATCAAAATACCCGTCGCCATCAGCATCAAATACGGTATGCCTATCCACATATTGATGACGATGACCATAATACGTGCAGTTGTGCCGTCCTCCCAGAATCTTATGGGTGCATCAATCCAACCCCATTTAAGTAGGGTGGTGTTGATGAGGCCTGAGGGGTCAAACATGTGTGACACGTAAATCAAGGATACGAACTGAGGAATTGCGATTGTCATAACAAGGACTGTACGCCAGAATTTCTTGATGCGTATGCCCTTTTTGTTTATCAAGATTGCAACTGCCATGCCAAGGAAATAGTTGGTGAAAGTTGCAAATATTGCCCAAATCAGTGTCCATGAAAGGATCTCACCAAAGGCAAGGCCAAATCCGCCTGTGCCGAAGTTGACGACCTGGTTGAAGTTTTCAAATCCAACCCAGTTGAACACGTTGCCATAGCCACTGCCGGGGTGCTTTGCATCGTAGTTGGTGAATGCAACCAAAATCATAAAGATGATGGGGAGCACTGTGAACATGCAAATGCCACCTACGGGGAGGGACAACAAAGTCTTGTGGAATTGATCGTCAAGAAGTGAGTTGATGTCATCTTTGTCGCTCTTGACCTTTTTGCCTTGTGCTTCGATTTCATCACAGATTTTGTTTTGTCTGATTTGAAGGCGCCAAGTGTAAACAAGGGCGAAGATGAAGATGATGGACAAAAGACCATACAACAAAATCTTGAAGGAGTTGTCACCTTCAACTTGTGTGTATTGGTCGTAAACAGGGTTGTAAACTTGACCGCCGTTGACAGTGCCAAGGGTGCCAAATTGTGAAAGCCAATTTCCGCCGGCAAGGACCATATAGACCACGAATGCCGCCTCAAACAGCAGGAACAAAAGTCCTCTGAGGATTTGCTTTCTTGCCAGATTGCCAAAGCCCATAATAAGATATGATACTCTGGTCATCCAACTTCCCTTTTTGAAAGTCACACCGATGTCAACGATGTCATCGGTGATAAACTTGAAAAAGTCAAGGATTTTTTTGCCCAATTTCTTGAAGAAACTGACCGTTCTTCCGGGAATTGCACAGAAAAACTCTTGTATTTTGTATATGAGTCTTTGTATTTTATTAAGCCTCAAATACTCTAAAGTGTTCAATTGCTTCATAATTTTCTCTGTGGCTACGCCACACTCCTAAAAACGGTGAAAGACCGTGCTGAAAAATCAGCACGGTCTTTGTGTGTTAAATTGCTTATGCTTCTGCGGGAACAAGGTTGATGACTGCTGTGCCGTCTGCATTCAAAACGAGTTGGATGTAGTATGTGCCAGCTGTTTCAACAACGTAGTTTGCTCTGTTGCCATTGTTGGGAGTTGCGTTGTCTGCATTGCTGCCCCATGCAACGTTCCATGCAAAGCCTTGGCGGACCTTGAATTCTGCGCCTGCTGCCAGTTCGAATGCTTGGTCTGATGTCCATGTGCCTGCGGGTGATTCGGTCATTGTGAAGTCAACGTTCCATGATGAACCGCCAACTGCGCCGATGACTGTGTATGCTTGTCTTTGTTCAGGAGTGTATTGCATGATTGCATCGATTGATGCATCGTAGCTGTCAAGTGCTGCTTGGAGACCTGCATCGTCAGTTGCTTCTTTTGCTGCTGTTGCAACGACTTTTGCGATATCCCACCAGCCGCCCCAGATTTGACCTTGAGGTGTGCCGAATTCTGCTTGTGCTGCAAATGCGACGAGAGAAGGATCTGCTTGGACTGCGTCAGATGCTTGGACGTTGGTGTTGGAGGGGCCCCAACCGAATTCTTCAAATCTTTGTGCTTGGCAGGTTTCGCCTGAGAGCCACAGTGCGAGCTTGCTGAGGACTGCTGCTTTCTTGACGTCTGTTTGAGGTTTGACACCCATCAATTTGTTGCCGGTGAATGAACCGAGTTGGTATGTTTCGCCATCAACTGTGAAGGTGGGGAGTTTTGCTGCGCCGAGGTTGTCACCAAAGGTTGCCACTGCGGTGCCGCTGTTCCATGTGCCGGTGACGATTGCGCCTGCGCCGTCAAAGTTTGATGAATTTGATTCATAGCTCTTTGACTTGAGGAGCTTTTGCATACCCTTAAGTGCAACAAGACCTTCGGGGCTGTTCCATGTGTCGTCAACTGAAACGAATTCGCCGTCTGCACGGGTTGTCCAGTTGCTGTAGCAGCCGGTTGCGAAGAAGAAGGATGCGGTGTACCATGCACTGCCTTCGAGTTCGAAACGGAAGAATTTGTCTGCTGCTTCACATGCTGCGATGATGCCTTCGAGGGTTTGTGCTTGTTCATCTGACACAACGCTCTTGTCATAGTAGAGGAAGTAGCCGTTGTCTGAGGTGAGAGGATATGCATATTGCACGCCTGCAACTTGACCTGCTGCAACTGAGCCACCGTCGTTATTTGCCACGACTTCTGCTTTTGCTGCTTCACCGAGTCTTGCAAGTGCGCCTGCTTCAACGAGACGTGAAAGTTGGTCTTGTGCGAAGCAATAGACGTCAGGAGCAGTTTCAACGTCTGTGATGACTTGAGTTGCTGCGTCGCCTTCGCTCATGCCTTCAACTGTTGCATTGATGGTGATGCCGGGGTTGGCTTCTTCAAATGCATCAATTTGTGCTTCGGTGAGTGTGGTCACGCCTTCGATTTCACTGACCCAGACTTTGACGTCATAGGTGCCTGCGAGTTCGTTTCCGCCACCTGTAGGAGTGTCGGGATTGTCGTCTGTAGGATTACATGCAACGAGGAAGATGCTCATTGACATAACCACAACGAGGACAAGTGCGAACAACAACGTAAACTTTTTGTTCATACTAATTTTCTCCTTTTTATAAAAGTTTTTTAAGGTTCTATTTTTATCCATTTTAAAGTTGGATGAACTTTCACATGCCGTCAACAACAAATCAGTTGTCCACATTTTGCACCAGTCTTTCAACAACTTTTGTTGTCACTTTTCAAAACTGCTCTGTGTTTGCTTTTGAAAGCAAACAGCCCCTGCAGGGGCTTGGTTTTCTGAGCCGAGTTGTCCACTGCGCGTATTATGTTTTTAAAAGGGCGCAAATATCCCTTCATTTTATCTTCAAGTATTATAACATTTTGGTTTTTTTAAGTCAACATTTCCATACAAATTTTTCATTTTGTTGATTTTCTTTTTATTTTTTTCAAAAATATCGGCATTCTAACCAACTATTTTGAAAAACTGATGAAAAAATATTTTTTGTTCATCCTGCACAAAACCTTAAATTTTTCGGTTTTGGCAAAAAAACACATTTGTCGTTTTTGCAAGTTTTTTATGAAACAAAGTCGTTTTTTGCAAGTTTTTTCAAAAGTTTACAAATTTCGACTTTATGAAAAATTGTGACGTTCTAACTAGGCAAAATGAACATTGTTCATATAGCACTAAAAAAGCAGGCGTGGTGCCTGCTTTTTTAGATTTTGAATTCATCAAAGGCTGGGAGTTTGTTGCCCTGATAGTCAAACAAACACTGGTTTGCCCACTCGTTCAAGGTAGACTTACCCCCTTCACCTATATATTTTTGTCCTTCGGGGGACGCCCAACAGATACCCTCGCCGGGAATCCACAAAGGCTCCCAGTAGCACACTCCACTCAGTCCGTTTTCCTTGGCAAGTGCAAGGAAATCTCTCACGTATCTCTTTTGTCCATCAGGGGTGAGAGGATATTTCTTTGCGGTTTCAAGGGCGGACACGGTGTCGTTGTCTATGACAAGACGGGTGCCCTCTCCTGACAAGACGTAACTTTCACAAGTGAAGCCGTAGCCAAGTTCTGCAACCATAATTTCTTTGCCAAATTTTTTGCAGTTGTTTACGTTGGCAAAAAACTCACTAAAAGTGCCGTGCCAGTAAGGATAATAGGACATGCCGATAACGTCATAGTCCACTTGATGGTTCTCCATTTCGGTGAAAAACTCGGTGTAAACCTCTTTGTCGTGACTGCGTTCAAGGTGGATCATCACCTTTGCATCGGTTTCTTCACGGACGGCTTTTATTCCTGCCTTCAAAAGGGTGCAGAAGTTGTCGTAATTGCCCCTCTTTCCGTCAATTTCAAGTTTGCCGACGGGCCACATAAATCCGTTGGTGATTTCGTTGCCCACTTGCACCATATCAAGGGTGAGTCCGCTGTCTTTTATGGCTCGCAAAACCTCAACAGTGTACTCGTACACTGCCTTTTCAAGCTCCTGGGCCCCCATATCCTTCCAAGCCTTGGGCAAAAATTGCTTGCCGGGGTCTGCCCAGAAGTCACTGTAATGGATGTCAAGATAAAGCTTGAAGCCCTTGTCCCTTGCCAGTTTGCCAAGTTTTATGACAGTGTCAAGATCATCATTTCCTGCAAGATATTTGACACCGTTTTCATCTTTGGGGTCTTGCCAAAGGCGTATGCGCATATGGGTGACTCCGTTTGCCCTGAATAGGTCAAGGGGGTCAACCTCTTTTCCGCCGTCATAATATTTTGCGCCGTGCTCCAACTCCTCAAGATAGGTGGATACATCAATGCCTAAAATCATTGTTCACCTCTTTTGTGGGGCTCGAAGGTGATAGGCTCGTTGTCCTCACCAAAGTCCACCACACGGAGTTTCATTGCGCGATAGCGATATCTTGCGGTTTCGTTGAGGCGTTCTACGTCCTCTTCCTTGCCGGTGAAACCACAGCGCAGGCAGTAATACTCTTTCTTTTCTTCGTCGTAAAACATATCAATGTCTATGTCGCGCATAAAGCAGGACGGACAACGGAAATTCAGTTTGCCTTTCTTAGATTGAGCCATGTTTTCACTCCTCCTTTTGTGATGGTTTTGCTGAGAGCAAGGTGATAGACAGGTGAGAAGGCTATGCCCTCTTCAACCATTGCGGTGTCGTTGTCTCCGCCCATTTCAACGATGGTGTTGACTGCAGGGATTTTGACGTAGGCTACCTTTGCGTTTTCTCCAACAATCTTTCTGCCGTGATATTCAAAGTTCATTTCCTTGTGGTCAACGCCCAGTGTCAATGCGGTCATATCCGCTTGATATTCGGTTGTGCCAAAGCCACCAGTGAAATACTCGGTGAAAGTGACCTCTTCTCCGTCCATATCAGTGAGCAAAATTCTTTCCGCAACAATCTTGCCTTCACCTTCTAAGAAGGTGAAAATTGATTGAATTTCAATCTCTTTGCCGTCAAGGACTACGGTGACAGGGTTGACAACAATCTTCACTCCGCCCTCAATTTTTTCATATTTTGCCATGGTGCGGGTGAGGCAGAGGTCCGCCTCTTCTCCGTGATATTTCACCTTGCAGGACTTGATTGTGCCTGCACCTGCATAGTGAGTGAAATAGCCTGCACGATAGTTGATTTGGATAAGATAAGGATATGACGCGTCGTAGACATTGTCCGTGCCGATGCCTGTTTCTTGAGGGATTCTTGCAACGTAGGGGCGCAGATCTATCATTGCACCGCCTTGATTGAAGTCAAGACATGTACGCATTGCAGGGTCTGCATACCAGAAGTATTGTTTGTTGCTTCCATAAAGAATATCCTTCCAAAGGGCGCATTCTGCTCTCTTATAGTCGGGGTGGGTGGTGCGGTAGAAGGAAGCAAACTCACTCATGGTCATATCAATCAGTTCACCCTTCTCCTTCAACTTGCCGTAGTATTTCATTCCATCGTCATAGGACTTGGCAAGAAGTTCATAGGGGGCTTCCCATCTGCCCATTTTGTTGAGCCAGCCGGGGCCCACAAACATCATATTGTAGGCGTAGCCGTCGTTATATTTGGCAAGGTGCTTGTATTGGTCAACAAGGTTATAAAGATAAGGATATTCCACCATACCATTATCATCGTAATAAATCATACCTCTCAGGACGTTTTGAGGGTGTGTGCCAAAGTTTGAGCCGTTGCCGTCGAAACACGCCATAAGGTCACGAGACAAGTGAGGTATTGCCACAATTCCGCTGTCATCGTCTTCGCAAGATGCAGGACAATGGGAGTTGACCTTTGAGGGAATCCAAGGATTCCAAGGACCGCCGTCCATAAAGGTGTACCAAGAGTTGTTGCAGGTGTGATATGCCTTGGGGCCCTCCTCCCAGCAAGTGGCAACTGCGCACTTCACTGAGGGATATTTTGCCTTGATGTAGTTGATTGTGTAGGCATCAAGGAAATAACTGCCCGTTGACTCGGGATAAAAACCGAATTTTTCGTAGAATTTGCCAAAGACGTCGTCTACGATTTCTTCCTTTTGCTTTTTGTCAAACATCCAAATGCAGAAATCTTCTGTGTGATATTTGTCCTTGAATTCCTTGCAAGGGAGTCCAAGGAGGGACAGTGCGATTTCATCACCATACTTGTCGTGATCCGCCTTTGCCATGTCAATGATGACGTCTGAAAACAGTGATGCGTAGGTGATTTGGATTGTGGTTTTCAGCCCATATTTATGGGCTGTGTCCTGTTGAAATTTGAATATTTCAAGGGATTCATCCTTGACGTCCTTTTTTCCGCCCAATGCTCTTTCGGCATATTCGGGGGAAAGTTCAGGACGGTGTATTATGTTTACAATAAATTTATTGTTCATATTTTCTCCTTTCACTAGCCCACGATGACGCTTGACAGTGCGGGGATGGTGAGAGTTGTGCCGTTGAGAGTTGCGTTGTTAAAGCCGAATCCCAAGGTTTCAAAAAGGGTGGTAAAGTTCACTCCACCTTGTGTTGCAGATGCCAAATCAATGGTTATAGGCTCTGTGGAGGTGTTGTGGAAAATGCCGATGGTTGTGCCGTTGTATTCCACTTTGAAACCGCCAAAGTTGCTGTTGCTGTAAGTCAGTGCGGTGTAGGTGCCTCTTGCGATTGCAGGATATTTTGCGCGGACGTTGATGAGGCGCTCGTAGTGGTTGAGAAGGCTTGTAGGATTGTTCAAGTGGTCAACGACACTGCCGTTGGTTTGATATTTGCTTGAATAGGTTGTGCCGATAGGATTGCGCACCTTGTCGTCATCTCCCCAAAGCATTGCAAGGCGTCTGTTTGCGTCGGTGTTTGCACCACCTCTTGTCCCTTTCATGCCGATTTCTTCACCGTAGTAGATGAAGGGTGAGCCGGGGGTGAGGATGTTGAGGTTTGCGCCCATATATGCAAGACCTGATGAAAGAGTCAATGCCCCTGCGATTCTGTCATTGTCGTGGTTTGAAAGGAAGGACATAACCATGCCGTTAGGGTTGCTGTTGAGGACACTTTGTTGATAAGAAGCAAGATAGTTTGTGTATGAGGACAAACCCTTGCCCTTTGCCGCTCTTGCAATATATCCTTCAACACCAGATGATGCCAGTTGGAAGTTGAAGCAGTTGAGGGCTTCAACGTATCTCAAAGTTTCAGCATCGGCAGACCAGCACTCGCCAACACAATAGATATCTTCTTTGTAGGCGGTCAGTTCACCCATATACCACTTCCAAAAATCTACTGATTTTTGTGTATCGTTGAAATAGATATATTTGATTGCATCAAAACGGAATCCGTCAACCCCAAGGTCAAGATAGAATTTTGCCACGTCAAGGACTGCTTGTCTGACATCGGGATTGTCAAAATTCAGTTCAGGCATACCGCTGTCAAAGTTGCATTCATAAAACTCACCAGTGCAACCGGAAATTGAGTTGTAGGTCTTTCCCACGAAGTCAGCGGCAGTGCCATAACTATAATACTCGTAGTATTCGTTTTCTACGTCACCTTGTTGATGGGCTTGCACAAACTTCTTAAACCAGCCGTGTGAGGTTGAAGTATGGTTGATGGGCAAGTCCAAAATGAGTTTGACGTTTCTTTCATGGCAAAGAGCAATCAACTCTTCAAGGTCCTCCATCTTGCCAAACTTAGGGTCAATGGTGTAATAGTCGATTGCATCGTATTTGTGATAGGTGTTTGACACGTAGATGGGTGTGAGCCAAATGCCCTGCACACCAAGGCTGTCGTCGTCGGCAATATCCCCGTCGTTGAGGTAGTCAAAGCGGTTGATTATGCCTCTAATGTCGCCTGTGCCGTCTCCGTTGGAATCTGAAAAGGATCCAACAAAGATTTCATAAAACACGCGATAGTTGTCGTCGATGGGGTCTGCCATAGGAACGTGAGGCTCTTGAGGCACGTCAGGCGTGTCGGGTTTGTCGCAAGCGACAAAACCCATGAGTGCGCCTAAGATGACGAGCATCACAAGAGCGGTGCTGATGATTTTCATATTATTCTCCGTCTGAGGTCATTGAATTGAGGAGTGCGTCGTCAATCTTGCCCCATGCTCCGTTGCCACTGCCTTCACAATAGACGTAGATGCCAACCACAAGGGTGTCACCTTCGGTGTAGTCGATGTCCAAAATTGTGGTGGTATCCCATGAGCCGTAGCTGGTGATTTCAAGGGGTGATGTTGCAACCACTTCTCCGTTGATTTTTACGTATGCGTAGGTGTTGTAAACACCGCTATCTCCACCCATAATTGAAATGGAGTATTTATATTTGCCTGTTTCAAGGTTGGTCACTTCTTGTTCAAGGTTGAATTCGACTGTCACACCCGTAGTTGCCCAGTAGTGATAATGATTGTTGCCTGTGAGGGAGTCGGTCACCTTGTTTTCAACATAGAGCTCATCAATGTCAGTCTTTGCCTCAACTGTCCAGCCTGTGCCAGTCAAATCGTCTTCAAAGCTGTAGTTGGTGAGGAAGTTGAATTCCACCATAGACACGTAGCAGTGTGCAGTCATGCCGTCTGCAGTTCCCACGATGTCGTACTTTTTGACACCACCTGAGTACATTGCATCGTAGTCAACGTTGTGCCAAGTGACGTCAACTGCTTGCTTTGAGTTGTCGTTCATCACTGCGTTGACCTTTTCAGGAAGGACGAGTGTGCCGTTGAGGTCGCAGATGATGGTGGTGTCTTCAATGGCGTCGGGTCTTAAGTCTACCACGTTGCCTGTTGAAAGAAGTCCCCAAACCTTCAATGATTCAAGGGGTTTGCCGTTGGCATCAAAGAATGCTTGGTTGTCAACAGCGCATCCGCCGTAATAGAGACCTGCATCTTTGGGATCGTAATATCTTGCATAGGAGGTTGCCCAGCCTGTGCCATATTCTTCCCAGAGAACTTTGTTCTCCTCATAGCTTGATGTGCCCACTGAAATCCAAGTGCCTTCCCAGTAGAAGACGCCAATGCCGTTTACGGTGTCGTTGACTATACAGTCCACAACGTCTCTCACGCAGTTGGCTTGACCTTGCACTGTCAAAGGATAGTTTTTCACATCAGTGCCACCAGCGCCGATGGTGTTGCCGTAAAAGTCAGTGTCTTGGTCGGTGTATGCATAGGACACTTCTGCCACCATAACTTTCTTGTCATAGGTGGTTGCAATCTCACTGAGAAGTGATGAAAGGTTTTCAAGAGTGCCGTGCCAATAAGGATAGTATGAAGATGCAAACACGTCGTAATCAAGGTCATAATAGTCCAACTTGTAAGCATAATCCTTGTAATTGGTCACTTTCTCGGGGTTTGCAAAGTGAACTGCCACAAGTGCTGTGGGGAAGACTTCTCTGCATGCCTTTGAGCCTGCTTTCATGAGATAGTGGATGATATTCATCCAAATCTTTTCCCCTGCCATTGCGCCGTTGGTTTCGTTGCCAACTTGCACCATGCCCACATCAACGCTGTTGTCCTTCAAAAGTTGGAGGCAATCACGGGTGTATTCATAAAGGGCTTGTGCCTTTGTTTCAATGTCCATTTCTGCCCATGCTTTGGGGACCATTTGCTTTGCAGGGTCTGCCCAGAAGTCGCTGTAATGGAAGTTGACAAGGAGTTTCATACCGTTGGCTGTTGCACGCTTGCCGATTTCAACTGCGGTGTTGATGTCGCAGTTTCCGCCGCCGTATCCTCTGCCTTCGCTGTCAAAAGGATCGTTCCATACTCTCACACGGATATAGTTGATTCCGTTCATGCGAAGCACTGTGTAAACGTCTGTTTCCTTGCCGTCAAAGTCATAGTACTTCACACCTGCGTCTTCAAGAGCAGGCACTGCGGATGCGTCCATGCCCAAGATGAAGTCACTGGGCATATTTTCAACCTTTTGGACGTACAAAGTGTCAGACGTGGTTGTTGTGCTTGTGTTGGGGATCCATGCATCCTGAGTTGGCACGGTGGGGCCATCGTCAGTGGGGTTGCAAGCCGTCACCACGAGAGCCACGCACAAAGCCAAACAAAATATTGTTGCAATAAGTTTGATTTTTCTCATAATTTCCTCAATTATATTGGTTGAATTTTATCATGCATTCTTTACAAGAATGGTCACTGTCCTTGCTTCCACCTTGAAGTCCCCTGTCAAAGTGCCAAGAGCGGTTGCACTTGCGGTGTCACCCTCTGCATAGATGGTGTACTCTCCTTCGACACTGTATGACACTGCACTGCTTGTGGGGTTGATGACTGCAACGATTTCTTCACCGTTTGCCCCAACAAATTTCACTGCCAAAGCATATCCGGGGAGCTCAACGAAGGTGATTTCAACACCGCCGTTGGCTGTAAGGGTGTCACTTGCCTTTCTCACTGCGATGAGGCCTTGATAGTATTGATACATCTTGTATGCTTCGCTGTCGGGAGTCAGTGATTCCCAATCAATGTTGTTGACTGAGTCAGGTGACTTATAGCTGTTTTCATCGCCACCCTTTGTGCGGAGCATTTCTTCACCTGCTTGCATGAAAGGTGTGCCTTGTGAGAGCATAACCACTGCTGCGGCAAGTCTGTTCATAGCAAGTCTTTCTTCCACTGTGTTTTCGGGGCAAGAGATTTCAAGCTTATCCCACAAAGTATGGTTGTCGTGAGCGGACACGTAATTGATGATTGCAGCATTGTTCACCGTCCAACCACTGGGTGAAGGTGCTGTGCCACCGCGGATGCTAAACTTGACCTTTGAAAGGTTGATGCTGGTTGCTGCGCCGTTGATATAGCCCTTGCCAGTGTGTTCAAACACACTGCCCTTGAGGCCGTCACGGATGACGTCGTTGAACACTGCCACACCACCTGCTGCTCCGTCAGACACGGTGATTTGCTTGATGTTTGCTTGGGTTGCTTGCTTGTTTCCGCTGAGGGCTGATGTTCCGCCTGTCCAACCTTCGCCATAGATGATTGCATTGGGATTGATTGCGTGGAGTGCTTGTTCAATCTTTTGCATTGTGGCGATATCATGAAGTGCCATAAGGTCGAAGCGGAAGCCGTCAACGTGATATTCGGTTGCCCAATAAACGACACTGTCCACCATAAATTTGGAGAACATATATCTGTTTGAAGCGGTTTCGTTGCCACAACCACTGCCGTTTGAGTTTTCACCTGATGCGGTGTAGCGGTAGTAGTAGTAAGGCACGATTTTGTTCAAAGATGAGTTGCCGTCGTAGGTGTGGTTATAGACAACGTCCATGACCACGCCAAGACCTTGGTTGTGGAGGCCCATAACCATTTGCTTGAATTCATTGACTCTCACTTCGCCGTTGAAGGGGTCTGTTGAATAACTGCCTTCGGGGACGTTGTAGTTTTTGGGATCGTAGCCCCAGTTGAATCCGCTGTCGGGGTTTGCTTCGTCAACTGTTTGATAGTCGTAGACGGGGAGCAAATGGACGTGAGTGATACCAAGATTCTTCACATAGTCCACACCCACTGAAATGCCATGGCTGTTGGTGAGGCCTGTTTCTGTGAAGGCCATGTATTTGCCTTTGTATTGAGATGATGCAATCTTGTTTGAGAAGTCTCTCACATGCACTTCCCAGATGATTGCGTCCGTGTAGCTGTCAATGCTGTTGACGTAGGTGTCAAGACCAAATCCTGTGGGGTCGGTCAAGTCAAAGTCAAGCACCATACCACGATTGCCGTTGACGCCTGCTGATTTTGCATAGGGGTCAACTGCTTCTTGTGTGCCCATTGCGGTGGTCACTGAATAGGTGTAGTAAGTGCCATGTCCAACACCTGCTTCGGTGTGCTCCCATACGCCCTTGTCAACCTTTGTCATTTCAATCTTCTTAAATGCTTCTCCGCCGTCACCTGCTGTGAAAAGGTTGAGGACAACCTTTGATGCGGTGGGTGCCCAAAGTTTGAAAACGGTGCTGTCGCCGTGGACGTATGCGCCAAGGTCGTCGCCGTCGTAGGTGTAGTTTTCGATGAATTCTTCGCTGTCAAAGATGTCTGTGGGCATAACTGCCTTTTGACCGTAGTCCTCAATCTCCAAAACGTAAGTCTTTGTGAGGTCAAGGGTTTCTGCCACTGTCAGCGTACCACTGATGACTGAGTTGTTCAGTGAAGTAAGACTGGTGATTTCAATTTCTCTGTCACCATCGAAAAGTTTGATTTGGTCAAGTGATTCAATTCTCTTGCGAGGATTGATTGTGTATTTCACTTGATTGAAGCTGACCATGCCAGCCATTGTAAAGCTCTTTCTGATTTCCAAAGTTTTGCCTCCGTCGCTGGAAATATATTGATTTTGGTCGCCACTCTTCAGCCAGACAAAGGTTTCATCTCCTTCAATCACTGCAAAGCGGTCCACTTCTACGTCTTTTGTTGCGTTGCCCCATGCATTACCACCGGGCTCAGAACAATCCTTGCGGACTATGAAGCCAACTTGTGTGATGCTTTCAGGCACGTTGACCACAACTTTTGCTCCGTATGCGCAGGGGTGCATAAGATAGCCACTGCCTTCTTTGCCGTCCCACCAAATCCACATATCGCAGTCTGAGGTGTCGCCCTTGAAGTTGATGTAGAAGGTGATTTGATTCATGCCTTCTTCCATGGGGAGCTCATATTCAGGACCAGTGAATCCGCCGTCATCGTCGTCGTCACCGTCACCATCGCCGTCGCCAGTGCCTCCGCCGATATCTCCGCCATCAGGGACAACGGGATCATCGTCCACAGGGTTGCAGGCAAACAGCGCCATGACAAGGATAAGTGCCAAAAGTGTTATGAGTAAAGTTTTGCAAATTTTCATACTTCTCCTCTAAATGTACGCGACGCGCAAACACACGCAACGCACCAAAATATTTTAACCTAGACAATGATAATCAATTTGTGAAATCAAGTCAATAATAAACAAAAATAAAAAAATGTCGATTTTTGCAAGGATTTTTTTTCGGGTATTCTAACCGATTCTTTTTAAAAAAAGAAAATTCTGAACAAGTTTCATATTTTGTGAAAAAACAAAAAGAACTTGTACACCTGTTGAAAAAGTCAACACTTGTTGAACAACCTATTACGCCACTCCACACACCCCTACAAAAACCTTACAAAAACCATCGCCCACAACAAAAATAAGCATTGTATCCCATTGCTTTTGACAAACAAAAAACCCGCTCGTTTGAGTGGGTTTTGTTTGTTTTTAAGTGGAATCAATAGTCTTTTTTCTTTCCGCAGAATTTGCAGGTTTTGGTGATGAGAGTAAATTTGCCACCACAATGAGCGCATACGCCTTTTGCTTTGCGGTCCTCTATTATCTTCATCACGTTTGATGATGCGCTGTTCATAATTTCACTTGCGTTTTTGGCTTGTTCTTCCTTTGCGCTTGTCACTTTGCAACATGCAGGGAGATACACACCAGAGACGTCACGAGGGCTTCCTTCAAAGTGCAACTCCTTCAAGTTGTCGCAAAACTCAAACTGACTGTATCCTTTGAATGACACTCCGATGCCACAAGTCACCTTTTCAATGCTGCTGCATCCTGCAAATTGTCCATCGCCAATCGTGGTCATTTCGGGGATGACCAAGTGTTTCACTTCCTTGCCGTCAATGAACAGTTTTGCATTGACCACCGTAAAAGGATAAGTGCTGTGACTGCCCGGGCCGTATCCCCTATTGAAAGATATCTTACACCAAGACGCCACGTCTTTTATGTGGATTTCTTTGAGTGAAAAGCAATTCTCAAAGGCGCGGTCATTGACTTCTCTCAGCCCACTGCCAAAATAAATCTTTTCAAGATTTCTGCATTCACTGAACGCACTTGCCCCTATTTTTGTGACGGTGTCGGGGATCACCAGAGTCCTTATTTCTCCGCCCCAAAAAGATCTATCACCGATTCCAACCACACCTTCGGGGATGACGACGTCAACAAGCCCTCTTGCAGAAGAAGTGATAACACCTTGATTGACGTACAAGGTTTGCACGGGAAACTCGGGGGCTTTGTCAAGCCCCAGTCTTGCAATTTGCTCGCTGGTGTAATGAACTCCACACTTATCGCAATATGCACCCTTGCCGTTAGGGTGCTCAATCATATCACCAAAACAAATAGGACATCTACTCATAGTCGTTCTCCAAAACAAATTTATCCTATTATACACCACCCCGCCCCGCCTTTTCAACTATAAAATAAGTCAGTTAACACTAAAAATACTTGCTTAATCCCCTTGGATAACGAAAATTGTAAAATTTTTCATCAAATTGTTTTAGTTTAGTTGACAGAAAAAAACATTGTTGATATTATATACAAGCATCAAATGGTTAGGTGCTATGGCGGCGTAGCTTAGATGGTTATAGCGGCCGGTTCATACCCGGCAGGTCGTTGGTTCGAATCCGACCGCCGCTACCAATTTGATAAGTACCATCTTTTCTCCATGATGGCAAGTGAGGAATCAAGTACCACTTGGGAGAGTAAGATGAGGAAATATAGATGGCAAAGCCATCAGCGGAAATACAACCACCTTCGGGTGTAACGAGGCCCTATGGTCAAGCGGTTAAGACATCGCCCTTTCACGGCGGTAACCCGAGTTCGAACCTCGGTAGGGTCACCAAAGAGCCACTAGTTTTAGTGGCTCTTATATTTTGGACGCTTAGCTCAGTTGGTTAGAGCACCTGCCTTACAAGCAGGGGGTCACTGGTTCGAGTCCAGTAGTGTCCACCAAAAAATTAGAAGCCTAAACAGGCTTCTTTTTTTTGTGGCAAACTGGACTTACATTGACAAAGTCAATGATGGGTGTTGCACACCCTGAACCAGTGACATGTCACTGCTGGCGCTCACTACGTGAGTAAACTCACTCGTTTCGCTATTACGTTCGTTCCACTCTCTACGAGTCAGTAGTGTCCACCAAAAAAATCTCGTTCGCAAGGACGAGATTTTTTTATCCAAGCCGAAGGATTGGAATGTCATCAATGCAGAGCATTGCATGTAATCACGCTTGCGTGCATGTAATTGTTTAGTTTGGCTTGATGCCATACAAAACTGCGTTTTGATTGCATACATTGTTTCACAATGATTTCATACACGGCTTTGCCGTGATTTAATTTGCACACCCTGAACCAGTGACGAGTCACTGCTGGCGCTTAATTTAGAAATTGCTTCTATATTGACTTTCCCTACTATTTTTGATATAGTAAATTCAACGGTTCTTGCAGGTTGCTCTGCTTTATTGAACTGCCTATTTTGATGTGCACAAAGGAGGTAATTATGGGTTTAGGTCGACTGAAAATTGAGTATAAAGAAGGTGGCAATGTTGTTCAGGTGTTCAACGCACCCGAAGTGTGCTCACTTGTCATAAATGGGCAAGTCGTGGACAGATACGTAAGCTATATTGCTGGACAATTTACGCTCAGAGGCAATATTGACAATTATGGCATAAACATTCCCGTTGAAGCAAAAATGGGATACATGTTTATGAGACTCTTTTACAACGGCAAACTTGTTGGAAAGAAATTTATGGGATTCGGTTGATTTTTGTTTTGAATAATAACAAAACCCACTCATAGAGTGGGTTTTTTATTTCTCTTTACATTGCTGATTTTATACTTTTACACGTTGTCCCAGTCGATTCGGCGGTCCTTGAAATAGAATTCACGGTCGCGGTCGCCGATTTCTCGCATAACTCTACAAGGATTGCCCACTGCCACCACGTTTGCAGGGATATCCTTTGTCACCACACTGCCTGCGCCGATGACGGTGTTTTCCCCTATGGTGACGCCGGGCATAATGAGAGCCCCTGCCCCTATCCATACGTTTTTGCCGATATGGACGGGCATATTGTATTGATAGTTTTTTTCTCTCAATTCAGGAATGATGGGATGACCGCCTGTTGCTATTGTCACGTTGGGTCCAAACATAACGTTGTCCCCTACATACACGTGGGTGTCGTCAACGATTGTAAGGTTGAAGTTGGCGTAGACGTGGTTGCCAAAGTGAACGTGATGTCCGCCCCAGTTTGCGTGGAAAGGAGGCTCGATGTAGCAATTTTTGCCCAGGTCTGCAAACATCTTTTTTAGAAGTCTTTGTCGTGTAAAAAATTGATATGGCCCTGTCCTATTATACCTGCGCAAACGATTGAGATATTTTGCTTGTTCAACAACTACAGACATATCATCAGGAAGATACAATTCTCCGGTATGCAGTTTATCTCTCATTGACATAGGGGTTTCCTCACATTTCTATTGATGATAATATTCTATCATCACTTAAAGTGTAAATCAACAATTATTTGATTTCAAGGACGGGATAGCCTTGGTCTTCAATGGTCTTTTTGAGGAGGTCGTTGTCCACGTCTTTGGTGAGAGTGAGGACTGCAGTGCCTTCAACGTGGGACACAACTGCGCTTTCAATTCCGTCCATTGCTTCAAGGGTTTTGCGCACTCTGTTTTCGCAGTGAGGGCACATCATACCTTCAATTTTCATTGTCTTTGTCATATTGGTTTCCTCCGTATTTTCGGTGTTTTCTGTGTGGTCTTCGTGGTGGTCATTGTGACAACTGCAATGGTCATCACAACGTGCTTCGTGATGATCATCGCAGTAGCAATCGTTATGTTCATCTTCACAACAACCGCAGTTTACGTCACCACAATCACAACTTAAAGTGTGTTTTGTGTCAGTTTCTTGTTTTGTTTCAAAGAGTTTCAACAGGTTCAGTCTGAGGGCATTTCCCACCACGAATATGTCTGACAAACTCATGGCGATTGCACCAACCATAGGGCTGAGGCTGACACCAACAGGAGTCAGTGCCCCTGCTGCAATGGGTATGCTGATGACGTTGTAGATGAACGCCCAAAACAGGTTTTGCTTGATGTTTCTAAGAGTGTGTCTTGACAGTTTGATTGCATTGGGCACGGCGGTGAGATTGTCCTTCATAAGCACCACATCGGCGGCATCTATTGCCACGTCCGTGCCTGCGCCGATTGCAATGCCAACCTCCGCAACGGTGAGAGCAAGTGCGTCATTTATGCCGTCACCGACCATTGCCACTGCCCCCTCTTTTTGCAGTTGTCTTATCACCTTTTCCTTGCCGTCAGGAAGGACTCCTGCCACCACTTCATCAATGCCGATTTCCTTGGCAATTGCCTTTGCGGTGCGCTCGTTGTCGCCTGTCAGCATAACGGTTTTCACACCCATTTCGTGAAGGTGTTTCACTGCCTCGATTGCGTCTTTCTTTATGACGTCCGCGACAGCGATGACACCTTTCAGTACTCCGTCTGCCACAAAGTACATAGGTGTTTTGCCCTCTTCCGCAAGGGTTTCAGCCACCTCTTTCATTTCTTCGGGGATTGTGCAGATTGACTCGATAAACACTCTGTTTCCGCCCTCAAGTGTCACTCCGTCAAGGGTTGCCTTTACGCCGTGACCGGGGAGGATTTCAAAGTCCTCAACTGCCTTTGTTTCAATGTTTTCGCACACCGCTTTCCTCATAATTGCCTTTGCAAGAGGGTGCTCACTGTGTTGTTCAAGGGCAGTTGCAAGGGTTAGGAGTTCATTTTCGGTGACACCTGTTGCAGGATACACACCCACCACGGTAGGATTGCCCTTGGTGAGAGTGCCCGTCTTGTCAAAGGCAACAATCTTCACCTTGCCTGCTTGCTCAACTGAGGTTGCAGTCTTGAAGAGTATTCCATTTCGTGCGCCTTTGCCCATACCCACCATAATGGCAACAGGAGTTGCAAGTCCGAGGGCGCAGGGGCAAGAGATGACGAGGACGGATATTGCGTGTATGATTGCTTCGCCAACGGGGGCTTTCAAAGAAAGCCATACAATGAGAGTGACTAGGGATATGCCCAAAACCACAGGCACAAACACCCCTGACACCTTGTCTGCAAGTTTTGCAATGGGGGCTTTTGTGGCACTGGCGTCACTGACCATACGTATGATTTGTGAGAGGGTTGTGTCTTCACCAACACGCTCTGCTCTGCATTTTAGATAACCGCTGACGTTCATTGTGCCTGAGGACACGTTGTCACCTATTTCTTTGTCAACGGGTATGCTTTCGCCGGTGAGGGCGGACTCATTGACTGCACTTCTGCCTTCAACCACAACGCCGTCCACAGGGATTTGGTCACCGGGGAGAACGATGAATATATCACCCACTCCAACGTCTTCGACTTTGACCACCATTTCTACGCCATCACGAACTACGGTTGCAGTCTTGGGTGCAAGGCGCAAAAGTCCTTCAAGGGCGCTGGTTGTCCTGCCCTTTGCTCTGGCCTCTAAGGTTTTGCCTATGGTGATGAGGGTGAGTATCATTGCTGCGGATTCAAAATATAATCCGTGAAGTTGGTGGGTTGCCGATGCGATATTCCCTGCCCTTTCATCAATGACGACGAGGGCAAAGATATACACACTGTATCCAAAGGACACCAGTGAGCCCATTGACACAAGGGTGTCCATGTTGGGAGATAAGCGCAACATACCCTTTGTGCCGTTGATGAAAAACTTGGCGTTCAACGCCATAACCACAAGGGCTATGACCATCTGCACGATTGCTACGGACATAGGGCTTTCCACCATCCCTTTGGGCAAAGGGAAATTTGCCATGGTGTAGCCCATAGAGAAATACATAAGCACTGAGGTCAGCACCACTGACAATGACAAGTGGGTGACAAGCCACTTGGTGTTTTTGTCCAACTTGCCCTTTTCCTTCACCACCACCGTGGGGGTGGAGTCGGTGACGTGCTTTGCGTGATAGCCGATTGCATTGACTGCCGCCTCAACCTTGTCGGGAGATATATCTCCCGTGACGGTCATAGAGTTGGTGAGCAGACTCACAACACAACTCTCCACTCCTTCAAGGGCAGAAACAGTCCTTTCAACACGTGCGCTACAAGATGCGCAGTCCATTCCTGTGACAATATACTTTTCCATATTACTTCATCAATTTTTGGAGGGTGGCAACCAACTCTTCAATGGTGCTGTCATCTCCTCTGCGGATGTCTTCCGCCACGCAGGTGCGGATGTGTGAGGCCATAAGTTCCTTGTTGAATGCGTTGAGTGCGGCGGTGATTGCACTGACTTGCACAAGAATATCCGTGCAATAGGTGTCATTTTCAACCATACCCTTCACTCCGCGGACTTGACCTTCAATTCTATTCAGTCTGTTGATAAGCGCCTTTGCCTCATCTGGGGTGCGGTGCTTCAATTTGCAATGTTCACAATATTCCATAATGTACCTTTTTCTTCTTATTCACATACCCCCGAGGGGTATTTTCATAATAAATCCGCCCCGCTTGTTTGTCAACACTTTTTTTGATTTTTTGCAATAAAAAAACGCACCTCTATGGGTGCGTCCTTTTTTCATATTATTGCATCAATGATATCACTGCAAGTGCTAGGCCGTAGTTGATGCCGATTGCTGCGCCAAAGCATACAACCCAAGTCACAAGTTTTGCCCAAATGGGTTTCAGGAATTTCATTGTGACAATTGCGCCAATGCCAAACAACGCACTGACAACTCCGCCTATTGCACCGCCCACCAACGGGAACATTGCACAAAGTGTAGGAACGTTGCCCCACACGAGGAAAAATGCAAACATGATCACGCCAAGGGCGATTTCATACCACTTGATTTTTGGGACGAGTTGGATTTTCTCACCACCGATCAAAAGTGTTGCTCCCATCACAAAATTACCTGTGATGACTGCGGTGTGTGTCATTCCATCTACATCATAAACATAGGTGTTTTTTGCTCTACGTGCCAACTCAGCGCCATTGACGAAAAGACGCTTTTTGCCAGTCCAAACGCTTTCGTTGTAGACGATTTCGCCGTACTTTTCGTGCTTGATTACGTTTTTCATTGTCGAACTCCTTTTAGTTTTTTCAACATTATACAATAGCTCAATATTTTCTGTCAACATCAATCTTTTTGCATACATTCGTTCTTATATGTATATATTTATATAGAATAAAATTTCAACTTTATGTAAAATCTGCTTGACAAACGCATTCCAATGCCGTATTATAAGCAAGCATCGTCGCGGGGTAGAGCAGTCGGTAGCTCGTCGGGCTCATAACCCGGAGGTCGTAGGTTCAAGTCCTTCCCCCGCAACCACAAAAAATTGCACTCACGTCAGTGGGTGCATTTTTTTTATCCCTTCCCTACAATTCTCGTCAAAAAAGGGAGATATTCAACACTTCCACGAATTCGTCTATTGAAATGGGGCTGTTTTCGTGATAACCTAGATGTATAAAGATAAGGGAGAAAATTATGAGCCACTATATCTCACCCAAGCGCATACCTGCGCCCACCCCTGAATCAATCGTTGAAAACGGCAAAGTCCACTACGGCACTTTTGACGCACCTTTCAAAAACCTCAACCTGCTTGATGCAGACAAACCCTGCGGACCTCGTATGCCCGACAAGATGAAACGTGGCAGACTGACCGAATGGGAAGCATTTGAAGTGCATATGGATGAAGGCGCACTTATCAGTGCAGTCTATATCATGGGACCTCTTGCTTTCAACATCTTTGTGTGGTACGACAAAAAGACCGAAAAAATCAGTGCTTGGCGCAACTTCGTATTCCCTGCATCAAAGGGAAAAGTGGCAAGCCAACTCATAGACGACCACTGCTATCTTGCCACAAAAAACAGCGAATACCGCATCAACAACGACTTTTTGAACGGCAAAGCCAGCGCAAAAGGTTTTTCAAAGTCCAAGAAAGGCTCTTTTGAAATCGACATTGAATTTGACCGCATCTCCCCCTCCGCAGTTGGTGTTATGCCTTTGAAAAAGGACAAAAAAGGCAACTTCCAAAACGCACTGTACAGTGAAAAGGACTTCTTCAAAGCCACCGGTCATATCACCGTCAATGGTGAAAGATACGACACCAACGAAAACTCCGTTGGTATCATCGACGACCACAAAGGATATTATCCCTTCCGTGCTCACTACGACTGGCTCACCACCATGGGCACAATCGATATGGACGGCGAAAAGAAATATTTTGCTTTCAACCTGACGAGAAATCAATCCGTTGACCAAGAAAACTACAACGAAAACGTCATTTGGATTGAAAACGAGTCCTTCCCTATGCCTCCTGTCGTGTTCAAACATAAAGACGGCAAAAAGAAGGCAAAAGAGTGGCAGGTTGTGGACGAAAAGGGCGAAGGTATCGTTGACGTCAAGTTCGAGATCAAAGACGTCTTCTATATGCCCATCCACCTTGGACTTGTTGACGTCTATTACGCACTGCCCTACGGCAACATCAGTGGCTACGTCACCGACACCAACGGCAAGAGATACGTGGTTGACGGCATGCTTGGCATCGGCGAAGACAAAACCACTAGAATCTAAACAACTTTATGACAAAAGCAAAAGGCACTCAAGCGAGTGCCTTTTTTTTGAGCACTTGGCGTGTACCTCGCGCGCATATATAAGCACTCACTCCTTCGAAGACGGAATTGGAGGAGCAGCGGCGACGACCGTAGCGAGTGCCAAGCACCAGACGAGAGTACGAAGTTGCGGGTGCGCTGTGATTTTTTTGCACCAACGCAACGAGTGGCATAATGAGGCGACGCCGCTTAATGTGCGCGCGCCGAGTGTGTCCCTGCCCGCAGGGCTTTGCCGAATGGCAAATGGGGGAAACACATGAGGAAGGGGGACATATTCTTGACATGTTCGCACTCAGCTTTATAATTTGCAAAAAAATTTTTTAGAAATTTTAAAATTTTTGTTGACAACACTTCAATCCTAGTGTATATTGTTATTGTAAACGATAACCATTATCAATAAGCAATCAAATTAACAACAAAAATCAATAAGGAAAGTATGGAACAAGTCGTAAGAAGAAACACAATCCAAAAGAGCACAATTGAAAACGTGGTGCTGTCTTCCTGCGACCACCCCACGGCAGAGACTATCTACCAAAGAGTGAAAGACGTGCTCCCCACAGTCAGTCTTGGCACAGTGTATAGAGTGCTTGGTGACTTGGTGGACAGCGGTAGAGTGAGAAGGATTGCCGTGCCCGGTGCTCCTGACAGGTTTGACAAAACCACCTGCACCCATGCTCACTTCCATTGCTCAAAGTGCGGATCAGTGGTGGACATCGCCACTACATTCGGAAAGGAAATGTTGGACGCATTGTCAACAAACGGCAATCTGATTGTTGAGGCAGAAGTGGTGTTCAAGGGTATATGCTCAAACTGCAACTGCTGACCGAAACAGCACTTTATCAACACAAAACAAACAAATAAAACCCAAATACAATAAAAAATAAAAATATAAAAGCTATAAGCAATAAGGAGAATTTATTATGAAAAAATGGAAATGCACAGTCTGTGGTTACGTACACGAAGGACCTAATCCCCCCGAATTTTGCCCCCTCTGCAAACAACCTGCAAGCAAGTTCGTCCTCCAAGAAGAAGGAAAACTTCAATGGGCAGCAGAACACGTCGTTGGCGTAGCAAAAGGCGTTCCCGAAGACATCTACATGGGCCTCAAAGCAAACTTTGAAGGCGAATGCACCGAAGTTGGTATGTACCTCGCAATGAGCAGAGTTGCACACCGTGAAGGTTATCCTGAAATCGGTCTCTACTGGGAAAAGGCAGCACTTGAAGAAGCAGAACACGCAGCAAAATTTGCAGAACTTCTCGGCGAAGTCGTCACCGATTCAACCAAGAAGAATCTCGAACTCCGTGTTGACGCAGAAAACGGCGCAACCCTCGGCAAATTTGAACTTGCAAAGCGCGCCAAGGAAGAAGGCCTTGATGCAATCCACGACACAGTGCACGAAATGGCACGTGACGAAGCAAGACATGGTAAGGCTTTCCAAGGCTTGCTCGACAGATATTTCAAATAATAATCGCAAATTAAATTTGGCTCTGCATCATCAAATCATTTGGTGTGCGAAATGATGATGCGGTGGCCTTAATCAATCCGATCTCAACATAGTCGGCGCTCCTCCTCTTTTGCCGACACTCCATAGTATTCAATCCGTGAAAAAAAGCACTCGTTTGAGTGCCTTTTTTTACCAGTCTTCTCGTCTGCCAACTTTGACGTCGTCGTAGTAGTCAAAGTAGTCACGCTTGAACTTTTGAGTGCGTTCACGCTCTCTTTTCAGTTGTTCACGGGCGTGCTTCTCTGCCTCGGTTTTGGGCGGGGCCTTTGGCTCGTTGATAGGATTCAGTTTGGTTTTGTCTTCGCTTCTCATTAAAACTCAATGTGCTTTACGTTGTCACGGGTGCTACGCTTGTAGAGGACGATTTTGCCACCGATTGCTTGGATGGGTTCTGCGCCGGTTGCTGCTGCAAGACCGTCAATGATTTCCTTTGCGGTGCTTTCGCAGGAGCGGAGGACATCGATTTTGATAAGTTCGTGGGCGTCAAGGGCGGTCACGATGTCGTTGATCATATTGTCGTTGATTCCACCTTTGCCGATGTGGAAGATGGGGCGGATGCTTTGTGCCATGCTGCGCAAAGTTGCTCTTTGTTTGCTTGTCATTTTCTATACTCCGTAATCTTTATTTCTTCAAGTATCTCCACTGCCAACCCAACAAGTTCTCTGCAAGCGGGTTTGTGGGAGTTGTGGGTGTCTCCGTGGGGGTGGACTGCGATGAGGTCACGGCAAATATAACTGCCTGCCCTTTCCTTAAAACGCTCTGCCACCTGTCTTTCAAGGGCATAAAGTTCCTTTTTCTCTTCGGGGACAAGGGTGTCAAGGCCGGTGAGGAGGGATATGACCATAACTGCGCCTGACACTGCTCCGCACACTTCACGGAGTCTTCCCATTCCGCCGCCATAGGGGGCAGACACTTGTGATAGAACTGCTCTGTCCACTGCCAGTACGTCGTCGTAGGCAAGGACAACCGCTTGTGAGCAAGTGTAGCCACTGCTGAAAAGGTCTTTTGCTTTTTGAACTCTGTCCATAGTCACTCCTTTTATCGGTGATATGATACCAAAATGACGGAAAATGTCAAGTTTCCAAATGTTGGAAATGGTATTTTTGCATATTTTGTCCCTCATATCCCACAATAACAACACGAGGTGAATATGCTTGACACAGTGAAAACAGGACAATCCCCCGGACAAGGAATTTACGTCTGCACCAACTGCCATCAACAAGTGGCGGTAGGCGACTACGACCTTCTCCCCAAATGTCCACGATGCACAAATAATGAATTTGTCAAGGACTGACCTCTCCATCCCATCTTCACGATTACTATGTTCTCAACAGATGACACGGATGGAATAAAATAGGGCTCGACGAGTCCTATTTTCTTTTTTTTTCTATCATCCACTCGCTTTCGTTTCCTTTCTTTATCCCGTCTTATATTTCAAGCCCAAACACAAAACAAAAATCCTATCTTGAAATTGTTTTTTTGTTATGTTAGAATAAGTATATATAGACTATATTACGGGTACGCATATGGAAAACGAAATCAACAACACAATTGAAACCGTAGAAAACAAGGACAACGTGAAGACTGTGCCCAAAAAGTTTACAATCTTCACCGTCTGTTATGCCGCCGTGGCATATCTCTTTATGATTGTCATGTGGGCAACTGGATGGAACTTCTTCCCCCTTGTTGCAGTGGTTTTTGCCGCTGTCAGTGCTCTTCTCATCCTTCTTTCAGTCATCAAGTGGAACAAAATGCCCATCTTCCTTTGGGGCGCATATTTGGTGCTTATCGCAGGCACGTTCCTCTTCCATCTTGGACATAGTGCGGAAAGTTTTGGCAAGAGCCTTTGGTGGAACTTGGTGCTGACCATTGCGCCTATCGGCCTTGCAGTCCTCATCAAATTCATCAAGATCGAAGGCAAAAAGAAGAAGATTGCCACCGCAGTGTGCGCAGGACTTATGGCAGCCACCTCAATGGTGTATTTCCTCTTCATGAATCTCCGCCTCAACCCCACCGTTGACCGTCTTTGGGAAGGTCATGACGACTATCTCAATTCACTGAACCCTACAAAGGCAGAAAATGACGCACCCAACGTGCTTTTCATCCTTATGGATGACATGGCTTATGCAGACATCTCAGCATACTGCATGATGGCAGAGGGTGAAGCAACCATCAACACCCCCAACATTGACTCTATTGCAGACGGCGGAATCTTCATGGAAGACTTCTACGCCTCTGCACCTGTTTGCACTCCTTCACGCTTCAGTGCATTGACAGGCAGATATGCATCTCGTGGATATATTGACAACGTCATCTTCCCCACGGTGGTGGACGGACCTACCTTCTCGCCTACACACTTCCTCAACCCCTATCAATTCCTCCACAATGTGGACGGCATACTTGGTGATGAAATCACCATTGCAGAAGCCCTTGACGAACTTGGATATGCAACCTCCTGCGTTGGCAAGTGGAATCTTGGTGACTATGGCGAATATTTGCCCACAAATCAAGGTTTTGACTACTTCTACGGCAGTTATTACGTCAACGATATGACACCCTACGACTGGGTGGAAGAAGTGGACGGCGTTGGCACTCAAGTCCGCTCTCACGCAGACAACAAGGACCAAAGCGAAACAAACGCTCTCCTCACAGAAAAGGTCAATGAAAAAATCAACGAAGCAGTTGACAACGATGAAAACTTCTTCATGTTCTACACAACTCCTTGGCCTCATCATCCTATCTACTCTGACAACAACGGAAACGGCAAGGGTGACACAACCGACGACACATATATTGATTGCATAGAGGAATTTGACAAAGGTCTTGGTGAAATCCTTGACAACTTGAAGGCAAAAGGTGTCTATGACGACACCCTCATCATCTTCACTTCAGACAACGGCCCCGGCAGAGAGGGCGTTGCAGGCAACCTCCGTGGCAGAAAGAATACCACCTTTGAAGGTGGTATGAAAGTGCCTATGCTGGTGAGCTACCCTAACGGCGGAGTGGGCGCAGGCACTGCTGTCGCCGACACCACCTTCCCCATCACCGACTACGATGGCAACGTCATCCGCTACGGCACAACAAAGAAAATTCAAACAAGCGCAATGCTTCAAGACGTCTTCCCCACCGTGCTCAACTACGTCATGGGTGACGACTACGAACTGCCCACAGACCGCATAATTGACGGCGTATCCTTGAAGAGTGTGCTTTCTGGCAATATGCCCAGTGACTTCCGTGTCCACGACGTGTTGTACTATATGAAACGAGGCAAGATTCAAGGCTTGCAAATGGCAGTGGACACCCCTGCAGGCACATTTGACTTCAAGTACTACGACAACGTACACTCTGAAAACTCCGCATTCATCGACCAATTCTACAAAAACTATTTGTTCAATTTGGACGTTGACCCTGCAGAAGGATACAACATTGCAAAGAAAAACCCTGAAATTGCTGAAATGATGAAGGCTCAACTCATCGCCGCAAGAAAGGATTTCAGTGGCAACCGCAGAGGAAAAATTTAGAGGTAATTATGCCCCCCGTCTCACTGATGATCAAACCTGCATCTTCAAATTGTAATTTGAGATGCAAATACTGTTTCTACCACGATCTCGCATCCTGCAGAGAGATGCCTTCTCACGGCATGATGACTCTCACTACCCTTGAAGACATTTTGAAAAAAGCCTTTGAGTTTGCAGACGGCAGTATGGTTATGATTTCATTTCAAGGGGGTGAACCCCTCCTTGCAGGCAAGGACTTTTTCAGGGGTTTTGCCGCTATGCTCCCCCGCCTAAACACAAAGCGCAGTGCAGTCCACGTAGGAGTGCAAACCAACGGCACTTTGATTGATGAGGAGTGGTGCGACATTTTCCTTAAAAACCGCTATCTTGTGGGGCTATCCCTTGACGGAGATGCTGTCACCAACGTTCTTCGCATAGACGCAAAGGGTGAAGACACTTTTGACAGAGTGTACTCTGCTGCAAAAATGCTCCAAGCAAAAAAGGTGGATTTCAACATCCTCACCGTCATCACAAAACCTGTTGTGGACAACATAAGCAGAGTGTATTCTTTCTTTAGAAAGAACAAGTTCAAGCACCTGCAATTCATACCCTGTCTTAAACCCCTCGGCATGCCCAAGGCGGACACCCCCGAATCCTTCTATGAAAACGGGGACGAGGCGGAAAATATGATGAACGCAGAGGATTTCCACATCAACGCAGAGGACTACGAAATTTTCCTCAAAAAAGCCTTCTCTCTTTACACCCGTGACTACATAGACGGCAGATACACCTCAATCCGTCTTTTCGACAACTTCGTACGCCTTGCCCACTCACAACGTGCCGAGCAATGTGGTATGAACGGACACTGCACTCATCAATACGTGATTGAGGCAGACGGAGAGGTTTATCCCTGCGACTTCTACTGCACAGACGAATATTCTCTCGGCAATATCCTTGACACCGACTTTGCAAAACTTGAACGTAGCCCCAAGGCAATCAAGTTTATTGAGGAAAGTCTGGGCATTGAAGAAAAGTGCAAAGAATGCAACTACTACCGTCTTTGCAAAAACGGTTGCAAGCGTGAGCGTATAGACCTTGACAAGTGCACCGCGTACAAAAACTTCTTCCCCTACGCACTGCCCCATTTGAAAAGAATGCACTGAAAAAAGCCACCGAGCAGGTGGCTTTTTTAGTTATATTGCTTCGCAGTTATATTTTGCTTTGCAAAGTTATATTTGCCTTTGGCAAGTGATATTGCTCACTCCGTTCGCAGTTGTGGTTTTTTTGTTTAACGAATTGCTAATGAATCAATGTTCTCACACTTGTGCGGTCCTATAAGACTTGCCAACTCGTGATAATATTTTGTCGGCATTGTCGTACGCATGCTTACACATGCAAACCCCTTCTTCTTTTCTTTATTTA
>CALABJ010000019.1:0-34950 GCA_937885645.1 uncultured Clostridia bacterium | reverse complement strand
TTCCTCGTCGCCGCTGCTCCTCGCGTTCCGTCTTCGAACAAGTGAGTGCTTGTATAAGAACGCTTCGAATAAGCTAAAAAGTAAAACACGAAACGTGTTGTAAGGCAATATATTTGCAACACGTTTCGTGTTTTATGTGTTTTGAATATCCGCTCAAAACCACCTAAAATTGCCGTTTTCGGCTTGTTTTGACAAAATTTGCGGTTTTATGGTACACTTATCGTGTTTTTAAGTGAAAATGATGATTTGAATTTTGAATTAAGGTTTTTGAGTGAAAATGGCGGTTTTTAGAAAAATAGATTAAACTCAAACATAAAAAAGCGACTGCGGTTGCAGTCGCTTTGAGTTGTCTTATATTTGGTTAAAGTTTTGTTTGACAGGTGCTTTCCTATCAATCCTTCCAAAGGAGGGTTTCGGGGTGAGAGAAGTTGAAAGTGATATTCTTCCTCGGGTTGATGAGGAGATTGAGGACGCCGGGCTCAACCGTGCCCATACGTGTTTCCATATTCAGTTTGCGATATGGCTTAAATCCACATTTCTCTTGCACTCGTCTTGACTGATTGTTGAAGTCATAGTAGCCACAGGTGAGGAAATCAAGGTCTTTTTCATCAAAGAGATAGTTGATTACTGCCCTCACTGCCTCTGCCATAAGCCCCTTGCCCCATTGATCTTTTGCCAAAACATAGCCGATTTCTCTGCCTTTGTAGCCGTCAAACTCGGTCAGTTTGTCCTCTGCGCCATAAAACTCAATGCCCAATGAGCCTACAACACGTCCGTTCTCTTTGAGGCACACTGCAAAAGTCTTGTCCTCTTCAATGAAGTGAGTGAGGATTTCTTTGCTCTTGTCCTTGTTTTCATGATGAGGCCAACCTGCCATCTCACCTACACCCTCAACTGATGCGTATGTGAAAAAGTCGTCGAGGTCTTCCCATTTGAAAGGACGAAGGACAAGCCTTTCTGTTTCTATAATCTTTCCGTTCAACTTAAATTCTGCGTTCATAATAGTGTTAGTCCTTTGGACTAAAATTTTGTAAGGTGGCCCTGTTCAAGAAGGTGGCCGTGGTCGTTTTGGCGGATTGCTTCATAAACTACGATTGCAACCGAGTTTGAAAGATTGAGGCTTCTTGCGTCTGCAATCATAGGTATGCGAAGGGCGTGGTCATAGTTGTCGTGCAACAATTCCTCGGGGAGCCCCTTTGTTTCCTTGCCGAAGATGAAATAGTCTCCGTCACAAAATGACGCTTGATCGTAGCGTTTTGCGCCCTTGGTGGTGAGATACCACTTATTGCCATCGGGATTCTTCAAGAAAAATTCGTCGATGTTTTCATACACCGTCACGTCAAGAAGATGCCAGTAGTCAAGGCCTGCGCGCTTCAAGGACTTGTCGTCAATGGCAAAGCCTAAGGGTTTGACAAGATGAAGTCTTGACCCTGTTGCGGCGCAGGTGCGGGCAATGTTGCCTGTGTTTTGAGGGATTTCGGGCTCTACGAGCACTATGTTGAATGCCATAATTCTTCCTAGATTTTGTCCTAAATTTTGTTCTAAAAATTTAGTAAATATTTGTGAATTTTTGAGGACTTTTTTCGGTTGTTTTTTTTGTGATTTTTCCGCCCTGAAAATCAACTTGTTTTTAATAGATATTTGTGATGATTTTTTGCGGAATTTTCAGTCAAATTTTATGGAAAATTTTGTGGAATTTTAGAGATATTCTTCCACCAAATTCAGTATGCCGTTTAGGTCAGTGACTGAGGCAAGAGCCATACGAACTGCCTTTGTGTTGCCGGTGTTTTTGGCGTAGTGGCAAAGTTGCAATTTCATCATATTTGCAACCACTCTGTCAGGGAGTGTTTGGCGCAAAATTGAGATATGTTCAAGGACTGAAGCCTTGTTGTCGTATGTATATTCAAGCCCCAAAAGTTCACTGAAAATATAGGGTTTGCCAAGAGCGCCACGGGCAATCATAAAGCCGTCTGCACCACTCACCTCTTTCACCTTTTCAAGGGATGCTTTGTCCACTATGTCACCATTTGCTATGACGGGGATTGAGAGGGCGTCCTTCACCATTTTTGTCACTGTGTGGTCTGCCACCCCACTGTACATTTGAGTGCGGAAACGAGGGTGCACCGCAACCGCACTTGCACCGCCTTTTTCGGCGGCAAGGGCGCAATCAACTGCCAAAATATCCTTGTCAACACCGGCACGGATTTTGACGGTGACAGGGCGACGACCTCCCTCAACTGCGGAAGCCACAATCTCGGTGATTAGGGCAGGATTTTCCATAAGGGCACTGCCTTCACCGTTTGAAACAATCTTTCTTACAGGACAACCCATATTGATGTCGATTATGTCAAATTTGGCTAGGCGTTCATCTCGGCAAGCCTTGAAGATAAACTCAGGCTCACTGCCAAAAATCTGCACTGCAGCGGGCACTCCTGTGTCGGTGGTGTGAAGCAAGTCCTCAGTGCCTTTACCGCCATAGCAAAGCCCTTTTGCACTGACCATTTCGGTGTACAAAAGACCTGCGCCATACTTGGCACACAGGTGTCTTGCCCCTGCATCAGAGAATCCTGCAATGGGTGCAAAGACAATGTTGGATTTCAGTTCAATTTCACCAATACGCATATTATATCTTTGTTTTACGACAATAAACTGCCGTTTTCGTCATTATTGTGTGTTTTATTTGTTTTTGTCAAAAGATGATTTTGCCATCATTTTGTTGGCAAGAACACCTCATCTCTTATTTGCCTTGACGCTTTGCTTCATCCCAAAACTTGTCAAGTTCCTCAAGGGTGTAGTCGGTCATACTCTTGCCGTCACGAGTGGCAAGTTCTTCAACCACTGCAAAACGTGACTCAAATTTTCTGTTGGCGTCGTGGAGTGCCATTTCATTGTCTATCTTGAAAAAGCGGAGCACGTTGCACACTGCAAAGAGAAGGTCTCCTGCCTCTTCGTGTCTGTGCTCGGGAGTGGCGGTGAGGAGTTCATCAAGCTCTTCTCTCACCTTTGCTACTGCGCCGTCGACGTCGTCCCAGTCAAAGCCACACTTCTTGGCAATCTTTTGAATCTTCTCTGCATAAAGAAGTGCGGGGAAGTTTTTGGGCACTCTGCTCATAGCGTCTGTGTTTGAAGTGTACTTCTTTTCTTTCTTCTTTGCCTCTGCCCAAAATACTAGTGCTTCCTCGGGGGTGTCGGCGTGGTTTTCACCGAAGATGTGGGTGTGGCGGTCAAGGAGTTTTCTGCACAATGCTGTCAGCATATCCGCCCAGTTGAAATCCCCTTCATCCTCTGCAATTTGGGTGTGAAAAACTGCTTGCAAAAGCACGTCACCGCACTCCTCAAGCATCATATCTCTATCCCCCTTGTCAAGACCTTCAAGAAGCTCGTATGCTTCCTCAATAAGGTTGATGCGGATGGACTCATGTGTTTGGATTTTGTCCCACTCGCAACCGTCGTCCGCGCGGAGGCGTTTCATAATCTCTTCCAGGTCACCAAGGTCAAAGCGTTTGCGCTCTTTCAGTTCCTTTTCGGGGGTGAGCAAAACCTCATCAAATACACCAAGATTTTGAGCCTCGCAAGTGCCCTCTTTTCCGTCAAATGAAAAGGCTACGGATTTGTCTTTTCCGTAGGCTGAAATGATCTTGTTTTTGACCATCTCGCACTCCTCTATTTTTTCCACTTTCACAAGGCAAGGTATGCGCTTGTTGACAAGGACAAAGGAGGGTGCAAAATCGGTTGCTTCATAGACTTGATATGAGCCTTTAAGAGCGGATGTGAGTGCCATTTTCATACTCCCAAAATCGAACGATTCGATGCAGTTTCAATAGTATTTTGCCTAGGGGCAAGGAGTGATACTCCTGCCTGTCCATAACTCCAAACAGAGTTGACAAGAAGAAATACACTGTATAGCATAGCACAAAACCGATGAAAAGTGCAAGTATATCGTGTACGATATAGGCCTTTGGCACAAGGATGCAAAGTCCGCTGACACCACCTGAAAAGAGGGATAATGCGATTGGTTGGTGTAGGCGCAGTGAGGTGAGGCGGAGAAAACTGACGTTGACAAGGGCGAGGGCGGTCACTGACATAACAAGCATAGACACCCCTGCCCCTATTATGCCGATATACCTCACAAGCACAACGGACAAGACAATTTTGACAACAACCGCAACCGTCAAGCCCTTTACGGCGGACATAGTTTTGTCCAGGGCTTGAAGAAGGGAGACGTAAATCTGCATAACGGACATTATGACGATGTTAGGTGCGGTGATGATGAGAAGATTTGAAGCTATGATGAGAGGGCCTTCGTCAAGAGAGGAATAAAGCAAGGAGATTATCTCTCTTGAAAAAACCATCATAAATATGGCTGAGGGCACGCCAACCATATAGGCAAGTTTCAGTGACAATCTGCTTTTGAAAAGTATGCTGTCAATGTCCCTCTCCGCCCTTGACACCGACACCGAGGGCACTATGGCAACCGCAAGGGACATAATGAGCACCACGGGCATATTGACAAGGGATGTGACAGGGCCAGACAAAAGACCATACTGGCTGGTGGCGACGTCCGTTGAAAGACCACGGAGTTTCAACACGTTGACAACGATGAAGCTGTCAAAAAAGTTGGAAAGGGGCAAAAGCAACGCAACTATTGCTATAGGGAAAGCGATGCGGAGCATCTTGACACCCTCCTCCTTTTCAAAGGACAGCAACTTTCCACTGACTTTGTGTTTCCTTTCACGGACAAGATAGGTGATGACAAGATAGCCTGCCGCCACAATCTCCGACAGGGTGACGCCGAGAAACGCACCTGCCACTGACCATATAAGCCCATATCGTTTCAAATAGACTGCAAGCCCTAAACCGAAAGCCAGTTTGACAACCTGCTCTATTACGTTGGATATGGCGGTGGGAAGCATGTGCATTTCACCTTGAAACCAACCACGAAGCCCTGCGGTTATGCCAACGAAAAATATGGACGGGGCTATGATTTGAAAGCCTAGCGCCACACTTTCATTGCCCTGCCAACGAGCAAGAGGGCGAGATAGAGATAGCACCAAAATGGTGCTTAACGTGGAAAGAGTGACAAGGACTGCCATTGCCACAAAAAAATATTTTTTGACACTTTCACCCATTGCCCGCTTTTCCGCCACTATACGAGATAGCGCAGTGGGCACTCCTGCACTGGACAAAACCATAAAGAGGGCAAACACTGGGAAAACAAGTTGATACATGCCCATACCCTCTGCCCCTAAAACATTGGTGAGAGGTATGCGATATAGTGCGCCGATAATCTTGCCTATGACTGAGCCCACTGCCAAAATCATTGCCCCACCCATAAGGCGGTTGCGCCGTTTCACTGAGGGGGTGTCGGTGTAGTTGAAAGTTTGGTTTGTCTTTTTCACATCCCCACCACTGCCCCTAAAATTGCACTGGCAAAACGAATGTAGCCAAGAGCGTTTTCATCAAACTGATTTTGCTTTGAAACTATGACCGTGCCGATAAGGTCACCGTTGACCAAAATAGGTTCAAGAGCAAGAAAACCATCACTGTCCTTGCCTTCAAACAAGGGGCATTCTTCTCCTGAAATTACTATGGCACTGCGAGTTGACGAGGCACGCAAAAGTTCCTTTGAGGGGGTGAGGTGCGAGGTCAGTTTGCCCTTGACAACTGCGGACACGAAAGCATCGCCTGCAAGGATAAAGACGTCACCGCCCACGTGTTGACGAATCATCTGCGCCACGCCGTCAGAGGCGTATTGCATATCTTGAAATGGGGAGTATCTCTTCAGCACCAACTTGTCGCCGTCGGGCAAAATTTCAAGTTCATCACCTTCCTTTATGCGAAGGGTGCGACGGAGTTCCTTGGGTATTACAATCCGTCCAAGATCGTCAATGCGTCGAGTGAAAGTTCCGTTCATAATAAAAACCTCCTGCCAGTTTAGTTTGCATAGCAAGAGGTTTATTATTCCAATTTTTGCACTTAAAGTGCCGTTTTTGTGATATGAATAAATTTGTGACTACTTCTTGTCAAGGACGTGCTCTAGGATAAGAGCGGTGAAATCCACCTCTTCAACGAAGTCACGAGGGATATATTTCACACGGTTGAAGCGGTCAAAATGCTTGAAGTGAGTGGGCAGTGACACGGGGGTGGACACGTCCATCATATAGCATATTTCTTGCAAGTCCTTGATGAAATTTGAGGAGGACAAAACCCGCGGACTTTCAAAAAGCACGCTCTTCAAAAGTTTGTCTTCCTTCATCAGTTTGCCCCAAATTTTCATATCAATACTCGTTTATGATTTCACCAAAATAGAAGATATGTCTGTCGCCGTTGGGATAGGTTTCTGACAAGGGATACCAGTTGGACACTGCGCTGACGTCCATATCGTCAGTCATAGGCACAACGCCCACAACTTTGCATTCATAATACTTTTCGCAACCCTTGACAACACAAGTGTCAACTGACTTTGCAGGTTGTTTTTCCATGCCGGTTTCTGCCCACTTGTCATAGTCTCTGCCACTCTTTGTGCCACAGAAAGCAAGTTCCTTTTTGAAGGTGCCGGCGGCAGGTACGCTGACGGTGAAAACTCCTGTTTCGTCAATGAGTTTTGCGGTGTGTCTGCTGACGCGGATAGGTGCAATAAACACCTTTTTGTGCCACATAACGCCAACAAATCCCCAACTGCACACCATAGGGTTGTCCCCTGAGGTGACGAAGCAACCGGTGTTGAGGGCGCTATTCAAAAATTCCATGTTGTTAAATTCGTGCATAACTTCTCCTAAAACGTTTGCGTTGTAATTTATTATATGATAACATACAACCGATGGTCACGGCAACACCCATCAATAAAAAAAACCGAGGTAATTTTGAAAAAATCTCTTCTTTTTGTCACAAGAGCCGCGCTTATTGGCGCATTGTACTTTGCTCTCACCGTAGCAATCCCCGCTCTATCCTTTGGACCTATCCAGTTTAGACTGTCTGAAGTCTTGGTTTTGACTGCAGTGATTTTCCCTGAGGCTATCCCTGGGCTCACCATCGGTTGTGTGCTGTCCAACTTTTTCTTTTCACCCTACGGCATATACGATATGGTGTTTGGTGGCATAGCCACCCTGCTGGGGGCGATAGGCACTTATCTCCTCCGCAAAAAGATACCTCTTGCGGCAATTCCTCCTGTCATCTTCAACGCATTTCTTGTGCCTATCATTTGGGTGATTGACGGCTCGGACACGGTGTATATCATCTCCGTCCTTGAAGTGATGGCAGGTGAAGTGTTGACAGTTGGCGCAGTTGGCATACCCCTCACCTACGCCCTCAAAAAAGCCTTCCAAAAGGCAGGCATATATATGGCGAAGCGCAAAGGGGAAAAACTTGACGACGATGAGGACACTCCCACTGACACCGCAGATACCCCAAGAGAAATGAAAAATGAAGAATGAAGAATGAAAAACAAATTGAAATAAGAAAGGCACTCGTCACGGGTGCTTTTGTTTTTGTAGGTGCAACAGAAGGTGCGCCCCACCATATGTTGTAAAAAATAATTTTATTTTTTTTGTGCTTTTGTTTTATGCGGGTTTGTGGTAAACTTTGTTTCACTTAATTTTGGAGGAAACAAAGTGAGTTTCGCTCGTTTTTCAAGTGACTTTTTGATGGAAACATTTACCCTCGTTGACAACCTCTTTGTCCACGAGCATTTGCCCTACCTTGAAGAAAAACAAATCAAGGTGTATATCTATGGGTTGTATCTGTGCAATTCCAACGGTGAAAACACCCTTGAAAACCTTTGCACCGTCCTTGACGTCACTGAAGATGAACTCACTGCAATCTACAAGGAGTTCGAAGACCTTGGTCTTGTCAAAGTCACAAACACCACCCCTCTTGAAGTGAAATATCTGTCACTGAAACGTGGTATGCAACCTCCCAAGAAATACAAGGCGGACAGATGGAACGACTTCAACACCACACTCCAGTCCCTCTTCCCCGAAAGACTGCTCACGCCCAACGAGTACAACGAATATTACAACTTCATCGACAGCACAAAAATCAATGAAGACGTGCTTCTTATGATTGTGCAATACTGCATTGATGCAAAAGGCCCTTCTGTCAGATACCCCTATGTGTTTGCAGTGGCAAGAAGTTGGATTGCAGACGGTGTCCGCACCATTGCTGACGTGGAGCAAAAACTCAATGAGTTTGAGTCACAAAGCGAAGAAATGCGGGAAGTTCTCCTTGCTCTTGGCAGAAAGTCCGGCGCAGATATTGAGGAGAAACAAACCCTTCGCAAGTGGCGTAGAAGTTGGGGATATGAACTGCCTGCAATACTCACAGCAACAAAGTTGCTGAAAGGAAGCAAATCCTTCAAGCGTCTTGACAGCAAACTTGATGAATACTTCCGTATGGGCATCTTCACCGCAGAGGAAATGAAGGACTACGCCTCCTATCGTGAGCACCTCACGGAACTGGCTATCTCCATCAACAAGACCATCGGCGTGTACTATGAATCACTTGAACACATCATCGAGGTGTACACTATCCCTTGGACAAACAAGGGCTTCACAGACGAGGCACTGCTGAAAATAGCGCACTACTGCTTTGTCAGCGGAATCCGCTCTCTTGACGGCATGAACACCGCTGTCAACAAGTTCTATTCACAGGGCTATATAACCGCCGAGGGCATTGACGAATTTATCTCTCAAGGGCTCAAACAAGACGGCAAAATCAAGGAAATCATTGAAAAGACAGGTCAAACAAGAAACGTCACCGCAAAGGATAGAGAGTTCTATCGCACTTGGACCGTCACTTGGGGATTTGATGAAGAGGTCATCTTGTACGCTGCGGAAATCTCCGCCGGCAAGACCTACCCTGTGCCCTTTATGAATCAACTGCTGTCAGGCTGGAAAAAGGCAGGGGTCAACTCCGTTGAAGGTGCAAAAAAAGCATCTACCCCCACCACTCGCACCGAAACTTACACCGAAAGAGAGTACACCGATGATGAACTTCAATCCATTTTCGGCGACATAGAAAACTTTGACAATTTGGGCATTTAGTATGAAAAAGAGAGTTCTTGACAAAGTCATAGGCGACCTCAATCGCAAAACCAATCAAGTGAAAGACCGCATAGCATCTATGCGCGCTCTCGCCTACCAAATCCCCGAAATTTCAACCGCTCAACAGGCATATTCAAAGGCAAAGTTTAACAGCATAAAGACTGGTGACAGCAAAGCTGTCAAAGTGGCTCGTGACGCCTACGTCAACGCACTCGCCAAACACGGCTACAAGGAAAGTGACTTTGAATACACTCCCTCTTGCAAACGTTGCAATGACACAGGTTTCCACGACGGCAAACTCTGCGCCTGCGTGAAAAAGCAATATATCATCGCTCTTGCAAAGGAATGCGACATCCTCAATCGTGCTCCCTTCTCCTTTAAGGACTGCAACACAAGCGGTATGGATGAAGTTCAAGGCAAAGCCTTGAAAAAGTTGTACGACTATGCCGAGGAATACGTGGCAAAATACCCTGCCGTCACCAAAAATATCCTCGTCTTCACCGGCGCAACGGGCACAGGCAAAAGCTGTCTTGCATCTGCAATCGCACGTAAAGCCGTCCTTGAAAGAGGCAAAAGTGCACTGGTGCTCACCGCATACGAGTTCAACTCCACCTGTCTCAACACCCATCTTGCCCCCATCGAGGACAAGGAAAGAGTGCTTCACGACACCCTCTCCGCAGACTTTTTAGTCATTGACGACTTGGGCACAGAACCTATGCTGAAAAACGTCACCCTTGAATATCTCCAACTTGTTTTGGACGAAAGAACAAGAGATAATAAAACCACCGTCATCACCACCAACCTCAGTGAAAAACAACTGAAAGAAAGATATGGTGAGCGCATTTTCAGCAGACTGAGCGATGCAAAACACTCTCTTCTCCGCCGTATTCCCGGCAAGGATTTGAGATTGAAATGATTGAGATAAATTGATATAACAAAAACCGCCTGCGAGGCGGTTTTTGTTTTTTTGTCAACTACATAAGCTGAACATCATCATTGAATATCCAGTCTGGAACAACCGACAATTCATTCATCTGATCGTCACATTCTACAATTAAACAATATTCTCCTCTATAATAAACAATGGCAACATGTTCTGCTATGTCAAGAACAAATCCTTCGGGATTGCTTTCAGTCATGTCTTCCAACTGCATCCTGATATTTTCGTTGAGCTTTGAAGGTGTAATTGGGATTGGCACTCGCACTGACTGTGCCAAACATTTTGAGCATTTGAATCCCGTTTTAAAGGGTTGCCAGTCATGTGCTTCCGTTTGAGCATGTTGACAAACAGCGCAGGTGCATGAATGTCCTTCATGCAATGATATATTCGTATAATTTTCAAAATTGCTTCCTAATTTGTGTATTGCATTCAACGCATTAAGTCTTCCGCCGGTGACACACTTTCCACTGAGTGATGCCACGGTGTCTGCTCCATTCATAATTGCGGATTTAAGTTCTGCTGTTGTAAGTGTTGGGTCGTACGACAACAACAATGCTGCCACACCAGAAACGAAAGGTGTTGCCGCAGAAGTATGTGAAAATTCTCCATATCTACCCGACAATTTGGTTGTGTAAATCCCGACACCTGGGGCGAAAATATCAACAGAAGTTGCACCATAGTTTGATGAGTAGTATTTTGTGTCGGTTGCAGTTGATGCTCCTACGGTCAAAATATTGTCTAGATCATAACAAGCAGGATATACCTTTGTTGCATTTTCAGCGTCTAAATCTATGTCGCTATTGCCTGCTGCACAAACAAGCAGACCAGGGTATGCTGCAATCGCATCTCTAACTACTGAATGATCGGTTGTCCAACCGCCACTGAACGAAAGAATTGGTATATCGTCTTTTATGTCGTTGATTGCATCAACAAATGCATAAGGGTCTTCGCCATATTCCTCTATAACACCGGGATCTCCTGCCCTCCCTGATATTTTTAATGAAATCAGCGAAATCTCCCAACATATCCCAGATAGTCCAATCTCATTGTTCCCAACAGCACCGATTATACCGGCAACAGAAGTTCCATGACCTTGTTCGTCTATTAGTGCGTTAGAATAATAGCCATAGGCTGCATTGAGACCAGTTCCAATATTACCTGATAAATCAGGATGGGTGCCCATTATACCAGTGTCAAGCACACCAACTTTGACAGACGATGAACCTGTGGTGTGATCCCATGCTGCTTCTAGGTCAATTAGGTCAGCGATATTCTGCTGTTGAGAGGAATAATTGGTGTCGTTTGGTTCAGAAAACCATTGCGTTTGTGAAAATGGTTCCAAATATCTTATTTCTTGCCGTTGCCATAGTATATCGTAAACTTCTGCTAATTTTTCATAGCTATGGAAGCTGAACTCTACTCCTATGTGGCGGTTGAATGTGCTAAGATCTTCCTTTTCGTCGTCGGATAGATTTCCTTTTTGTGCAATTCCGCGTATTTTCTCTAACTTATTAGGCAAGATATTCCATACTTTTACCACTTCAAGCCCAGGAAAATCTTCTGGAGTGAAATCGTGAAATAAGTTATTGAGAGATTCAGTATTGGTGAAGCTTATGCCCAAAGCACTATCTGCCCAACGATCCCAATCAACGTACATATCTTGCTTTTGTCCCTTGATGTCATAAGGATTGTTAGGATTCGGCGCGGCAAAAGGTTTCAGTGCCGTAGGGTCGCTTTCATCAACCTGATCGCATGCCACAAGACATGCAAGACAAGAAACAATGCAAATTGTTGCCAAAATTTTGATAATCTTGTTCATATCACACCTCCATTGATTGCATTATATCATTGGCAAATATCCTTGTCAATATTAGATAATATTGAGGCAGTTGCCAAACAATAAAAATAAAACACCGATGGCTCGGTGTTTTTTGTTGCGTTTTATAATTTGGTTTTTTGTTGATTTTATTGCCTTAATATAGGAATATATATCCTTATTAGTAAGCCACGTCCTCAACTAGTCAATGTCAAGGTTGCGCATCATCATTTTGAGGAGGGCGTTCAGCACCTTCTTTTCGGTGTCTTCAAAGTTGGCAAATGCTGTAGCAAAAAATCTGCGGTTGGCTTCGTCAATGAGCAGGGCTATCTTTTGTCCTTCCTCGGTGAGGGCAAGATATTGCTCTCTCTTGTCTTCATCGGACACTGTAGTGGTGATATACCCCTTTTCCTTTAGGAATTTGACACTGCGTGAAACAAGTGCCTTGCTGACGTCTGTGTGCAAAGCAATTTCGCTGGCGGTGTTGATTTGTCCTAAACAACTGAGGACTGCAATCTCGTTGGGAGAAAGGTCGTAGTCGTCAAGGGCGTTCAGCTGAAAGTCGGTGTACGCCTTTTCAAGTTTTTTATAACTGGCAAAATAATATGCCGCATTTCTAAAATCAAACATTTCCATACAAATAGTATACTCAATTAACCATTTAAAGTCAATATGTAAACAATAAATAGTTTACACTTTGAACGATTTGTTTGTTTCACCGCCTCTTTTGTCTTTTTGTGGTTTGACTATGGTGCGACAAATGTTTTTGTATACGTTTCAGCAATCTTAAAATAATTTTTGATATTTTTTGAAAAAACACGCTCCGTGTTATTGACAAAACACTTTCCGTGTATTATACTTGTCACATAAATGCGGAGGGATATATGCTTCACACCTGTTTTCCTGAAAGACTGAAATCACTCAGACAAGAAAAGAACATCAAACAAAGCGACCTTGCCGAGCACTTGAAAGTGACAAAATCCGCCGTTTCTGGCTGGGAAGTCGGCAGAAATCAGCCTAGTTTTGACATTTTGATTGAACTCAGCATCTATTTTGGTGTGTCGGTGGACTATCTCATCGGCAGAAGAAATTACTGACCATCACAGCAATTTCTAAATTTACTCCCAACTGTCGTGGTTTTTTGGTTTTTAGTTTTTTTCCACGGCGAATTAAAAGCGGAACACATTTCGTGCTCCGCTTTTTGATTTGGTATTCAATTCGTGTTTAGTGTTATTTCAACACCTTTTTCAAAAACTCACCGGTTGCGCTGTTTTTGTTTTCCGCCACTTCTTCGGGTGTGCCTGTTGCAACAATCGTGCCACCGCCGTCTCCGCCTTCGGGGCCAAGGTCGATGACGTAGTCCGCCATCTTTATGACGTCAAGATTGTGCTCGATGACTACAACTGTGTTTCCGCCGTCTGCAAGACGACCAAGGATTTCAAGAAGTCTTGCCACGTCATGGGTGTGAAGACCTGTTGTGGGCTCATCAAGGATATAAATTGTCTTGCCTGTGCTACGTTTTGAAAGCTCGGTGGCAAGTTTCACTCTTTGTGCTTCACCACCAGACAAGGTGGTTGAGGATTGTCCAAGCTTGATATATCCCAAACCTACGTCGTAGAGGGTTTGAATCTTTGACTTGATTTTGGGCACGTTTTTGAAAAACTCCAAGGCCTCTTCAACGGTCATTTCAAGGACGTCCCCAATGGATTTGCCCTTGTATTTCACTTCAAGGGTTTCACGATTGTATCTTGCGCCCTTGCACACTTCGCAGGGGATGTAGATGTCGGGAAGGAAGTGCATTTCAATTTGGATGATGCCGTCACCTGAGCAGTGCTCGCATCTGCCTCCTGCCACGTTGAAGGAGAATCTGCCTGCGGTGTAGCCTCTTGATTTCGCGTCGGGGAGAGAGGCAAACAATTCGCGGATAGGTCCAAACACACCAGTGTAGGTTGCAGGGTTTGAACGAGGTGTTCTGCCTATGGGGCTTTGGTCTATGCAGATGACTTTGTCAAGGTGCTCGTCACCTTCTATGCTGTCATATTTGCCCTCGTACAGACGGCTGTGCATAAGTTTGTTGGACAAGGCAGGATACAAAATCTCGTTGACAAGTGATGATTTTCCGCTTCCGCTGACACCGGTCACTGCAGTGAAAACACCTATGGGGAATTTGACGTCAATGTTTTTCAGATTGTTTTGTTTTGCGCCCTTGACCAATATAAATCTGTCATCAATAGGACGTCTTGCAAGGGGCAGATTTATGGCGTATTCCCCTGACAAATATTTGCCTGTTATGCTGTCCGGGCAAGCAATGATTTCATCAACCGTGCCCTCTGCCACAACTTCACCACCGTGGACGCCTGCGCCGGGGCCTATATCTACGATATAGTCCGCTTCACGCAAGGTCTCTTCATCGTGTTCAACAACGATGAGAGTGTTGCCAAGGTCACGAAGTCCTTTCAAGGATTTCAGCAGTTTTTGGTTATCCCTTTGGTGCAGACCAATGCTGGGTTCGTCAAGGATATACAACACCCCTGTCAATCCACTTCCAATTTGGGTTGCAAGACGTATACGTTGGCTTTCACCACCGCTGAGGGTTGATGCTGAACGGCTCAAGGTGAGATAGCCAAGGCCTACGTTGATGAGGAAGTTGAGGCGCGCGTGTATTTCCTTAAGAATACGGCGGGCAATCATTTCTTCTGTTTCGGTCAAGGTGAGTGAGCCGATGAATTTGTCCATATTTGTCACGGACAATTCGCACATATCGTATATATTCAGTCCGCCTATGGTGACTGCAAGGGCTTCAGGCTTCAAACGTTTGCCGTGGCACACTGTGCAGGGTACGTCACGCATATATCTTGCGATTTCGCCCTTGACCATATCGCTGTTGGTCTCACGGTATCTTCTTTCAAGGTTGTTGACGATGCCTTCATAGGCCACGTGGAAAGTGCCTGAGAAACTGCGGCTGTTGTATTCCATAGGGATTCTGTCACCATCGTTGCCGTAAAAAATCAAGTTGAGCACCTTTTCGGGCAAATCCTTCACGGGAGTGTCCAAGGAAAAGCCGTAGGCTTTTGCAAGGGCTTTGAACTCGTTTGAAACCATCTTTGAGGTGTCAATAAACCAACCACTTGCCTTTATGCCCCCTTCACGCAAGGACAGATTTCTATCACGGATGAGAAGTTCGGGGTCAATCTCTTGGGTGAAGCCAAGACCTGTACAATGAGGGCAAGCGCCATAAGGGTTGTTGAAAGAGAAAAGACGAGGAGTCAGTTCCTCAAAGCTCAGTTCGCAGTCGGGGCAAGCGTATTTTGTGGAGTACATGACGTCATCGCCGTCATAGTCCGCAACCACAAGCCCGTCTGCCAGTTTGATTGCATTTTCAACGGCTTCGCTGACACGTCTTTGAACGCCGTCTTTTATGACAAGTCTGTCAATGATGACGCCGATTTCGTGCTTAACGTTTTTGTCAAGGACGATTTCTTCGTCAAGGGTATAACTGACGCCGTCCACTCTCACACGGACGTAGCCGGCACGTTTCAGTTGCTCAAGTTCCTTTTTGTATTCACCCTTTCTGCCCCTAACCATAGGTGCAACGATGAGGGTTTTCACTCCTGTGTGCGCCATGATTTTGTCGGTGATTTGGTCAACGGTTTGACGCTCGATTTCTCTGCCACACTTGGGGCAATGAGGCTTGCCGATACGGGCAAAAAGCAAGCGGAGATAGTCGTAGATTTCCGTCACTGTACCCACTGTTGAACGAGGGTTTTTTGAGGTGGTCTTTTGGTCGATTGACACCGCAGGGGAAAGCCCCTCGATATACTCGACATCGGGCTTTTGCATTTGACCTAGGAACATGCGTGCGTATGAAGACAAACTCTCCATATACTTCCTTTGTCCCTCTGCAAAAATGGTGTCAAATGCAAGAGAGGACTTGCCCGATCCGGACAAACCGGAAAACACCACGAACTTGTCGCGGGGGATTGTGAGGTCAACGTTTTTCAGGTTGTTCTCTTTTGCGCCTTTTACAAAAATTTCTTTCATATCACTTGAACTTGTGCAGTTGTTTTTTCAATTCATTTATTTCGTCACGGAGTTTGATTGCCCTTTCAAAATCAAGGTCACTTGATGCCACTTTCATCAGTCCTTTAAGTCGTTCAATTTCACTTACAAGGTCTTTATGTGACAAAATGTCGTCTTTAACCTTCTTTTTGGTGATTTCAAGGGAGTTTTTGAACTGCCTTTCAACAGTCTTTGGCACTATGCCGTGAGCGGTGTTGTAGTCCTGTTGTATGCGTCTTCTTCTGTTGGTTTCGTCAATGGCTCTGCGCATACTGTCGGTCACGGTATCAGCGTACATTATCACCTTGCTCTTGTCGTTTCTTGCGGCACGTCCAACAGTTTGTATGAGGGCTTGCTCGCTTCTCAGGAAGCCTTCCTTGTCCGCGTCAAGTATGGCAACAAGTTGCACCTCGGGAATATCAAGACCTTCTCTAAGAAGGTTGATGCCAACCAGTACGTCAAACTGACCTTCTCTTAGTCCACCGATGATTTCAATACGCTCTAAGGTGTCGATGTCTGAGTGCATATATCTCACCCTTATGCCCACCTCTTTCAGGTAGTCGGTGAGGTTTTCTGCCATCTTCTTTGTGAGGGTGGTCACAAGCACTCTGCCCTTTGCTTCAACCACCTTGTTTATCTCCCCGATGAGGTCGTCGATTTGACCTTCTACGGGGCGGACGAATATCTCGGGGTCAAGGAGTCCTGTGGGGCGGATAATCTGCTCTGCCACGTTGTCGGCTCTGTCAAGTTCAAACTGGGCGGGGGTTGCGCTGACGCAGACCATTTGACGGATTCTGCTGTCAAACTCGCCAAACTCCAAGGGACGATTGTCGTAAGCGGCAGGAAGGCGGAAACCATAGTCCACAAGGTTTTTCTTTCTTGCTCTGTCACCATTGAACATGCCTCTTATTTGAGGGAGTGTCATATGGCTTTCGTCAACAAACACCACGAAGTCCTTCGGGAAGAAGTCGAGGAGGGTGTATGGGGGTTGACCTATCTCTCTGCCGTCAAAATAGCGAGAGTAGTTTTCAATGCCCGTGCAGTAGCCCATCTCTCTCATCATTTCAACGTCGTAGTTGACACGCTCTTCAATGCGTTGCGCCTCGATGAGTTTGTTGTTTACCTCAAAAAACTCCACTTGCTTTTGCTTGTCACGAAGTATCTGGGCAAAAATCTCTTCCTTTTCACCGCCGACAACGTAGTGGCTTGCAGGGAAAATATTGGTGTGTTTCAGGTCATGGAGGACTTTGCTTGTGACTGCGTCAATTTCACTTATACGGTCAATGGTGTCTCCAAAAAACTCCACTCGTATTGCCACTTCACTGTTGCTGGCAGGGAAAATGTCCACAACATCACCGCGGACACGGAAGGTGGAACGGACAAAGTCAAAGTCCGCGCGTTTATACTGTATGTCAACCAATTTGCGGAGCAAATCATCTCTGTCAACCTCGTCGCCTTCACGCAAAGATATGGCTTGTGAATAGTAATCAAGGGGCGCGCCTAGTCCGTAAATGCAACTGACTGATGCCACCACGATGACGTCCTTTCTTTCACAAAGTGAACTTGTTGCGGAGTGACGGAGTTTGTCAATCTCGTCGTTGATTTCAAGTTCCTTTTCGATGTAGGTGTCTGACCGAGGGATGTATGCTTCGGGTTGATAATAGTCGTAGTAAGAAACAAAAAACTCAACTCTGTTGTGAGGGAAAAACTCCCTAAACTCGTTGCAAAGTTGAGCCGCCAACGTCTTGTTGTGAGCAATGACCAGTGCAGGACGTTGCACCTTTTCAATGACGTTTGCCATAGTAAAAGTTTTTCCACTGCCTGTGACTCCAAGGAGCACTTGTGTGGAAAAACCGTTTTCAAGACCTTCTGCCAAGGACTCGATTGCTTGTGGTTGGTCGCCACAAGGTTTGTATGACGAAACAAGTTGAAACTTCATATCATTGACCACAGGTCATTTGTTGTGTTTTTGAATTGCGTTGTGTTTAATTACCGTTGAATTTGCTAGTATAGTTTTGCCACTGATTGGCTTTTATTTGGTGAGGAGATACTCGATGAGATACTTGAGCCCCGTTGCTGCCAGTGCAGAACAAACACCGCAAGCAAGAGCCAACAAAAGACGGAAAGTGACGTTGGATTTGAACGCCCTCTCAACACGGGCAAAGGCAAGGCCCTTTTGACGCATATTGATGCAGTAAACCAGTTCACCTTTCTTGTCGCTTCGGGTGAGGTCAAAGTAATCGTCAATGGCAAGGTTTGACATGATTGTGTCCAACTCTTCCTCTTCATACTCAATATCAAGGGGGAGTTTTTCAAAAATCTCGATGGGTGAAATGAGGCACACACCGTTCTTTTTGTCCGCCGCTTGATATATGACGCGCATGACGTTTTTTTCCTTTTTTGTCAAGACGTGCTGTCTTTCAAGATTTATTCCCATAGTACACCACAAGCACTTTAACGTGCGTTTTTGTCAGTTTAAAATACGAATTTGAGCAAAACGATTGCAATCGCCATCACGATGCCACCGCCAAGAAATGCTCCAAAGAATGCTGCTGCAAGCGCCTTTTTTGATGAGACAGGCTTGACTTGTTCAGCCACTGCAGTGGGCGCAACGGTGACCGTTGACACGGTGACTTCACCACCATCAGTGTGCTCCAACGCATCTTCAATGATGCGAACTGTGAGAAGGCAATATTCATCGGGAGTGAAATATTTGACCTTGATATATTCCCTATCTCTCAAATCCCTGATGGCAGATGAAAGTTGGAGTTTTGTCAGTTCCACAGGCAAAAGTTCAAGGATTTCTTCTGCCTCGATGACCTTGTAGATGCCGTCTGTTCCTGTCAGTTTGCGCAGTGCGTCAAGGACAAGTTTTGCTTCGCCGTCAACCATAATTTTCTCCTTATTGTTCCTTTACAAACGCATAATAAATTGCGTTGATTGCTTTTTCGTAGTCGCAGGTGTCAACACCAACGATGATGTTCAGTTCGCTTGAGCCTTGGTCAATCATACGTACGTTGATATGGGCGTCTGCGAGGGCCTTGAAGGCTGTTGCTGCCGTGCCAAGACGTGATGCCATATTGTGACCGACTATTGCCACAAGAGACAATCCGCTGTGGATTTCTACGTTGTCGGCATTGACGCTTTCTTTGATCTTTTGCAAAATCTTTTGCATCTTTCCAACAAGATATTCGTCACGTATGACAAGGGACATTGTGTCAATGCCACTGGGCGCGTGTTCAAAGGATATGCCCTCGTATTCAAGGATGGACAACACTCTGCGAGCAAAGCCGATTTCGTTGTTCATCATATCCTTTTCAATGTTGATGATGGTGAAACCCTTTTGTCCTGAAACACCGGTGATGACACTGTTGCCGTCAACTTGCTCGGCGGTCTTCACAATCATAGTGCCGGGGTGTGAAGGATTGAAGGTGTTTTTGATGTTGATGGGCAGGCCTACACTGTGGACAGGGAAAATGCTTTCAGGGTGCATAACCTCTGCCCCCATATAGGACAACTCTCTCAGTTCCTTATAGCTGAGACAAGTGATTGTTGTGGGATTGTCAACAATGCGGGGGTCGGCGGTGAGAAAGCCGTCAACGTCGGTCCAGTTTTCATAGACGTCTGCTTTCATTGCTCTTGCCACGATTGCTCCTGTGATGTCTGAGCCACCACGGGAGAAGGTGTGCACCTTGCCGTTGGTGTCACTGCCGTAGAAGCCGGGGATCACTGCGTGGTCAAGCTTTGAAAGCTTTGCTTTCACTGCATCCAAGGAGTAGTTGAGAAGAAGCTCACCTTTGTCGTTGAACTTGATGATTTCGTCTGCGTCAACAAAGTCAAATCCAAGTTTTGCAGCAAGGATTTTTGCGGACAAATACTCCCCTCTTGATGCGGCGTAGTCGGGGGTTTTTGATGCCTCAATGCCCTCTTTGATGACTTTGAGGTTTTCGTCTAAATCTACGTCAACACCCAGTTCGTTCACTATTTCGTGGAATCTCTTTGCCACTGTCAAGAAGGTGCTGTCACAGTTGCCTGCCTTTTGCACCTCGTTGAAGCAGGCGTAAAGAGCGTCCGTCACTTTGACGTCTGCGGGATTGCGCTTGCCGGGGGCGGACACAACGATATATTTTCTTGACGGATCATCTTCAATTATGTTCACCACACGCTTGATGGTGCTGGCGTTTGCCATTGAAGTTCCGCCGAATTTGCATACTTTCATATAATCTCCTATTGCACTCTATACACTGTATAATACTGAAAAAAACAGGTGTTTTGTGCTTAGTCTTTCACGATTTTGTGGCACTCATAGTAATATCTCTTTTCTTCGGCTTCACCCATACTGAATGCCTTTCTGCAAAGGTTGCCGTGCTTGACTACGTAGCCGAAAAGTTCTTCCTTTTTGATGGTGGGCATAACGATTGCAACGCCGTCCTTTTCCTTTGCCACACCTTTCAGGTGTCCAAGGCCGTGGATGTAGTCCACCACACCGCCCTTTGTTGCGATATACTCATCAATGACCTTTTGCACTTCTGCGATGCACTCTGCGCCGATAGGGTTGCAAGGGATATGGGTGCTTTCGCCGTCAATGATTTCAAGGCTACCACTTCCTGTGAGGCTGTCTGCAAGGGTTTTGACAAAGTCTGCCTTGTCAACGCCAAACACAACTCTATGTATAGGCTCAAAAACTATGCCGTTGTCGTGTAGGTTTTCAAGCTCACAAAGGGCAAATCTTGCAGGATGTGTTTCTCTTTCCTCTTGTGTCAAAGTGCCTTTGATTTCATTCCAGTGGGCTTGGGCTGTAGCAAGGGAGTGGTTGCCGTCACCAACTGCCAGTGAGAAATCGGTGTCCACGCCGTAGAGTCCGTCAATGTCCTTTTCGTAAAGGGCAAGGCGGTCAAAGACTTCCTTTTTGTCTACTTTGTAGCCAGTGAGATGTCCACCCTTCATATTCAGGTCAAAGTCGTAAAGCTTTTCATAGTTGTCACGATTTTCATACAGACTTTCAATGACTCTGCCCTTTCTGTCGTCCATAACAACAAGGATGTGAGGGAGCTCGATGGGGGCGTCTCTGCGGATTTTAAGACGAGGGGGGATGCGGTCGTGGACAACACCCTCGGTTGCGCGCAGGGGCGCGTCTGTGGGATATGCGTAGGAATAGTCTTCAAGGTCAATTGCCACCATAAGACCAAGTCTAGTACGCTCCTCAGTGTCACGTTTGACAAGGATGAAGCTGTCACGCAACGTATGAAATACGTTGGTGTCAAGATATTCCTTCATTGTGGCGTTGATTTTCATTGTTCTCTCTTTACCGTCTTCGTCTTCAAGATAGACTTCGGGGAAGATGAGTTTCAGTGCGCTGGGGGCGTCCCCTACAAAGGATTCCAACTCCTTCCAATACTCTCTTTGTGAGGTGAATTGGTCGCAAGATACAACCGCCCACTTTTCGGGCTCTGCCACTTTGGGCAAAAGGATGTCAACACATTTTATCGTTCTCATTCAAACCTGCCGTGATGTTTCTTTTCTTTCTTTTCTTCTCTTCTTGCGATTGCTGCCATTGAGATGCCATAGACGTCTTCGATTTCATCTTTCAGTTTGTCCATGGTCATATATCTCTTGATTTCGCCGTGTTTGACCACTGAGATGATGCCTGTTTCTTCACTGACAACTATGGACAAAACGTCGGTTTCTTCGGTGATGCCGATTGCGGCACGGTGACGAGTGCCCATCTCCTTGTTGACGTGACGTTGTGTCAAGGGGAGGAAGCAACCTGCTGCCACAATCTTGTTGCCTCTCACGATGACTGCGCCGTCGTGGAGGGGGGCTTTTGTGTTGAATATGCTTTCAAGCAAGGGGGCTGAAAGCACTGCGCCGAGAGGTGTGCCTGACTCGATGATTGTATCATGGATGTCGCCGTTCATGTCAATGATGATGATTGCGCCCACGTCCTGTTTTGCCATATCTTGGCAAGCGGAAAGGATTTCAGTGGTGGCTTCACGAAGCTCATCGTCACTGCTCATGCTGTCACCAAATATGGACAAGCCCTTAGGATTGCCCACCTTTTGGAAGATGGACTTGAAGTCGTTTTGATAGACCACGGCGGAGATTGCTATGACAAATATGGTGAAATAATGCAAGCAATATCTTGCCACGGTCAAGGCTTCGCCTTGGTGCAGTTGTGCAAGCACTTGGATGAGCACATCAAGCACAAACACAGAGGTCAACAGCACAAGCACTCTGATATGGCGCTTGTATGCAAAGAAAATGATGAAAAGTATTGCAATTGTGAGCAAGATAATTCCGTCAACGATTGCATACAAATCAATGTTTTTGATCCAATCTACAAAGTTAAACATATAAACCTCTCGTCAAAGTTTATTAAAAGTCCCCAAAGGGATTGTCGTCGTTTTTGTTGTTGTCTGAGGAGTCATCAAAGTCCTCTCCGAAAGGATTTGAATTGCTTTCAGCAAAGGGATCGTTGTCTTCCGCAAAAGGATTTCCACCGTTGCCATAGGGATTTCCACCATTGTCAAAGGGGTTTTGGCTTCCGCCGTCGTATGGTCTTCCGGTGTAATAGCTGGTGCCGTTTGCATAAAATCCGCCGCCAAAATTGTTTTCGGTTGTGCCCGGGTGTGTCTTGCGATATTCCTTTGCCTTTTTGCGCAACACCACTTCAAGGCTGAAGTGAGTTGCAGCCACTGCCACGCCAACTCCAAGCATAGCATACGCTATCACCGTCCCCGTGGTTTCATAAAGGTTCAACAATTCAACGATGTCTTGTTCGGTGAGGTCTTCCCCAGTCACGGTAAACCTGATTATGCCCAGCATCACCTCGTTTGTTCCCGCACGGAGCATGGTCTTATATCCTTCTATTGCCAAGAAAACTCCTGCCACAATCAACAACGTGAGTATGCCAACCAAAATGGTGTATGCCGTGCTCAACTGATGAAAGTGCAGACTTTTTTGAGCGGGATTGAGGTATTTTGGCGCAAGCACCAAGAAAAACTCAAGATAAAGTGCTACCGTTTGAACCAAGATGTCAAAATAAATGAAGGTGTAGGTATCAATTTCCGGAGAAAGAAAACTGAATATCCTTACAATTCCAATGACAAATCTTGCACCTGCAATGAAAAGCATTGTGATATAAATGAAATCCTTGCGGGGAATTTGAAGAAGTCCTCTCTTTGCCAAAGACCTGTAAAACAGTGAGGCAATCAAATACAATATGGCGCAAGGAAGCAGTCCGCCCAAAAGGATGTCATAAAGGAGTTGGGTGAAAATGGCAACTCCCTTCAAATCGCCACTGCTGTAGGTGGTGGTCATTGCATACACGTTCATAAAAAGTGATGCAAAAATCAGTGCTATCCAAATGAGAGGATAAAACTTGGGGTTGACTTTTTGATCTTGTTTGCCGTAATCGACTATAACTATTCTTCTCATATATTCAAAAGTGTGAGGACGGCGTCATGTACTGCCGTGTGTTCAAGCCTCTTGCCCGACAAGATGGAATATTGCAGTCCGTGCAAATAGTCCACCGCTTGCTTCAAACGCATTTGTGTGTAGTTTTTTGAAACGCGTCTTACGTGATATAGTGCTTTTGACGAAATCTCCAGCATTGACGCCAGTGCCTCTGCATCGTCCGTCTTGTGAAGCTCGGCGTGAAGCATCTTGCGATATTGATTGTAAAGCATTGTGATGAGAGTGTGACCTCTGACACCTTGCTTGAAAAATACGTCTAGGATTTCAAGAGCCTTTTCTGCTTGCTTTTCACTGACTGCGCCGGTCAGCTCGTATATTGCAAACTCAAGGTCGGGGGCGACCATAAGTTCCACGTCTTGATAGGTTATGACGTCACCTGAGTATGACCTCAGTTTTGTCACCTCGGACACTATCCTTGACATATCCCCAAGGGTCTTTTCAACAAGGGCGCGAAGGGCGGATTTCTCTATGGTCTTTTTTGGTGGCACGGACAAAAGTTTGTCCACCTCAATTGCAATTGCGTTTTCATCAAGCTTGCCACAATCGATATATGTGAGTTTGCCCTCTTTTGCAAAATCGGTGACGGATTTGGTGTCACCTACAAGCACCAAAATTGCTTGAGGGTTGGGCTCTTTTGCGTAGGACAAAATCAGGTTTTTGTCTTGGTCTGAAATCTTGTCGGGGACGTCGGGGACAACCACCACTTTCACATCGTCAAAAACAGGATAAAGGCTCAAGGCATCAACCACTGAGGACATGCCTTGTCCGTGGGAAATGATTGACAAATTGAAGTCTGCATATTCAGGAGAAACAATCCCCTTGAACATGGCACAAGCGCTTTGACGAAGGTAGGCGTCAGCACCACCGATGACATACACCGGTGAAAAACCTTCGAATGCTGATTGGAGGTGTCTTTCAAGTTCTACGTATTTCATAACAACCTTTGCCACGTGGGTGTGGGCGCGTCGCTACGCCCGCTCACACTCGTGCGCCTATATGTTTACACTATATATTAGCATATTCTATCAACTATTGTAAAGAACTAATTTTTCTACGCGCCTGCATTTAAGTCCTTGGATGATGACGGCACTGTCACAAATTGAACTTCCACACCATCATTTGCAACTGGACTCCAACACCGTACCGACACAAAACGAGGTGAACGGAAACAAAAATCACAAAAAGAAAAACGCCACGTAAGTGACGTTTTCAAAGGTTTATCATTTCAATTTGTGTTGTTTAAGTGCATTTTTGGTCAAAACGTTTTTTTGTTTGACTTCTCTAACACTGCATTTTGAAATCGGGTTTAGGCAATGGCATTGCCTTCAATCTTCTCCTTTTCATCGCCATCTGCCTTGATGACTTTTGACAAAAATTCTTTAAGACGAGGGTGTGTGGGGTTGGTGAAAAACTCATCGGGAGTGTTTTCTTCAAGGATTTTGCCCTCTGCCATAAACAGAATTCTTGTGCCAACTTCTCTTGCAAAATTCATCTCGTGGGTGACTATGACCATGGTCATACCCTCTTCTGCAACCTGCTTGATGAGGTCCAAAACTTCCCCTACCATTTCGGGGTCAAGGGCTGATGTGGGCTCGTCAAAGAGCAAAACTTTGGGGCGCATTGCAAGGGCGCGAGCGATGGCAACACGTTGCTTTTGACCACCTGACAGGGTGCTGGGATAGACGTCCGCTTTGTCAAGAAGACCTATCCGTGTGAGCAGTGCTTCTGCCCTTTCATTGGCGTCAGCAACAAGGTCCTTTTTGCTGGCAAATTCAAGGGGTGCAGGGCTCTTCTTTTCATAGTGCAAAGTGTGTGAAAGCTCTCTCACTTTCTTCTCAATTTTTGAAGTGATATAGAGTTTTTCCTTGGTCAGTTTTTCATCGTAAGTGGCGTAGGATTTGCCCTCTTTTTCAGTGATGACCTTGGTCTTTTCCCACTCTGCATTTATGGGTTCAAGCTGGGCTTTGAGCGCCTCGATTTCCTTTTCAAGCTTCACTCTCTTCTCGTCAACACTCTTGTTGAGCTTGTCGCCAAAGAGGTCAATGAAGCGGTTGTAGGCAGGGATATGCGCGTTTTTCATTTGGGTTTTGCGCATATTTTTCAAGCCGATTTTGATAGGGGCAAGGGTTATGTTTTTCTTGACGGTAAGGTTTGAAAACAGGTTGAATTGTTGGAAAACCATGCCGATATTTTCCCTTTGCTCGTTGATGTCAACCTTGAGGTCAGCAAGGTCGTTGCCCATAAACATAATACGGCCTGCGGTGGGGTCTTCAAGGACGTTCAAGCAACGAAGAAATGTGGATTTGCCACCACCTGAAGGGCCTACGATGACAACCTTCTCCCCTTCCTTTATGGAGGTTGAAATGTCGTCCAGCACAAGAAGTTTGCCGAATTTTTTGGTGAGATTAATTACGTCTATCACTCTTACTTAACCTCCTTTCAAGAAGTTTGACTATGCCCGTGATGATGAGCACGATGACAAGGTATATTGCTGCCAAAAGCAAATACGGGATGATGAATTCATAGTTTTGTGAGCCTATGCGCTTGAAGGCTTGGGTGAGATCTAGGGTGGCTATGAAGCCAACAACCGAGGTGTCCTTCACAAGGGCGATAAACTCATTGCCAAGGGTGGGCAAGATGTTTTTGATTGCTTGAGGTATGACAATCCTGAACATGGTTGCGCCGTAGCTGAGCCCAAGTGCTCTGCCTGCCTCAAATTGACCTTTGTCAATGGACTGAATGCCACCACGCATAATCTCGGCCACGTATGCACCGCTGTTCATACCGAAGGTGACGATTGCCACCACAAGGGAGTCTATGCGCAAGCCCATTGCGGGGAAAAGGATATAATAGAATATCAAAAGTTGCACAACGATAGGCGTGCCTCTGAATACGGTCACGTAAAGGTCGCCAATGAAACCAAAGACTCTTGCCACCTTGTTTTCACGGGGCATAACCTTGATGACGGCGATGATTGTGCCTATAAAAATGCCGATAAGCAGTCCGAAGACTGCTATCAACACTGTGTTTTTTAATCCTGTCAGTACGGTTTCTAAGCCGTCGTACTCAATGAACGAGCGGACAAAAACCTTCCATTTTGCTTCCATATTAGATGTTCACTTTCTTTATGATTGCCTTTGCAGGGTCTTTGTCAACCACGACGAAATCGATTGCTCCGTTGATGAGGTCGGTCACTGCAAGTGCTGCTGAATCGTATGAGTTCATATTGATGTTTGAGAATCCGTCAAAGCCGAAGTCTTCACTGCCGTTGATGTAGTAGAAGCCGGTTGTACCACTTTGTGCACCTGCCTTTTTGCCAACAAGAGATGCGAGTTTTTCTTCAATTTGCTCTTTTGTGGTGCATCCGTCAAAAGTGGTGTCGTCTGCTCTCACGATGATCATTTGGGTTGTGCCATAGTAAGGATTTGAGAAGCTGACTGTTTCTGCTCGATCATCGCTGATGGTGAGGCCTGCCATACCGATGTGGCAAAGTCCTGTTTCAACTGAGGTGACAACTGCGTCAAAGTCCATATCCTTGATGACAAGGGTTTTGCCAAGATAGTCTGCAAGGAGTTTTGCAATTTCCATATCAATGCCACAGAAATTGTTGCCATTTTTGTATTCAAAGGGTTCAAAATCGGTGTTGGTGGCAACGATGAGGGGGTTTGCAATGCCTGTTTCACTGGTGGCAATGTTTGAGCCAATGCCAGTGATTGAGCTATAATTTGAGTTTTTGGTGCTGTCGTACTTGTCGTAAAGGGTGTCAAGTGTGCCGTCACTGGTGATTTGAGCCAGGAAGGTGTTGACCTTACTGAGAAGGTCGGCGTCACCGTTTGCCACACAATAACCATATTGTTCACCTGTCAATTCAACGTTGACAAGTTTGACTTTTTCCACTGATTGGTTGCATCCTGCAAAGGCAAAGACTGCGCCGAGGACAACCGTCAAAACCATAAAAATGACTGCTATTTTTTTCATAATCTATTCTCCAAAAATAATTTCAATTTTAATGCTCACAAATGATAACAACTTCAATGGAAAAAAGCAAACGTTTGTGCATAAAATTTGCAATTTTGTTATATTTTTTTTGTTTTTACCAGTTTTATGCGTTTTTGCCCCATATTTTATACAATTATTCAAAAATTTTTATGCATAAACTTGCAAATATTCATTTTCTCCTAAACGGTTTTTTGTTCTCGCGTGGGCGCGCACCCAATAATTCGGTCTTGAAAACTGTATATATAATAGTATAATCATAGTAGAAACACTATGAGGTGAACTATGCAAAAACAAACCGAATACACTTCTGTCACTCCCCTCCTTGACAAGGACGGCAACCTCCTTGCAAAGGGTTGGGCAAGACGAAACCTCTTTGAATACAAACGGGACCTTTGTCGCCCCCGTTGGCGTCTTAAGGAGTGGGATTTTCATCAATTCTCAGACGGCAGATATAAGGTGCTCATCAACTTCTTCAACATAACCGTTGCCACCTCCGCCGCCGCTTCTATACGTGATATACAAACAGGTGAACTTGTCGCTTTCAAGTGCATCAACACCCTCTTCACACGCAACCGCTTTCTCCCTCCCGAAATCGGGGACAGGACAAACAAACTCACCTATGAAAACAAGGATATAAAGATGGTGTATGACACAAATATCGAGGAAGGCTATCGCCACGTCACCTTTGAAAGCGTCCTTGACGACAAGCCCCTTGTGTTTGACTTCACTGAGGATATCCCCGAAGGACACGAAAATATCACCATCGTCACCCCCTTCAAGAAACATCCTAATCAGTTTTTCCTCACCACAAAGCAAAACTGTATGCCGGCTGAAGGCACTGTCACTTTTGGGGATAAGAAGTTTGTCTTCACAAAGGATAACACCTTTGGTGTTATGGACTGGGGACGAGGTGTGTGGCCTCACAACTGTGAGTGGTATTGGGGCAACGCTTCAACCTATCTCTACGACAAAGACGGCAACCGTCATACCTTCGGCTTTGAAATCACTTGGCTCATAGGTGACGACTCCAACGCCACCGAAACTTGCCTTTTCTATGACGGCAAAGCCCACAAAATCGGCAGAGTGGACGTAAAGGAATTCCCCGGCAAAAAGGGTTGGACAAAGCCTTGGGAGTTTGTCAGTGAGGACGGCAGATTCAACCTTACCCTCACCCCCTTCTATGACGATGCCAGCGGATTTATCATAAAAAAACTGGCAGGCACAAAGTGCCATCAAGCCCACGGCTACTACAACGGCACCGTCACCCTGGACGACGGCACAGTCCTTGAAATCAAGGATATGTACGGCTTCTGCGAATACGTGGTCAATGCTTGGTAAAAAACTAAATTTCACAAAAAAACTTTGACAAGGCTCGACATCTGGTTTTACTCAGTCAACAGCGAAGGAGAAAATATGAAAAAATTTTTAATTATTTTAACTGTCATGTTGCTTTTGGCTTTTACGCTGACCTTTTTTGCATGCAACAAAGAGCCTGAATTTGCACCCAACGGCATTTGTGTCAGTGAAAACTTCATCTTCTTCCCCGAAGAAAGAAACGACTTGCACAACGCAGAGTTGAGAGAGGCCTTTGAAAAATATCTTGATGTACACACTAATTTGGACGCAAACCAATCCTATACTGTTTACAATTATCTTAATGAAGAAATCAGTGAAAAATACGATTTGGACATATTTGAAATACAATATCACAATAACACAACAAACCGACTCCTTCTTAAACACAGGGAGTGTGTACACCAACTTCGTGAAATTCCTGTCTCACATATTGAATATATTACAAACTGCGCAATCACAGACATTAACAACGATGGATACATTGAAATTTTGGTTGCATTTGTAAGCTGGTATGGCGGCACAAATACTTCCAGAGTCGCAATATTGGACACTAAAACTGACCTTTTGATATACGAAGGATTTAAAGACAAAGTGATATATCTCAAAGAAAACAATGATAATGTGGTGTCTTTTTATACCTTTAAAACTTCTTTTTTCCCAAACATATACACTATTAATAATGGGATTATGAGTCATGAGTACTTTGAAAGAGAAAGCATCCTTGCACTCACTCCCGAATTGAATACTACTAAGTTCAATTTCAAAGAAACATCACTTACAGCATCTTGCGATGTGTTTAGTGTTGTGGTGCAGGTAGAAGATGTTGATTCCGCATTTCCTTACTTGGTTGAAGACAAGTATCGCAGAATTTTGGCATATGTCATCAAGATACGTATGACTTATCTTGGTGAGCCTTTCACTTATGTCAGCAACGGCAGCTATGTTTTCGGCGCGATACCGAAATTAGTAAAAAATGAAAAACCTGTTTCTGCTTCAAGCATAACTCCTCTTTGGGACCCCATGCCAACAAAACACACCATCACAACAGGTATGGAAATAGACAGTAGTTATTATATTTATCCCTACTCTGACACACAATATGAGGTTGGCGTTTATGACTTAATCCTCACCTACGGTGTCAACGAGCCCGGTGGCACGTACGAAGAATTTGGAGAAATTGCCCCTGTCAGTGTCTATGGTCAAATCATCATCGAGGACTTCTTTACGGTGACAAGATAAAATTGACAAGTTTGTTTGTTGGTTTTACAATATGTATATAAATTCCTATCAAGGAGAAAGGCTATGAAAAAGACTGCAATTGTGCTTTTGGTGGCAATATTGTTGACTTTTGCTCTCACCCTCACTGGATGCGACCTTTTCAGTGGGCTGTTTGGTGACAAAACTGGAGACAGCGCAGGCGATGCGGACAACTACGAAACCGAGTTGCCCTCTTCAACTGGCAAATGGATTTTGATGGATGACAACACCACTTATTTCACTTTCAACGGCGCAAAAGGAGCTATGACCTTCACCTACGTTGAAGGCGGTGAAAGCAAGTATAACGGCACTTTCCGTGTTGTTGACCACGGATTTGGCAGTGACGTTATGACTCCTATATCCTTCATCCTCACAAGAAAGGACAAGTCCAAAGAGGACTGGATTGGTTGCTATGTTGAGGACTTCAAGACAGACTTCACTCAATTCACCATTGTGTCTGAGGAAGAAGATTTGGGCATGACTGACGGCACAATCTACACCCACGTCTACCGCATAAGTGAGTTGCCCTACAAGATGGGCACATATATCCTTGAAGGCAAAGCCTTCAAAACAGAAAGCAACACCTACAATGGAAATGATAATCTCCATATCCCTGCCGGCACATACACCCTGCCCTCAGGTGAAAGCTTCACCTTCCTTATGACAAAGCCTAGGGACTACGAACTCTTCCAATACAGAAATGGCGACACCGTCATCGAGGGCACTTTCTGGATGGCACAGGACAAAAAGACCATCTATCTCTACATAACCCACGACCCCTACACCAAGGTGAAAAATGCGGACAAGGACCACTATGACACCACCTTTGACATCAACTATCCCCCTGATATCTATCTGAGAGGTGACTTTTCAAAGAGTGGCTCATTTGTCATCAACGGTCTCTATCACCACACCGAAAGCACCTTTGACGTGGCGGACACCATTTGGACGTACGGTGAATACGAAAAACAATAATAATTAAACCTATGAAAAAACCCACTCAAACGAGTGGGTTTTCTTTTGCCTTTCAGTGCTTAGATTTTGCTTTCGATATACTTCACAACATCGCCGATGGTTGCAAGGCCTGCGACGTCGCTGTCGTCAACTTCAAAGCCGTATCTGTTTTCAACTTCCATAAGCATTTCAACCATATCAAGGCTGTCACAGCTGAGGTCCTTGATGATGTCGGTGTCCATGGTGATTTCATCAGGGTTGACACCCATTTGATCAACGATGATTGATTTCAATTCTTCAAAAATTGTCATTTTATTCTCCTTGTGCCCGTAGGCTTTTTATTTGTATTTGAGCGGTTGTCCGCGGTTTATATAGCGTTTGGGTCTATCTCGAAAGCACGTATGTTTTGCTCGGGTGCACACACGCAAGCGTGATAACCATAGAAGTCAAAGTGCTCAAAGTGGGCGTCCTCGGGGATTGCTTTGCGGATGACCGCCAAGCCTTCACCGGTGAATTTGGCATAACTTTCTCTTTCAGTCCACTTTTCAAAAAACTCGTCATCGTCCTCTGCCTCAATGAAAGTGAACTTTTCTCTTTCAACAGGGCGGATTTTCTCCACGTCCACGCCGATTTCGGTGTGGGACATTGCAAGGACAACTGCCCCGTGGGAGTGAGACAAGTTGAAAAACACACCATCAACATCAAGACGAGGCTTTGAGTTTTTCTCTCTTAAGATTTCTATTTTTTCGGGCAAGTCTCCGTGCAGATGTCCGCAAAGGTCACGATAGTTTGAATAACCAAAGCGGATGAAAGCATCAGAGTCAACTTGACCTCTTACAACAAAAAGTATCATTATCTTTCCACTCTCACGAGTGCGCCGATTTTGTTGACGCAATCAAGGGCGCGCACTGTGTCAAGGGCGGATTGCATTGTGCTTTCCTTGGTGGTGCCGGTGAGGAGGACAAGGTCCTTGTCCTTTGTCAAAACCTTGACCACTTCAACCCCTGCTTTGGTGAGGGCAGACACAACTTTCACGCTGGCATCTTGAACGTGGCTTGCCTCAACGCGGACATAATATTCTGTTGAAAAGTCGGTTGCAAAGGTGCTGTCATCAACCTCTGTTTCTTCAAAATCAAATCTGCGGACAGTTTCGGTTTTGCCTGCAAAGATGATGTCGCTGACGATTGCACTGCCTGTGGGAAGTGAGCCTGCGCCTCTTCCGTAAAGCATAATATCATCCACGTTGTCGCCGTGGACAAACACTGCGTTGAATGAGCCTTTGACACCAGAAAGAGGGTGTTCAGTGGGCAAAAACGCAGGATGAACTCTTGCTTCTGTCATTTTGCCGTCGTGTTTGGATATGGCAAGGAGTTTCATTGTGTAGCCAAGCTCACGGCCGATTTTGAGATCCTTGACGTCAACTGAGGAGATGCCTTCACGATAGATTTTGTCTATGGGCACTCTCTTCTTGTAGGCAAGTGAGGACAAGATGCTGTTTTTGTACATAGCGTCAAATCCGTCCACGTCTGCGGTGGGGTTGGCCTCAGCATAACCCAGTGCTTGAGCGGATTTGAGGCAAGTGTCATAGTCCACACCCTCGTCACTCATACGTGACAAGATATAGTTGGTTGTGCCGTTGACGATGCCCTTAAGTGACGTGATATAGTTGCCTTGCATTGCATCTGTCAAGGTGCGGATGATGGGCACACCACCAACACAAGATGCCTCGAAGTAGAGGCCTGCGCCTCCCTTCTTTGCCGCCTTTTCAAGGTCAGGCCAACTCTTTGAAAACATCTCTTTGTTGGCTGTGACAATGCTCTTTCCGTTTTCAAGTGCCTTCAAAAGGAAAGTGCGTGCAGGTTCAACTCCGCCGAAAAATTCCGCCACGACGTGTATGTCAGGATTGGATACGATTTCATCAATGTCCTTTGCCACAATTGTGGGGTCAATGCCCAACTCCTTTATGCGGGTTTCATTTCTTTCAAGGACTGCCTTGACCTCTACGTCAATGCCGTCGTTTGCGCGGATGTAATCTCTCTTTGTGGTGAGGATTTCATAAGTGCCTCCTCCAACCACGCCAAGTCCTAAAAGTGCTACGCCGATTCTTTTCATAATGTTTTCCTTTTGATAAGTATATCCCGAAACTGTTCGGGTGATGGTGTCTAGTTTTTGTCTTTGTTGAGGTGATAGATGAAGTTGAGACCCTTAAGCGCCAGTGCGCGGTCGGTGACGTCAACGATATCCCCTTCCACTTGTGAAATAAGTTCACTGAGTCCGCCTGTTGCCACAACTTTTGCCCCTTTCATTTCGGGGAGGGATTTGTAGCGGTCAACCATATATTTCACAAGGCCTGCATATCCGCAAATTATCCCTGCTTGCATTGCGCTACGGGTGTCTTTTCCTACGATGCTGTCCGGTTTGATCAATTCAATATGAGGGAGTTTCGCCGTCTTGTTGACAAGTGCCTCTGCCCCAGTTTTGACACCGGGTGCAATTGCGCCACCAAAAAATCTTCCGTCTTTGTCAATGAGGTTGAATGTGGTGGCAGTGCCAAAGTCTATGGTGATGAGAGGTCCGCCGTAGAAGTGATAGGCAGATGCCATGCCCACTATGCGGTCAGTGCCAAGGGTGGTGGGTGTGTCATAATCGATGGTGATGCCTGTGTTCACTTTGTGAGAAACGACAAGGGGCTTTTCACCAAAATAGTACTCACACATATGCTCCATAGTGTAGTTGAGGGCAGGCACGACTGAGGACATAACCACGCCCTCAATGTCCTTTATGGTGCTGTCCGTCATCTTCAAAAGTTCTTGGACAATTGAGCCGTATTCGTCTGCGGTGCAACGGCGCTCAGTTGAAACACGCCTTGTTGCCACCATCTCTTCACCCTTGAAAGTGCCGAATTTTATATTGGTGTTGCCTATGTCAATTGCAAGTATCATAATGACTCCTTTTCCCCCATTATACCAAAGGAGTGCAAATATCGCAACAAGTTTTGCATTTGACTTTTGCAAAGTCAACCCGCACGTGTGTGGACTGCCTCGGCGCATCGGAGACGCCATGCCTTACGGCAGAGTTATATTGCCTGCGGCAGTTATATTGGCTTCGCCAGTTATATTTGCCTCACGGCAAGTGATATTGCTCACTTCGTTCGCAGTTGTGGATATTTGAAAATCAATTTGAAAAAGTGATGACACCCATCACCAAAAGTGAATAGATATAAAAGAGGAATACAGGCAGATAATAAAGGGCTATGCGCAACTCCTTCACGAAAAATCGCACCTGTTGTACAAGTGCCAGCCCTGCGGAAATGAGGATAAATGTGAAGGCAAGATAGACGTTTTTGAGGCCGAAAAATGCGTGGACAAACAAAATTGAGGTGATGCCTACAAGGGATAAAATCACCATTGACGGAAAGAAATGCTTGCCCGTCACAAGCCTTGCAACCACCACAATGTTGACAAGATACATCACCCCAACAAAGACGGTCATAACGTCGGGTTTCACCAAAAACGAGGGTTTATGTAGTGAATTGTACCACGTGAAGTCCACTTTCAGTTGAAATGAGCAAGCCCACGCTATCACCAGCGTGAAGAACAATCCAGCCACAATGCCCGTCAACTTCTTGATGTAATCCACGGCATATTATATTCAAAATTTGAGGATAATACCACGAACACAAATTTCACCTCTTGCGTATGGTGAAGTAGAACAACCAAACAGGAGGTTTACATAATGAACGGCTTTTTTGCAAACGGTGGAACAAATTGTGGATGCGGAAACGACTATATCCTCATCCTGCTCTTGGTGTGTTGCTGTGGCTGCAATATCTGCGATATTCTCCCTTGGCTTCTCATCATGAACTGCTGTGGCAACGGCATCGGCTGCTGCAAGTAGGCGTCCGCAAGGACAACAAAAAAAAGCAGAGGGCGTCCTCTGCTTTTTATTTGTTTCACACTTTGTCTATTTGGAGCGTTCTTATACAAGCACTCACCCCTTCGAAGACGGAACGCGAGGAGCAGCGGCGACGAGGAAGCGAACCCCAAGCACCA
>CALABJ010000018.1:0-205379 GCA_937885645.1 uncultured Clostridia bacterium | reverse complement strand
TGGTGCTCGGCGCTCCCTTCCTCGTCGCCGCTGCTCCTCGCGTTCCGTCTTCGAACAAGTGAGTGCTTGTATGGCTATTTAACTCTCTTCATATTACCTGTTAATCTGCCGAGGAGGATTTCAAAGGGCAGATCGCCTTTTTTGATTCCGCCGGGGAGGGTTGCCTCAATAAGTTCAAAGGCGGCAGAGTGCTCGTCCTTGCCCATATAGACGTAGTCAACTTTCATACCCTTTGAATAGAAACAGGCGGATTGAAGGACTTGTAGTCCTTCCTTTTCAAACTCTGCTATGGCCTTTTTCAAGTCCTTCACGTAATATTGAAGGTGGTGTATGCCCTCTCCGAAGTCTTTAAGATAGGTTGTGTAGAGATTTTCATCACCTCTTGACTGAATCAGCTCAATGGCGGTGTGACCTTTTCCACCAAGCCAAATCTTCACGTCTGAGTTGCGCTTTTCGCCCTTATAGTAAAGGTCAAGGTCACTGGTGCGCACAAGTTCATACCAGTGTTTTATGCCAAAAAGACGGCTATAATGGTCCGCAGATGCGGATATGTCCTCTACAACGATGCATGCGTGTGCGATTTTGCCAAGTTTCATAGCGCCTACCTCAATTTTTGGTGTAAGTAAATATAATTTACTTGTTAAATTTTAGCACCTAAAATCCTCATAGTCAATAGGCACTTTTGTTTTCAAAGGATATTGGCGGTTTTTGACACTAAAATCTCCCGCCTTTATATGAAAATATAAAATTGCTTGCATTGAGGGAGTATTGGTGATAAAATAACTTTGTATTCGGTCTTTCCGAAAAAGGAGAAATATGGATATTATCATCATGGGACTTGGCGCTGTCGGTCTTGAACTTGCAGAATCATTGTCCGCTAAAAACGGAATTAACGTGGCTGTCGTTGACACAAACCCTCAAAAAGTCGAGGAGGCTGTGGACAAATTCGACGTCCTCGGCGTGGTGGGAAATGGTGTCACCTATGAGGCTCTCAAAGAAGCCGGCATAGACAAAACCGAAATCCTTATCGCAACAACTTCACAGGACGAACTGAACATCCTGTGTTGCATTATGGGCAAAAAATTCGGCGCAAAAACCACTATTGCAAGAATTTCCGAAAGTGAATACTTCAAACTTATCGGCGGTGAAAACGGACTTGACGTCAGCCTTATGGTCAACCCTCAACACGAGGCGGCTATGGAAATCAGTCGTATCATCCGCTTCCCCTCCGCAATCAAGGTGGATAGATTCTCCGAAGGCAAGGTTGAACTCATTGAGTTCAAAGTGCCTGAAAAATCACCTCTTGCAGGTGTTATCCTCAAGGAACTTCCCCATAAATTCAAAAACAAGGTGCTTGTCTGCGCCGCAACAAGAGATGACAATGCCGTTATCCCCTCCGGTGAATTTGTCATAGAGTCTGGAGACCACCTCTTCGTCACAGCAACAAGACAAGAAGTGACTGCTTTCTTCAAGGAATTGGGGCTGAATAAGCAATCCAAAAACGTCCTTATCATCGGTGGATCAAAGACTGCAACTTATCTTGTTGAGGAACTCCATAGAAAGAGCATCCACGCAACCATCATTGAAAAGGACTTGAAAAAGTGCGAAAGACTGGCAGAACTCCTGCCCTATGCCACCATTATCCACGGCGACGGAACAAATCAAAAACTGCTCCGTGAAGAAGGCATCGAGTGGGCGGACGCATTTGTTGCCCTCGGTGACAGTGACGAGCAAAATATCATCATGAGTATGTTTGCAAAGTCAGTGGCCGTGCCCAAAATCATCACAAAAATCGACCAAATCGACTACTATAAGATGCTTCAAACCAGCGGAATCGACTCCGTTGTGTCCACAAAGACCTCAACTGCCGACCAAATTATGCGCTTTGTCCGCAACTTCGGCAAGAAAGGCAATATGGTCAGACTCTTCTCAATCATTGACGAAAAGGCTGAGGCAATTGAGTTTGTTGCGTCAAATAAGTTTAGAAAACTGGGCGTTCCTCTCATGGAATTGCACTTGAAAAAAGACCTCATCGTTGCAGGTATCATAAGAAAAGGCAAACTGATCACACCTTCCGGCAAGGATTGTATCCTTGAAGGTGACAACGTCATCATCGTCACAATGTGCGAAGGCTTGCAATATCTCAACGACATTCTTGATGCTTATTAAGATATGAATTATAGACTGACCTTCTACATCTTGGCCGAAATCATATTGATTTTGGGCGCAATTCTCCTCGTCCCCTTCTTTATGGCGGTGGGCTTTGGTGAAACCTCATCTATGTTTGGATTTGGTGTCACCATTGCTTGTTGCATCGTCCTCGGTGGGGCGGGTCTTTTCCTGCGTCCTAAAAAGGATCAAAGAAGTATGCGTCCTTCCTGCAGTATGATGATATGCGGTTTTGCTTGGATTATTATCGGTCTTATCGGCGCAATGCCTTACGTCCTTTCAAACTCAATCCCCTCATATATTGACGCAGTGTTTGAAACGGTGTCGGGCATAACAACCACCGGTGCTTCTATTATGCGCGACATCGAGGCTATGCCAAGAAGCATTTTGTTCTGGCGTTCGCTCAGTCAATGGATCGGCGGTATGGGTGTGCTGGTGTTTGTCATTGCAATTATTCCTAAAAAAGACGGCAGTGCAACCGCTCTTGCAAAGGCAGAAATACCCGGCCCTCAATTTGGCAAGTTGGTGAGCAAAATGCGCTTCAGCGCTCGCATACTCTATGCTATGTACGTGGTGATGACTTTGATTGAAGTGGCAATCCTCTGCGGACTAAAAATGCCCGTGTTTGACAGTTTCTGCCACGCAATGACAACGGCGTCAACCGGTGGCTTCTCAGTCAAAAACGCTTCGATTGCCCATTACAATTCCGTAGGAATTGAGGTGACAATCACCGTGTTTATGTTGCTCTTCTCCGTCAACTTCAACGTGTACTTTATGTACATCGCAGGACAGTTTTTGAAAGCCCTGAAAAACGAAGAAACTATTTGGATGTTCAGCATTTACGGCGTGGTTGTGGCAGGAATCACTGCTTGCTTGGTTGTGTCCTCCACGTACGCAACGGTGGGTGAAAGCCTCCGTCACGCCTCTTTCACAGTTGCATCAATCATAAGCACCACTGGATACGTCACTGCCAACTATGAAACGTGGCCCGTGTTTGCTCATATTTTGTTGTTGGCAATTATGTTTATCGGCGGATCGGCAGGAAGCACTGCAGGCGGACTTAAGGTGTCAAGAGTCATCATTCTCAGCAAATCATCTATGTTGTCTGCAAAAAAGATGCTTTCTCCTCGTTCTGTGTCCTCGGTTCGTCTTGATGGAAAGCCAGTCGGCGACGACATCATACACAACACCAGCAGATATTTCGTGTGGTATATGTTCATTTTTGTTGTGTCAACCCTGTTTGTTGCCTTGGACAAAACCGTTTCAGGAAATGGTGGCATTGTGACCAGCATAAGTTCGGTTGCCACCTGTCTCAACAACGTAGGCCCCGGACTTGCAGGCGTTGGTCCTGTGTCCAACTTTGCTGACCTCACAATATTCTCAAAGATTGTGCTCAGTTTTGATATGCTTATCGGCAGACTTGAAATCCTGCCCATTCTCCTCATCTTCTACCCCAAAGCATGGCGTAGCATCTAAAAATGGAACTTACCAAAAGACCTACAAAACCAAAAAAAGCTGCAAAGTTTGCTCCTTCGACCACGCAGATTATTATGTTGAGCTTTTTGGGAGCAATCCTCCTAGGAAGCGCTCTGCTTGTCTTGCCTTTCAGCACTAAATCGGGAGAGTCTGTTGACTATATCGATGCTCTATTTACTGCTGTTTCTGCAACTTGCGTCACAGGTCTTGTCACCCTTCCCACCGTTGCTACGTGGAGTGTTTTTGGACAAATCGTCATTTTGATCCTTATTCAAATCGGCGGGCTTGGTGTCATCACTATTACTGCTGGACTTATGGTTGCAATACACCGCAAAATGGGATTGAAAGATAGTCAACTTCTAAGCGATGCATTGAACGTTAGCACCCTCTCTGGCCTTGCAGAATTTGTGAAAAAAATGCTTTTGGGCACTTTCATCATTGAGGGCGCTGGCGCGCTTTTGTATATGATTGTTTTCGTTCCTGATTTCGGCGCTAAAGGCATTTGGATTTCAATTTTTAATTCTGTTTCCGCCTTTTGCAATGCTGGCATAGATATCGTGGCAGAAAACAGTTTGTGCAACTATGCGACCAACCCTCTTGTCAACGTCGTCACCTGTCTGCTTATTATTCTTGGCGGTTTGGGATATGTCGTGTGGTGGGATATAATCCGCGTGTTGAAAGACATCAAACGAACCAAATTCAGATGTGTCTTCAAACTTACTTTGCACAGCAAAATAGTGCTTGTCTCCACTTTTGCTTTGATTTTGATCGGGGGCGTATCTATCCTTGCTTTCGAATACAATAATCCTTTGACTTTGAAAAATTACAATTTCTTTGACAAAATGCAAATTGCATTCTTCCAGTCAATAACCACAAGAACCGCCGGTTTTGCAACTCTTCCACAAGAAAATCTCACAAATGCGTCAGCTATCATTTGTATTATTTTGATGTTTATAGGTGGCTCTCCTGTTGGCACAGCAGGTGGAATCAAAACCGTCACCATCGTGGTTTTGTTTGCGACCACTATTGCCACCGTCCGTGGCAAAAACGAGGTGACTTTGTTCCAAAGAAATCTCTCAAAGCAAGTCACGAGAAAAGCAGTTGCAGTGGCATTTTCATCCTTCATCATCGTTGCTCTTTCTACGATATTGCTTTCGCTATCCACTGACGCCCCTGCTCTTGACGTGGTTTTTGAAACGGTCAGTGCAACAGCCACGGTTGGACTGTCGCGAAATTTAACCTCTTCACTGAACGTTTGGGGCAAACTTATCCTTTCGGCCACTATGTATTTTGGACGTATCGGCCCTATTTCCTTGGCAACATCCTTCAATTTGAAGAAGGAGAATATAAATATCATCAAAAATCCCACCGAAGATGTTCGTTTGGGTTGATCTAAAGGAGTGCTTATGAGTATTAATAAATCCTATGCTGTTTTCGGCCTTGGCAGATATGGTATTGCCGTGGCAAAAGAACTCGTCAACAATGGAGCTGACGTTCTTGCGGTGGATATTGATGAAGATATCGTCAATTCGGCGGTTGCTGACATCCCCTTTTGTCGTTGCGCTGATATAACCGACCCAGAGGTTATCAAACAACTTGGAATATCAAACGTTGACGTGGTTGTCGTAGCAATGGCAAATAATCTTGAAGCAAGCGTCATGTCCGTTATCCTTTGCAAGGAGGCTGGCGTCAATATGGTTATTGCAAAGTGCGCCGATGAAATGCAAGGCAAAATCCTATGCAAAGTCGGTGCAGATAAGGTTGTGTATCCCGAAAACGAGTCCGGTGTTCGCCTTGCAAAAAATCTTTTGAGTGCTGGTATGGTGGACCTCATTGACTTGTCTGATGATATTTCTGTCATAGAAATCCCCGTCAAAGAAAAATGGGTTGGCAAAACTCTTATCGAACTGGACCTTCGCAAGAAATACGCAATTAATATTATCGCAATTCGCAATGGTGAAGATATTCTTATCAACGTCGATCCCAACGCACAACTTTCAAAGGAAATGCAGTTGGTGGTTATCATCAACAAAACAAATATTAATAAGTTGAAATAACTTGAATCATGCCAATAAAAAAAGAACTCCATCGAGTTCTTTTTTTTTGTTATTTTTGCAAAAAAGGGGGTTTATATCCGCCTTTTGAATGCTTCAACGGTGTTTTTCATCAGCATTGTCACTGTCATAGGACCAACTCCGCCGGGTACGGGAGTGATATAGGAGCACTTGTCTGCAACGTTTTTGAAATCCACGTCACCACAAAGTTTGCCCTCTTCATCTCTGTTCATACCCACGTCAATGACCACTGCTCCGTCTTTGACCATATCTGCCTTGATAAACTTGCCACTGCCTATTGCGACGCAAAGTATATCTGCTCTTCTTGTCATCTCGCCAAGGTCTTTCGTCTTTGAGTGACAGATTGTGACGGTGGCGTTTTCACGGAGCAACAACTCCGCAAGAGGTCTGCCTACAAGGTTTGATCTGCCAACAACAACTGCCTCTTTGCCTGCGATTTCAATGCCGTAGTGCTTGAGGAGTTCGATGCAACCATAGGGGGTGCAAGGGAGAGTTTCGGGATTGCCTGTCCAAAGTTTGCCCTTTTGCACGTAGTGACAACCATCAACGTCCTTTTCGGGCTTGACTGATGCAAGCACTTTGTCGGTGTCAATGTGTCTAGGTAGAGGAAGTTGCACGATGATGCCGTGGACGGTGTCGTCATCGTTGAGGGTGCAGACTTCCCTGAGGACGTCTTCTTCGGTGCAAGTTGCGGGCAACTCTACGAGGGTTGACTTGATGCCAAGTTCAGCACAAGCATTGATTTTGTTGCGCACGTAAATACGGCTTGCGTGGTCGTCTCCTACGAGGACTACCGCAAGACCGGGGTGTTTTCCGCTTGACACACTGAGGGCCTCAATCTCCGCCTTCAATGCACTTCTAACGCTTGTTGCAACTGCTTTTCCGTCAATGATTTGCATACTTTCTCCTAAACACATATATAATAGCCAAATTTACCCCTTTTGTCAATAAAACCTATATCCAACAAAAAAAGAAGTCCGTTGGACAACAGGACTCGTAGGGAGTGAAACGAGCGTAATAGCGAAACGTACAAACTTGTTTGTTCAAGTGAGCGCCAGCTGTGACAGGTACAGGTTCAGGCACGCAGTGCCACGGCATCTTATGCCGTTGAGTCCGTTGGCACCAACAAAAAAAAGAAGTCCGTTTGGACTTCTTGTTTTTTGGTGGGGACAACAGATCGGGTGGCTAACGCCACCGTCCTGTCTCTGCCAATGGCTCCTCCACCAAACACACTGCTCTGCAGTCTGCTTTTTTATCCTCAAAACTGCATTTGTGCTAGCACCTCTGCCGTTTTGAGAATAAAAAAACCTGAAACTCTCGTTTCAGGTGTGTTTGGTGGGGACAACAGGACTCGAACCTGTGACCTCATGTATGTGAAACATGCGCTCTAACCAACTGAGCTATGCCCCCATTATGGATGCCGCGGCATCCATCTGGTTGTAAGATTAGTTTTTGTATGCTCTCTTACGTGCTGCTTCTGCCTTCTTCTTACGTTTTACGCTGGGTTTTTCGTAAGCCTCACGTTTGCGGAGGTCACCGATGATACCGTCACGAGCGCACTTACGTTTGAATCTACGGATTGCGTTATCTACGCTTTCGTTTTCGCCGACTCTGACTGTTGACATTGAATTCACCTCCTTGGAACATTACTACTTTGTATATTATACTCACTTGAAAATTAAAGTCAACTTATTTTGCCACTATGGGCGAAATTTCTGCTTCAAATTTCTTATGATATGGGGATTTTTGTCTTATTCTCCCCTGTCCACAAGCATATTGTGGTAGATGCCCATCCAGTAAGGCAGAGTGTAGGTGGTTGAGCCTTCCATTTGCCAAGGGTTATAGTCATTGTCAAGGCCGTAGGTTGAGCCGTTATATTTGTGCATTGATCTTTCATCGGGTGCTGCCACTGCCCATTCAAGGTCGGGAGCGTATTGCAATGCACTTATGATGCTGAGAATACTGCTCATTTCAAAGACTTCGTTGTCCCCTGCTATGCTGTATGATATGACCTCGCCAAGGCCAAGTCCTGCATCGTTCAAGTCAAACTCATATAGGTCGTCACGGTTTGAGTTGGATGCAAGGTATCTTGTGGTGTCAATGGGGTGACGGCTCAGTGACCACGCGGCGGTTTCAAGGATATTGTTGCCGTAGGCATCTTTGATTTCCTTGTTGGGGTATGCAAGTTGATAGATGTAATACCACAAGGGGTTTTCACTGTATTTTATTGAAGTCCACCAGTCATCAATGGCCTCACGATAGTATGCAAGCAAGGTTTCGTCTGTTTCCATTTGGAAAAGAATATAAAACGCCAACATTGCCATCTCTTCGTCTGAATAGTTGAGGAACAATCTCATCAGCATTTCGGTGAGGGGGCTGTCTATGCTCATATCAAGGTTGTAGGAGTTGATGAGGATGTCCGCCGTGATAAGTCCGCCGGTGTATCCTCCCAGTTCGTTGTTGAGAAGGTTGAGCATATAGAGGTGGCATTGCTCCTTGTATTGGGTGGTGATGCGGGCATATTCGTAGGCAGGGTCAAGGGCCGCCATCATATATTCATTGTGCCACTTTACGTCACCTGTCACGTAGTGGGCAAGCTTGAAGGTTGACAAACATACAAGTGCTGTCAAGGGTGCTCCGCCCAGTTGTGAACTGTTGGTGAAGAACTCTCTATTATACTTGCTCCAAGTGCCCGGTTGACCGGTGCCGTCCACCATCATATAGCCGTTGTCGGTGATATGTTGAGCAAATCTGTCAACGGTGGATGCGATGATTTGTCTAAGTTCCTCGTCCTCTGCACCCAAAATGTCATAGGCAAGTTTGTAGAGGAACAAGTGACCGATGACCTCGTCTGAGCTTGTATCGCCCTTGTAGACGACGTCGGTGATTTTTGCTTCACTCTTTATCTCCCCTGCTTCAACTAAGTCGTTCCAAAGTCTTGTGGGGAATTCACCGCTAGCATCAACTACAACACCACGGAGGTTTTCACCGTTGAGATAGTAGCCTGCTTCGTCCTCTGTCTTTGTGGATACGCCACGGGCAACAAGGTTGCCGTTTTCATCCTCTTCAAAGTGCCAGTAGATATAGCCACCCAAGTCGTTGCCTTCATCGTCAAAGGATATTGTGCGCGCGATATATCCTTCAAGATTGCGGGTGCGTGTTTCGTAGGTGACTGAGCCGTCTGCGTTTTCTCTAGGGTCAGACCAGTCTTCGGGAGCCATAGGGCTGAGATAATAGTCGTCAAGGAAATACAACTCGGTTTTGTCAGTTGAATACGCATCGTAAGTTATTACAAAAACCTCTGCGGGGCTAAGGTCGGTGTCATAGATTGAATAGTCACCGCCCTTCACCAGTGCATCTGCGGAGTGGAATCTGCCATTGGCAGGGTTTGTGCCATAGAAATAAGGGTCGGTGTAGCCGTTGGGTTGATAGCGGACGTAGGCTTCAACAGTGCCTGTGCGCATTGAAATGTTGGAAAGAAGCAAAACCGCTTCGGTTGAAATGTAGGCGCTTTCTCTTGCGGAGGCAATCTCTTCAGGGGTGGCGCTAGGATCATTTTTCAGTGAAGCGTAGCGCATAAGTTCACCTGCGGCATACATTGCTGTCCAAAGTCCGTCATTGTCGGTTTCGGCAGGTTTCCAAGTGCCGGTCGAGGTGTTGTAGAAAGCCTCTGCCACAAAGCCGTGGCGCATCACTATGTCTTGAGTGGTTTCAACCATATCGGCAGCCTTGTCAGTGCCTGTCATTTTCACCATTTCAATATGGGTGACACCGCCACTCATAATTGCCCATATTCCGCCATTTTCATCAGGATAGATGCCCAAAATCTTGCCGTCTTTGGTGTCGGCAGAATAGAAATATCTGTCACCCATAAAGCGTTGTTCTTTATCTCTTTCATAGGTGGCGTTTGGGTCGGTGCGAAGGACGCCGTATGAGGTGATTTCCCACACAACTTGGTCATATACAACAGTGTCCATATCCACGTACACTCCCCCTGAAATTGCGTCTTTCACTGCACTGGGTACACTGTCACTTTCAAGGGCTTGAGCGGTTGAATATCTTGTGACAATCTTTTGCCAGTTGTCACCGAGCACCACTGCGTTTCCGCCATAGTTGTGTTTCAAGGTGGAAATTTGACCACTCGTTGAATTGCCGACAACGTTGAGGATTGCGCTGTCCTTGTGTCCGTCAGGGGTGACTGCGGTCACTTTCACCGTTCCTGCCTTCATTGCGGTCACTCTGCCCCATTTGTCAACAACTGCGTTGTCATTGGACACTGTCCAAGTGAGGGTTTGATTGATGATGGATTCGTCAAAAACACAGTCAACTGTTCGACTGTCACCAACCTCAAGTTCCCAATCCTTGGGCACTACAAGGCGGATAAGTGATGGCTCTTCATCCTCTGGGTCACCCTCTGAGTGATTGCAAGCAATGACGGTGCAAAGAAGTGTGAAAACCAACGTCAAAATAAGCGCGGATTGCAAAATCTTTCTAAAATTTTTCATAATTTTCCCCCAAGGTGTTTACCTTAAATCTATGCTAACATAAAATTGCCTATCATTCAATAGGCAATTTTGTAGATTTTGCGGGGTGCAAATTTGATTTTGGGATGAAGTTACTTTTATTTTGCTTAATTAATTTGAAAGTTGATGCTGTCAATGTCAACTGTAAATGGGCTTGAAACGGATTTGGTGCATTATGAACAAGATGGAGTGGGCTATGGATTGGACATCTGCAACGCAGTCCTTCAGCACCCAGTCACGGATGATGCCGATGATGCCACTTTTGCAGAAAATGAAGAAGTGCTCTTCTTGCTCTGTTGTCAAGTTTTGCCCTTGCAAAATGAGAGGCATATATCTTGCACGAATGCTCTCAGTCAGCTCGTCAAGATAGTCAAATTCAAGGGTGTGTTCAAGGTGGTTGCGGTGTAGGTGTCTGTGTGTCTTGATGGCTTCAAGGGCGGTGACGATCATGTTGAATGCAACACGCTCATCAGATATGTCGTCTGTGGGCAAAAGCATATCCTTAATGTAAACGTACATATCTTCTTCAATTGCCTTGTAAAGGTCCGCTATGCAAGAATAGTGTGAGTAAAAGGTGGTGCGGTTCACCCCTGCTTCCTTGCAGATGTCACCCACGGTTATGTCGCTGACACTGTGAGCTTCAAGGAGGGCTGTGAATGCTTTTTTGATTTTGACTTTTGACTGTGCACTGCGTGCGTTGTTGGGTGTGTTCATATCTCACCTCATCTTTGGTTGATACCATTATACCAACACTTGTAGGATTTATCAACACATTTTTTGTGAAATTTGAACGTTAAAACTGTCAATGAAATTTGTTTATACTTGCATAATCGGTGGTTTATATGATGTTTTTGACATAATCAACATATTGTTGTGCTATTTGAAGATAAAAATAAAAGCACCTCGATTGAGGTGCTCTCATACTGAAGTTGCTTGTTTTTAGCCCATCTTTTCGTCAAGAGGGTGTCCGCCCAAGATGTGGACGTGGAGGTGATGGACGCTTTGTCTTCCGTCATCGCCCTTGTTGGACACAAGTCTAAAACCATTTTCAAGACCAAGGTCTGTGGCTATTTCGCCAACCTTTTTAAGGCACTTGCCAAGGGTGACGGCGTCTTCTTCGGTCATCTCTGTGACGTCAGCGTAGTGCTTCTTGGGGATGAGCAAAAGGTGGACGGGGGCTTGAGGCGCAATGTCCTTGATGATGATCATATCGTCATCTTCATAAAGACGGGGGCTGGGGATTTCTCCTCTTACGATTTTACAAAAAAGACAGTTTTCCATATATCTCCTATTCACCAAGTCCGTCAAGGTAAAGCCTTGTGGGGACGATGGTTTTCAATGTGTTTTTCTCGCCGTTTTTTGAATAGACTTTCACGTAGTTTTCGGTGTGTCCGCACCATACTCCGTTTTCATCCGAGGTTTCAAAAAGCACCTTCAATGGCTTGCCGATTTGGGCGGTGAGATAGTCCTTTATCAGTTGATTCTTTACCTCGCCCATACGCTTTGCACGGTCGGTGAGCACTGCCTTTGACAGCACTTGCCACTTGCCTGCGACTGTGCCCTTTCGTGAGGAATAAGGGAAACAGTGTATATCGCTGAAACCTATGCGCTTTGCAAAGTTCATGCTGGCGACAAACTGCTCCTCTGTTTCGGTGGGAAAGCCTACGATTATGTCTGTGGTGATGGCGGCGTTTGGATAATATTCTCTTATCAAGTCTACCGCACTTTCGTATTCCGCCGTGGTGTAGTGGCGATTCATCTTTTTGAGGGTTGTGTCGTCACCGCTTTGTAGAGACAGGTGGAAGTGAGGACAGAAGTCATACATTTCCTTTGTAGCGTCAAGAAGGTCACGATCTATGACACCAACTTCAAGTGAGCCTAGGCGCATACGCACGGGATAGTCCTTGACTGCCCTAAGCAAGTCTGCTAGACTGCCCTCTTTGTCTTTGCCGTAGGCGGAAAGATTGATGCCGGTGAGGACGATTTCCTTTGCAACGGTCACCGCCTTGTCAAGCTCTGCTCTTATTCCTTCAAGGTCACGGGAGCGACTTCTTCCACGAAGATAAGGGATGATGCAATAACTGCAGAAATTGTTGCAACCGTCTTGGACTTTTATGTAGTGACGAGTGCGAAGGGATAGCACTCCGTCATTTTCCTCAAATTCCTTGCCGATTTCAAAGGAGCATTCGGGCATATCAACGTCATTTTGCACCTTCTCCACCAACTCTTTGGCAAGGGCAATTTTGCCGTCTGTGCCTGAAACATATCTTACGCCCTCACGGTCAAATTGGATTTTGTCACGTTGTGAGGCGCAACCGCATACGTAGATTTCTGCGTCGGGATTTAGTTTCAAGATTTTGGTGACGGTTTGACGAGATTTGCGCTCCGCTTCCGCCGTGACTGCGCAAGTGTTGATGATATAAATATCCGCCACTTCCATTTCGTCACTTACGTCAAAACCCCCTGCCGACAAAATGTTCAGCATGGCGTCTGAGTCGTATTGGTTGACCTTGCAACCAAGGGTGAAAACAACGATTTTTTTAGTGTTCATAGTCAAGTTCATGAAGGGCGTCAAGTGCGAGAGTGAGGGATACGATTGAGGCGGTTTCCGCACGCAAAATTCGTCTGCCGAGAGTGACGATTTCTGCGCCGTTTTCCTTTGCTTTTTGGACTTCTAACGGGGTGAATCCGCCTTCAGGACCTACGATGATTGCAACGTTTTTGCCACCCTCAACAGCATCAGCAATTCGGGTTTGCTTTTCATCTTCGTACGCAAAAATGACCTTGTCAAATGAAGCAAAATCACTGAGCATTGTATCGTAGTCGGTGAGGTCCTCAACCTTTGAAAGATACACTGAGCCACATTGCTTTGCGCTTTCAAGAGCTATCTTGTTTGCTCTGTCCAAATTGAATTTTGTTTCCGCAGTGTTTTGTGAGGTGAAAGGTACGATTACGTCAACTCCAAGCTCTACTCCTTTTTGCACAACAAAATCAAGTTTGTTGTTTTTGAGAAGCCCGGCAAAGAGAGTGACCTTGGCGTTTTTCACGTCAACAACCTTTCTTTCATCAATGGTGAGGGTTGCTGTGTCCTTGCCGATTGAGGTGACGGTTGAGTGCAACTCAATGCCGTCGTTTGCCAGAATCACCGCCTTGTAGCCCTCTTTGTAGCGGAGGACTTTGGTCATATGGTAAAACTCGTCACCACTCAACGTTACGGTGTTGCCGTTTATGTCACTGGGGTTTACAAAAAATCTGCGTATTTCCATAAGTGTGATTTTCTATTTTGGTTTTATGCCTTTTTCAGTTTCAGGGCGCGCCAGTCTTCTCTTTCCGCTTTGTCTATGATGACGTAGCCTGCACCTTCATAGCACTCAATCACTTCGTCAAGACGGGTGTTGATGATGCCTGAAAGGACAATGATTCCGTCATCTTTCAAGTGCTTTCCTATTGAACGAGAAAGGCGCATCAAAATGTCCGCGGTGATATTTGCAAAGATGAAGTCTGCTTTGTGGTCGCCTTCAATGAGGTCTGCTTCTTCAACAACTGCTTTCACGCCGTTGAGCAAAGCATTTTTTTTGGCAAACTCTACGGCTTGAGGGTCGATGTCGCACATATAGACGCTGTCTGCTCCGACAAGCTCTGCGGCGATGCCCAAAATGCCACTGCCACAGCCTACATCAATGACTGACTTGCCTTTGACGTCCATAAGTTCAAGGCACATACGTGTGGTTGCGTGCTCCCCTGTGCCAAAAGCCATACCGGGGTCAAGACGCATAATCTTTTCACCATCGGCAGGGGTGTAGTTTATCCAAGTGGGGACAACAGTGATTTGTGAGGTGACGATGGGCTTATAATACTTCTTCCACTCGTTTGCCCAGTCCTGCTCGTCAACTTCGCCAACCACGATTTCACCATAAACCACGCCGTATTCCTTCATCTCTCCAAGACGATTTTCAAGGCGGATTTCATAGTCGGTGTCATCGGGTGTGACAACGGTTGACACCTTCACGGAGTCACTTTGAAGAAGGATTGTTTCATCAACGTAATCCCAAATGACGTCACTTTTGACAAGGTCCAAAAAGTCCTGTTTGTCAAGGATTGAAACACCCTCTGCGCCTACGTCAAACATTGCGCTTGACACAAGCTCTGCGCTGTCGTGATTGGTGGTGACTGAAATTGTTTTATATTTCATAATCAAATGTTTATATTGTCTTTTTCGATACGTAAAACCTTTGTTATGCGATTTTACTGTTTTTCTTTGAATTCCTTTTTCTTAGGGAATTGCTTCATCTCAAAGCTTTCTTCAAGGCGTTTCAAAAGGTCTTTTTGTTCACGTGTCAGGCTCTTTGGCACTTCCACAACCACCTTGACATAGAGGTCCCCGTAGTCGTTTTTGGTGCGGAGTTTCTTGATGCCTTTGCCCTTAATTTTGAACATTGTACCGCTTTGGGTGCCTTCGGGGATTTTCAACTCTTCGGGCTTTCCTGAAAGAGTGGGCACTGAGATTGTTATGCCAAGGGCTGCCTCTGCCACAGTGAGGGGATATTCCACCATAACGTCTGCGCCATTGCGTTTGAAAATCTTGTGAGGTGTCACTGAGATTTCGACAACGAGGCTACCGTTCATACCGCCGTTTTTACCGGCGTGACCTTCATTGTTGTAGGTGATTCGTTGACCATTGTCAATGCCTGCAGGAATGTTGATTTTGACCTCTCTTGTCTTTTCCATTCTGCCTTGACCTTTGCAAGTGGGACAGGGGTCGGTGACAATCTTGCCTTTGCCCTTACAGTTGGGGCATACTGCTGAGGTCTGGAATTGACCGAAAGGTGTGCGTTGTGTTTGGGTGACTGTGCCACTTCCGCCACAAGTAGGACAGGTTTTGAAAGCGCCGTCCTTTGCACCGCTACCCTTACAATCGGGGCAGTTTTCAACACGCTTTACGTTGACAACTTTTTCAACGCCAAAGACCGCCTCTTCAAAAGAGATGGTCATACGCATGCCTATGTCTTTGCCGTTTTGAGGTGCGTTTGCACGGGAGGATTGACTTCTGCCTCCACCACCAAAGCCTCCAAAGAAGCTGTTGATGATGTCGTCCATATCAAGACCGAAGCCTCCTGCTCCGCCACCGAATCCACCAAAACCGCCTGCTCCGCCACCAAAGCCTTGAGGGCCGTTTTCTGAGCCGTATTGGTCATAGGCGGCACGCTTTTGAGGGTCGGAAAGCACGTCATAGGCGTGATTGATTTCCTTGAATTTTTCCTCTGCTTGTTTCTTTTCAGCATCGGGTTTGCCTGCAAAAAGGTCGGGGTGATATTGCTTGGCTAAACGACGATACGCCGACTTCAATTCGTCGGCGCTGGCTGTCTTTGAAACTCCTAGAGTGTCGTAATATGATTTGTCTGCCATAGTCTAGTTCATATACTTCGTATATGGTGCTTGACGGCTACAATGTAGCCGTCAAGGGTAAATCTTAGTTCCAACCGCCTTCGGGAGGGGTCATATTGTCGTCGTCAACAGTGTAGTTTGCACCGCCGTTTGCTCCGCCCATATTGTTAGGGTCAAAGCCTGCTTGACGTGCTGCTTCTGCTGCGGCTTCGGGGTTTTCTTGATAGAATTTGCTGAAGATAGGATCGCTGACTTTTGCAAGCTTGTCCATTGCGGTGCGGACGTCTTCTTCTGCTTCTGCCTTTTCAAACCCTTCACGTGCTTCCTTCACTGCATCTGCAAGAGCGGTCTTGTCGGCATCGGTGAGTTTGTCGCCGTTGTCAGACACAAACTTTTCAATGACAAATGCAAATTGCTCTGCATTGTTCTTTGCATCAACAAGCTTTCTTCTCTTTTCGTCTTCTTCTGCGTACTTCTCTGCTTCCTTGATTGCTGCATCGATGTCGCTTTCAGAGAGGTTTGACGATGCGGTGATGGTGATTGATTGTGACTTGTTTGTGCCCTTGTCCATTGCTCTGACTGACACGATGCCGTTGGCGTCAATGTCAAAGGTCACTTCGATTTGAGGTACTCCACGAGGTGCGGGTGCAATGCCTACAAGTTCAAATCTGCCAAGAGTCTTGTTGTCGCGTGCAAATTGTCTTTCACCTTGGAGGACGTGGATGTCAACTGAGGTTTGATGATCTGCTGCGGTTGAGAAGATTTGTGACTTGCTTGTGGGGATTGTGGTGTTGCGGTCAATGAGTTTTGTGAACACGCCACCAAGGGTTTCAATGCCCAGTGACAAGGGAGTGACGTCAAGAAGAAGCATATCTTTCACTTCGCCTGCAAGGACGCCTGCTTGGATTGCTGCGCCGATTGCCACGCATTCATCGGGGTTGATGCCCTTGTAGGGATCTTTGCCGGTTGCTTTCTTCACTGCGTCGTACACTGCGGGGATACGGGTTGAGCCACCAACCATAATGACCTTTGACAGGTCGTTTGCGGTGAGGCCTGCATCACGGAGTGCTTGGTTCAAAGGATTCATTGTCTTTGCAACAAGGTCTGCGGTCAGTTGGTCAAACTTGGCTCTTGTGATGTCCATATCAATGTGTTTGGGCATTCCGCCGTCAACTGTGATGAAAGGAAGTGAAACTTTTGCCTTTGTCACGCCAGAGAGGTCAATCTTTGCCTTTTCTGCTGCTTCCTTGATACGTTGCATTGCCATTTTGTCGCCGGAAAGGTCAACGTTTTCCTTTGCCTTGAATTCTGCCACGATATAGTCGATGAGGCGTTTGTCAAAGTCGTCACCACCAAGGCGGTTGTTGCCTGATGTTGCAAGAACTTCAAAGACACCGTCACCAAGTTCAAGGATTGAAACGTCAAAGGTGCCACCACCAAGGTCGAAGATGAGGACCTTTTGTTGCTTGTTTTCATCTTTGTCAACACCGTATGCAAGGGCTGCTGCGGTGGGTTCGTTGATGATACGCTTCACTTCGAGGCCTGCAATCTTGCCTGCGTCTTTGGTTGCTTGACGTTGGCTATCGCTGAAGTATGCGGGCACTGTGATGACTGCTTCGGTCACTTTTTCGCCCAAATATTTTTCTGCATCGTTCTTCAACTTTGTGAGAATCATTGCAGAGATTTCTTGAGGGGTATATTCCTTTCCGTTGGCGCGGACTTTCTTGTCTGAGCCCATATCTCTCTTGATTGAAATGATGGTGTTTTCAGGATTTGAAACTGCTTGTCTTTTTGCGATTTCGCCCACAAGTCTTTCACCATCTTTTGCAAAACCCACCACTGAGGGGGTTGTTCTCATACCTTCTGCGTTGGCGATGACGACAGGTTCGCCACCTTCCATAACTGCCACGCATGAGTTGGTTGTTCCAAGGTCAATACCGATTATTTTTCCCATTTTTATTCTCCTTTCAGGATGTCCTGATATATATTTCTCTTAGTAGCCCACTTTTACGCCAGCGGGTCTAATCAATTTTCCATTCAACGTATATCCTTTGGATATAACTTCTACAACTTGTCCTTCTTTGCCTTCTACCTTTTCTCTTTCAAGAGCGTTCATAACTTTGGCATCAAATTCAAGTCCTTCTGCTTCAACTGTTTTAAGACCAAAGGTTTCAAGGGCGGAGAGGATTTGTCCTTCCATCATATTGAAGCCTTGCAGTGCGCTTTGGTCTGAGATGTATTTTCTTGCAAGGTCGCAGTTGTCAAGGACGCCGAGGAGTTTTTCACACACCATTGAAATGCCCAGTTGCTTCATCTCCTCTGCGATTGATGAGTTGCGCTTGCGATAGTTGTCAAAGTCTGCTTGAAGACGTTGGGTGAGGTTGCGACACATCACGCTTTCTGCAATGGCTTGACCAAGTTTCTCTTCGAGGGCTTCGATGTATTTGTCGTCGCCGAGGGTTTCTCTGTCAAGACCAAGGTCATCGTTTTCAGCCACTTCTTCTGCCACTTTGAACTCTTTGTCCAATTCTGCTTTTTGTTTTTTGTCTTTCATGTCTAATCCTTTTTGTTGTCAAGTATTGAATTGAGAGTGTTTTTGATGTAATCCAGCACGCCAATGACACGTTTATAATCCATTCTTTCGGGGCCGATGACACCGGCTTGTCCAACCACTTCGTCACCCACTTTGTAGGCCGCTGTGATGATGGCACATTTATCTACACCGCTGTCTTCTTTGCCTATGCGCACTGAAAACTCTATGCTGTCCTCTTGTGAGCCGAAGATTTCGCTTACACTTTGCTCGTCTGAGATGACTGAGAGGAAATTTTTGGCGTCTTCAACGTTGTTGTATTCAGGATAGTCAAGCATTTTGAGAGCGCCTTCCACAACTACGTTGTCACTGTGATTGTTCATATAGTTTTTGATGATGGCAACCACTTCGTCGAAGATGTCCTTGTAGGACTCCATCTCCATCTCGATGTCTTCCATAAAGTTCAGTGACTCAAACTCGCCGATCTCCTTGCCTGCAAACACCTTGTTCAGCATATGGCTTGCGGTTTCAAGATGCTCGCCTCTCATATCTTCACTGACGTCTATTGTCTTGTCTGCCAGTACTCCGCTGTCTGTGACTATGAGCAGGAGGGCTCTGTTGCCCTTGAGGGAGATGAGTTTTATCTCCTCAATGACCACGTGAGGATTGCTCTTTGTCACAAGGAAGGATGTGTAATTGGTGACGTCACTGATTATCTTTGCCGCTTGACGGGTTATGTCGCCAACTTCACCAAGCTTCTCCTCAAAACGCTTTCTTATGAATGCTGTTTCTGCGTCCGTCAGTGCGTTGCCGTCTCCAAGGTCACCAACATACAACTTGTATGCTTCCTTTCTGGGCACGCGTCCTGCAGAGGTGTGAGGTTGATCAAGATAACCTAATGCTTCAAGGGCGCTGAGCTCAGCACGGATTGTGGCTGAGGATACGTCGGGCAAATACTTTGATTGGACGTCCGCACTTGAAACGGGCTCACCTGTTGAGATGTACAGGTCAACCACCGCGTGGAGTATTTTTCGTTTTCTTTCGGAAAGTTCCTTCACAGCTGTTCTCCTTTGGTTTGGCAGAGGTGTCAAATACACTGTTAGCACTCTCAACCGCTGTCTGCTAACATTCTAAATCTAGTTTTGCCAATTGTCAATATTTTATGCAAAAATTTTTTATTAATTTATCCTTAAAATCCCATCTCGCCTACGCGTAAATGATATGTTGACATAGAAGATAAAACTTTGTAGAATAAAAATATAAACACACGCCGTGTGCTCTCGCATATGTGCGCAGGAGAAACTATGAAAAAATCACTTTGGAAAATCTTGGTTGTGAGCCTCACTTTGGTCAGCATTTTTTCTCTCACCTTTGCTTTTGTGGCTTGTAATCCCACAGACGAAACCCCTGATTATAGCAATATCCCCTCACCTAATCTCTTCACCGGCTCTGCCAAAAACGTGATTATGATGATAGGTGACGGCATGGGTATGGAGCATATTGAGGCAACAAAAGCGTACTTCAATCTTGACAGCCTCTATATGGAGACTTTGTCCTCCTTCCGTGGCGAAGTGACAACTCACTCTCGTGACAATGATGTCACGGACAGTGCTGCGGCGGCAACCGCCCTTTCCTGCGGTGTGAAAACTGACAACTATTCAGTGGCAAGAGTGGACGGCGCCAACGTTGAAAATATGGTGGAATTTGCTTCACTTTTCAATATGGACACAGGCATCATCGCAACCGAAAGCATTGTTGGTGCAACCCCCTCAGGCTTTGCATCACACGCCAATGACCGCGATGATACAACCGACCTTTTCAACGGTCATATCACCAGCAACGTGGATATTTATATCAGCCAATACGATGAGGACCTTTATGACGCAAACCGCACAAGCGCTATTTCATCAAACTGTTTTACGTATATAAACTCCCTTTCAGAGCTGACAACCAACAAATATTCATCAGCAAAGATCTTTGCAACAGTCCCTAAATTCGATCAATATGGCGAGGACGATCCCGCTTGCCCTACCCTTGCTGAGGCAAGTATGTACGCAATCAACTACCTCGACCAAAAGAGCGACAACGGTTTCTTTATGATGATTGAGGCAAGCCATATTGACAAGTATAGCCACAGCAATGATTTCTTCGGTATGGTCAATGAACTCCGTGGTTTTGACGAGGCCGTGAAAGCAGTCCTTGACTGGGCAAAGCAAGACGGTGAAACACTTGTCATCATCACCGCCGACCACGAAACAGGCGGGCTCATCTACAACCCCGGCGACACCTTCGGCAATGGTCTTTTCCACAAAGGCGGACACACGGGTGCAAACGTATACTTCTTTGCTTACGGCTTCAATGAAGACAGCTACTCCGCCGGCGTCGTGGTGGACAACGTAGTGCTCAACCACATTATGCGCGACTATATCGCAAACCCCAGAAAAGCAAGATAATCAAATAAAATCTCGTCGGCTCGGCGAGATTTTATTTATGCACCTATGGTGATTACATGCACGCATTGCGTGATGCCATTCAACGCGACACGTTGATTACATACGCTTGCGCGATTACATACCAAACACAGTTTGAATTGAGGAAGAGAGTTCGTGCCACAGGCACAGGGCGCAGCCCAAAATCTGCCACAAATGAAAAAGACAAGCCTTCGCTTGTCTTTGGAGCTGGTGGCGAGATTTGTAGCGAAAGAAATGAGCGTAATAGTGAAGCCTGTGAGTTTACTCACGTAGGCGAGCGCCACTCGCGGATAGCGAGTTCGTGCCGTAGGCACAGGGCGTAGCCCAAAATCCGCCACAAAAGAAAAAGACAAGCCTTCGCTTGTCTTTGGAGCTGGTGGCGAGATTTGAACTCGCGGCCTGCTGATTACGAATCAGCTGCTCTACCGACTGAGCCACACCAGCAACTTCTTGAATTATAGCAAAGAAAAGATATATTTGCAATCGTTTTGAACCTATTGACTTTTCTATTTACTCTGCCCTATTTCATATTGCAAAAAGAAAAACCCACTCTATGAGTGGGCTTTTGTTTGAGTTGACTAAATGGATTATTCTGCCACGGCGGGGGTGTCGGTGGTTTCCGCTTCGGCTTCCGCAATTTCGTCTTCTGTGGGCTCTTCTTCGGACTCACAAGGGGTGTCATCGGTGTCGTCTCCGCCTAGATAACCTTTGCCAAAGACTGCCTTCAAGTGTGCGCCCTTGCAAATGAAGATTTCTCTTGCGATGATCATTGACACAAATGCAAGTGTACCACCCATAAGGACGTCGCTGAAGAAGTGTGCGCCAACTACTATACGGCTGATTGCCACAAGCATCGTTGCCACCACTGTTCCGCCCCAAATGCACGCCTTTTGCCAAGTCTTTTTGATGTCAAGGACGTCAATCAGCATAATGAAAGCATACACCATACCTGCTGCACAAGTGTGTCCGCTGGGGAATGACTTGAAGCCGTCACTATAACCAAAGAGGGCTTTTGAGTCAAAGACGTCGTTGTTGCCAGTCATGACATACCATCTGGTGAAGTTGTCAAATCCACCCATTGCTTGACCTGCGGTGCTGTTCATTGCGCGGTATCTCATTCTGCCTGCGGGCACTTTGATTATCATGACAAGGACGTTGGACACCACTGCCATAACCACAAATGCAAGGACAAACTTCACTAGTTTCTTCAAGGTTTCAACCTTGACGTTTTTCATTGTGAGCACGCACAATGCGTTGAGGGCAAGTGCGCAAAGGACTTCAACTGCGATGAACGCGCCTTTGTCTTCAAGTTCGTGGATAAGGTCATAGCGAAGCATCTCGTTTCCGCCCGTGACGTAGGCGTCTCTCAAGATGTGCTCTATGCTATACTTGTAGATGTCGCTGAATACAAACCAAAATGCAACAACACCTGCTGCGAAAAATGCCACTGCAAGGATATAATTCCAAGGTTTTTTGGGGACAACCTTCAATGCAAACCAGAAAAGTATGCAGGCGCAGATGGCAATCACCACGTAAATGGCGGCACTGCCGACGATTTCAAAGAAGACACCAAAGAAATCGTCTGCAAGGTATGCTCCGTCAGGAAGGGCTTTGTCGGTGAGGATATGGCTGACTTCAAGGTCGGTGAAGGTTGCAGCCACCAAAAGACCTGCAAAAATCACCACAAAAAGCGCCACAGAAATCAAAGTTTTGTGTTTGAGTGAAAGTTTCATAACACTTCTCCTTTCAACAGATACATAGATTTTAACATTTTTGAAGATAGATTTCAATAGCAAAGTTATTTTGTCACGGCAAATTGAAGTTTTTCTCACAAATCAGTTGCGAAATCGCCCACTTTGTGCTAATATCACCCTTGCAAAAGCAAACGCCTCATGGTAGGAAAGATGCAAAGCCTATTTCCTTCCACTCGATGGCAATGCACTGAAAACTGCGAACATATCAATTCTTGCCCTCATGGTAGGAAAGATGCAAAGCCTATTTCCTTCCATTTCGGTCTTTGATATGTTCAATGCATAAATGCATTTCACATCTAAAAGCCCTCATGGTCAAGCGGTTAAGACGTCGCCCTCTCACGGCGGAATCTGGGGTTCGATTCCCCATGGGGGTACCAAAAAAAACAAGTCCTTTGGGGCTTGTTTTTTTATCCGTTGTTTACAACGGCATGTAATCAACGCTTGCGTTGTATGTAATTGCAAAAGGTGTGTTTCCCCCATGGCTCATTGCACACTCCGTGTGCGCAACTTTGTTGCCCGAACCCCAGAACACTGGGCTGACGCTTCACTATGTGAGCAAACTCACTCGTTTTCGCTATTTCACGATTCCCCATGGGGGTACCAAAAAACCTGCACAATCTCGTGCAGGTTTTATTTGTTATTTATTCCAACTCTTTCGTTTATGTATGTCACCTAAAACGTCTATGGTACGCTGCTGATCGGCTCCCTATGGCCATGCCTTGAAGGAAGGAGTCAAAGCTTTTCTGCCTCTTTGCTTCTTGCTTTCTTAATATAGCAATAGCCGCGGCAAATCCAACAATCTGTTCAATATCTTGATTTTCATCTTTTATGCGCAACCTAGCCACTGCTATCCCAGCCTTATGGTCATACGAACTATTTATAGTGGCTACTGCTTGATTGAAATCAATGTCATCGTCATCTTTTACCTGTTCTAAATAACTCTTGCTATATACGCCCAAAAAGTCATCAAAATCAACAAAATCATACTTAGTATGATTATGGCCAAAATAAAACTCTCCCCACTTCTCGGAAATTTCACACAATAATGCACCCTTTTTTGTAAGGACATCGACTTGCTTGCGACTCTCATTAAGCGCATATTTGCCCGCAGAAAATACTTCGTACGCTTTACCATTTTGTTTCAAAGCAAGCCATTTTTGCTTGTCCAACATTGTAATATACGTCTTATTCCTGTCAAGTCCCAACCCACAAGCAATGATATAAGTCCCTTTTGTAGTTTTGGGGGCCGCTTTTTTCAGAACATCATCTTCATAAAAGCCATATTCACAAAAAGTGTCAAAATGGTATTTTGAAATCTCTTCTATTTTGTGCCAATTATCAATGCAAAAATTGAATAAGTTGATGCCATAAATCACATAGTACAATTCATTTGTCCTTGTTAAAGTGTAAACTGCCGATGAAACAAACTTGTCATAATCAATACAATCTTCACAAAAATAGCCAAGAGCATTGAAACAATAGCTTACCTTCGCAATAAATTTTTTGCTTATCATTTCAATACCTCCGCTAGTGATTTAAAAAATTTGCGGAGCATTGTTGCTCCGCTGTGTTGACAAAGAGTGGTGCCATTTGAAAACCTGCAGGTGCAGGGTGGATACCGACTGCCTACGGCGTTTGTCTTCCAGTGCGCATACGCGATTACGAGGCCTGACATTGCCTATATGGACCCGTCGTTCCTTTTCAGATAGTGAGGTTCATTACGACACCACTATGGTGCAAGATGTCCTTGCAAGCATATAGTAGCATATCCTTGACAAAAAATCAATACCCAATTTTTGACAAGTTTAGATTGCTGATTTCAGTGGAAACAAAAAGGCAGACTTTTAAGCCTGCCCTTTTTTTGATTTGTATTGACAAAATATTGAGTTTTCAGTGTTCTAATCCGTTCAATTAGTTTGCAGGGACATAGTAGTCTGAGAAATCTGCATCCATTTCATCATAGCTGAACACTGTCAAGTAGTATTGTTCTGCTGACATGTGAAGAAGACCATGTGCTTTGGGTGCATCCCAGTCTTCCCACATTTCCCATTGTTTGAAATAGCCGTTGTCCCAGAGTTCGAAAGTCACTTCAAATCTTGTGAATCTTGCGGTGGGGTCCTTTGCGCCCTTGTTGTCTTGAAGTGCCCAGTTGGTGTCGATGTGGGTGTATGGCTTGGTGCTGTCCATGACCATGTGGACCACGTAGTAGCCACCTTCTGCATTGTATTCTACTGTTGCGGAAACGATTGTGTTGTAATAGTCTTCTTCGACGAGGTTGCCTTCTGCATCATATTTGTTTGCATCATCGCCTGTTGAGAAGAAGATGTGTTGGTCGGTCTTTTCATAGCCGATACGTCTGCCACCGCCGTCAACGTAGGTGGGGACTGAGTAGCCGGTTTCTTCGTCGTAAACCCATTGCATACCGTTGACGTTGGCTTCTGTTGCATCTTGTCCGTTGATTTTGCCCTTATAGCCTGATGCTGTGTAAGGGATTGCGTTGACTGAAATGTTGTATCTCTTTGTTTCAAAGCCTTTGGTGCCTTCGTCCTTTGACCAGTCAAATTCTCTGGGTTCAACGTCCTTGAGGAATTTGGTTGTCTTGTAGAAATTGCTTGCTCCGTTCACAGCTGTGACGTACCATCTTTGACCTGACTCTGAAAGACCTGCCATGAGAGGCGCTAAGCCACCAAGCTCTGCTTCGCCATCAACAACTTGAAGTGTTTGACGGAAGTGTTCGCCAGTGACGTTGTTGCGGCAGTCAACTGTGTTGAATACGAGAGGGAGAAGTGTATCTCCCATTTTGCTGCTGTTGACACCAGTTTCAAAATAGCTGGCGTAAGGCACTGTCACCATAGTCTTGTTGCCGATTTGATAGAGGGTGTATGCAAGCTCTTTCACTGCATCGGGATCGGTGGGGATCTCATAATTGACTGTGCGGGCGGGCATTTCGCTGGCGTCTTTGAGAACGTAATTGTAAGTGCCGTCACCGTTGTCAATGATGGTGTATGAGCCGGGCTTCATTCCTGCTGCTGAGGAGAAAGGATTGCTCATATCAATAGAACCCTTAGGTGAGCATGCTGACAGCACAACTGCCAGTGATATAATGAGCACCAGCACTGCGCAAATTGCAATTGTTGAAACTGCTTTTCTTGATTTTCTCATAATTTCCTTTTGCCAAAAGGCTGTTTTATTGGAGCAAGGGAATCCCTTTACAACTAAAGTTTATTATACTTCTTTTTCAGTTCTTTTGCAAGAGTCAACATTGAAATAATCAACAAATTTGGCGGTTTTTGTTGGAAAATTGATTTTTCAACTGATTATGAAGAAAAAATCGCTGAAAAAAAGTTTTATTAATTGATGATTTTTCTCCATTTCCCTCTTGAAAATGGTTAAATTATATACTATAATTTTTCTATAATATTATTTATAGGCAGGATATTATGAGAAAACTCAACCTTAAATCCGCATCAACGGTGCTCATCGCAGTGTTGGCACTGACCCTCATCCTCACCACAGCCTTTGCTGTAAGTGGCGACGTGGCAAGCGCAGACAACACTCCTTCAGGCACAAAAATCGGTGAATTTAGCGTGGCTCACACCAGCGATATTCACTACTTCCCCCTTGACTATTGCTATCAAGACGTCACAGCGGAAGACTTCAAAACCAGCGACTTCTATCAATCAACAACTGTTGACACAAAGCTGGTTATGGAAAGTGGCAACATCCTCTACGCCAACGTTATGCGTCTGCTCGATATGGCAAAAGAAGGCACACTTCCCATCTACGTCTTTGCGACAGGCGACTTGACCAAAAACGGCGAGCGTGTTGCTCATCGTGACGTGGCAAACTCACTGAGATATCTTCAAAACGAAGTCCGTAAGTTGGGCGGAAAATACACCAACTTCCAAGTTTTTGCAACCGTTGGCAACCACGACCTCTACAACGGCAGTGGCGCACTTTACGACAAGGAAACCGGCGTCAAATACGGTGTGGCAGAAGGTGTCACAACCGCACAATGGGCACTCCTCTACAATGGCCTCGGCTATCCCTCAGTTGATGAATCAGTCCTTTATGAAATCTATCCCGAAGAATATTGGTCATCCTCTTTCACAAGCGGATATCAACCTTCAACCATTGCTGAAAACCTCACCTTGCACTATATCAATGACAGCTTCCAAGAAGCACACGATGCAAACCTTGCCGGCACTCCTTTGACCGCAGAAGCATTGCACGCAAAATATCTTGAAATCGGTGATGGATTCAGCCAACTTTCATTCAACGTTGAAATCGCAAACTCATCATATAAGTTGATTGTTGCAGATGCAACCCTCCGTGAAAAAACTGAGGAACTTGTTCCTGTCAGAGTCAATCCTGCCGACTATGAATACTACAAAAACGGCGACTACACTTTCCACCTTACAAAACTTGACGAACACGGCAATCCTACCGTGACAATCCTTGAAGAAAATGCAACCGAAAGTGAAATCCTTGCTGCATTTGCAGCTGGACATCCTGTGTATCGCAACTCAGGATACTCACACCTTTGCGGTGGTACACTCCGCCCTGAACTTTTGGACTTCATCGCAGACTTCACCAAGAACACCACCACAACTGACGGCGTGAACGAAGCAACTTTCATTGCCTGCTTCCACCAAAATCTCCTCCCCCACTTTGAAGTTGAGGATGATATCCTCAAAGATTTCACTTTCTACAACTGGGAATATATTGCAAAGGTCTTTGCAGAACTCGGAGTGAGATATTCACTTTCAGGTCACCAACACTCCTCTGACGTGATGACTTACACTGACGCAGAAGGCAGAACAATCTACGATATGCAAACAGGCTCATTTGTGTCTCTTGACTCACCTGTGAGAATTTTCTCAGTTGAAAGATACAACTGCGACGGCGTACTTGCTGAAAAGGCAGACAGCTCACTCTATCTCCTTGACAGCGCAGGCCCTACACCCTTGAAAGCAACTCCTTCAAACCACGTGTATACAACCGCACCTTGGGATGAAGATGCATATCAACAAGCAATGACCGCCTATAATAATGCAACCGACAAGGAAGCAGCTTGGGCAGACGTCATTGCAGCAAACCCCAACTATCTCACCTACACCATCAAACACGACGACTTTGACACCCTTTCATACAACGGATATATCGTGCAAGAAGTGTACAGCCAACTCATTGAAAGAGTGCTCTCACACTTCCTTGATGAAGGCTTCCTCCTCGGCACCCTTGACGGACTCTTTGAAGGTCTCCTTGGCCCCGACTCACCTAGCCTCCAAATTGCAGGCATCGTCAATCTTGACCCCTACAAGCCCGTGCTCTACAAGATGGTCAATCAACTTGTTGACACAGTGTGGTCCGGTCTTTACGAAGACAAGGACGGCAACGGCTACGGCGACTATGAGTTTGACGGCATGGTTTACGACGACCTTCTCGGTTGGGTTAAGGCAGTTGTTGACTCAGTGACCGGCCTTGAATTCGGTGACGAAGATCTTGGCACTATGACCTTGGCAGAAATGGCCGTTTATATCTTCACTTCTGCATGTAGCGGTAATGAAATCTTCTCAAATCTTGAACTCCCCGAAGGTGAATATTCAACCGACAGCCCCTACTTCACTGCAAATACACCTTACGACAGCACATACAGAGTCCGCTTCCAAGCAGCAATCAAAGACCTTGCTGCACAAGGGGACAGCGGTGAATTGATTGAAAGACTGCTCTACGCTCTCCTCAATCCTCTCTACCTTGAAGAAGATTCACTTCTTAGAACTCTTCTCACCTACAAATTTGACTTCACAAAGGCAACAGGCGAATATGCTCTCACTGATGCTGATATCGACAGCTTCAACGACCTTGTGAAGGCACTTAAACTCTTTGGTATCCAAGCAACCGCAGACAACTTTGTCCTCGTTGACATAGTCAACGGCGCACTTCCTGCCCTCGGTCCTATGATCGGCGACCTCCTCGGCTTTGAACTGAACACCAATGACATTCTCGGCTTCCTTGACGGATTCCTTGATGACTATCTTGTGGAAAGCTTCTTCGTGGGCCTTGGCGGTATTGCAAAATATATCGTTGTCAGCTACGGCTCAGACGACACCCCTGACCTTGCAGACATCACCGACCCCACAAAGCCCTTGACTCTTGCTCCTTACAGCGGATTTGCAAAGCTCTCAGTTGGAGGCAATGAAACAAACGTTTCATACATCAGCGGAAAGGCAAATGACCGAAACACTGCAACAACAGTCAACGGCAGACTGCCCGGCTCACTTACTGCAAACTTTGACACCGTAAACGGTGACGACACCTTTGTCTTCTCCTACTACACCGCAGAAGAAGTCTTTGCAAAGGTTGAATATCGCAAAGTTGGCGACAGCAACTGGACTACCCTCACCGGTGAACACTGGAATGTCTTTGACGAAACAGACAGATGTGCACATTTGAACGCACACAACAATCTGTATGCAAAGGTCACCTCTGGCGATGCAACTGTTGAAACCCTCACAGCACCTCAATATATCCCTCTCATCGACCTTGGTCTCCTGTGCATCACTCACGGCGCAACCTACTACGAAAACGAAGAGGGTGAAGAAGTCTATTACACCGCAGTGGATAGATTCAACGCACCTGAAAACAGCGTTCTCCTTTGGAACAAGCACACTGTGACAATCTCAGGCCTTGATGCAGACACTGAATATGAATATCGCATCTACGGCGTCTATTACAACACTGACGGCGAAAAGGTCAACGAATATTTCTACACAAACGAAGACGGCACTGCAACCACCTTCTCTTTCAAGACTGCAAAGACCGAAGGCGACTTTGAATTCCTTGCTGTTGCAGACCCTCAAGGTATGATTCAATCAATGTACGACAAAACCGCAGAGGTGTTTGACGTCATCAACAGCAACTCCGCAGTGAGCGGATACGACTTCATCGTCAACGCAGGCGATATGGTTGACAACGGCAAAAACTTCTATCAATGGCAATATGCCCTCAACACAATGATTGACACCTATGCAAACACTTCAATGTTCTTTGCAGCAGGCAATCACGAAGCAGGCTCATTTGCTCTTGACAAGTTCTTCAACTACACTCAACCTTCAACCGTTGAATACAACACCTACGGTGAAGCACTGCAAGACTACTACTCATTTGACTACGGCGACGGTCACTTCATCTTCCTTGACACCAACGACGCAACTGCAAAGGGTCTTGGCAAGAAGCAACTTCAATGGCTTGAAGACGACCTTGCATCAACAGATAAAGACTTCATCTTTGTCATCATGCACAAATCACTCTTCTCAACAGGCGCACACGCAAACGATGCAGAAGTTGTGAAGATGAGAGATCAACTTGTGCCCCTCTTTGATGAATACGGCGTTGATATGGTCTTTGGCGGACACGATCACGTCTATGCAGAAACCTACCCCGTCGGTGAATACGGCACAGTGTACGTCACCCTCGGCACTATCGGCACAAAGTTCTATGAATACACCAACGACAATGAAGACGTCAGCTATGAGCTTGACTACGACAAGACCTTTGAACATACCCTCACTGAACAAACAGTGGGCTACGTCAAGGTTGTGGACGGCGTGCTCTACTACAACGGCTACACCATCGGCGCATTGAAGGCAATGAACGCATTCGCTGAAAACCATTTCTTCAACGGCATTGATGTGTCTGTGGCAAAAATCAAGATGATGGAACTGGAACTGCCCGAAGGATATACTTTGAGTGCTGTTTACGGCGGAAAGACCTACTCAAACATTGATGAACTCAACGTCAAGGGCAAGGATAAGACTGTCAGCCTCTATGCAGTTGATCCTCACGGTCACAGCTTCTATCTTGGCGATGTGACAGTGGTTGAATCTGGCCTCGGCACAGTGGGCATTGCAATCGTCACAGTGGTGTGCGTGCTTGTGGGCGTGGGCGCAATTGTTGGCCCTATCGTCATGGCAAAGAGAAAGAAGAAGGCATCAACCCCTGCCCCCGAAACAGTGGCTGATGGTGCTGACCACACTCAAGAATAAACCAGCGGAAAGCGGGCAAAGTTGTTTTGCCCGCTTTTTTCTTGACTTAACTCCCTAACCCCCCATCACGAAGACACCCTCTCACGTGTTATGCGCCTATGCGTATAACTTGGCTTCTTTGTATCCATTTTTCGGTGAATTTTGAGGGTGAATAACAAAACAATCTTGAAAATTATGTTGGGGAAATGGCACTGCCCTTTTGACTACTTGACCACACGAATTGACCTTTTTCCAACAAAAGCAATATATTAAACGTAGATTTTGGTGAAGAAATGAAAAACAAAGTTATTGAAAAACTTATGCAGAAAGCATCTGGCTCTCTCAACAAATTCTCTGCCGGCATAGTCAAGGGCAGATGGATTTGTTTTGGAGTTTTCATTGCTCTCACAATCGCTTGCGTGTGTCTTATCCCCCAAATCAAGGTGGAATATGACTTGACCACTCAAATGCCTCAGGACAGCTACACCTCAGAAGCACTTGACGTGTTGAAACGTGAGTTTGACGACAAGGGCATGGCCTATGTTTGCGTGGTGAATATCGACTCCGCCGAAGCAAATGATATCGCAGGCGAATTGAAAGAGCTTGAAGGGGTTGCCAACGTCACCTACGTGGAGCAGATGAATTTCAAAAATGGCAAGGCCCTCTACACCGTCAACCTGAAGGACTACGACAGCACAACCAAGTGCTTTGACACCATTGAAAGAATAATAGACCACCTTGACAGCACCTCTCGTGAAAGTTATCTCACAGGTCAATCCGCCTACTCATACTTCACCAAGGCGGAAACCGAGGAAAGCATACTGAAAATCGGCGTGGTCATTGTCATACTTATCCTTGTGATGCTCATCTTCACCTCAAAGACCTATTTTGAAATCCTGCTTATGCTCATTGTCTTTGCAGTGGCTGTGGCAATCAATATGGGCACAAACGTGCTGTTTGACGGCATAAGTTATATCGCAAACCTCGTTTCTCTCGTCCTGCAACTGGCACTCTCTCTTGACTATATGGTGGTGCTTCTCCATAGATATATGGAAGAAAGACAGTCCTATGACGCAAAGGAGGCAACGGCACGCGCCCTTTCAAAGGGTATCGTTGAAATTTGTTCAAGTGCTCTCACCACCATTGCAGGTCTTGGCTCGTTGCTTCTTATGACAATGCCCATAGGTGTTGAAATCGGTCTCAGCCTTGGCAAGAGCATTGTGGCAAGCCTTTTGACAGTTGTCTTCTTTATGCCTGCCCTTCTTGTCCTTTTGGACAAGCCCCTTATGAAATCAAAGCACAGACCTTTTGTGCCCAGCATAAAACGCCCTGCAAAAGCCATATTGAAAGCAAGATGGGTCATCGTGCCCCTCTTTGTGGTGATTGTGGTGCTTTCCTGCGTTGGTCAACTGCAAAACGTGTATGGCTTCAACTATAACGGCGGATCAATGATTTTGGACGCCAAGGCGCAAATTGAGCCTGAGTTTGGCACGCTCAACTCCCTTGTTGTGGTAGTGCCCAAAGGAAACGCTGAAAAGGAACGTGAACTTGCCAACTATATCTCCTCTTTCACCGACAACGTTGACTCCGTCAACGCCCTTTCAACAATCGAGGTGACAGAAGGGCTTTATCTCACCGATGAATTTTCTCGCGATGATGTGGTTGAGCTCATCAACAGCCTTGTAGGCGACACCGACATAGGCATTCCGTCAAATGTGTTGAAGAATATGGCACAAAGCATTTTTGACGGTTATACCGAGGCTCATGGCATCACAGACCCAAATGCGAAGGTCAGAGTGGTGGATCTGCTGGAACATCTTGCCAGCGATGACAGCTTCTCTATTTTGCTTGGTGACTACGCAAGCCTCCTTGACTCCTTGATCTTTGCAAAGGCAAATCTTGAAAGCGAAAACTACTCTCGCCTCACCTTCAACGTGACAAGTGGTATTGAGGGTGAAGCAACTTTCACATTTATTGACGAAATCCTTGCCCATATCCCTGACTACTATGGGGAATTCTACATAACAGGTGAAAGCATCGCTTGCTACGATATGGAATCCAACTTTGACGAGGACAATATGCTGGTGTGCGTGTGCTCACTGTTCTTTGTGCTCATCATCCTCTTCTTCACCTTCAAGAATATTCTTCTGCCCCTTGTGCTTATCCTTGCAATTCAAGGTGGAATTTGGATCAACTTCGTCTTCCCCTTCCTCCTTGGAAACCCTGTTATGTTCATCGGCTACCTCATCATCACCGCAGTGCAGATGGGCGCAACCATTGACTACGCAATCGTCATCACCAACAGATATCGCACCACAAGGCACAAATTCCTCAACCGCTTCGACGCAATGGCTGACGCACAAAACGCAACCTTCCCCACCGTCTTGACCTCTGGCCTTATTTTGACGGGAACAGGCTTTGCGTTGTCACTGCTTGCTTCAGGCACGGTTGCTGCAATGGGTAGCCTGCTTGGCATAGGCACGTTGGTGTCACTACTCATCGTCATCTTCGTGTTGCCTTCACTTCTTCTCGTCACTGAAAAGGCAGTTGACAAGTGTGACTTTGGCACAATAGTGCGCAAACTCTTCCCCAAAGCGTTTAGACACGAAGAAGTTGAAACAATCGTCTTTGAGGACAACGTGGGCAACGCAGATAACAAATGATTTCTGTATTCTAACTGCGTGTTTTCCGTTTTGAAAACACGCAATGAATTGCAACAAGTTGCATGAATTGAAGGCGATCCTTCATAAATTGCCTTCGGCATGAATTGTCCTGCGGACGTTGAGGTTGCAATTCAATTCATGGAGCGTAGCGAGAAATCATGGTTTAACCAAATCATGATGCAAATCATCAATTCATATATAAAAAGAGCGACAATCGTCGCTCTTTTTTTGTTGCAAAATCCAAAGAAAAATAAAACCACGGATAGACCGTGGCTGAATGCTATTCCTCAAAATCGTTGAAGTAATCTCTGTCAAAAAATTCCGCAAGAGTAATGCCTGCACCTTGGCAAAACGCCTTGATTGTTGACACCTTTGAACACTTTGTTCTACCGTTGATGAGGTCATAAATCGCAGAGGGAGATTTGCCACCACCAAGAGTGGACTTGCAAACGTTTATGTTCTTCTCTTTGCAGATTTCTTCAATTCTCTTTATGATTGCATGATTCAAATCCATAAGTCACCTTCGTGGAATTCCATATCGGTCTTCCACGAATTAATTATATGAATTATCAAATTTATCTCTCGTGGAGTTCCACGATATTGACTTTCTTGTCTGTTTTATTTATAATATTTTACGGAGTTCCACGAAAATTATGATAGTTTGCTTCATTGGACACAGAAAGATATTAGAAAATAGTCAGCTCGTCTTATCTCTGGATAACACTTTACACTCCTTGATTGATGAGGGGGCGACTACTTTTCTTTTTGGCAGTATGAGTGAATTTGACTCTCTTGCGTGGAAAACACTTACGAAACTGAAAGAAAAATATCCCTATCTGAGAAGAGTTTACGTTCGCGCATCATTTCAATACATTGATAATGATTATGAAAACTATTTGTTAAAATCCTACGAAGAAACCTATTTCCCTCTTAAAATTGCAAATGCAGGTAAAGGTGCTTATGTTGAGCGCAATTACGAAATGATTGACAAGGCTGATGTCTGTGTGTTTTATTACGACAATAAAAATTGCAGACAAAATAGCGGAACTAAAATTGCTTACGAATATGCAAATCGAAAGCATAAGAAAATAATTAATCTATGCGAGAACAATTGATTAAATCCGTCGAGGACGGATGAAATCACTGCGTGATGAAATCCCTTTGCGATGAAATCCTGCGGTGCAGGGTTAATATGATTGATTCTCGGTGCAGGGTTGTTCATTTGGTCTTATTCTCAATGCAGGATTATTAAATGAAAAGGCACTCCAAACGGAGTGCCTTTTTTTAACATTGGAAGATATGATAGATTAATATTTTTCTCTCTTGACGTAGCTTGTGTGGAGGACTTCGTGTGCCTTGTGGCTGCCGGGTGCTCCAAAGTAGTCTTTGTAGAGGTCTTGGACTGCAGGGTTTTCATGTGACTTTCTGAGGGTCATTGCTGCATCTGTGTCGTAGATTGCCTTTGCGCGGATTGCTCTCACGTCGTTGTTGTTGCGGGTGTATGCATCAACGATGGGTTGACCGCCACCGTTTACGCAACCGCCGGGGCATGACATGACTTCGATGAAGTGGTAGGGGCTGGTGCCTGCTGCGACTTCTTCCATGACCTTACGTGCGTTTGCAAGACCGCTGACAACACAGACCTTGACTTCCATGCCTGCAACCTTGTAGGTTGCTTCCTTTCTGCCTTCTGTGCCTCTGACTTCAAGCCAGTCAAGTGAAGGTGCTGCTTTGCCTTCGAGGACTTCATAGACTGTGCGGAGTGCTGCTTCCATAACGCCACCGGTTGCACCGAAGAGGAGGCCTGCGCCTGATGCGATGCCGAGAGGTGTGTCAAATTGTTCATCAGGAAGTTCATTGAAGATGATGCCCTTGCGCTTGATGAGTTTTGCAAGTTCTCTTGTGGTCAGTGCAAAGTCGATGTCGGGAACGCCTGCTGCTGATTGATCTGCTCTGCCCTTTTCAAATTTCTTTGCGGTGCAAGGCATAATTGAAACAACGACGATATCCTTGGGATCCATACCGAGCTTTTCTGCATAGTAGGTCTTGCAGACTGCGCCGAACATTTGTTGAGGGCTCTTGCATGATGAGAGGTGATCAAGTTCTTCGGGGAAATTGTGTTCGCAGAATTTGATCCATGCAGGTGAACAGCTGGTGATCATAGGAAGGGTGTTGTTGTGGCCCTTGCCTGTAACTCTGTTGATGAATTCAGTGCCTTCTTCCATGATGGTGAGGTCTGCGGTGAAGTTGACGTCAAACACGTCGTTGAAACCGCATCTGCGGAGTGCTGCAACCATCTTGCCTTCAACGTTGGTGCCCATAGGCATACCAAATTCTTCGCCGAGGCCTACGCGGACTGAAGGTGCTGTGCCGACGATGACGCGCTTTGTAGGATCTGCAAGTGCATCGATGACGTCGTCGATTTCTTCTCTTTCGTGGAGTGCGCCAACGGGGCAAACTGCGATACATTGACCACAGCCAACGCAGGACACTTCATTAAGATTCTTTTCAAATGCGCAACCGATGTGGGTGTCGAAGCCACGGGCGTTTGCGCCGATTGCGGACACTGATTGGACGTTCTTGCAGACTGCAACACAGCGACGGCAGAGGACGCACTTGCTGTTGTCACGGACGATGTAAGGAGTGGTTGTGTCCATAGGATAGTCATTGGTGACACCCTTGAAGCGATGTGCATCACAACCAAATTCCATTGCAAGGTCTTGGAGTTCGCACTTGTTGTTTCTCACGCAGTTGAGACAGTCTTTCTTGTGGTCTGAAAGGATGAGTTCCACTGTTGTCTTTCTGCTTTCCATGACTTTGGGGGTGTTTGTGTACACTTCCATGCCTTCGTTGACAGGATAGACACATGCTGCACAAAGTCCTCTTGCGCCCTTGACTTCAACAAGACAAACACGGCAAGCGCCGATTGCGTTGATGCCCTTGAGGTAGCAGAGAGTAGGAATTTTGACGCCGGCTACTTTTGCGGCTTCGAGGATTGTTGAACCCTCGGGCACTTGCACGGCTATATCATTGATTTTTACGTTTACCATTTTCTTTTCCATAGGTCACCTCATTATTCCTTGATGATTGCGCCGAAGCGGCAAGTGTCGATACATTGTCCGCACTTGATGCACTTGTTGACGTCAATGCTGTAAGGTTGTTTGATTACGCCAGTGATTGCGCCAACAGGACACTTTCTTGCGCAGGCTGAGCAACCTTTACACTTGTCTTCAACGATCTTGAATTGGACAAGACCCTTACAAACGTGGCAAGGACATTTCTTGTCGACGATGTGTGCGATGTATTCGTCACGGAAATAGCGGAGGGTTGAAAGCACGGGGTTGGGTGCTGTTTGTCCAAGACCGCACAGTGAGTTTGCTTTTATGTAATGGCAGAGTTTTTCCATTTCGTCAAGATCTTCGAGAGTTGCAAGACCGGTTGTGATCTTGTCAAGGTATTCAAGAAGTCTGCGTGTGCCGATACGGCAGGGAGTGCACTTGCCACAGCTTTCATCAACTGTGAATTCAAGGAAGAATTTTGCGATGTCAACCATGCAGTTGTCTTCGTCCATAACGATCATACCGCCTGAGCCCATCATTGAGCCGATTGCGATAAGGTTGTCATAGTCGATGGGGATGTCAAAGTGTTCTGCAGGGATGCAACCGCCTGAAGGACCGCCGGTTTGTGCTGCCTTGAACTTCTTGCCGTTGGGGACGCCACCACCGATGTCTTCGATGACTGTGCGGAGAGTTGTGCCCATGGGGATTTCAACAAGACCTGTGTTGGTGATCTTGCCACCAAGTGCAAAGACCTTTGTGCCCTTTGACTTCTCTGTTCCCATTGAAGTGAACCATTCGGGTCCTTTCAAGATAATTTGTGCAATATTTGCATATGTTTCCACGTTGTTGAGGATTGTGGGCTTGCCAAACAAACCTTTCACTGCGGGGAAAGGAGGACGAGGACGAGGTTCACCACGGTTGCCTTCGATTGAAACCATAAGTGCTGTTTCTTCACCGCAAACAAATGCGCCTGCGCCAAGACGGATGTCAAGGTCGAAGTCAAAGCCGGTGTCAAGGATGTTCTTGCCCAGGAGGCCGTATTCCTTTGCTTGCTTGAGGGCTATCTTCAAGCGTTCAACTGCGATGGGGTATTCTGCACGGACGTAAACGTAGCCTTGGTGTGCGCCGATTGCGTAGCCTGCAATGGTCATTGCTTCGATGAGGGCATGAGGATCGCCTTCAAGGATGCTTCTGTCCATAAATGCACCGGGGTCGCCTTCGTCAGCGTTGCAGCAGACGTACTTGACGGGGCCGGGTGATGCGGCTGCAAATTGCCACTTGAGACCTGTGGGGAAGCCTGCACCGCCTCTGCCACGGAGTCCACTTGCTTTGAGGGTGTCGATGACTTGTTGAGGAGTCATTTCTGTCAAGACTTTGATCAGTGCTTGATAGCCGTCGTATGCGATGTATTCATCGATGACTTCGGGGTTGATGACACCGCAGTTGCGGAGTGCAACACGGGTTTGCTTCTTGTAGAAGTTGGTGTCTGACAATGCCTTGACGGAATCATTGTTGTCTTCTTTGTGGAGAAGACGGTTGACAATACGGCCTTTGATGAGGTGTTCTTCCACAAGTTCCTTGACGTCATCAACTGTGACGCTTGCGTAGAATGCGCCTTCGGGGTAGATGATGACAACGGGACCAACTGCGCAAAGACCGAAACAGCCTGTTCTGACCATGTTCACTTCATTTTGAAGATTGTGTTCAGCAAGCAGTTTTTGAAATTCGTTGAGTATGTCGCCACTGTGGTTGGATGTACAACCTGTGCCGCCACATACCAATACGTGACTTCTGTACATTTATATAGTCCTCCTAGTTATTCCTTGATGAGATAATCCTTGCAAACGTTGCCGTTGACGACGTGGCTTGCGATGATTTGCTTTGCCTTTTCAGGTGTGACTTCAACGTAAGTCACCTTGTCTTGACCGGGCACGAAAACTTCAACGATAGGTTCAAGCTTGCACATGCCAAGGCATCCACTTCTGGTCACTTTGACGTTTTTAAGGGCGCGGGTTGCGACTTCGTCAAGAAGGGTGTTATAGACGGGGCGTGCGCCTGCTGAAATACCGCAGGTTGCCATGCCAACTACAACTCTGATTTCTGCTTCGCTGTCGTTGTTGTCGCGCAAAATGATTTCCGATTGCATCTTGTCTCTAATGGCTTTGATGTCGGCAATACTCTTCATATTTTTGCTCCTCCAATGTGTGTTATATTTTCATTTATCATATCTTTGACGAAAAGCAAGATTTCTGGCTGGTTGACGGGCACACCGTCAAGTTGCTCTCTCAGCTCTTTCGTGTCAAATTCGTATTCATTTCCGTCAACGGACACTTTGAGAAGATAGTCTGTGGGGAAATCGTCATTGAGAAGAGTCACCATGGTTTCAGCAAGGTTGCCTAGTGGCACTCTGTCAATGTGGTCAAGGACGAAGGTGGCTGTCACCGTTGTGCCTAAGCCCTTTGTTGAGGTGATACTAAACTCACCTCCTGCCATCTCCGCCGCCATCTTAAAGAGAGGTATGCCCATGCCAACCTTTCTTGTGGTGCGGGTGGTGGTGAAAGGGTCGGTGACGTTCTTCAAAAACTCCTCGTCCATACCCTTTCCGTCGTCCTTGATGACTATGGTCAAAAGATTGTCCTGAGCCACTACGCTTATAAGCACGTTCTTGGCTTCCGCCTTGACGGAGTTTTCAACTATGTCAAGTATGTTCAGTGCAAGTTCTCTCATATCATCCACGCAGATGGTCAAGGAAACATTTGACCGTGTATTCTTCAAGCTCTATTTGCCCAAGAGTGGATATGCTAGTGAGCGTGTGTGCGTCGCTGTCTATGATGACCCCATGGGTCTTTGACCACTCTTCTATCATCTCGGGCTTTGCTCTTGTGCTGAACTCCACCACGGGATAGCCTTCTGTTATTGTGCCCAGAATTGAAAGCATACTGTTGCCTTCTCTGTCTATATGGGCGGGGATTGCAACCCCATTGAACTCCTTTATGAGGGCGGGCACGTCGTCACTTGATATGTCCGCGCTGTCAAGGAGCATCCTTTCCACTTTGCCGATGACTTCATCGTCTTCGTCAAATATCAGTTGCTCTCCGAAAAACTCTTCCTCGTTGGGACGGGTGGAGAAAGGTATTTTCTCAGTGAACCTCACCAAGTCCTCATACTTTTCAAACAAGCACACTATGTGGATGTCTTCTCTTGTCTGCAATTCAATTGCAGGGACAACCTTTATGCCATAGGCTTTGCCTGCTGCCAGCGCCACTGGGACGTGCTCTATTGAGTTGTGGTCCGCTATGGCCACAAAATCAAGTCCGCTGAGCATCGCCGTGCCTACGATGGTGACAGGAGTCATATCGTTGTCGGCACAGGGTGACACCGCTGAATGTATGTGTATGTCGTAGCGGTAGGTGTCCATCTTAAATCAGGTGGCAGACCTTTTTCACTGCTCCAAAAATGTCTTCCTTCACTGCAATCAGGTTGACACCTTGCATCTTCACCTTGTTCAAAAGAGGCTGGTCAGGCTCTACTCCTTCGCAGAGCACCACAACCGCCACTTCTGCAAGGGTTGCAACGGCGCAGACGTTGACGTTGTTCATAATTGTGAACCAAGCACTATCTGTGGGGGCTTTGCCCATGACCGCACTGAGAAAATCTCCTGCATAGCCGGAGGTGACTTCTCTCATTTCATCGTCAAGGTTGTACACCTTTGCGTCTAAGACTTGCACTAATTCCTTTACGGTCATTGGTTTTTCTCCTCTTCAAGTCTAGGACACTTTGTGTCGGCAGGGATAACTCCGCTGGCAAGGTCCTCTGCAAAGGCTCTGCAACTGGGTGCGCCACAAAGTCCGCAGTCTGCTTGGGGGAGTTTGGAAAATACGTTTTCCATCTCCATAAGTTTGTTCATTGCGGTGAAGCGGTCCTCATCAAGGACAAAAACGTCCTTCACCATGGGGCTTGCTTCCCAAGTGAAATATTCCTTTGATTTGCCCACGTCCGTGAGGTGGTTGACACCTGTGGACATCTTCCTTGCAAGCTGATAGAGTCTGCCTCTTGCAACGAAAGGATTTTCTACATTCATAACACCGCCGACACAGCCTGCCGTGCAAGCATTAAGCTCGATAAACTCAATGTCGTCAAGAGAGCCGTCTTCTACTGCTTCCAAAATCTTTACGCAGTTTTCAACGCCGTCGGCAGCGATTGTTTTCTCGTGGAATATGGCGTTGGCTTCCCCACGGCTGACACCCCATCTAAGACCTGTCGCGCACATCTTTGTCAGGGATTTGGTGTTTTTCAGGTTGTTCATCACAGGAACAAGACGCATATATGCGTCTGCCACTGACAACACTCTGTCAACGTAAGGTTTGTTGACGCCGATGCCCATCTTCAAGGCAAACACCTTTGCAGGACACGGGGATATGAAATAGACGCCAATGTCCTCGGCAGGGATACCTCTTGCAATTGCTCTCTCCCTTGCCAGTTTTGCCGCCACGTCAACGGGAGCAAGGACGGGGAGAAGGTTGTCTTGAAGGTTGTGATATTTCATCATTATCAGTTCAAGTATGGCGGGGCAAGCCGTTGAAATGACAGGACTCTTGACCTCTTTTCTGTCAAGCATAATCTTTGTCACTGAACTGACATACTCAGCTGCGAGCCCTACTTCATATACTTCGTCAAAGCCAAGCTCTAACAGTGCGCTGAGCACTATGTCAACGTTGTCAAGGTTGTTGAATTGTCCATACAGTGAGGGAGCTGGCAACACAATCTTATACTTGAAATCATCAAGGGTGTCCCAGCTGTCGTGTGAGGGCAACTTAGCGTTGTGAGGACAAAGGCGCACGCACTCGCCACAACCGATGCAACGGTCGTAGTCAACGCTTGCCTTTCCGTTTCTCACGCGGATGGCCTCGGTAGGACAACGGCGCATGCAAGTGACGCAACCTCTGCACTTTTCAGGATCAAGGTTGACGGTGTGGAGCGCTTTGTCCGTGAGAATTCGTGTCAACGATCTTTCTTTGTTCATTTCCCCATTATCACACTATCCGAAATAGATAGTCATCTTCACAGTTGTGCCAACACCCACTTCGCTTTGGATGTCGAACACGTCTGCGTATTTTCTCATATTGGGCAAGCCCATGCCTGCGCCGAAGCCCAGACGTTGCACCTCTTCGGGTGCTGTGGAATAGCCCGGTTGCATTGCCTTTTCAAGATCCGCTATGCCCTTGCCCTTGTCGTTGAGCAAGATGTTGATCTTGTCGTAATAGATGTCAACCAGTGCAATTCCGCCCCCAGCATGTATGACCATGTTGATTTCCCCTTCATACATTGCAATGGCAACCCTGCGGATGTCGCTTGACGCCACACCCATCTTCTTCAAAGTGCTCTTCACCGCCTCAGATGCTGAGCCGGCGGAGTTGAAGTTGTTGCCTGCAACCAGATATTCCTGATGTATGAATTGGTTTGCCATTACGCTTTGAGCCCTGCCGAATAAAGTCTGCCTGACGTCTCAAACATATTCTTCTTGGTGGTGACGATGACAATGCCATTTGCCTCCGCCAAAGAGATGATTGCTTCATCAGGAGTTTTGCCTCTTACGACCACTATGCACTCGATGTCCATCATCAATGCCGTGCGCACAATCTGGGGATTGATGAGCCCAGTGATAAGCACGCCTTGATCCAGGACAAAAGCAAGCACGTCACTCATCATGTCTGATGAGAAGGCCGAATAAACTTCCTTGTCTGCTTTGTCCGCATTGCAGACGATTGTGCCGTCAATGTATGCGGAAAGTTCGCTTATTTTCATATTTGCTCCTTAAGAGATTGCTCTCTTGGGGTTTTAGCGATATTTTGCTACGATGCCGGGAATTTGGTCTGTGGTGACCTTGCCGTAAACTTCGTCACCAACTGTCATAACAGGTGCAAGACCGCAACATCCGATGCAACGGGTTGCTGTAAGTGAGAATTTGCCGTCAGGTGAGGTTTGACCGTCTTTGAGGCCAAGCACTGTTTCAAGTTTTGCGAATACGTCACCACTGCCCTTGACGTAGCAAGCTGTGCCAAGGCAAACTGCAAAGGGATATGATCCTTTGGGATTGAGGACGAATTGGCTGTAAAAAGTTGCAACGCCAAACACTTCTTCAAGTGAAACACCAAGTTCTTCTGCCACCATTGTTTGAACTTCGATGGGAAGATAACCGTAAATGTTTTGTGCGGTTTGAAGTGCGGGCATAAGGCTACCGGGCATTTTTGCGATCTCTTTGAGTTCTGCACGGAGTTGTGCTTCTTGTTCTGCTGTGCCCTTGAATGCAACTGTAGTCAGATTGATTTTTGACATATGTTCCTCCAAAAATTGCTTTTTGTATTTTTCATCACGTACGTGCGTAGCGCACGCTCAATAGAAATTTTAGCACAAGACTCGCCAAAATGCAATAGCAAATCGTGACTATTTTCTTAAAATAGAGGTCGGGAATTTCCTGAGATTCTCCCACTTCAAAACACGAATAATGTTCATCTAAATTTTCTGGTAATCTAACTGAACCTTTTGCAAAAATAAAATCCACCGAAATTTTTTCGGCGGACTTCACTTCAAAAAAAATATCTTATTTTCTCTTACAAAATTTTCAAAATCCCATCAGTCGGGGAAATATCTGGGCATACGGCGTTTGTGGGCGGTTGACTTGTAGGCTCTGTCAATCTTTTGTCTGTCCGTTTCATCCACTTCTCCACCACGACAATAGGCGGTGATTGAGGCATAACTGACACCCATATCTTGCTCGTCGGTTTGACCTTCATAAAGACCTGCGGAAGGTGCTTTTGAAATGATGTTTTCAGGGGCGTCAAGCTCTTCAAGAAGGGCATAAATTTCGGGGACGGTAAGGTCAGAAATAGGGTTGAAATCACAAGCACCATCACCCCATTTTGTGAAGTAGCCCATGGTCATTTCACAAAGGTTGCCCGTGCCTGCAACAAGATAGCCTCTTGCTTGACCGATTGCATACAAAACCGACATTCTAAGGCGGGGATTTATGTTGGCAGAAGACATTTTGAGGGCGTATTCGCTGACGTGATTTTGTTCAAGATTTGTGCCAAGAGCGGTCATCATTGCTTCTTTTGTGGCGGTCAAATCCACCTCGATTTGCTCTATTGCAAACTTCTCTCCGGCGGCGAGAGCATCGTCACGATCTGAGCCGTAATTGCGTGATGATGAGCAAGGCATAATCACACCCAGCACGTTGTCGGTTGCCAGCTTGCAAAGTGCCCCTACAAGGGTGCAATCCTTGCCACCGCTGTTGCCGTAGATGACACCTTTTGCACCTGTTTCTTTGAGCAAATTCTTTATCCACTCTACTCTTTCTGCTATTGTCTTTTTTGTGTCCATAATGCACCTCGTTTTTTTGCAATTTTTATTTTACCATAAAACCTGCAATTTTCAAACTTTTTTTGATTTTTCCCTTCAAAAATGCGATTTTAGGGGCGGTCGGCTTGTCAAAACCTCGTTTTTTTACAATATTTTATACAAAAAGTTCAATTTTTTAAAATTGGGTATTGAAATCAATGTCAATAGGGAGTATAATGTTTACATTAAATCTTAAACCTAAAAAAGGAGAAATTTTATGAGAAAAGCATTTATTTGTCCCACAAAGTACGTTCAAGGCGAAAACGAACTGTTGAACCTTGGTTATTTTGTCAAAACCTTCGGCAAGAAGGCACTCCTTATTGCAGACCCCTTTGCACTGAACCTTGTCAAAGACAAGCTTGACGCAAGCGCAAAGAAATACGGTGTGGAATTCGTTTCATGCGGTGACGTCTTCAAGGGTGAATGTTCACGCACAGTCGTTGCTGAACTCCAAAAAATCGCAAAAGCAAACAAGTGTGCTTGCACCATCGGTCTTGGCGGTGGCAAGGCAATCGACACTTCAAAGTGTGTTGCAGCAGGTTCAAACCTGATCATCTGCCCCACTATCGCAGCAACTGACGCTCCTACATCACACAGTGCAGTGCTCTACACCGACAGCCACGAATTTGACGACTATGCATATTTCCGTCAAAACCCCAGTGTTGTCCTCATCGACCTCAACGTCATCGCAAATGCTCCTGCACGTTTCTTGGTCAGCGGTATGGGTGACGCACTTTCAACATATTTTGAAGCAAGAGCAAATGCACAATCCTGCTCAAACGTCAACGCAGGTCTCCCCTGTGGTGCAAACCGCAACAAGGGCACTCTCCTTGGATATGGCACTCACACCGCACAAGCACTTGCAGAACTCTGCTATCGCAACCTTATCACTGACGGCGCAAAGGCAAAGACCGCTTGCGAAAACCATGCAGTGACCGAAGCATTTGAAAAGATCGTTGAAACCAACATCCTCCTCTCAGGCCTTGGCTTTGAAAGTGGTGGTCTTGCAGCAGCACACGCACTCCACGATGGTCTCACCGTTGTCCACGAAATCCACGACAACAACTTCCACGGTGAAGTGGTTGCATTTGGCACAATCTGCCAACTCATCCTTGAAAACAGCCCCGAAGAAGAACTCTACGAAGTCCTCGACTTCTGCGTCACAGTTGGCCTCCCCGTCTGCATCCGCGACCTTATGACCAACAAGAAGACCGGCGAATATTCAAGAGATACTCTCACCGATGACGAACTCCGTGAAGTTGCAGCAAAGACCTGCATCCCCGAAGAATCAGTGCACAATATGCCCTTCCCTGTCACAGAAGATATGATCATCGCAGCAGTGAAGACAGCAGACGCAATCGGACGTGAATATAAGTATGGCTGTGACTGCGACTGCGGTTGCCATTAATCAGTAAAGGTCGGGACGGCATCTTGCCGTCCCATTTTCACATATAGGAGATTTATGTTATGAAAAAAATAATGAACACTCCCGAAACTTTCGTCTATGATATGTGTCACGGCTTGGCCCTTGCACATCCTGAACTGGAATTCGTAGAAAAGTTTAAGATCGTCAAGAAAAAGGATATTGACGAAAACAAGGTCAGCCTCATCTCTGGCGGTGGCTCAGGTCACGAACCTGCACACGCAGGCTTTGTTGGCAAAGGTATGATTGACTGCGCAGTCTGTGGTGACGTCTTTGCTTCACCCAGCCAAGTGCAAGTGTACAACGCAATCAAAAAGTGCGCAACCGACAAGGGCGTCCTCCTCGTCATCAAAAACTACTCAGGCGACTGCATGAACTTCAACAACGCAATGGCAGACGCTCAAGATGACGGCATCAAAGTTGACGCAGTGTACGTCAACGACGACATCGCAGTGAAGGACAGTCTCTACACCGTTGGTAGACGTGGTGTTGCAGGCACAGTCCTCGTCCATAAGTGCGCAGGCGCAGCAGCAGAACAAGGCAAGGAACTTGACGAAGTCAAGCGCGTTGCAAACAAGGTCATTGACAACGTCCGTTCATTTGGCTTTGCTTTCACAAGCTGTACCGTTCCCGCAGCAGGTCACCCCACCTTTGAAATCGGTGACGATGAAATGGAATTTGGCGTCGGCATCCACGGCGAACCCGGCAGATATCGTGAAAAGATTGACTATTCAACAGGCACTTTTGCAGACGACCTTGCAAGACGTATCCTCACAGATCTTGAAGAAGACCTCGGCCTGAAAGCAGGCGAAGACGTCGTCCTCCTCATCAACGGATTTGGTGGCACTCCCCTTCAAGAACTCTACCTCCTCAACAACTCTGTCACAAAGGCAATCACTGCCGACGGCATCAACGTCCATCGCACAATCGTTGGCAACTTTATGACTTCAATCGATATGGCAGGCGCATCAATTAGTGTCCTCCGTGTTGACAGCGAGCTTAAAGCCCTCGTTGACTACCCCGTCAGCACTCCTGCTCTCACTTGGGGCGCAGCAATGAGTGAACAAGCAGAAGCCGCTCTTGAAGCAATCAAGGCAATTGGCAAGGCACTTGGGTACACTCCCGCAGAGCCTGCAAAGAAGGCATCAAAGAAGGCAGTGGCAGAAGCCGAAGACGACAATGCAACATACGAAGTTGAAGGCACTCCCGTTGTGACCGAAACAATCAACACAGCAGCATTTGTCCAAATCGTTGATAAGATGGCAGACGTCATCATTGAAAACGAAGTGCCCTTCTGTGAAGCAGACCAAATGGGTGACGGTGACTTTGGTATGAGCATCGCAAAAGGTTTCAAACAACTGAAGGCAGACTGGGCAACCAGAAAGAAAGGCGACGTTGGTGAATTCCTCGTCAGTTGCAGTGAAATCATCAAGGAATACTGCGGTGGCGCAAGTGGTCCTATCTGGGGCTCTGCATTTAAGTACGCAGGCAAGGCAATGCTTGGCAAGAAGGAAATCAACCTCACTGACCTTGCATTCCTCTTTATGGAAGCAAATCGCGGTGTGTATGAAACTGGCAAGAAGTCCTTTGGCAAAGGCGCAGACATCGGTGACAAGACTCTTGTTGACGCATTGAAGCCCTGTGCTCTTGCTCTTACAAAAGCAGCAGAAGAAGGCAAAGCACTCCGTGAAGGTATTGACCTTGGCGCAAAGGCAGCACACGAAGGCGCAGAAGCCACAAAGACTCACGTTGCAACCCTTGGCAGAGCTGGCACAGTTGGTGAACGTAGCATTGGCTTCCCCGATGCAGGCGCACACGGACTTGACGTCATCTTCAATGAACTTGCAGCATACATCAAGACTCTGTAATGAGCAAAATCTAAATCAAAAAGGCACTCGTTTGAGTGCCTTTTTTTGTTGTCTTTAAAAATCTTATTCTACTTTACTCCAAAGAAGTGGATTTCTCCACTTTGAGCAAAACAAGGAGTTTATCTGTTATTTTTCGGGGATGATAATGGGGATTGGTGCAAGATAGATGACGTCGTCACGTTTTGCTGCACTGCCCTCTGCCAGGACAAATGCTTTCTTATGGATGATGCCACCTGCCTTCTTTACAAGGTCTTCAAGACCAAGGAGAGACGCCCCTGTGGACACCACGTCGTCAACGATTGCAACCTTTTTGCCAACAAGGAGATCAACGTCATGCTTTGAAAGATACAAGCATTGATCTTTGCCTGTGGTGATTGAACTGCCGTAGCTGACCTCGATGCCGTCTTGCATATAGAGTTTCTTGCTCTTTCTTGCAACTGCGTAGAAATCGTGGCCAAGTTCTCTTGCAATGACGTGACTCAGTTGCAGACCTTTTGACTCTGCAGTGAGGACGACGTCACAATCGCTAAGGTGCTTTGCCAGCTCCTTTCCGCAGTGCTCTGTGAGTGCAGGATTGCCGTGAAGATTGAAGAAGCAAATCTCTACTCCGCTGGGAAGAGGAAGAATGGGGAGTTCAGTTTTGTAGCCATTGATATTAAGGGGATAAGTTTTCATAATAACCTCGCCCGACTATTATAATATAAATCCAATATTTTTACAAGACAAAAATCAAAAGATATAACTTTTCAAAGCACACTGCAACACCGACAAAAATTGTAGCAACTCTAAAATCTCTTGTTTGCTCTTTCCCTCGGCAAGAATATTTGCCACACTTATAGCAAGCATATTGAGATCAAGACCGTCACACAGCATAATATAGTATATTCTCAAAGAAAAAAGTTGACAATTTGATGTAAATTTCTTGACATTGAAAATTCAGTGTCATATAATAGTGACACTATGTGCGGCCATGGCGGAATAGGCAGACGCGTACGTTTGAGGGGCGTATGGGACGACCGTGTGAGTTCAAGTCTCACTGGCCGCACCAAAGACAAGCAAAAGCTTGTCTTTTTTTTTGCGGCAGTGAACTTTGTGTGTTGAAAACACACGCACCTTTGGTGCGAACTCACACTGTGTGAGTGGCGCTCAACTTTTGTGTGCTAGCACACTTGTTTCGCTATTACGCTCACTCCGTTCACTACAAGTACACACTGGCCGCACCAAGAAAAAGAACCAAGTCAACAGACTTGGTTCTTTTTATGCGACCAAGTGAGGCTTGTGTTGGGCTTTGCCCAACGTGCCTACGGCACCAACTCACACTGTGTGTTTTTAGTTGGACAAAATAAAACCTCCCTAGGTGGGAGGTTTTTTGTTTGGGCTCTAGAGGGCTAGTTGAGGCCACCTTCGGCGACGTAGTCTGCCACAAGGTCGCGGGCATACACAGGACCGAGTGACGCCACAAAGGTCAGTTTGTTGGCCTTATAGACAAGGTTGTAGGTGTCTGTGATGATATAGTAAGTGGCGGTGTCCACTATGTTGTTGCGGACGGTGTTGCCGTAGTCACCTACGTAGATGAAATAACTGCCGTTTTCAAAGTATCTGCGCCTCAGGTCACTGCCCTTGATTGAGCAAAGGACAACTTCGTTGTCAAAGGGCAAAAGCATATAAAGCATTGAGTAGTTGACCACACCGCTATTTAGGTCATAGGGTGAGCGGACTGAGAGATAACCACCACCCAAAACTATGTCGTAAGAGTCGCCCCACTCCTCTACCCCTGCTTCGTAGTAAAGACGAGCAACAAGGTTTTTGATTTGGGTGCTGCCTATTGTGGTGCGGTTGACGCCGATGGTGTCGTACATTGTGCCAACCAAATCGTCATACTTTTCAAGAAGTTTGTCAACGATTTCGTCTTCGGCAAGATTTGAATAGACGGAGTGTCTAAGTATTTCTGCGGTGCCGACGCGGACGGTGTCGTCAGTCAGATTGAAAACAACTTGTGCATGGGTCATACCCTTTGTGTTGTCACCGCCACCTTGCAGGTGATAGACGCCGTATTCATCCTTGATGACGTAGCTTTGGTGGCTGTGGGCTTCAAAAACCAAGTCAACATAGCCGTTGGAAAGTGAGGTGTCGTAATAAGGGCCTTCCTCATTGCTGAATTGGTCCCCTACAAGATATTTGTCACTGGAATAGCTCTTGCCGTAGCCGTCGTGGAGGGAGTAAATGATGAAGTCTGCCCCCTCAGTTTTCAGCTTTTGTGACTCTGCCTTTACAAGGTCGGTGAGCTCTGCATCAGTCTTGAAATAGATGCCTTCAACTTGGTCGGCGGAGATTGAGGAATAGCAGTCACCGATTGCGCCGATGATGCCGATTTGCACATCACCCTTGTCAACTAGGACAGAGGGCTGACAATAGTCAACTCTTTGATTGGTATCTACATCGTAAACATTGATGGCAAGAAGGGGAAACTCTGCAATCTCTGCGTTGGCTTTGACAGGCTCTTCGCCCCAGTCAAATTCGTGATTGCCCAGAGTCATAGCTGAAAAGCCCAACTCATTCATCCAGTCGGTGATGATGTTGCCCTTTGTAAGACCACTTTCACAACTGCCCTGCCACATATCTCCCGATGACAAAAGAAGGGCGTTTTGCTCGTTTTGGACCTTTCTAAGATAGGTGGTCATTTCATCAACGCCGGGTTGAGCATCGGTGTCCGTGAATTTGCCGTGCATATCGTTGATGGCATATACGTCAAGGGTGTAGGTGCCACTGCCTGAGCCACTGCCTCCGTCACCTGAGCCACTTCCGCCGTCTCCTGTGCCGTCACCATCGCCTGAGCCTACGTCACCGTTTCCGCCGATGATGTTGCCTATATCTTTCAGTACGTCGCAAGCAACAAACACTGACAATGAAAAGACCATCACCAGCACTATTGCAAGGATTTTGAACAAATTTTTCATATATACTCCCAAGAGTGAGTTTGCAAGCAAACTCGGTCAAGAATTATTCGACAAGTTTGCGCTTTCTGCCGTTGATGATGTTCATGCTTTCTTTCAGTGCTTTTTCGGCGCTGTCCAAAAGGTTGAAGGCAAGGGCGCGGGCTTCATAGTCCATCTTGTCGTAGTTTTCTTGTGCTTCCTTGCGGAGTGCTTCTGCGTCTTCCTTTGCTTGACGGAGAATTTCAGTTTCTGCAATCATTGCTTTCACTTGGTTTTCTGCGTTGTCGCAAATGCTTTCTGCATATTGATTGGCTTTGTCAATGATTTCGTCACGGTCTCTCTTGATTTGTTCCGCTTCACGGAGTGCGCTGGGATATGCGCCTCTAAAGCGGTTGATAAGTGACAACATAACTTGACGATTGACAAGTACGTCTGTGTTTGAAAAAGTTGCCTTTTTCGCTCTCAAAACTTCGCTTTCAATTTCATTCAACAATGCTTCGATAGTTTCCATATCTTCCTCATCTATTGTGATTTTTTTCTTTTAAAATGTTCATCACCGTCATAACTGCCCCTGCGGGGATATGGCGGAAGTTGCCTTCTTTCAGTTCCTCTCGTACTTTTGTTGAGGACACGTCTGCGTAGCGGTCTAGGGTGACGATGTCGGTGTCGATACCGCCGTGAGTCAGGTTGTAGTCACGGACAAAGTTTTCATACTCTCTGTCCTCTTCTCCACGGATTCCTCTAAGGAATACGGTTGCGCCTTCCTTCTTTGCAAGGTCCACCGCCATGCCGTCACTATACACTACCCTTGCGCCCTTTTTGCCTGATATTGCCGCTTCTACAATGGCAACACGCTCTTCTGGGGTGAAGAAATACTCCTTCTCCTCGTTGACAAGGCAAGCCACAATCACTTCGTCATATCGTGAAAGCCCCTCTTCAAGGAGTGCTTCATGACCTTTGGTCATGGGGTCAAAACTGCCTGTCATCATTGCCACGTTGCTCTTTGAGATGAATTCACCCACTGTATATCCCATTTTTTTGGTGCGGGTTTTGTAGCCTGCGGGAGGGGTGAAAGTGATTTCATCACCGTGCTCAAAGTAGATGACGCCGTCATCACGAAGAAGCCCTTTGTTGATGACGTATTCAACGGCTATGCCACCAAGATTTGACTTGTAGGGAGGGTCGATGAATACAAGGTCAAACTTTGTGTTGAGGCCTCCTAGCACTGACAAAAAGTCACCGGCTATGACACGATAGTTGCCCTCTATCCCTTGAAGATTTCTCTTGACAAGATCAATGCTTTGAGGGCTTTTGTCACCAAAAACAACCTCTTTTGCTCCACGTGACAAACACTCTATGCCCAGTGCTCCACTGCCTGCAAACAGGTCTAGGCACACTGCGTCTTGCACTCTGAACTGCAACACGTTGAATATGGTTTCCTTTATCCTATCCGTGGTGGGACGGACAAGGTCACCCTCGGGAGAAAACAGCCTTCTGCCTCTATATTTTCCTGATATTACTCGCATATTTCTCTCCCAAACTTGTTTTCGGTGGTTTTTCTACTGCTGGTCACGATACGTTTTTCGGTGACAAGAAGATCAAGGGGTACGTCAAAGGAGTCGCATTGAAGCCCCTCAACTGACTGACAATCAAAGGCTAAACCCAACTTTTTGCAGGGGTGGGTGGACAGGAATTTGTCGTAATATCCTTTGCCGTGACCTACTCTTTTCAAGCCGTCAAATGCCACTAAGGGTATGATGGCAAGGTCAACCTCGTCAAGAGGATAGCCTTTGGCAGGCTCAAGTATGCCCCACTTGTTTGTCCTAAAATCAGTGAAAGGAGTGATTGAGATTGCGTCCATCTCATCTCCTCGCACTCTGGGGACGGCAACCGTCTTTTCCATTGCAAGGGCAAGACCGACGATTTCGTGGGTGTCAGGCTCGGTGGAAGTGCCAAGATAGATGAATATCTTTTTGGCTTGTTTGAACAGGTCAAGGCTTGACACAGCATCTATGATGCTGTCGCTTGCCCATTCTCTTTCCGCATCGCTCATTTTGGCTATCCTTGAGCGTGCAATCTTCCGTGCCTCTTGCTTCAACATTGATATATCCTCTCGGTGCGCCCTCTCCACTTTGTCAAGATGACGTAAGGGATTGTGCCCGTCAGTTTTGCTAGTTTGTTTTGGTCTAGGTCTTCACCTAATAGAGTGACCTCGTCACCGACCTTTACGGTGTCATCTCCCACATATACGGCAAAGGTGTCCATACACACTGCCAACACTTCACGGAGTTTTCCGCCTATAAGTACGGGGGCAGGGGCTTCACGGGATATGCCGTCAGCATAGCCACCAAACACCCAAGCAATTCCACCTGACTTTGGCATCTTGTTGCCATAGCCTACGTTGTCGCCTGCTCGCAATCTCCTCACCGCAACAACGGTGCTTGTCACCGTCATTGCCCCTTGATACGCCCCTATCCCTAGCCTCACGGTGTCGCCTAAATGAGCGTATGAGGAGGAAAACAAGTGGGTTCCAACACCTTTTAGGTTGAGGAGGTTGACAACACTCTCGAACCTCTCTTTCTGCCCTTTTACGGCTTCAAGGGAGAACAGGTGGGAATATATGCCCGAGGGAGAAAACCCATCTAACTTTCTGCTTAACTCAGCGGTGTCATCTAGGTCAAAACCAAATCTATTCATACCGGTGTTGACTTTGATTTCCGCCTCCCTGCCTACACTCTTCACTAGGTCAAGTTGAACAAAATCTCCAACTGACAAAGTGAGGTCGTATTCAGTTGCAGCCTCTATTTCATCTTGCAACCACTGGGCAACTAAAATCTTTGATTTTATGCCCGACTTTCTTAAAGTGACGCCTTCCTCTACTGTGGCAACTCCAAAGCCCTCTACAAGGCTCTCGGTTGCCTTTGCCACTTCTTTCAGTCCATGGCCGTAGGCGTCCGCTTTGACCATAAGTATGACCTTTTTGCCGTCATACTTTTTCAAGTTTTCAATTATTTTTGCTAGGTTGATTTTGACTGTTATCTTCACTTTGCACCCCTCTCATTTTATGAGAGATAGGTGCGCACTATACGTTTTTGCAAAGATACCTGAAATCGTATTCATTGTATTCCGCTCTGCCCCTTTCTTCAAAACCTAATTTTTGAAGATTGTTGATTGAGCGCATATTGTCATACTGCACAACCGCACAAAGGACGCAGGGTGAAAGGTTTTCCTTGGCGTACTCAATGACCTCTCTGCAAAGGGCGTTTGATATGCCCTTGCGTTGACCTTCGGGGGCGGTCATTATCCCTGAAAACTCATAGTGGTTGATGGGCTTTTCCGCATGGCAGATTTCTGCAAGCTTTTTGCCGTATTCCTTGTCGGTGTCAACGGCGCAGGTTGAAAGGAGTTTGTCGCCGTCGAAAACCCCCAGCATAAAGCCCTTTTCAAGGACGGATTTCAACTCCTCTTCGGTGTAGTTGAGGAAGTGCTTTTTGTCCTCGAGTGCCTCACGACCGCTTTCAAAGAAAGTCATTGCTGTGTCGTAGTCCTCTACGGTCAGTCGTTTCACTTTGTAGCCTGTGAGGGCGCAACACTTGTTTGGTGACTTCGCGCATTGCAAAGGTGTCATGACGTAGCGATTGTTGAGGAATGCAGGATTGTATGAGAGTTTTGACTTTCTCAGTCCTTCAAGCCCCATATCCTCTTGACGATTGATATATTTGCAACCGCTGAAATTTCGTTTTGCAAAGGTGTTGGCAAGATAACTGTACACCCCTTCAAACTGGATATTGCCCTTTTCGTACATAACGACAGCGTTGCCTGAGGGCATAATCTCACCGATTGACACCCCTACGATTTCGCCGTCCACTCTGACTATGTCCGCTATAAGGTTGCCCTTTATTGCTTCGTCATACCACATATCAACGATTTCCATCTCACGAAGGGCGGATTCCTTTGCCTTTTCGTCAAAGTCCTTGTCTTCAAGCCACTTACGTTCAAACTCCAAAACAGCCTGTTTATCTTCGGGTTTGATTTGTTCAACAGTGGAATTGTACAGTTTCAGGAATTTCTTTATGTGGTTGCGCTTTGCGTGATAGCGCTTGCCTTCAAGGGCTATGAAGTCACCCGCATCGTAGATATATTCCGCCCACTTTCTTTCGCAGTGCAGTTGATATTTGCCGTATGTTTCATTGACAAAATCCTCACTGGCAAAATAGATTGTGGCATCGGGGATTCTGCTCAAAGCATCTTCTGCCGATACGCCCTCTTTCACAAGAGGAGGCCAGTACATATCTCCGTCTTCAACAATTGCACGAAGATACAGTGCGCCCCCTTCCTCGGCGTATTCAACTTGGTCAAACCAACAGATGAAAGCATAGTAAGAATACTCGCTTCCAACTGAGGTGCTCCCTTGAAGATAGGTGTTGAGGAGGGCTCTGCCCTCTATGTCAAAAGGTCGAAAATCCATGGGTCAAATTGCTATTTTTCTTTCTTTTCGGGGGTGAAATAGTCCACAAGCATACCGCATTTGCCTGCAAGCTCACTGGCAAACTTGTCCGCCTCTGCCCCCACTAAATTGATTGTGGCGTAGGTGGGCACTCCCCTCTCGTCTTCAAGTGCAAGATACACCTCTTTGGTGTCCACGTTTTGACGGATGAGGGTGACGCTACTATATTTGACTTTGTCCCAAATTACGCCAAATGAAATCTTGAAATGGTCCTCTTTGAGCTGATAGTGACTGCCAAAAAGCACCGCCATAAATGCCCCCGTCATAAGAAGGCATATGCCCATTGACACCCCTGCAACCACCTTGTTTGCTCTGCCACCAAATACGTCTGCAAGGAGCAAGACGTCCACGATGACAACAGCAAAAGCAAGGGATGTGACTATCCCTAAAAGCGCGGTCTTCAAAGTGCCAAAATTCATCTTAAATTTCATAGTCGCAATTAATAGTTGATGTCGCTATACTCGTCAACTTCGCCCTCTTGGTTGTCCTTGCGGTAGCCGTATTCAACGGTGTTGATGACTGTGCGTGCGTCAACGTAGAAACTCATATTGTTGGTCTTGTAGAAGCCAATCATCTCCACTGAGCGGAGGAGCACGTAGTACATTGAGGGGATCAAAACGTTGATGACACCAAAGGTGGGCACTGTAAGTGTGAACACACAGCAATATGCCACGAAGAAGATAAGTGAAAATGCCTTGAACAAACTGCCAAAGTTATTTTTGACACTGACAAGACTTCTTGAAAATGCTGCGTAGCATCTTTCTTCGGGGTGATGAATGAGTCTGGGAAGCCAGCCTGAATAAAGCATACTGCGGAGAGTGAACATGCACACTCCAAGCACAAGGAGTATGGGCAGTGCAAAGAAACCGATGAGTTTCATAAGTCCAAAGCCTACCCCTGCAAGAATTGCTATGATGCCTATGTCAATGGGCAGTGACAACAACATTCTGCAAAATGAGAATTTGCAAGCAGATTTGATGTTTTTGACCATTGCCACGGCAAAGCCGTATCTGGTGTTGGAGGACATCAGTTCATTGACAATGAATGCGGTGGGATAATAACTCATTCCTGAAAGGAACAAGTAAAGCCCATACAAAAATACTGCTGCAATGATGAATCCTGCCATTGCCCCTGCGTGTGATGCGAGAAGACCGAGGATTGAAAGAAGACTCTCCTCTGCTCCGACCAGCATATCGTAGATGCCTTGGTCGTTTTTGAGGAAACTCCATACGTTGTCCTTGATGGCTGTTATCTCTGCAACTATTTCGTCTTTGAATTCAAGGGAGTTGCCGGCAGGGATAAATATTGCCGCCGCCACACCCACGATTATGAGCACTGAGATAAGTGTCCAAACAAAGAGTTTGGCAACGTATCTCATATTGCCCAACATAAATGATGATGCGTGTTTGATTTCCATATTCACCTCTTAGCCTTTCGGCGGTGAGAATTTAGCGCGCAGGCTCGTAGGCAGGCTTGCGCCCACCAGTGCGCCTACTTGTGCCTGCTATTAGGCAAGTTCTTGAAGTTTGTCTTGAAGTTTTTGAAGTCTGTCCTCTGCTCTCAACAACTTTTCCTTTTCATTGTCAATGAGTTTTTGAGGTGCTTTTGCCACAAAGCCTTGGTTTGAAAGGAGTCCTTTTGCCTTCTTGATTTCGGCTTCTGCTTGTGCGATTTCCTTCAATATACGCTCTCTTTCCTTTTCAAAGTCAATGAGGTCGCCCATAGGGATCATGACTTCGGCAATGTTTGTGACGATTGCGGTGCAACGCTCTGTGATTTCACTCTTATCTTCAACAAAGGTGACTGAGCCGATGCCTGCCAACTTTTCAAGATATTGAGCGGATTTTTCCATAAACTTCTTGTCCGTTGCCTTCACGTATGCGTTGAGACGCTTTGAAGGTGCTACACCCATTTCTGCACGGGTGTTGCGGATTGCAACGATAAGTTCACGGAGGCCTTCAAAGTTCTTTTCTTCCTTGCGGAATGCAAATCTCTTGTTGTATGAGGGCCAGTCTGATTTCATCAAGATGCTTCCCTTTTCTGCATACTTACTGTAGATTTCCTCTGTGATGTAGGGGATGAAGGGGTGCAACAATTTGAGGATTTCGGTGAGGGTGTAGGTGAGCATTGCCACTGCGTGGTTGTGTTCCTTCTTGTCCTTGCTGTAAAGCAAAGGTTTGCTCATTTCAATGTACCAGTCGCAGTATTCAGTCCAAGTGAAGTCATAAAGACGTGCTGCTGCAAGACCGATTTCATACTTGTTGAGGTTGATGGTCACTTCCTTGATGACGTCGTTAAGACGTGACAAAATCCACTTGTCTGCTCCGTTCAACTTGCTGGGGAAAGTCAGGTCGTCGTCTTTGCCTATGTTCATAATGACAAAACGAGATGCGTTCCAAAGTTTGTTGATGAAGTTTCTTGCGCTTTCGGTCTTTGCGTCTGTATATCTTGTGTCAGAGCCGGGGGCGATGCCTGTTGCCAGTGAGAAGCGGAGTGCGTCTGCGCCGTACTTGTCAATGATGAGAAGGGGGTCAATGCCGTTGCCCAGGCTCTTTGACATCTTTCTGCCTTGGCTGTCGCGGACGATACCGTGGATGAGCACTTCGCTGAAAGGCACGTCACCCATAAATTCAAGACCGCTGAATATCATTCTTGCCACCCAGAAGAAGATGATGTCGTAGCCTGTCACAAGGACGCTGGTGGGATAGAAATAGCCGAGAGATTTAGTCTTTCTGGGATAACCCAAGGTGCTGAAAGGCCAAAGTGCACTGCTGAACCAGGTGTCAAGGACGTCTTCGTCTTGATGAAAGTGTGTGCCACCGCACTTGGGGCAGACTTCGGGCATACTCTTTGCCACAACTGTTTCACCACACTGATCGCAGTAGTATGCAGGGATACGATGTCCCCACCAAAGTTGACGTGAAATGCACCAGTCTTTGATATTTTCCATCCAGTTGAAATAAATCTTTTCAAAGCGTTTGGGTACAAACTCAATCTTCTTTGATTTGACCGCCTTGATTGCAGGGGCTGCCAAATCCTTCATCTTGACAAACCATTGCTTTGACACCACTGCTTCAACGGTTTCACCACAGCGGTAGCACTCGCCAACGTTGTGTGCATAGGGCTCAATCTTTTCAAGGAGACCGAGTTTTTCAAGGTCGGCGACAACTGCCTTACGGCAAGTGAGTCTGTCCATACCTTGGTATGCGCCTGCGTTTTCGTTCATAAGACCGCCGTCGTCGATGACACGGATGACGGGCAGGTTGTGTCTGAGTCCAAGTTCAAAATCGTTGGGGTCGTGGGCAGGTGTGATCTTCACTGCGCCTGTGCCAAAGCCGATTTCGCAATAGTCGTCACCGACAACAGGGATTTCTCTATCAGTGAGGGGGAGTTTGACCATCTTGCCAATGTATTTTGCCATCTTTTCGTCCTTGGGGTTGACTGCCACTGCGGTGTCGCCAAGCATTGTTTCAGGACGGGTGGTTGCGATGGTGATATAGTCGTCTTCGCCCACCACGGGATAGCGGTAATACCAAAGGTTTGATTGTTGCTCGTTGTATTCAACTTCCGCGTCAGACAATGCTGTCTTGCAGTGAGGACACCAGTTGATGATGCGGTCACCACGATAAATCAAGCCCTTGTTGTAGTATTTGACAAATGCGTCAAGGACTGCGTTTGAGCAGTTTTGGTCCATAGTGAAAGCCTCTCTTGACCAGTCACATGATGAGCCAAGGCGTTTCAGTTGTTCAACAATTCTTCCGCCGTATTGCTCTTTCCACGCCCATGCGCGTTCCATAAAGCCGTCACGGCCAACGTCCATCTTGGTGACGCCTTCCTCGTTTTTCATCTTCTCCACGATTTTCACTTCGGTGGCGATTGATGCGTGGTCAGTGCCGGGAAGCCAAAGGGCTTCGTATCCGCTCATACGCTTGAAACGTGTGAGAATATCTTGCACTGTTTGGTCAAGAGCGTGTCCCATGTGAAGTTGTCCCGTGATGTTGGGAGGAGGCATCATAATGGTGAACGGCTCTTTGTCGGGGTTGACGTGTGCTTCAAAGCACTTGTTCTTCATCCAGAAGTTGTAAATGCGCTGTTCAAACTCTGGATTGTAAGTTTTTTCCATTTGAATTTCTTTTTCCATAGTTTCCTTTATGCGAGATGACGTACTTTGTACGTCGGTGATTAGTCTATATGGTTTACGCTCCCGTAATTATTCCTTGTCGGCTGCCACTTCTTCCTTTTCTTCGGGCTTCAAAAGCGCGGTGTTTTCTGCGTTGGTGTACTTCACGCTTTCGTCTGTCACTCTTTCCATCTTGCCTGCATCAATAAGTTTGATTTGGTGCACGATTTCCTTGATATATCCAAACAGTGCGCCGTATGTAAGTGCAACGCCCCAAGCAAGGATGCCCCAGTCTGCAAGATATACGTAAGGGTGGAAGAAGCAGAGGATGACGCCGATTGAGATGGTTGCGGATGCAACTTTGCCCATCCAGTTGGCTTGGATTTTTGCGCCACGTTTCATGACGTAGGGTGACATCAAAATCATAAATGCTTCCTTGGCGAGGATCAAGATGACAAATGCGTAGTGGACGTACCAGCCGTCGGTGAGGGCTGCGGTTTCAGCGCCGAGAGGTGTGAGGCCTGTGCAAAGTGAGAGGCAGAAAAGCACGCTGACGTGCATAAGTTTGTCTGCAAAGGGGTCAAGGACCATGCCGATGCCTGTGGTCATATTGAATCTTCTTGCAATCCAGCCGTCTACGAGGTCACTTGCTGATGCAACCACAAATACGCCCAGTGCGGCGTAGAGCAAAGTCATGTCTGCGCGGATGCCTGCAAATGCCATAAGGACAACGTATGCGGGGATGCAGATGATGCGGAAGTAGGTGATGAGATTTGGAATTGTCCACAAATCTTTTTTGTTGATTTGAGCCATACCCTTGTAAGCCATTTTCAATTCTCCATTAATAAAATTTTAAGAAATTTTATACATTATAGCACAAATGTCTGTGGGTGGCAATCATATTTTGAAGATAGAGGGGCAAAATAACCATAAAAAATGAATTTGTTTGCTAAAAGCAAAATTTTGACGATGAGAGTGGCAATCCGCTGAAAGTTGAAACAATATTCTGCCAAGGTCTAAAAACAGTGGATTTTGGACAAAATACGGGTGAAATTGAGTAAGTAAATTGAGGTGATATGAAAATAAGCGCAAACAACAAACCTGAGGAGAAAAAGTGCCTTATCCTCATCAACGACAATGCAGGCAAATGCAGAAAATGCTCGGTTGAAAACGTAAAAAAAGCACTGGGTGAATATGACTTCACCTCGGTGCATTTGCCTTCAAACGTCAAGATAAATTTTGAGAATTTTGACACTTTTGCAGTATGCGGTGGAGACGGCACTCTTCAAATAATTATGCAAGAAATATACAACCTTGACAAGACGGTGTACTACTTCCCTTGTGGCACTTTGAACGATAAGGCAGGGGCTGAGAAATACTCACACGCAACCCTTTCCCCTCACCCTGTCACAATCGGAAAGGTTGATGAAAATGTTTTCACCTACGTTTTTGCTTCTGGGGCTTTCACCGAAATCGGCTACACCGCAAAGCAAAAGGACAAGCAGAAGTTTGGAGTGCTTGCCTACGTACTCAAAGTGTTGAAGGCTTACGAGGTCAACCGAATCAAGTGCAAAATCACCTGTCAAGTTGAGGACAGCTTAATGAAAAACGAGGACAATATTAACGAAGAAGCCAGCAGAGGTACGGACAAAAAATCGAAAAGACAATCGGACAAAATTGAGGCTGTTGACAACCTAATAACAAAAGAATTTCAAGGGGAGTTTAACCTCATTATGTTCATCAAATCACCTAGGTGTTTTGGCTTTCATTTCAACAAGCTGTACGATGAACAAGACGAGGGCGGACACCTATTGCTCATCCCCTCACCAAAGCATGATGGACTACTTGGCAAGGTGGAAATGTTCTTCCCTTTCTTCAAGGTTTTCTTCCTTGGACTACGAAAAGAAAGCAAGGACGGAATTATATTCAAGAGGATAAAATCCGCAAACGTTTCACTTCCTCACAACACAACTTTCTGCGTTGATGGTGAAAGACGTGACCATAGAGGTGACCTCAATCTTTCCTTTGAAAAGACCACCTGCAAACTTAAAATAATTGACATAATTTAAACTGCGGTTGACCACAACTAAATTTCGTAAAATAACAAAACACGGAGTTTATCATCTCTTTTTACTAGAATAAACACCGTGTTTTTGCATTTCAGTGAATTTGGATTGATTTGTGTTTGGGTGTATTGAAGTGTTGTTTTCTTCATTATTTTACAAGGAAGTTGACAACTTCACTGGGGGTGGACAAGATGAAGTCTGCACCGCAGTTTTCGTGCTCGGCTCTATCGCCATAGCCCCAAAGTATGCCCATGCTGTCAACTCCACTTTGCTTTGCGCCTTCTATGTCATACAGGCGATCACCTATCATAAGCACACTGTCAAGGTCAGTGACGTTTAGTTTTGAAAGCACCATGTTGATGACGTCCGTCTTCATCTCGGCAGTGGCGTCACCTGTTGCTCCGCCTACGTAGTCAAAATATTTGTCAAGGCCAAGGCTTTCCATAATGATTGTTGTGTACTGCAAAGGCTTTGAGGTGGCAAGACCTAGGGTGTAGCCTGCGCCTTTCAGGGCGGTGAGCATATCCTCTACTCCATCATATATACTGCAACCCATCCAGTCGCCACCTTTGTAGTGAGTGCGATAGACGAAAATCAGTTGCTCGATGAGAGACATATCCTCAATGCCTAAAAGTTCCTTCATGCTGATGCGGAAAGGAGGGCCAACCATTTGATTTATGACCTCTTCGGTGTAGGGAATTTGAAACTCATTGAGGGTTTTGCGGATTGCAGTCAAAATGCCCGGTTTGCTGTCAATGAGAGTGCCGTCAAGGTCAAAAAGTATAGTTTTGTATTTCTTGTTTGTCATAGTCACTTTGTGTCACCAAGTTTGCATACTTGCATATAAACACTGTTGCTATTTTCCAATATATCCACTTTGTTTTTATGCAAAATTGATTAATGCTTTATACACTGCAAAAATTATGGCAGGTTGCCCTGCCACTGTTTATACGAATTTGGCTATAGCGTCAAGTCTATCACCAAGTAATGCTCCGACAGGAATATCAATGATTGTCTTTGCGCCACGGACACCGCTTTCGTGCATTTTCTTCAGGCATCTTGCGTACGCCATAAGCACACTGGCGGTGAAGTCAGGGTTTGAGGACAATGTCAATTTGAATTCAAGGTTTTCTGCCTTGCCGTTGACTGAGCCACTGCGAAGCACAAGTCCGCCGTGAGGCATTGCGTTATGGTCGCGGTCAAACTCATCTGCAGTGATGAAATGGACGATTGTATCATAATCTGCAAAATAGTTGGGCATTGACTTAATTTCATTTTCAATGGCGGATTTGTCAGCATCATCCCTTGCCACAACAAAGCACTCTCTCAAATGCTTGTCACGGGTGGTGAGGGTGTCACCTTTGCCCTCTCTTGCCTTTTCAAGGGCTTCTTCCTTGGGGATTGTGTATTGGATGCCCTTCAACACGCCATCAATCTTGCGTATAGCCTCGCTGTGTCCTTGTGACACACCTTTGCCCCAGAAAGTGACCGTGTTGCCCTCAGGGAGCGCACCTTCAAAGAGGGCACGCATAACTGAAAACACACCGGGGTCCCAACCGATGCCAACAAAGGAGAGATGGTCGTGCTCGGTTGCAACCTTGTCAAGAGCGGTGACGTAATCTCTCATCCTTGCGTGAGTGTCAAAGCTGTCAACAGTGTTGAACTTTTCTGCTTGTTTCAGTGCAAGGTCAACAAGGTCGTTTGCCGAGCCTGTGCAGAGTGCAAGGACGTCAACCTCATTTTCAAATCTGTCAAGGTCGTCTTGACGGAAAAATGCACTGCCGTAAGGTGAGGTCATTGTGGCGGGGTCACGACGAGTGAAAATGCCAACCAGTGACATATCATCACGGCTCATCACGATTTTTTCACAAGCCTTGCCCAAATTGCCATATCCAACTATGCCTATCTTTGTCATAATATCCTTTTGAAGTCTTATTGCAAAGCAATAAGAATTGTATTTTTGATGTTTATTTTTGCTTAATACACGATTTGTGTACTGAACACGATACGTGTATTTTGCCTATTTTTAGGGGAAAATGAGGGTTTTTGACGGTGGTTTTCACCATTACCGGTGCATTTTTGGACCACTATCTTTGGTCTACAAATAGCACAGGCAAAGCACTCCTTTCCTCTATTTCACTACTATATAAATATTAAACTACAACCGCTCATTTGACAAGTGTGCTACAACAAATTTTCAAAATAAAACATAGTGTATAAGGATATATTCCTTTCTTTTGGCAACAATCGGTGGTATGGAAATGATAAAACGTGGTGAGATATACTTTGCGGACCTATCCCCTGTCATCGGCAGTGAGCAAGGGGGCGTCCGCCCTGTACTTGTGGTGCAAAACAACGTGGGCAACAAATATAGCCCTACGATCATTGCTGCCGCAATCACCTCACAACTTGAAAAAGCGAAGCTGCCTACACACATACAACTGCCTGCCGAAAAGTTTGGACTGCCAAAAGATAGTGTTGTTCTCCTTGAACAAATCCGAACATTGGACAAGAAAAGACTAAAAGAAAAAATCGGCGAGTTGCCGATTTCTATGATGACCAAGGTCAACGAGGCCCTCCTCATATCCCTTGGCTTTTTTGACACTTGATTTGGGTTTTGAATATATGCCTATATCAAATGTCTAGTGAAATTTAGTCTGTTTTATTCTTCAATGCACTCGGGTTTTTCGCAAAGCACAACGTTGTCAAGGGCACGGTTTATAATATTCCACTCAAAGCCCTTGGTGAAAAGATATGCGCCGACTTTTCCTAAATCCTTTTTGTCCCAAATGCGTTTTTTCTTCACGTACTTTGATGCCATATCGGTGCACTTTTCTGTTTCCGCTTCATCACTGACCAAATCCATAATCATATTGCTGACAAGTGTAGCATCAACGCCTTTGTCATTTGTCAGTTTGTATGCCATCATCTTTCTGCCCATTTTGTGGGAATAATACTCGATGAATGAGCGAGTGTAGGCTTCGTCATTGATATACTTGTAGCCCTTGCAACGGTCGATGGCTTCTTCAACTTCGTTTCGATGATAGCCCTTTTCGTAAAGTTTCTCCTTGACTTCTTTTTCACTGCGTGGTGAAATTGCCAAGCATTTCACTGCTTGGTCGAAACACTTTTGCATTCTTTCTTCAGGAGTCAATTCTTTCTTCATAGAAAAAGCCACTGCCGTGGCCATTAATCAATTTTAACAAATTCGGTTTCGGTCATATCGTAGGAGATAAGAGCCTTGCCAAGTGTTGTTTCGGTGATGATTGCTTCAACGTTTTTCACCTCGTCGCTGGGAATCCAAAGTGAGGTCTTTACGCCGTCAAGATACCGGGTATTGTAAACGGTCCAGCCCTGTTTGCGGACAAGTTTGTCAACCACGGGACCCAAGGTATAATCCGTTGAAACCGACAATCTAACGCACTCTGTTTTGGTTGCGAGGGTGGCACACTCAATGCCACGGACTGCGCTTTCAGTGTATGCGCCAACAAGTCCGCCTGCACCAAGTTTGATGCCTCCAAAGTATCTCGTCACAACAACTGCCGTCCTCACAAGACCTTTCTTTCGTAGCACTTCAAGGATAGGTTGACCTGCAGTGCCACCTGGCTCACCGTCATCAGAAAATCTGGTGGCTTGACCATTGATGTCGCCGATGTAGGCATAGCAATTGTGAGTGGCATCTGCATACTTCTTTTTGATATTTTTCACAAAGGTTTCGGCGGAGTCGCCATCGACTTCGCCCATTACAGTCGCTATGAATTTGGAGCGTTTTATCTCATAAATCGCTTCAAAAGTGCCATCTGCGTATCTGTATGATTTCACCCTTGCACCTAAATCAGTTATGCTTCAACTGAAACTTTGTAGAAATTCTTTTTGCCCTTTTGGATGACAAAGCCGTTTTTCAGTTGGTCTTCGGTGACGGATGCAAAGACGTCTGTCACTTTGACACTGTCAACTGAAATGCCACCACCTTGGATAAGGCGTTTTGCTTCACCCTTTGAAGGCACTTTGGCAACTGCCACAAGGATGTCTGCAACTGAGGTCATACCGCTAGGGATTGTGGCCTCGGGCATATTGTCACGGTCACCGCTGAATGCAGCACGTGCCTTTTGGAGGGCGCTGTCTGCTTCGTCCTTGCCGTGAACCATCAAAGTGAGCTCATATGCAAGGCGTTCCTTTGCCTTATTCATACGTTCATCGTTGTATTTTGTCAATTCCTCGATTTCATCGAGAGGAAGGAAAGTGAGGAATCTGAACACCTTTTCTACGTCTTGGTCTGCGATGTTGCGCCAGTATTGGAAGAAATCGTAAGGTGCGGTCTTATTGGGATCAAGCCACACTGCGCCTTTTGCCGTCTTGCCCATCTTGATGCCTTCTGATGTGGTGAGAAGTGCAAAGGTGAGAGCAAATGCGCTCTTTTGTTCCTTACGTCTGATGAGGTCTGCACCTGCAAGGATGTTTGACCATTGGTCGTCACCGCCAAATTCCATAACGCAACCGTACTTGCGGTTGAGCACCAAAAAGTCGTATGCTTGCATAAGCATATAGTTGAATTCAAGGAAAGTGAGACCTTTTTCAAGGCGTTGCTTGTAGCACTCTGCGGTCAACATACGGTTGACTGAAAAGTTTGCACCGACTTCACGAAGGAAATCGATATAGTTGAGGTCAAGGAGCCAGTCTGCATTGTTGACAAGGATTGCTGCGTTTTCACCGTCAAAGCGGATGAACTTTTCCATTTGCTTTTTGAAGCAAGCCACGTTGTGGGCGATGGTCTCCTTCGTCATCATACTGCGCATATCAGTTCTGCCACTGGGGTCGCCAACCATTGCCGTGCCACCACCTATCAAAATGATGGGACGATGACCTGCGTCTTGAAGACGTTTTGCAACGATCATTTGCATAAAGTGACCAACGTGCAAGCTGTCTGCTGTGGGGTCAAAACCGATGTAAAATGATTGTGATTCTGTGTCAAGAAGCTCTCTCAGTTCATCTTCGAAAACGACTTGTTTCACAAGACCACGGGCTCTCAATTCTTCCAAAATACCTTTCTTTACCATAATTTCTTCCTACAAAATTTAGTGAAAAGATTATAACACTAAAAGTGTTAAGTGGCAAGTCGTTTCACTTAAATTGCCGTTTACTGCACAAAATAGCCAGAAATGCTTGAAAACTCACCGCATTATTCACAAAAAATCTGTTGTCAATTTATCACCTATGTGATAAAATTCCATAGAAGAAAACTTTTAAAGGAGGCAGGTTTTGCGGACTCCGCAAAACGAACAAAACATGCAATATTCTCGTGAAGTACAAGAAATGTGCAGTGTGCGTAAAGGCCCTAACCACGGTCCCGCTCCCATCCCCGAAGAAGGTAGATGGATACAAGCAAAGGAAATCAAAGACATCAGCGGTCTTACACACGGTATCGGCTGGTGCGCACCTCAACAAGGCGCTTGCAAGCTCACCCTCAATGTCAAAGACGGCATCATCCAAGAAGCATTGGTTGAAACCCTCGGTTGCTCAGGTATGACCCACTCAGCAGCAATGGCAGCAGAAATCCTTGCTGGCAAAACCATCCTCGAAGCACTGAACACCGACCTCGTCTGCGACGCAATCAACACCGCTATGAGAGAACTCTTCCTCCAAATCGTCTACGGAAGAACTCAATCCGCTTTCTCAGAAGACGGTCTTGTCATCGGCGCAGGTCTTGAAGACCTCGGCAAAGGCACAAGAAGCCAAATCGGCACAATGTACTCAACCGTTGCAAAAGGCCCCCGCTATCTCGAAATGGCAGAAGGCTACGTCACAAAGATCGCTCTCGACGAAAATGACGAAATCATCGGTTATCAATTCTGCAAACTTGGCGTCTTTATGGAAATGATCAAGAAAGGCGTTGATGCAAACGAAGCACTGGCAAAATGCACCGGCACCTATGGCAGATTCAAGGAAGAAGACGGCGCAGTCAAGTGGATTGACCCTCGTAAGGAATAAGGAGGCAGACTATGAGCATCACTTTTGAAGGATATGAAAGAAGAATAGACAAGATCAACGCAGTCCTCAAAGAATACGGCATCGCAGATCTTGAAGAAGCAAGAGCACTCTGCCTTGAAAAAGGCATTGACGCAGAATCAATCGTCAAAGGCATCCAACCTATCGCTTTTGAAAATGCAGTCTGGGCATACACCGTTGGTTGCGCAATCGCAATCAAGAAGAACTGCACAAACGCAGCAGACGCAGCAGAAGCAATCGGCATCGGCCTTCAATCATTCTGCATCCCCGGTTCAGTTGCGGAACAACGTCAAGTTGGTATCGGCCACGGCAACCTTGCAGCAATGCTCCTGAGAGAAAACACAAAGTGTTTCGCATTCCTCGCAGGTCACGAATCATTTGCAGCAGCAGAAGGTGCAATCGGCATCGCAAAGACCGCAAATAAGGTCCGTAAAGAACCCCTCCAAGTCATCCTCAACGGTCTTGGCAAGGACGCAGCATATATCATTTCACGTATCAACGGCTTCACATACGTCCAAACAAAGATGGACTACTACACTGGCGAAGTCACCGTGGTGAAGGAAACCGCATACAGCAAGGGCGAAAGATCAGCAGTCCGCGTTTACGGCGCAGACGACGTCACAGAAGGTGTTGCAATCATGCGCCTTGAAGACGTTGACGTGTCAATCACCGGCAACTCAACCAACCCCACCCGCTTCCAACACCCCGTTGCAGGCACATACAAGAAATGGTGCATCGACCACAACAAAAAGTACTTCTCAGTGGCATCAGGTGGCGGCACAGGTCGTACACTCCACCCCGACAACATGGCAGCAGGTCCTGCATCATACGGCATGACTGACACCATGGGACGTATGCACAGCGACGCACAATTTGCAGGCAGTTCATCTGTCCCCGCACACGTTGAAATGATGGGCCTCATCGGCATGGGCAACAACCCCATGGTCGGCGCATCAGTTGCTTGCGCAGTTGCAGTCCAAGAAGCACTTGCATAATAATCAATGAAAACAAAAGGCACTCACTTCGGTGGGTGCTTTTTTTGTGCTTTATTTTGTTTTCGCGCGCACGTACGGGCGTCAATATTGTTGTCATCAATTTTGATTTGTGCTAAAATACAACCTATGGAAAACACAAATGAAATTCAACTCAATATGCAGAACTATAACATACAATAAATTGCACAAATTGCAACAAAAAAAAAAGCACCGCGGATTGCGGTGCTTTTGATTTTTTTTTGAGTTTTTAAGCCGATAAAGATTTCGGCAAATTCTATGTTCTAACCGATTATTCTTGCACTCTGACCACGTCGGTTTGTGCGAAGTATTTTGTGCCCTTTCTTGATGCTTCTGCGTCTTCGCGTGACGTCTTGTCGGGGCCGGTGTAGGTGTTGATCTTTCTTGTGAGAACGTAGTTGAACACACCGTCCTTGCCAACAATGTCAAAGGTGCCTGCGATGACGTGCTTCTTGAAACGTTTGATTGCGTCACGGCAGAATTGTTCGTTTGCGTAGTTGTGGCTTTCGTAAAGGGTGACTTCCTTGTTTGAGTAGAGGGTGAAGTAATATTCGCCTTCTGCGTTGTGCTCGATGATGTATTGACCGTAGATGTCTGACATGTCAAGACCGGTGGTCTTACGCTTGATGCCAACACGGGTTTCCTTAGCCTTTTCGGTGAGAGGTGCTGCGGGATTCTTGATTTTGCGAACAACTCTTTCAACAGGGGGCAGATACATCTTTTGGACGTAAACGGGGGCTTTGCCTTCGTAGTAGCAAACGTCGATGGGGTCGTAGTAATATCCGTCGTATTCGCCGTCATAGTTGCTCCAGTCGCCTTGACGTTGGTCGAGGGGGAGAGTGTCTGCTGCGATGGGATTTTCCTCACTGGGCACTGCGCTGACAGGTGCGGGTGCGGGCTCGGCTGTAGGTGCAGGTGCGGGTGCCTCTTCGAGCACGGGTGCGGGTGCTTCGGTGGGAGCAGGTGCAGGGGCTTCCTCAAGGACGGGAGCAGGTGCTTCTTCGAGAACAGGTTCTTCTGCGGGAGCTTCTTCAACGACAGGCTCGTCAGCAGGAAGTTCAAATCCGTCTTGACCTACGTATTCGCTCAAGAAAGCGGTGGTTTCGTCATCGTCTTTTTCTTTTTTACCTTTTACGCCACTGACGATAGCAAGGATGATGCCAAGCAAAATGACTGCGGCAACAACGCCGATGACAATGTAGCCAACCATGCCGTCAAAGATGCCGGCAATGTTGAATGCGAACAAGTTTTGGAAGGAATTAAGCATAATGCACCCCACTAAATACCATAATACTGTATAATTGTAGCATACGCGCGGGCGAAATTCAATATTTTTTTTATATTTTATAAATTTTATGTCAAAGCGCATACATTTGCCCGTATATGCACTGAAAATTTTGTGTCAAATTTAGCGCACGCGAGGAAATTTTACGCTATTTCAACTGCCCTAAAACTGAAAATCAAATCAATGCCAAAGTGATAACCACTCCAAAAAGTGCAAGCCACAACGTGACTGCGACAAACTTGAAACGCTTGTTTACAAAGATATATTTTGAACTGAGTATTGCACTGACAATCCAAGCGATGACTAGAAACACCGTTGCTGAAAAGTCTATGGTCGACCAGTCTAGCGTGCCAACGAAATCCGTCCAAGCGACAAAAGGTTTTAGGAGAATTTGCATAATTGTCACACCACTCCAAAGTGTTGTCAACTGACAAAACATGGTGATAATCAGCAAAATCAGATAGATAAACATCAAATACGGTAAAATGATGATGTTTGACAGGATAAACAAAACGGGCACGGATTTGAAGAAATACGCAACAAGTGGCGTGGTCATCAAGTTGGCGGATAGGCTCACTGACACCACGTCACCTACCTTGTTGTAGCACTTGGTGAAGCCTTTGTCCAAGAGGAAAATACCATTGCCGTCTTCCCTTTTCTTGTTGCCAAAACCAAGTTTCAACCGCACCTTCTCCACCGTGTTTTTGAAGGTCTTGTAGTAGGTGAATATGCCAAGCACAGAAAACATACTGAGGAGGAATCCTGCGTCCATAATGCTCTGAGGACGGGTGATGAGCAAGATTGCTCCGGCAAGACTGAGTGAGGACATTTTGTCGTATTTGAACCCCATCATCACACCGAAGTTGAGGACGGCGGTCATAATGAATGCTCTTATTGACGAGGCGGTGAAGCCACAAAGCATAACGTAGAAGAAAGTGATGACTGCCACTATAATGAAGGACAACCATGGCTTCAACTTGGTCTTTTTGAGAAGATACATCAAGGCACTGGCAAGGGCGGTGACATGAAGTCCGCTGACTGCAAGTACGTGAGCAAGACCGCTTTCCTTTATGCCCTCATAGAGGTTGTCTTCAATGCCAAACTTGTCACCGAGCACTAGAGCTTGACAAATCATTGCTGTGTCCTCATCCAAATGGTCATAGAACATTTGCTTGATGCTCAGTTGCAAATTCAAGGGGAAAGAGGGCTTGCCGTCAGCCACCCTAGTGACACTTTTGCCCCACAAATAATAGTAGGATTGCTCGTTGACGTTAACCGGATAAAAGGTGTCAAACCACTTGTGTTCATTGAAACCAAAGTTGCCGTAGATGACAACAATATCCCCTGCACGGAAGTCAGGTCTGTCATCGCTTTCTAACCTGACATATGCCCTGCCACTGAGTTCCTCGCCGTCAAGGACTATATCCTTGACATAGAATATTGTTTTGCCTTCTTCTATGACTATCTCACTGTCCACCTTGCCTTGAATGGCTGTGAAACCGCTTTCCACATATCGTCCATCATAGACGGCGTTGGCTGAAAACATGGCAATAAGACCTATGAGGAAGAACACTGCCATATAGGTAAAACGGCGGGTTTTTGAAAATAAAAACAGCCCTATCCCTACTGCGAGAGATAGAACTGCTGGAATCAAAACGTAAAGTTTGTGGACGGGATAGAGGCACTCCGCCGTCAATATGCCTGCCACAAGAAATAGTGCGACAAAGCACAAAGGACGGTAGTTGAAAAGCCTCTTGGTCTTCATCTTAGGCGATACCTGTGATCACCAAATTTACGCCGTCTGCAAAGAAATTTTCTTCAACAACGTCACCGATTTTGCTGTCGGTGGAAACAGTCAGTTTGCCAACGTATTCGGCGGCTTCACGGATTTTGTCTTTGGGGATAGGGGCTGAGGTTTTGGCAGATGCCATACCGCCGTCTGCACGCTTGATGAGGGTTGTCAAGGTGCGGACAGGGGCGGAATACTCTTGCTCACCATACTTTTTGCCACGAGGGCAAGTGTTGCCTTGGACAGTGATGACACCGTCCTTTTCTTCTATTGTAAGGGGGCATCCCATAGGACACATAATGCAGATTGTGTTCATCATTTCAACCTCACAATCACGTCACCAACCAAATCTTGACGTGCAAGAGTGATTTTTTCCATTTCGCCGGGGGCGAGAATCATTGTCTTTCTTGAATAGATTTCATTGCCGTCCACTTCAACTACGATGCGTTTCTTTGTGTACACATCGCCTACGCGGAAGAAGACGTCAACCTTGCCTTCTCCGCCCTTTGTTATCTTTTGAGGGAGAGCATATCTTACGCCGTCTGTGGCGCGGACACTCACGGTGTCGCCTGCCGTCACGTTTCCGAGAGCATAGTCTGCGGCTGCGACCCCTGCAATCTCTGCCTCACGAGATACGTTGTCCACAAGGTCGTGGACGTGAAGGACGTTTCCGCAAGAGAATACGCCGGGGATTGAGGTCATACGATTTTCGTCAACCACTGCCCCTGAGGTGATGGGGGACATTTCAACGTTCATGCCTGAGAGAAGGTCGTTTTCGGGAATAAGACCAACTGACAAAAGCAAGGTGTCGCAAGAGACGTATTCTTCCTTTTCAAGGATAGGATTCCTGTTTTCGTCAACGGGTGCGTAGTAAAGCCCAGTAAGACGGGGGCTTCCTTCAAGACGAGTGATTGTATGTGCGTACTTGATGGGGATGTCAAAGTCGTTGAGGCATTGGACAATATTGCGCTTCAAACCGCTTGAATAAGGCATAAGTTCAAGGACAAGTTCCACCTTTGCCCCTTCAAGGGTCATACGTCTTGCCATAATGAGCCCGATGTCACCACTGCCCAAAATGACAACCTTTTTGCCTACGAGGTATCCCTTCATATTGCAGAGTTTTTGTGCCATACCTGCGGTATATACGCCTGCAGGACGGGTGCCGGGCACTGCGATTGCCCCAGCTGTACGCTCTCTGCAACCCATTGCAAGGACCACTGCCCCTGCTTCAACTGTTATGTAGCCTTCGGGGGAAAGGATTTCCACCTTCTTGTCGGGAGTGAGGCGCAACACCATGCTTTCAAGCATGACGTCAATATCCTCACTTTCCACCAACTTTGCAAATCTATTTGCATATTCGGGGCCTGTCAACTCCTCACCAAAATAGTGGAGTCCAAATCCGTTGTGAATGCATTGATTGAGGATTCCGCCAAGACGGACGTCTCTTTCAACCACGAGGACTTTTGCACCCTTTTTCAGTGCGCTAAGTGCCGCCGCCATACCTGCAGGGCCACCGCCTATAACTACAACGTCATATTTCTTAATCATTGGGCACCTCCTTTACGGAGTAAAGAGCAATGTTTGAGCCTTTTTTGCCCTTTCTTATTTCGGTGATGTCTTTGCCTGTTTCACGAGAGATGATTTCCATAACTCTTGTGGCACAGAAACCGCCTTGGCATCTTCCCATACCTGCACGGACTCTGCGCTTTACTGCGTCAACGGTGACTGCAGGAAGAGGTGAGTGGATTGCTTTGACTATTTCTGCTTCACTGACCTTTTCACATCTGCAGACGATACGTCCCCAAGCCTTGTCTTCTTTGATGAGGGTGTTGAGTTCATCACCGTCAAGCTCGCTCAAACGTTTCACTCTAGGCAAACGGGTGACAACGTTGTCTTTCAATGCTACGTCACCTGCGATGAGGTTTTCAAGATGCTCTGCAATGGCAGGTGCTGAGGAAAGCCCCGGTGAGCAAATGCCGATTGCCATATAGAAGTCATCCACCACTTTTGATGAGCCGATGACAAAGTCGTCTCCTATAATGGTGCGCACGCCGGCATACGTGCGTATGCACTTGCGCACGACAGGATTCTTGTAGGTCTTTGCCACGTTTGCGCGGATGTCTTGAAGTCCGTCAAGGGTGACTGACGTATCATCAAGGTCACAAAGGTGTGAGGTAGGGCCGTAGATGACGTTGCCGTCTGCTGTGGGGGCTACCAAAATGCCTTTGCCTGCTTTGGTGGGCAGAGGGAATATGACTGTTTCAACGTTTTGTCTTTCGGTGTTGTCAAGGACATAATACTCGCCTTTGCGGAAAGAGGTTTCATAATGCTCTGCTCCAGCAATGTCGTTTACGTCTGCGCCGTATGCCCCTGCGCAGTTGACAACTGTTTTTGCAAGATATTGGCTCTTCTCGGTGGTGACAATCCAAAGTCCGTCCTTTCTTTCAAGGGCGGTGACCCCTTCTTCAAGGTGGATTTCCGCCCCGTTGAGGACCGCTCTGTCGGCTAAGGCTATTGCCAGCTGATAGGGTGACACGATGCCTGCTTCTTTTGCGTACAACGACCACTCGATGTTGTCTGAAAGGTTTGGCTCAAAAGACATAGTCTTTTGCTTGTCCCAGACTTCCACTTCAACGCCGTTTTTCACGCCCTTGTCATAGAGTTCGTCTATGCCTGCTTTGTTGTCCTTGTCTGCTACGACAAGTGAACCGCACTTCAAGTGAGGCACATCAAGGTCGTCAACCAAACTCCACATAAGATGATTGCCACGAACGTTGAATTTTGCCTTCAAAGTGCCTGGCTTGCAGTCATATCCTGCGTGGACTATACCACTGTTTGCACGAGATGCGCCGACCGATACGTCGTCATCTTTTTCCAAAAGTAAGGTGGCCAAGTCGTGGAAAGCAAGCCTGTCTAAGACTGCCGTGCCGACTACGCCACCGCCAATAACTATACAATCGTATGTTTTCATAATATCCCTCTCGGGGTTTCCCCCGCCTTATTTCACGTTAAATTTCTTCTTGTATTGATGGATATTGTCTTTGATGATAAGTTCCGCAAAGGCTCTGTCCTTCACTTGGAATACTGTTGTTTCTTTCTCTTCCAGTTGCTTATAGACGCGGAAGAAGTGGGCCATTTCTTGCATAATGTGGGGAGGGAGTTCTTCCACTTCCTTGTATATGCTCCAGTTGGGATCTTTGAAAGGAATTGCGATGATCTTGTAGTCCATATCTCCGCCGTCTTGCATCATCATCACACCGATGGGATAGCAACGCACCATTGCCATAGGCACGATTGCTTCACTGCAAAGGACCAGCACGTCAAGAGGATCGTTGTCGTCACTGAAAGTGCGGGGGATAAATCCGTAGTTTGCAGGATAGTGGGTGGACGTGTGCAGAACTCTGTCAAGAATGAGGACGCCAGTTTCCTTGTCAAGTTCGTATTTGTTTTTGCAACCCTTTGAAATTTCGATTACAGCCAGAAAATCTGTGGGTGTAATGCGACTAGGGTCAACGTCATGCCAAATGCTCATATCTGTCTCCTATTGTTGAATTACAAAACTATGTTTTGTCTGTGTTTGTCTATTTAAAGTTGCTGATGAATTTCTTGAAGAATGCCGTGCCGTCAATGAGGGATTGTACGTCAATGTTTTCATCACTTGCGTGCATTGATGCCAGCTGTTGAGGATTAAGACGGCAAGGAGTGCATCTTATTGCGCAGGGCACGATGGTCTGCATATGTCTGCAATCTGTGCCACCAAACATAAGATAGGGTGAAATGCCGATTTCAGGGAAACACTCTCTCATTGTGTCCACAAAGTGTTTGTATTCATCACACTCTGTGTCAACAAATGCGCTGTGCTCACGGCAGGTGAGGACTTCAACCTCAAGGTCGTATTTCTTTGCAAGGTCGGTGAGTTTTGCAATGCAATCTGCACTCTTATCACCGGGGCCAAATCGTAGATTTGCCACCACTGAGGCGGATTGAGGAATCACGTTGGGGGCATCTGAAGCCTGTGCCATTGTGAAAACCATTGTTGTGCCAAGAAGTGCTTTGCCAAAGGGTGTAATCATAGGCAGTGCCTTGACGATGAGAGGGGCAAAACCTTTTGCGTGTTTGGTGATGAACTTCAAAGGTCCGCCAAGGCCTGTTGACACGCCTTTCAGCATTTGTAATGCAGGCTTTGACATACTGCGTTTGAAAAGAACGTGGTTTTCGCAGTAGTCGATGAATGCACCAAGTCGTGCAAGAGGTGTATTGTTCGGAGGTGAACTGCTGTGTCCGCCCTTACTGTGTGCGGTGAAACGGATGTCTGCATAGCCCTTTTCCATAATGCCAACCATTGCAAAGGGCATCTTCATACCGGGGAAAGCATTTTCAACAATTGCGCCACCTTCGTCAACTGCCACAACAGGGTGTACGTCGTGTTCTTTGAACCACTCCACGGCGTAGGGTGCGCCCATACCGCTGTTTTCTTCGCAGTCTGAATATGAAAGATAGACGTCGTGTTCAGGGACAAAACCTTCTGCAATCAGTTCCTCAACTGCGTTGATTGTGATGAAAAGGGTGTTTTTGCAGTCCATTGCGCCACGTCCCCAAATCTTGCCGTCTTCAAGAGTGCCACCGTAAGGGTCATACTTCCAGTTTTCGGGTGAGGCGGGCACTACGTCTTGGTGTGCCATAAGCACCATAGGACGGCGGTCTGATTTGCCTTTCCATTTGAGAAGGATTGCTCGCGACTCACTGTCCTTGTCCTTGCCGGGATAGAACACTTCAAGATTGCTGAAAACAAGGGGGAACTCCTCTTTCAGCACTTGTTGGAATTTGTCAAAATACTCTGCTCCGCTGCTTGACACGGTGGGGCATTGAATCATTTTTGCAAAGGTGTTTGAATATTTTTCAAATTGATTTGACATATTAACCCCCAAAAAACTTATGGGAACATTATACGCTCGCACGGGCGTAAAGTCAATAGCGGACTTCACTTTTCTCATATTCTAGCACACATTTTTCAAAAATATGAAGAAAATTCACGTTTTCAAAGAAAACGCAAAGGACAGTATAAAAAAACAACCCCACGATTTCGTAGGGCTGTGTTGGTGCCGGTGGACGGACTCGAACCGTCACGGAGGATTAGTCCACAGGATTTTGAGTCCAGCGCGTCTGCCAATTTCACCACACCGGCGCAAGTGATAATATATCACAACTGTTGTCATTTCGCAACTGTTTTTTGAAAAGTGTGAATTTTTTGAGTTTTTCGCCCCTCTAACCGCCGAAATCCACTATTGCCTTTCGCTGTTGTATGGGTTATACTTTGTGGAGGAGGGAGAATTATGCTTCGTAAACTTGACGGAACTTTTTTTGAGTTTAGACATCACAACACCGCTGAGGGTAAATACTGGAATCCTGCCTTGAAGGAATTTGAAGGCATTGACTGGCGCAATAAAATCCGTGAAATCCACGCCCTTGGCATGGAGTACGTGATGATTATGGCGACTGCACTTTATGAAAGGTGCTTCTATCAATCCAAAATCTTCCCCTCCGCGGATATGAAAACAGCAGACCCCATTGATGAAGTCCTTGACGAAGCGGACAAGTTGGGGCTGAAAGTCTTTCTTGGCAACGGATTTTTCGGCAACTGGCGCAGGGCTCATCACAACATAAAGACGGAAGATATCGTCAACATGTCCTTCAAGGCTATGGAGGAAATCACCGCACTATACGGTCATCACCCCAGTTTCTATGGTTGGTATTACCCTGACGAGTGCTTCATCAAACTCCACTTCCCCCGTGCTTTCGTGTCCTACGTCAACAGGGCGTCAAAGGTTGCTCATGAACTCACCCCGGGCAAAAAGACATTGATTGCTCCCTACGGCACAAACGTCACCTTGACAAACGACAGATATATCCGCGACCTTGTGTCTATGGACCTTGACTACATTGTGTATCAAGACGAGGTGGGTGTGCAAAAGACTCCCGTCCACCGCACCGTAAAACTATACGAAAAGTTGAAGCGTGTCCATGACGAGGCAGGTCGCGCCGAACTTTGGGCAGAGGTTGAGGTGTTCAAGTTTGAAGGAGTTGTCTATGACAGTGCCCTTCTCCCTGCAAGTTTTGACCGTGTCAAACGACAGATTGAAAACGTGTCACCTTACGTCAACAAAATCATCGCATATCAATATCTTGGCATAATGAATCCGGCGGACTCCCCCTCATTCTGCGGACACCCCGACAGCGTAAAACTCTACAACGACTACGTTGACTATCTCAAAACAAACAACCTGATTTAGTCCTATCAAATCACAATGAAAAAACCGAGCGGTGTGCTCGGTTTTTTGTTTTGGTCTTTTTTGGGTTGAGGGTTAAGGTTTATTTTCTTCCCTCAAAAATTTGTTAGTCTTCTTGTCGTCTGATTTTGCTCATCTTGACAAGATAGGTCATTTCACCGATGACGAAGATAAGACCTGCCACAATAAACATTGCCACGCCGATGCCGTATCCAACTGAGCCGGGCACTAGGAAGAAAAACGCAAGGCCCACTGACAGTGCGATGACTGCAACGAGAAGTGCAAGAATCATCATATTGATGTTTGAAAGTTCTGCCACTTTTTTCAGCAAGATTTTTTCGTTGTCCATAGAAACCTCCTTTTTGGTTTTGACACTATTGTGTGCAAAAGGAAAGGTTCTATTCAGTCATCGTATTCGTCAACGTATCTTGTGCGCCTAGGCTCGTGGCGGTGGAAACTGTCTTTTATTGGAAGGTCGCAATCGTTGCAACGATAATACCACCCGTCTTCTTCACGGCATACGTACACCCCAGTGTGAGCACCGCAAGTGCAAATATCCACGTCACGGAAGAGGTCTTTATTCAAATTTTTGTCATCATCAAAATAATTCATAATAAAGCCAAAAGCGATGTTTATCCTGTCATATACGCAAGATAAACACCACTTTCTGCTGTTTAGTAGATTTTTTACAGTTCAGTTGCAGAGAAGGAATAAGGCATGATTTCTTCAAGAGTCAACACCTTGAAGTCATCGGGTGTGCCAAGGATAATCTTGAAATCCTTGTCGCAAAACTCTGTCATCACCTGACGGCAAACTCCGCAAGGAGTGCAGTTTTTGGACAACTCTTCTCCGTCCTTTCCTGCCACGATTGCTATCATTTCAAACTCTCTGTCACCCTCGCTTATCGCCTTGAAAAAGGCTGTTCTTTCTGCGCAGTTGGTGGGGGTGAAAGATGCGTTTTCAACGTTGCAACCGGTGTAGATTTTTCCGCTTTTGGCAAGAAGTGCCGCCCCTACTTTGTAGTGTGAGTAGGGGGCATAAGCCATTTCTCTTGCCTTCACTGCGGTTTCAATGAGTTGCTTTTTCATAGTTTTCTCCTTTCATCTCTACTCAAATTTTTAAGATGAACTGGGGTTATTTTGCCACTTCGCCAAGGAAGCTGTGTCCGTTGGTGTCCTTTTTGTCAACTCCAAAGAAGTCAAGGATTGTGGCTGAAACGTCTGCAAATGAGTCACGTGTGCCAAGGTCAACTCCGCCCTTTACGCCATTGCCGTAGACCAGCATAGGCACGTATTCACGGGAGTGGTCTGTTGAGGGGGTTGAGGGGTCACAGCCGTGGTCTGCGGTGATGATGAGAAGGTCATCTTCACGCATATTTGCCATAAATTCACCAAGTTGGTTGTCAAAGTCTGTCATGGCGGCAGCATAGCCTGCTACGTCGTTGCGGTGACCATATTTCATGTCAAAGTCCACAAGGTTGACAAAGCACAGCCCCTCAAAATCTCTCTTTTGGATGTCAAGAGTCACTTCCATGCCGTGGTGGTTTGAGGTGGTGCGATTGCTTTCGCTCACTGACTTGCCTGCAAAGATGTCGTATATCTTGCCCACTGATATGGTGGCAAGACCCTTTTCCATAAGAAGGTCAAGCATTGTTGTGCCTACGGGGAGCAGTGAATAGTCGTGGCGGTTGGCTGTCCTTGTGTAGGGATATTCGCCGTTGAAAGGACGGGCAATAACTCTGCCTACGCCGTGCTCACCTTGGAGAAGGTCTCTTGCGATTTCACAATATCTATAAAGTTCGGGCACGGGCACGTAGTCCTCGTGGGCTGCGATTTGGAAAACGCTGTCCGCTGAGGTATAGACGATGAGCGCGCCTGTTTCAATATGCTCTTTGCCGTAGTCCTTGATGACTTCGGTGCCTGAATATGGCAGATTGCAGATTGCCTTTCTGCCTGTGCGTCTTTCAAACTCCTCAATCACTTCCTTGGGGAAGCCGTTGGGATAGGTGGGGAGAGGTGTGGGTGACACAATGCCTGCAATCTCCCAGTGTCCTATGGTTGTGTCCTTGCCCTTTGAAAGTTCACCAAGACGAGCAAAACTGCCGGTGGGATGAGCCACTCCCCCACCAACTGTTTCCACGTTGAAAAGACCCATATTGACAAGGTTTGGGCAGTTGAAGTTTTCGTGATTGCGGATTGCGCCAAGGGTGTTGCTTCCTTCGTCACCCCAAAGGTGTGCGTCAGGAAGTGCCCCTATTCCGCAACTGTCAAGTACGATAATAAAAGCTCTTTTCATCATGCAAGTTCAAGAGCAATTTCCATCATCTTTGTGAAGGAATTTTGTCTCTCCTCCGCTGTTGTGTTTTCTTCGGGATAGATGAAAGAGTCGCTGACGGTGCAGATGCAGAGGGCTTTCTTGCCTGCTCTTGCTGCGTTGCAGTAAAGGGCTGCTGACTCCATTTCAACACCGAGGACACCCATCTTTGCCCATTCCATGCCGGAGTTGGCTTCGTCATAGAAAATGTCTGATGAGAAAATGTTGCCCACCTTGTAGTTGACTCCTGCCTTTTCACAAAGTTCGGCGGCTCTACGGACAAGGTCAAAGTCTGCGATAGGTGCATAAGTGCCGGGGAGGTTATACTGCATTGCATAGTTGCCGTTGGTGCATGCGCCCATTGCAACGATGATGTCTCTTGCGTGCAAATCCTTGTGGAATGATCCACATGAGCCAATGCGGATGATGGTCTTCACGTCGTAGAAGTTGAAAAGTTCGTATGAGTAGATGCCGATTGAGGGTTGTCCCATGCCTGATGCCATGACGGAAACTCTCTTGCCCTTGTAGTAGCCTGTGTAGCCGTTGACGCCACGGACGTTGTTGACAAGGACTGCGTCTTCAAGGAAGTTTTCTGCGATAAATTTTGCTCTCAAGGGATCGCCGGGCATAAGCACTGTATCGGCAAAGTCACCTGCTTTTGCTGTGATGTGTGGTGTAGGGATAGGCATAGTTTCCTCCTTAATATGCACTGCCGTCGTCCTGTGCTTTGACGATTTTGACAATGCGTGACGTGCCAAGACGGCTTGCGCCAAGGCGGACGAATTCTTCTGCGTCTTCAATTGATGAGATGCCACCTGCGGCCTTCATCTTGACATCTGCTCCAATGTTGGCTGCAAAGAGTGCGATGTCGCTGAAAGTTGCGCCTGCTTTTGAAAAACCTGTTGAGGTCTTGATGTAGTCTGCACCGGCTTCGGTGACAAGTTGACACATCTTCACCTTTTCTTCATCGGTGAGGAGGCAGGTTTCAATGATGACTTTGAGGATGTTGTCACCACATGCCTTTTTCAAGGTTTTGATTTCGTTGAGGACGTAGTCATAGTTGCCTGCTTTCAGCTCACCAATGTTGATGACCATATCAATTTCATCTGCGCCGTTTTTCAGTGCATCAATGGTTTCAAACTCCTTGCAGGCAGTTGTGTTATAGCCGTTGGGGAAGCCGATGACTGTGCAGATTGCAAGCTTGTCTCCTACGTAGTCCTTTGCTCTTTTCACAAAACTGGGAGGGATGCAAACTGATGCGGTTGAATATTTGATGCCGTCATCACAGATGCCTTTGATTTCGTCCCAAGTTGCTGTTTGACCAAGCAAAGTGTGGTCGCATTTTGCGAGAATGTCTTTGATGTCCATAATTTATTTCTCCTAAATTTTATTACTATTTTTGGTGGGATATGCCACGCATATTCCACGTTGTTTTCACTGAGTTTATTTTTTGTTTGTTTACAAAATCGAGGGTTTATCAGCCGAGTTTTGACAGTTCAACTGCGATTTGTGATGCAAGACGGGCGTTGTTGAGTACAAGTTGAATGTTGCTTGCAAGGCTGTCGCCTCCTGTTATCTTTTGGATTTTGTCAAGAAGGAACGGGGTGATGTCCTTGCCCTTGACGCCCTTTTCTTCTGCCTCTTTCACTGCCTTGTCAATTGCCTCACCGATGACCTTAGCGTCCATTGAATACTCTTCGGGGATAGGGTTGGTGACAAGCATTGCGCCTTCAAGCCCCATATCCTCTTTTGCCTTCATTGACTTTGCAATTTCCTTTGGTGTGTCCATACGATAACCAACCTTGATTCCGCTTTCTCTTGTGAAGAAGGCAGGAAGTTCATCTGTGCCGTAGCCTATGACTGCAACACCCTTTGTTTCAAGATATTCCATGGTGAGATTGAGGTCAAGTATGCTCTTTGCACCTGCTGAGACAACGGTCACGTTGGTCTTGGATAGTTCATCAAGGTCAGCGGAAATATCCATTGTTTTTTCTGCCCCTCTATGCACTCCGCCTATGCCACCTGTGGCAAAAATCTTGACTCCTGCCTTTTCAGCAAAAATCATTGTGCTTGCAACTGTGGTTGCGCCGTTGAGCCCCTTTGCTATGACGATGGGGATATCCCTTCTTGACACCTTGGTGACGGTGAGACCTGCCTTTCCCAGCTTTTCAATCTCTTCACGATTGCATCCAACTGTGGGCACGCCGTCAATGATTGCAATGGTTGCAGGCACTGCGCCGCTCTTTCTCACTTCCTCTTCAACTCTCAATGCGGTTTCTACGTTTTGAGGGTAAGGCATACCGTGAGATATGATTGTGGATTCCAACGCCACAACGGCTTTGCCTTCGGCTAGGGCCTTTTTTACTTCTTCGGCTACTTTGATTTTCATAACTTTTCCTGTTCTTTTATTTCGTCTATTTCGTCGGCTGTTTCGTCGCTTCGATTGGGGATTACTCCTGCTCTGCGATTTTTCTCTTGATGGTGTTTATTATCATATTGAACGCCACGTCATTGTGTCCGCCTACGGGAACGATGACGTCTGCAAGGCGTTTTGAGGGCTCAACAAATCTTTCGTGCATAGGCTTGACTGTGGTGAGATATTGCTTGACTACGCTGTCAAGATTTCTGCCTCTCTCCTTGACGTCACGGACAAGACGACGAAGTATGCGTACGTCTGCATCTGTGTCCACAAAGATTTTGATGTCAAGCATATCAACAAGGTCTTGGTTTTCAAAGAGCAAAATGCCTTCAACCACTATGACCTTTGCGCTGTCAAGCTTCAACCACTCTTCACCGCGGACGTGGTTTGAGAAGTCATAGGTGGGGTGCATAATGCTCTTGCCTGCCTTCAAATCTTTCAAATGTGAGATGAGAAGGTCGGTGTCAAATGCATTGGGGTGGTCGTAGTTGATTTTTGCTCTTTCTTCAAAGGGCATTTCTCTGTGGTCGGTGTAGTAACAGTCCATGCTGACGAGGACACCGTCTCCACCTACTGCGTCAATTACTCTTTTTGCAAGGGTGGTTTTGCCTGAGCCTGTGCCACCACAAAATCCTATAATCAAGCGTTCCATATCTTTCCGTGTGATTTTGCTTTTGTATTTTAAGTTGTCGTTTGCTGTGAGTGTTGTACTTTCTGTGTTTTGTTGACTATTTTGTTTTTCTCATTGAGATACAAGCCAGTTGACACGCTGTGCCAGTATGGTCTTAGGTGAAAATGCCACGTGCTTCTTGATCGCGTCTTGCTTTCAACCAGCACTTTTTGCACATTGCCACGTATCTTTCATTGCCCCCCAAGCACAGTTGGTCACCGCTGAAAACAACGTTGCCGTCGTCGTCAAGGCGGGCGTTGACTGTGGCTTTGTCACCGCATTTGCAAACGGACTTGATTTCTTGGATTGAGTCTGCAATTTCAAAAAGGCGTCTGCTTCCGGGGAAAAGGTGGGTGAGAAAGTCAGTGGACAGACCAAAGCACAGAACGGGGATGTCAAAGTCCATAACCACTCTGCTCAGTTGGTCAACTTGGTCGGGGTGCAGGAATTGGCACTCGTCCACGATGATGACATTGCAGTCGCTGTTTTCGTCCTTGTAGAGGTCATAGAGGTCCACACTTTCGGGGACGGTGATTGCCTCTGCATGAAGACCGATACGTGAGCGCACTGTGGTTGCGCCGTCACGATTGTCGGTGGAGGGCTTCACAAGAAGGACTTTCATCCCTCTTTCTTCATAGTTGAATTTGGTTATCAGTGCTTGTGCTGTTTTGGAGCAACCCATTGCCCCAAACTTGAAATAAAGTTTTGCCATTTTTCACCTATTCTACCCTAGCAAAGACCAAAGGTCTTTCCTGAGGTTTTTCATCTTTGATTGTTGTTGAGTTATTAAATCTTGCCACAGCGCCGTCAAATCGAGCTTCGTCATTGGTGTACATCACCGCAATGACCTCTCCCTTTTCAACCTTGTCACCTGTCTTTTTCACCAGGGTGATGCCGGCTGAGTAGTCAATTTCTTCTTCCTTGGTGTTTCTGCCTGCGCCAAGCATAAGTGATGCTATGCCGTAGCCCTCGGTGTCAACACGGACGATATATCCGCTCTTTTCCGCCTTGACTTCACGGCTGAATTTTGCCTTTTCAAATAGGTCGGGGTTGTAGATGACTGAGTCGTCACCGTGTTGGGCTTTGACCATTTTGGCAAGGGTTTCAAGGGCGGTGCCGTCTGCAATTGCCTTTTTGACCATATCTTCGCACTCCGCCATACTGCCTTTGCCTGCAAGATAAAGCATATTTGTGGCAAGAATCACGCACACCTCGGTGAAGTCCTCAGGGCCGTTGCCTTTGAGGGTTTCAATGGCTTCAATCACTTCAAGGCTGTTGCCTATGTTTGCGCCGAGAGGTCTGTCCATATCAGTGATGAGGGCGAGCATCTTTTTGCCGGCGCTCTTACCGATGTCCACCATAACCTCTGCAAGACGGACACTTTCTTCAACAGTCTTTGCAAATGCGCCACTGCCTGTCTTGACGTCAAGGACTATGCAGTCATCGTCTGCCGCCAACTTTTTGCCCATAATGCTGGACACTATGAGGGGCAAACAGTCCACCGTTGCAGTGACATCGCGGAGGGCGTACAACTTTTTGTCTGCGGGAGCAAGTTCGTGAGATTGACCTACGATTGCCACACCCAAGTCGTTGACGATTGAGATGAATTCCTCTTCACTAAGGTCGGTTTTGAAGCCGGGGATTGACTCCAGTTTGTCTATTGTGCCACCGGTGTGACCCAGGCCTCTACCGCTCATCTTTGCAACTTTGACACCAAGGGAAGCAACGATAGGTGCAACGACAAGGCTTGTTTTGTCACCAACACCGCCAGTTGAGTGCTTGTCAACACGGATGCCGTCTATCACTGAAAAGTCAAGGGTGACACCGCTGTCACGAACTGCAAAAGTCAGCTCACGGGTTTCGTTTATTGTCATACCCTTGTAGTAAACTGCCATCAAAAAAGCGGAGGCTTGATAATCGGGGATTTCACCCTTGACGTATCCATCCACGAAAAAGTGAATTTCCTTGGGGGTCAATTCACCGCCGTCACGCTTCTTTTTGATAATGTCGTACATTCTCATAATATTCCTCCAAAAGGGATATTGGCTTTTAGCCAATACATTATACACTAAAACCGCCAATTTCACAATACCCAATTTTGATTTGTGTCCGTTTGAGATGAAAAAACTTGCAAAAACCGCAGAAAATGCCATAAAAATAATAAAAATAAAACAAAAAGCACTATCACAGTGCTTTTTGAATTGGCGTTTTTTGTTGTTTTTGTTGTTGCAATGTGCTCAATAGACACATCTTGCTTGCTGTCTAGCTATTGTTGTGGTCTTGGCGACGACAATTTTGACGTGTGACGTTGTTAAACAAAAGAGTTTTTCAATTTCGAACCGCCTAAAATCTTTCAATCAAAAACTCAATGAGCAGTTTAAGACCGATTGCTATGAGGATAAGTCCGCCAAGTATCCCGGACTTTGATTTCAGCTTGTCTCCAAACTTTTGACCGATGAATACTCCGCCTACGCAAATGCCGAATGTTATCACTGCAATAAGCGCAAAGGTGACATAGGTTTCAAGAGGTGATTTGCCTATATAGACAAGCCCAACGGTGAGAGCATCAATTGAGGTCGCCACAGACTGAATAATGAGGGTTTTCACCCCAAACTTGTAGGGCTTTTCCTCTTTATTGTCAAGGCAATTCGGGCAGGATAGATTGTCGGTTTCCTTCTCTTTTGCCTTCTTTTCCTTCATTATGTCGCGGACGGAATCAAATATCATTTTTGCGCCCAAAAGGAACAGGATGCAGAAGCCGATTATGGGCACTGCCACCTCAATCCACTTTTCAAATAGACTGCCTAGAAGATAGCCTATGAGGGGCATAATTCCTTGAAAAAGTCCAAAGGAAAGGGCTGTGAGAATCATATATTTCACAGGCATCTTTTTTGCGGTCAAGCCGTTTGACAAACTGACTGCAAATGCGTCCATTGACAAGGACACGGATATGAGCAAACTTTGGACTATCCAGGGCATAATTTCTCCAAAAAAAATGATATGCTTTGCATACCATTTTCATTGTATCATCGTTGCATTATTCTGTCAACTAAACCAGTTTTGCAGCACGGATTGCAGTGGCGATAGGCGGTGTGATAAGGCTGAATGCCACAACCTCTATGCCAAAGTTCAAACTGAACCAAGCAAGGATATATTCCACGTTGATGATTGTGTTGCCAAGAGAGGTGTTGTTGAAGAAGATCAGGGTGAAGATTGCCACAAACACGGTGTTGGTGATGACACCGAGAGCGGTTGACACCAAGTGAACCACTTGTCTTACGGCAATTTCCTTTGCCTTTTTGGCTTTCTTTTCCTTGTCGGTGAGTTCATTTTCCTCAACTTCGTCATCTACGATGACGTCATCAGTTGCGGTGATTTTCTCTTGAGGTGCGATATCCTCTGTCACCTCATCGGTCATAACATCGGCAATTCCGTCAAGTTGTGCTTCCTCTTCGTCATCCTCTTCTACAACTACTTTTTCAGGTTTCAAGTTGATGCCTAGCCACTTTTCAAGGAGGAGTTTTTCAAGACCTATACGAGACCAATATGCCACCACTGCAATGAGCACTCTAGGCAGAATGCACACCAAAGGATTTTGGAAGATAGGTGCAATGGGGCTTGCGGCTTTTGTTGTGAACCATGCAATATAGTTGATGAGCCCCATCATAAGACCCATAAACAAGGAAATCTTGAAGTCACAAACTTGGGCAAGGATAAGGGTGGGCAATATCATCAATGCCAAAGTTATCGGGCCAAACTGGATGGGCACGAAGCAGAAAATTATGGTGAGAGCAAGCATGAGTGCCAAGAGTGCAATCAGTTTTGTCCTTCCCATTTTGTTTCTTGCAGTTGACTTTGCCATAAAATCACCTTCTTAAAGTATAGATAAATTATAAAACCAAATATCCGCTTTGTCAACATTATGAATTTTATTCATCGTTTTTGTGGGTTTATATAACATTTTCAGTGGTTTATCCCCTGTTTTGAAGATAAAACTCTCCACTATTGTAGGTTCAATTTTTGAATAATGTTTTGCGCGCGCAGGTGGTACGCGCTAAGATAAAAAAATATTTCCATATTTCTTCATTTGTGCTACAATATAAAAAAACAAATGAGGTGCATTATGAAAAAACTGCTTGCACTTATCCTTGTATTCCTCATTGGTTTGTCCCTTTTTGTGGCTTGTAGCCCCGTTGACGAACCAATAGACGACAATCCTGCTGACGGCACACCTACATACCTCTACACCGATTTCACCGATGAAGAAAAAGCGGCGTTTGTGGATTTGGTCGGTGAGACTATCCCCTTCCTGCCCTGCAATGAGTATTCTGTTGTGGGAAATGCTGAAGCAGTCACCTACACCATCAATGGTGCGGAGGTTGACGATTTTATCACATATCGCAGTCTTATGACAGGATATGAATATAAAGATGCCTACATAGATGATATCGGTGGCAAGACTTGGCACATCTATGAAAAAGAACTTGCGGACAAAAATGTCATCCGTGTTGAAATGTCATACTCAAACGGCACAATCACCGCCGTTGCAACACTTCGCATTATCCCCGAAGATACCCCCGGCGGTGGTGATACTCCCGGCGGTGACAATCCCGGAGGCGATGATACTCCCTCTGGCGGAGATACCCCTAGTGACGGTGATACTCCCTCAGGCAAAACCTACACCTCTTTCACTTCTGGTGAAGTTGATATGCTGACAAACTTGGTTGGTGAGACTATCCCCTTCCTCCCCAACGACGAATACTACGTTGAGGTGGGCAGTGATGAATACGGCACATACATCGCTTTCTACACCTTCGGCAATACCAAAGCGGAATTTGACGCATACTGCACAACTATCGTCAGCGTAGGCTATACCCTTGTGGGTGACGGCGAAGATGAATATGGCGACACTTGGTATTATTACGAAAAAGGCGACGTCTGCATTGACATCTCATTCTACTATTATGAAGGCGAGTACGTGGTGGACTCATACGTCTATCTTTACACCGAAGATGACGGCAGTGGTGATAACGGAAATACTGGCGGAAACACTGGTGACACAAAGACCTACACCGCTTTCACTGCATCTGAAAATCAAACGATAATTGCAAAAGTGGGTGAAACTATCCCCTTCCTCTCAAACAACGAATATTACGTTGACGAATATACCCTTGAAGGTGAAAACGGCGTCAACTTCTACACCTACGGCAATACCGAGGCGGAATACAATGCATATCGCTCCGCTCTTGTCAGCGCAGGATACGTGCTCTCTGGCAGTGACGTAGATGAATACGGTGACACTTGGTATTTCTACGACAAGGGCGACATCTGCATTGACGTGGCATACTACAACACCGAAGACGGATATGTGGTTGATCTTTATGTCTATCTCTACACCGAGGGTGACGGCAGTGGTGACAGCGGAAATACTGGCGGAAACACCGGCGGTGGCAACACTGATGATGTTGACCTCATCACCAACAACGGACTTGGTCTCCCCTCAGGCACAAATGGTGTATATAACATTGACTTCTCCAAAGCAACCAATGTGAAAAACGTCCACGACCAAGGATATTATCTTGACGGATGCCCCACAACTGGCACACCTAAGGTGCTTGTCATTCCCGTGGACTTTGCTGACGTGACGGCATCAAGCAAAGGATACGATATCGACCTCATCAAAAAGGCATTTGAAAGCAATGATTCAACTGACGGATTCTACTCTGTCTATGAATATTTCAACATTTCAAGCTATGGTCAATTGACGTTGGACTTCACCGTCCTTGACAGTTGGTTTAGACCTGAAAACAACAGCACATATTACGCCAACTCTACTGACGCTGAAGGCGGTATGAACGGCGATCAACTGATCATTGACGAGGCTCTTCAATATCTTGCCACCACTATGGATCTCAGCGAGTTCGACAGCGACGGCAACTCCATTATTGATGCAGTTGTCATCATCCACACTCTCGACATAGATGACTCCGCCGACTTCTACTGGGCATATAGATATTGGAACACCCACGTGGACGAGGACGGATATTACTACGAATACGACGGTGTCAGTGCCAACGACTATCTCTGGGCGTCATATCAATTTATGCATGAGTCCTACGACGAGGACGGCAACGTTGACTACACCGGCACCACCGCCTTCAACACCTACACATACGTCCACGAATTTGCCCACGTCCTCGGTGCAGACGACTACTACGACACCGCTTACGTCAATGAGGATTTGCTCCTCGACGGCAAAGATATGATGGACGCTATGTTCGGCGACCACAACCCCTACACCAAGTTCAACTACGGCTGGATTACCCCCTCTCGCCTTGTTGTGGCGGAGGACTCTGTCACCCTCACTCTCACCGATTTCGGCAAGACAGGTGACACCATCATCATCGCAAACAACTGGTCTGATGACCTTGGTGCATATCAAGAATATTACGTCCTTATGTACTACACCAACACAGGCCTCAACGCAGGTGATGACTACGGCTATTTCTCCCGTGACGGCGTGGTGGTCTATCACGTCAATGCTTCCCTCTATCGTGAGGTTTATGACGGTGAAACGTACTATGACGTCTACAACAACAATACCCACTCATCTGACCAATACGGTACTTTAAACAACCTTATTGAGTATATAAAGTCATCAAACGACACTTTCACCTATATCGCAGGTGACACAATGGGTGCAGTCACAGACGACAGCGGAAATGCTCTTGTTTACAACTTTGTTGTGGACTCAATCAACGGCGACACCGCCACAATCACCTTCACAAAAACAATCTAACAAATCCTAATCTCAAACAAAAAACCGAGAGCAATCTCGGTTTTTTATTAAAAGAAAAAACGGACTAAATTGTCCGTTTTGTACTTTTGGTGGAGATGCGGGGAGTTGTAGGCGCGTCCGCGCGCTGTAATAGTGAAATGAGCGTGCTTGCACAGGCGAATGAGCGCCAGCCCGGCCCCGTGGTTCATAGCAACAAAGTTGCACACAACGTAGTTGTGTATCCCCACACTCTGCCAAAAGAAAAAACGGACTTGTTTGTCCGTTTTGTCCTTTTGGTGGAGCAATATCAAAGATATTCGAACATTAAGTCAATGTCTAATAGATGATTGTTTATATCAATTCCACGGCATTAATAGGGTGGATGATGTACTATAATATCTTCACCACAGCACTTATTAACAATTATCTTTGCGGCTTTATGATATTGTTTGTTTTTTGAAGATGCCATTGCCAACTCACGATTATAAGCCTTTAAATTGTTTAGATTTTGCCCTGAATTTGGCAAATATACAAAAGGGAAGCTCTTAGCCATTGCAGCATTACGGCCGCTTCTACTATTTCTTTAGGCATGTCAAATGGACTATTGTTATTACAAATGGCACAATTGCAGTTCATAAATTACCCCCTCCGATTTTCATATCTATAGCCCGATGTATTTATCCATTCAATTTGGACGAGGAAACGATGTTATCTAATTCATACAACCACGATCTAGCAGAATAAAAATTATCAATCAGCTCCTTAATTGTCCCTTGATAAGAAGATTTGCCATGCGCAAAATTACACCTTTCTTGAAAGATAAAATTTAATGCCATCCACATCTTCGAATATCTGCATCTTTTATAGCGCTTATCTAACAAATCAGCTTTTTCTCGGCGTTTCATCTCTTCAAACCATTCGCTACTACATTCTTTTTTGAGGAAATTCTTAAAGCTCTCTTTGTCAACGGACAGAGAATACTTATCGCCCAATAATCGTGCTGCAAACTCTTGGCATCGCATAGGCATTGTTGAAATTTTATAATAATCAGCAATAATATTTTTAGATATATTTTCTATACATCCGTATGCTAAAATCACAGCATAGTTTTTATATACATTTATATCAGGAAGCATATTGATAGAATGAGGCGAGCTTTGAAATTTATTGATTTTTTTCCGTATCCTAAGCAACTCTTTTAATGTAGCATTTATTTTATTTACATAATCATCTTGCATAGTTCATTCCGTACAAAATTTGACACGCCAAATTTATTCTCCCAAAGATCGACTTGTTTTCTGATGTATGAGAATTTATAAATCCTTTGAACAAATCATTTTTAAACAATTCTTCCAGTTTGCTTGTATTGGAATGTATATTCGGGTCCTTTAAAAGAGCATAATCCGTGGCTATCATAATTGAATCAAACAAGGTAGCGTAGAACTTCTTTGTAACTTTATTTTTATCCGAAATGTTCATTCTAAAAATATCAGTATTGAAAAAGTCTCGAAGCTTGTTAAGAGTTGCCAAAAATCTATCTTTTGATGCTTCCATTTTTTCTTGGGTGACATCCTTATTTTCGTTCATCTGTTTATTTAAGAGTGCTACAAAAGAAGTTGTTCCCGTGTCAGTGTTTTTAATAGGATGATCCACCAACGCAAAAAAGCGCAAAATCATCTCTACATCTTTCATTCGTTTGTGAGAATTTTTATCTCCAAAAAACGATCTCCATAGTGGGTCTTCATTTATTGTTGCCAATAAGCTATTGTAATCCGTCTGATATATAGCATTTCGGATCTCTTGTTGATTTAATTGCACCCCTCCCGAGTTTATTCTTTCAAATATTAAGAATAAACCATCATAATTTTCAGGGTTTTGCTGTTCAACTATAATAGCGTGTATCGTTTTATTTTTCAATTTTCGTTTGTCATCAACAGATAGCTCTCCGAATGTTTTACCTCTCCAATCTTCATAAATCTCTTTTGAATTGCTGAGTTTAAATATTTTACCATTAATTGTTTCCATATTTAAAAACATTTTTAGAGTGCTAAGCCTTTGCAACCCGTCTACGATTAAATATTTGCCATTTTTTTGTTTGCATAAAAAAACACTAGGTAAAGGCAAATCAAGCAATGCTGACTCTATAAAACGACTGGCCTGAAGGTGCGGCCAAACGTAATGGCGTTGTATATCGGGAATCTCAATATCTCCTTCATTAAGCTGGTCAACAAACTGTCTAATTTGGATGTCACCACCCATAGTTGTAAACTTATAATCCCGAATGTTTACTGTTGGCAAAAGTTCACTTTCTTCTTTTTCCACCAATATGTCTTTTTTGCTTTCCTTATTAATATATTCCATAATTCCTCCTTTTTTAGTCTTTTAAGCGTTTTAATACAGAATTTGCTACATGCCAAAACATAACAGGTGCAATAGCATTGCCTAAAGCCTTATATTGAGCCGATTCCGAACCTACCAATTTGAAAGTTTCCGGGAAAGACTGAATGCGAGCAACTTCTCTCGGAGTAAATCTTCTATATCTTTCTCCGACCATTAAAACGGGGTCAGTACTATTCAACGAAACTTTTGCAAGGTGTGCTCCAACCGTATTGCAAGGTTGAGTGATGTCTTGAGCACGACCTTTGTTCATAGTTTCTCTTTTTCTCATCATTCCGTCAACGGCTTTTTGACTAAAGAAGTATTTTTCAGGAACACTATTTTCTATTACTTGAGAGAGTGAAGCAATAGGGAAATCGCCTTCTTGCGGCAAACCGTTAAAGTCGAATGTGAAACCTAAATCTTTTCTTATGCCGACAATAATAACTCTTTCTCTCTTTTGTGGAACGCCAAAGTTAACCGCATTGAGAAGTTTATAAGATACATTATAGCCGCTATCTTCAAATTCTTTAGTAATTAACGGAAATGCATTTTTTTCATTAGCGGACAAAATGCCTTTTACATTTTCTGCTATAAAACATTTTGGCTTTTTATCTCTTAAAATGCGACACATTTCAAAAAACAACTTGCCTCTATCGTCTTTAACGCCTAAGCGTTTAGGATTTTGAGCGACAATAGAAAACGATTGACAAGGAAAACCACCTGTCAAAATATCAAAATTGGGAAGTTCTTCTGATTTTATTTCTCTAATATCACGATTATCAGGCGTAATACCAAAATTTTCTTCAAATATGCGACAAGCATTATCGTCAATGTCGTTCGCATATACAATTTTTACGGGATTATTAGGATAATTCTTGCCTAAAAAGTCAAATCCGCCTAACAAACCAACATCAGTACCGCCACAACCACAAAATAATGATGCTACTTTTAATTTGCCCACGATAATAACTCCTCATATTGTCCTGCGGTATCTACGTTTAACGTAATCTCCGCACCATTTTTAGGTATCATTTCAATTATATCATTTTTATACAAACCAACAGGGTCTTGAATGACATACAACTTTTTATCCACCTTGCTTATCATAAGCCTATAAACAAAATAACGGTCACGAGTTGTAGTTGCTGTGCTCCATTCATTTGGAGTAAGATGAATTTTATTGAAATGTAAAGGTTTTGAGCTAATTGTAGTTTTTACTTCAATGTATCTCTTTCTTTCATCAATTTCAACGGACTGTATATCATAACCCACGGCAAATTGAGTAGGGATTCGTTTAATTAAATGAATAAGGTCTCCACGTCCACCAATTTTAATTCTCTGACATTCGTGAGAATGAACAAGACTTTCTCCGATATCTCCAATATCCTTAGTCTTAATATCTTCTCCACCCAACAACTTCTCAAAAATATCATCTTTACTTTTTTGAAGGTCTTTATATTCGTCCGTATCGTTTGCAATAAACGCTAAAATATCCGTAGTGAAGTCAGTATCCGCCAAATCCTTATTTACATACTTAAACCAACCAACTACGCAATCTTTGATATTTTCAAGCGTTGCGCTTTTCTTTTGAATTAGTTTATCATAAGCACTATACCACTCGGATGAATTAATAAACTTTAATATTGTTTCACTTTCAAGCTTGTTTTTGTAATAACAACGACAATCGTGGGAAACTAATAAGTTTGCAATTTCCATATAATCCACGATATCACCAGCATATCGAACGACATCTCCTGTAGAATCATATTCCATTTCCAAATCGCGATTATGTTTTATCCTTTTCCAAGTATCCAACGGGGTTTCTAATTGCGCCGTTGCTCTCAAATCGTTAAAAATACAATGGCAAACTTCTTCTTTGGTTAATCCAACTCTACCATTCGCATCCTTTTCCGCCTCATCTAGTACTTGTAGTATGTACTGTGCAGGCTTAAAATGAACACCTTTTTCAATTTGCTTTAATACTTCGTGAGTTTTAATATGTGCGCCTGGATATTGGAAAGTATAAAGGAAAGTCTTAAACGCTTCTACCAAATCCTCCTTTTGAGCCAATTCAATAGCGCGCTTACCAGCGCGAGTTATTCCATTTTCCACAATGAAATAACCAAATAAAGCAGATATTTCCGTTCTCCAATTGTTAATTGTTTTAATTTCTCTTATACCATTGCCAGGATATCTTCTAATGGCATTGTTTAATTCGTTAGCAAAATCTTTGTCAGGCATTTCTTCCATTTTGGAAATTTCTGTCGCCATAAATAATAAAACATTTTCAATATCGCCTTTAAAGCGCGGACGAACGTGGTGTATTCTAAAATAATATTCTTCAGGAACCTTATACATATTAGTTCCCCTTAGTAATAAATTGCAGTAACTGTTCAGCAATCGCCTGTGCCATTAATGGTGGAACAGCATTGCCAACCTGTCTGAATTGCTGTGTTTTGTTTCCCAAGAAGATAAAGTCATCGGGAAATGATTGCAACCTCGCACATTCTCTAACCGTAGGAACTCTATCATACTTATAATGGAAATGATGTCGATGCCCCGTATCAATAGTGGGAGCAGGCTTTTGACTATTAAAACGCGTCCATGCCACGTGAAAATTTCGACTGCTGCGATAGGGTTCGGGGAGGTTTTTATAATTACCACCATCGGGAACCATAGAAATAATGTTTTTTACTTTATCAGAATGAGTTGCTGCTATATGATTTTTCACTACATTAGAACGTTTTCTCATCAGTTTTTGATAATCGCAAGTGGCTCTGGTAGCATATTCTTGATTTTCTTCCCCTAAACAATCTATCAAGGGGGGCAAATCACTCAACGCCATTTCACAAGTTACTTGATTATTATTAATTTCAGGGTATACAAATTCGCCCGTTTTTAATCCAACAAAAACAACTCTTCTGCGACTTTGGGGAACACCATAATCAGCCGAACACAAAATTTTGTATTGCACATTATAACCTAAGGCTGTTAATCTTTCGACAATGCTTTCCTTAATTTGTCCGTTAAATAACGACACTAATCCAGGAACATTTTCTATAACAAACGCTTTAGGTTGAAGTTCTTCAACAAGGCGAATATAAGATAAATACAGTTTATTTCTTGGATCATCGAATCTTCTAGGACCGGATAAAGACATTCCTTGGCAAGGCGGTCCACCAATGATAACGTCAATTTGTTTTCCACCAACAATACGACTTATATCTTCTGCGCGTATGGTAGTAATATCACCACATATTGACTTTGAATTTTTATGGTTAAATTCGAATGTTTCCAGGGCATTTTTATCATTGTCAATACCTAAAACTACATTATATCCTGCAGATTTAAATCCATAAGACAATCCACCGCATCCACAAAACAAATCTAATACATTAAACATTTTCTTTTTCCTTTTTAATTCTTCTGTCGATTGGTTTTTTGGCATTTGCAGGAATCACCCAGCTTTCGCCCAATTTAAAGACTCCGTCAATTCGCCCTTTAGCGCATAAGATTTGCACTCTTCGTTGCGTAATGTTCCATCTTTTTGCTGCTTGATTTGCGGTAATAAATTCGTCATTCATTAACAAAATCTCCAAGTTATATTGTTCGTCCCGTGGAACATTATTAGTTTAACACAAATTAATTAAAAAATCAATCTTTTTTCAAAATTTACGATGGAATGGCACTGAGACGTGTGCTTGTCTTGATACAAGTGGCGTCGCTTCGCTCCGCCATAGACAAGCACACGGTTGTGTAAAAACAAAACTAAATTGCTTTGAGATAAAGCCAGCAGGGGGCGAAGTTGCACGCTAGCCCGCTTGTGCAATCTTTCGCCTATCCCTCTGGCTGGATTCTTTATCTTTTCAAAGGCAATTAAATTTTTTTTAACTTTTTTCAAAAAACCGTTATATTTTGCCTGTTCTCAAGGTATATATATTGAGGGGATAAAAATTTTTTCAAGAATTTTTCGTTTAGACCGTTAAATTTTGCGTTTTTCGTGGCTATATATTGGGGGGACTTTTTCTTTGCCACAAATTCAGACATCACTAACTTACCTAAAAGTATCGTTTTCCTATATTTTCATAACGGAAAGTGTGGATATCTTAACGGCAAAAGACTCACACCCTCAAAACAAAATAAGATAAAATCAAGTTGAATAAAAAAGGACTGAAATCGCATTCAAGGTGGCAAGCCTAATGTAAAGATTGCCGAATAAAAAAGGCGCAAACCCGTCGTCCGAGGGCTAGTATCGGATGGTGCACTTAATGGAATGGCGTAATACGTTTTCGTATTGCGTTTTTTTCATACCTTTTGAAATAAAACAAAAGGAGGTGTCGCTATGGACAAAAATGGAATTGAGGTTATTGTGCGCGGAAACATAGATGTCAATAGCCTTAGTGAACAACAGCAGAAGGCAATTTATGCCACACTGCTAGCACGAGTTTTGTCGCTTCACAAAGAGCAACTAGAAAACGAAAAGGAGGATTAAAACATGTTTTACGAAGAGACAAAAATTTACTCAGACGGCAGTCATTATATTGCCATACCAAAGACAACAAGACCTACGAAGAAACGAAAGAAAATAAGCAAAGATGACATTGAATTAAAAGAAAAAGCGGACAAAGTATTTGAGGAAAACAAAGGCAAGAAAAAGGTTGAGAAGAAAGAAGAATTGATAAGGGAATTGAAAGGATATTTTGAAGATGAAAATGAGGCAAAACAATTTGCAGATGAATATATGGAAAAGCGACAAAGAAACCTTATTGAACGAAGAAAGAGATTGTCTAGGAAAATTAATATTGGAAGATGGAACTACTTTTGCACATTCACCTATGACGACAAATTACACGATGAAGAAAGTTTCAAAAAGAAACTATCCAATTGCTTGAAGAAAATGAGTCATAGAAAAGGTTGGGTATATATCGGCGTTTGGGAACGTAGTCCAGAAAAGAACAGATTGCACTTCCACGGCATTTTTAACATCCCTGAGGGCGCAATGGTTGGTGAGTTAATAGAAGTGACCGATTACAGTTTCAACACTCATAAAAGGCAAACTACAACGCAAAACACATATTTCAATGAAAGGTTTGGAAGGTCTGATTTCAGCCCTATCCAAAGCAATATGGATGCAATACAAGATGCCAAAAGATACTTGATGAAATACCTAGAAAAATCCGGTGAGAGAGTAGTGTATTCCAAAGGCACGCCGACCTATTTTATTTCGGACATTTTGGATGAAGATGTGGCGTGCAGCATGGACGAAAAGAAAGGAATTAAACTAATACTTTTTGACGACTTTCAATGCTTAGATGAGGGTTGTTATATGGGAAAAGTTAGCCCCGAAGTAATAGCACAAATGAGAAAGGCGAACTAGTTTTTCTTTCGCCTTTTGTGGAGCATAAACGGAACGACTCTTTTATACAAGGGCAAGGTGCATTGATACTCAACCCTTGTATAAAAGCAGATGAACTCAAAAGAAAAGCGAGCAGCTTAACGCCGTTCCGTTTTCTTTGCTCCTGTCGAAAGACAAATTTTATTAATACAAAATAGGAGGATAAAATATGAAATCTGCAGTAATCTATGCTAGATACTCTAGCAATGCACAGACCGAACAATCTATTGAAGGTCAACTTACAGTGTGTGAAAAATATGCAAGAGATAACAACTTGCTTATTGTCAACACATACATAGATCGTGCCATGACAGGCACCAATGATAACCGAGCAGCATTCCAACAAATGCTGTCAGATAGCAAAAATGCACCATGGGAAATCGTTCTTGTTTATGCCATAGATCGATTTGGAAGAAACTCAACTGAGGTCATACTCAACAAGAAGAAATTGACCGATAATGGCAAGATTCTTATCTCTGCAACGCAACGAACATCCGAGAATATTGATGGCACAAAAAACCTAGATGGCATACTGCTTGAAAACGTCTATATTGGTATCGCTGAATATTACTCAGCTGAAATGTCACAAAAGATACGCCGTGGACAAGATGAAAATCGAAAGAAAGGATTATATTGTGGTGGAGGTGTCCCCTACGGATACAAGGTGGTTGATAAGAAGATTGTTATCAACGAGGGCGAGGCAGAAATTGTAAGGTATATTTTCTCACAATATGCCGTTGGTGTATACGTGCCACAAATTATTAAGTCGCTCACCGAAAAGGGTGTTCTTTACAGAGGAAAGCCTTTCAATATGAACATGCTTTACAATATTTTGAGAAAGGAAAAATACACGGGGATATATAGGCATAATGGAGAGGTGTTTGACAACATATATCCTAAAATAGTTGATGTAGAGGTCTATCAACAAGTCCAACAAATCTTGAGTACTAATTTTAGAGGAACACGAAGTCTTAATGCCGTTTATCTGCTGAGAGATAAGGTAAAATGTGGTTATTGTGGCAAACCTTTTAGCGCAGAAAGTGGAACATCTAAGACGGGCAAAAAAGTCCATTACTACAAATGTCGTGGCAGAAAAACATATAGAAATGGTTGCCAAAAAACAACTATTCGGAAGGATGATTTTGAGAATTTTATCATAGATATTATCATTTCAAAATTATGTGAACCTACAACGATGAATGGCTTAATTAAAAATGTTATGGCTTTGCAGAATAAGTTGCTTAAAGACAATCCTCGGCTTGGCTCACTACAACGAGAATTAAGGCAGGTAGAAACTTCTTTAAATAACTTGGTTGCTGCGCTTGAAAGAGGTATAATGTCTAACACAACAAATAAGCGATTGCATGAACTTGAAACCAGACAAATTGAGCTAGAAAAGGAAATAAGCATTGAGAAATGCAAGACGATAATCTGTTTGAATGAGGTGCAAATAAAATCATTTTACGAAAAGGCATTAAGGCTGGATGCACAAATGCTGATTGGAACTTTAATAAAAGAGATCATAGTTTTCAACGACAAAATTGAAATATATCTAAACAGCCCAATAACAACAAGTCCTGAGATAAGTCAGGGCTTTTTATTTTACAAAGAAAAACTGGTGATGCCAGTCTATATTGAGAGCAAGAAGGAGCCATATCTATTTGACATAGATATAGAGATGATAATTGGATAGTGCAATGTTTATTCCACGGTGCTCTTGACACGAGCCTCTTCGGAACGTGGTATGATGGCAAAGAAGCCAACACCACCGCCCAAGGGGCTTTTGTTTTGCCTTGGCAAATAGCCTAACACGTTCCTACTCATGTAAAGAACCTTTCGCGGCATAAAGCATTGTGCTATAATTCATTGATAAAGAAAAAGACAACCAGTCTCGAACAGAGTTCGAATATGGTTGTCATTGGTGGAGATGCGGGGAGTTGAACCCCGGTCCTAAAAGCCTTCACCGCGACTTTCTACATGTTTATCTCACGTTTAGATTTTTCGCACTTTGGTACGTGGGCGAACCGCAGATTGATGAGTCCTTCATGACAACCAACTTACAGGACACTGGGCTGGCGTTGTCTGTTTTTCTGATGCCGCTTGCCAAGGGAACAGAAAACCTCGGGGCGACACGCTGACTAAATTATGCAGCGAGGGCGAGACCCATGTTTGAGGATCTCATAGTATTGTTTTTTGCATTTAATTTTAGCTTTCCGTTTTAACGCAGACGAGCCTGCGACATGCTTATCCCGACTCCAACCAGTAGTCGAATCCAGTACACCCCCAAAAGAGTGTAGTCGTATTATAACATATTATTTTCAATTTGCAAGAGTTTGATGCTTAATTTTGATATTGAAATTGTGTGGAAAGGGTGATATTATTATGAAAAGGAGAGTCTTATGGAAAAGCCTATTGTGCCAACATATCAGTTTTTTCAGGGGTGCTACAACCCGCAATATGAAGAGGAGATCAAAAAAGGCAAGGACAAGTGTTTCCGTTTCAACCAACTGTCGCCAAACGACAGGATAGAGCAAACTGAAATCTTGAAAACTTTGCTTGGAAATATGGGCAGTGACGTCATCATCACCCCTCCTTTTTGGTGCGACTATGGCTACAACATATCCGTTGGTGACAACTTTTATTCAAACCATGGTCTTGTCATCACAGACGGCGCAAAAGTGACTTTTGGCAACAACGTTTTCATCGCGCCATACTGTTGCATCACAACCGCCGAGCATGCTATAGACCCTGAAATGCGCAAGGCAGGAGTGGAGATTGCAAAACCTATAACCATTGGCAACAACGTTTGGATAGGAGCGCATAGCACAATTCTTGCTGGTGTGACAATCGGCGACGACTCTGTCATAGGTGCGGGCAGTGTGGTGACAAAAGATATCCCCAGTGGTGTGGTGGCAGTTGGAGTGCCCTGCAGGGCTCTGCGAGAAATCACCGATGAGGACAAAACCACTTATCCTACGTACATTCAAGAATAGAGGAAGTGCAAAACAAAAACGGACAAACAAGTCCGTTTTTTCTTTTAATAAAAAAACCGAGATTGCTCTCGGTTTTTTGGTTGATTGAGATGAGGTGCTCTGCTCTGTTATTCGCTGCGGAGGGCGATTGCAGGGTCTTTCTTGGCGGCAACTCTTGAAGGTACGAAGCCTGCAAGCATGCTGAGAAGCACTGATATGCCAAGCATCATAACTGCGTGCCACCACTCCACTTGCATAATGTCGGCGATGCCAAACACTGATTTCAGTATTGCACTGCCTGCAAGGGATATGAGGCAACTGACCACCACACCGATGACGCCACTGTATCCGCCGAGGATTGCACTTTCTGCAAGGAAGACACGGGCAACGTCTTTCTTTCTTGCGCCGATACTTCTGAGCACACCGATTTCCTTTCGTCTTTCAAGGACTGAGGTGTAGATGATGATTGCAATCATAATTGTTGAAACAACCAGTGAGATTGCGGCAAATGCAACCAGAACGCCTGTGATGACCTCTGCCATTGTGTTGACAAACGACATCATTGATGACAGTGAGTCGCTGTATTGAATTTGCTTGTCTGTGTCGACTTGTTCGTTGTATTCCTTGATGAACGCCTCCACGTCATCCTTTGAATCGAAGGATGAACAGTAGAACTCGATTGCAAGAGGATAGTCAAGGTCAGCAACGCCGAGAGCACGGAGGATGACGTCGTGACGATCCTTTGTCTTGATGTTGATTGTGCCACCCACCTTCAATTCATCAGTGCTGTCACCGCTGTTGATGGTGTATGAAAGCACGCTCTTATAACTATTTTTGCCCTCTGCCACTGCCTTTTCGTATGCGGCGATTTGGGCTTGGACTGCTTCGTGAGAACTTGCTTTTTCAAGGAGGTAGTCACCAAGTTCCTTGGTGTAGCCAACGACACCGTTGATTGACAATGAGTTTGCGCCTTCCTTGGGTTGGACAACGCCGACAATCTTCACGTCCATTGCGTTGGCGTTTTCTCCTTCAACAAATTCCTTGTCAAGAGTGCTCTTGGGCATATGTGTCCAAGTAGGACCGCCGTCTGCTGAAAGGATGGGATTGCCATCTGCATCTACGTTGGGAACGAGGTAGTCTGCGTTGGTAAGAATTTTGTAGGGTTTGCCAAGGAGGTCCTCATATTTGAAACCAGTTGAACTGAAGGTTTTTCCGTCCATAAGTGCTTGCATGACGTCGTCTTGTGACTTCAAGCCAAGCATAAAGAGTTGGAAGTCAATAAGTTTGCCGTCTCTGGTCAGCACAACGACGACTTCATCTTTTGACGTGGGCCATCTGCCTGCCTTGACATCGTATTGACTGTCAAGGAGTTCTTGGTTTGAAGACATCTCTGCCCAACTGTCACCAAGCATACTGCCCATAAGAGGCAGAGCCTCGTTCATAGTGATTTCCATGCCGAAGATATTGAACTTGGTGTCCATAATTGCGCCTATCATGGGATTGTCACGCATTTGTTCAAGGACGATGAACATTGCTTCCACGTAGGGGTTTATCTTCATATAGATTTGCTCGTCGGCAGGTCTTTCGTTGTTTTTGGGGTCTTCGGCGTACACGTTGAAGGTTGTGCCGTAGTCATACTTGACGGTGGCGATTGCATCGTCAAAGTTTTCTTCTATGTACTTCTTGAAAGAGTGCAAGTCGTTTTCTGAGCCAAACTCGCCCGCCACAAAGCCGGGGATCAATTCACCAAGCACTGAAAGGACTGTGACGTCATAGCCTGCATCGATGTCGATGTTGCATTTATCGCAATATCCGTCTGCGTTTGCGTCAACGTGTTCCTCGCACACTTCGCCACCTGACATAAGCTTGGACATGACCTCGTCGATTTGAAGACTGCTCTTGTTGACGGTGAGAGGATAGGTGGACAGTGCATCCTCTTCCATTGATGCAATAAATGCACTTGCACCTGATGACAGTGCCAAAACCAAAATTATGCCGATGATGCCGATTGAGCCTGCAACTGAGGTGAGGAAAGTCCTACCCTTCTTGCTGATGAGGTTGTTCCAGGACAAAGAGATTGCTGTGGACAACTTCATTGATGCTTTGTCGTGCTTTTTGAACTTTTCAATCTTTTCGGACAATTTCTTCATCTTGTCCTTGAAAGATGTCTTTTTAGGTGCAGGGGTTTCTGCTTGTGCTTCTTCAACTGTTTCAACAACTGCGACTTCTTCTGCCTCTTCAGCCGTGCCATCATAAGGCATTGTGTCGCCAACAACTTCGCCGTCCTTCAAGTACACGATGCGTGTGCTGTATTCCTCGGCAAGTTGAGGGTTGTGTGTGACCATAACCACAAGACGATCGCTGGCAACTTCCTTCAAAAGTTCCATAACTTGAAGACCACTTTCGGTGTCAAGTGCGCCGGTGGGCTCGTCTGCAAGGATGATATCAGGATTGTTGACAAGGGCGCGAGCGATTGCTACACGTTGTGCTTGTCCGCCAGAAAGTTGGTTGGGACGCTTCTTGGCTTGGTCTGCAAGGCCAACCTTGCGGAGTGCTTCCATGGCTCTCTCAATACGTTCCTCTTTTGACACACCTGCAAGGGTAAGACAAAGAGCAACATTCTTTAGAATGTTCATATGAGGGATAAGGTTGTAGGATTGGAAAACAAAGCCGATACGTTGGTTGCGGTAAGTGTCCCAGTCAACGTCGTCAAATTCCTTTGTGGAAACGCCGTCAACTTGGATGTCGCCACTGGTGTAGCGATCAAGTCCGCCAACGATATTAAGAAGTGTGGTTTTGCCACAGCCCGAAGGGCCTAATATTGAAACAAATTCGTTTTGTCTAAATTCGATTGATACGTTATTGAGGGCAAGAGTAACGTCATTATCGTCAATGCGATACTCTTTGGTTATATTCAAAAGTTTAAGCATAAACTGTCTTCCTTATTTAGATTGTGATGCAGTTGGACAAGCGGTTGTAGCCTACTAGTGCTGAAACGATGATTTTGTTGTTTGGACGGCGGATTATTTTCGGTTGAAACCGCCCTCTGTTTATATAAATATTACAACGCGCTGTCATACATCTTTGATATTATACCACATCAAAACGAATTTGCCTACTACTTTTTTTATCCCGACAATTTTTGGCAAAAATGTTGCCTTTATTAAAACACTTGTCCGTTTAATGGTCGAATTTTGTCGATTTTGACTGCACAACTGGCTGTTAACGATACAGCTGTCGGTTTGAAAATCAGTTAAATCCAAGAGACAATCTAAAATTTCACCGAAAAATTTTATTTTCGTAGCCACAAAAAACTAAAATTTAAACAAAGTTGCAAAAACAATTATGCAATCTAGGATACTGCCCTATGCAAATTGCATTTCGTCGCAACGAAAAACCAAGAAAATATAGTGGTGAAGTGCTTACGTCAGCGCTTCTTCGCCCTCTTTGTATTGCTCAAATGCTTTTCAACTTTTGGTTTTAAGAAATAGTGTGTTCAAACACCAAAATACACGATACGTGTTATATTTTTGGATTTTTGCCTATTTTTCGCCATTTATAACACATATCGTGTACTTATCTGCAACAGTCAAAACACTTATCGTGTATTATTTTCAAAAACAAGCAAAAGAAAAACGCCAACATATTTGCTGACGTCATTGAGATTTTTTTCTAAAATTATAGTTGATTGCGGTAATTGTAGTCTGGGCTTGAGTTGATTGCGGTTTTTGGGATTGGTTTAAGATTGATTTGCTGTCCCATATTTAGAGCTAGCCCCCATGTTGTTTTATTTTGCAAACACTTATATAAGATTGCTTTCGGTAAGGTGCTTGATAAGCCCGTCCACGCCTTCAACTACGTCTCGGTAGGTTTCGTCAAAGTTGCCACTGTACCAAGGGTCTGCAATGTCACCGCCACGGGAAGTGTAGTCCAAGAGTTTTGAAATCTTGTTATCCTTGTCTCCGCCGAATATGTTTCTCATACGGCGAAGGTTGTAGTCCTCCATGCCGATAAACATATCGTAGCGGTCATAGTCCTCTTTCACGATGGGTGTGGCGCGGTGAGGATAGATGGTGACACCTTCCTTCTTCATCTTTTGCACCGCAGGAGGATAGACAGGGTTGCCGTACTCTTCATAACTGGTTGCCCCTGAGGACACCTCAATGAGATGGTCAAGGTGACGACGGCTCAGTTCATCACGCATGACAAACTCTGCCATAGGTGAACGGCAAATATTGCCAAGACAAACAAACATTATTTTCAATTTTCTATCCTTTGACATACGCCCTCCTATGAACAATTAAAACATACGCTTTCATTTTTGTCAAACGCGCTGACTTTCAACAAAAGAAAAAGCACGACGCATGGTCGTGCCTTTTGGGTTTGAGTTTTAGGTTGCTTCTTCCTTGACTGCAACCTATGATTTGCTGTGGTCAGTTTGCCTCCACCGCCTCGTTGTCGTCTTCATCATCTTCCGTCAGTTGAGAGCAAGAGTCAGCACCGACTGCGACTGGGTGCTCGTTTTTGAAGAATGACATTGAGGTGTAAAGATAGGTGACTCCTATATTGTAAAGCATAAACAATATCATCTGCGCGGGGGCGGACACTACACAATAACTGCTGGGATCAAATATGCTTGTCAGTGAAAATACCCCAAGGATAAGAGTGAATCCAACAAGGGCCATTCCTATCAAAAATTGTTTGTGATTGCGTTTCACCGTGGTGAGGATAAGGAATATCTCAATAAAGTAGAAGCCAAAGAAACCAACCGTTGAAATTGCAGTGTGGGCGGTGCGCATTGCTTCATGCACAGGGCCTCTGTCAACGTAGGCAGGGATTGACACTCCAGCAGTGAGCAAAAAGACGCTGACACCAAAAAGTGCAAAGAAAAGTTTGCGCCATTTCTTTGTGTAGCCACCGTCATCAAGGGCCATCTTCATAGCAAAGAAGAAGTTGCCCATATTGAATATGCCCCAAATGTAGACAAGCCACAAAAGCCCCTCGGGCCATGCCAAACGGGACAATGAATTGTACAGGGCGGATTGCTTGCCACTGCATATAATGAGAACGCTGACTATGGGCACAACAATGAAGGTCAAAAGGATAAGAGCGATCTCTTTTGCTTTCCGATTTTTGATTTCAATCGGCTCTCCAAAAATGCTATTTCTCATTTGTATTTACCTGAATTTATAGTGTAGAATTATGTCTAAATTATTCGCACAAAATCCGTCAATCAACATAAAACACGGTTTCATTGAGCTCTTTGCGCCTTTTAACCCTTGTTTCTGGGTTTTCGCGCTTGCCGATGGCAAGGACAAGTTTGACGTCTTTTGCCCTTGATTCATCAATGCCGATGACCTTTGCGACAGCCTTACCACTGAATGCACCAAGTATGCAACTGCCAAGTCCCATGTCCGCTGCTTGATAGGTCATTGATGCCACTGCGATGCCTATGTCGTTTTCAACAAAATCACGGCTTGTGATGGTTTTCATCATCTTGTCAAGGGTGGTGCTTTTGTCTGCAACGATGGCAATAAAAGCCCCTGCGTTGTCCACAAATTTGTTAAACCCCATGACCTTGACCGCTTCTGCCATATCTTCAAGTTTTTCACCGCTGACCACGTAAAACTTCCAAGGTTGAGTGTTTTTGGCAGAGGGTGCCATACGTCCTGCGTGGACTATGGTGTCTAGGTCTTCTCTCTTTACGGGTGCGCCTGTGTATGCACGACAACTTTCTCTCTTTTCTACAAGTTCATTAAAATTCATAGTCACTCGCTTCAAGGAAACATAGTTTCCTTTCTTTTTATGCTTTGATTATATATTCTTCGCCCATATCCGTCAATAGTATTTTTTTGATTTGACACGACCGTTAGACCTTTCTTAATCTTATAATCCGTGAATTTTTATTGAATTCGGGGTTTCTACACAACACTTTTAGCCTGTTTGTATTAAAAAACCGTGAATTTTGCGTATTGACTTAATACTTATTTATAAGTATAATAAGATTGTATGAGCATTTTTGACGGAAAACTGAATATTGAGGTTTCATCCGCAAGCGGTATTGAAGCGGTGACAAAACGAGAAATCACGTCACTGGGCTACACCCCCGGCGGTGCTGAATATGGTCGTATTCTTTTCGAGGGCGACTGGACCGATGTGCTGAGGGCAAACATGTTTCTCCGTACAGCAGGCAGAGTGAGAGTGCTTGTGGGCACTTTTGATGCCACCGACTTTGATGCTCTCTTTGACGGTACTGAGTCTGTTGATTGGCAAGATATTATCCCCCTTGACGGCAAAATTCTGGTGACTGCAAAAAGCATCAAAAGCAAGTTGTTTGCTTTAAGTAACATTCAAAGCATAGTCAAAAAAGCCATAGTCACAAAGTTGTGCCGTGTTCACAAAGTGAACAAGCTCAGTGAAAGCGGTGCGGAATACTCTGTTGAGGCATCAATCATCAACGACACCGTCCGCCTTACCCTTGACACCTCTGGGGCTGGCCTTCACAAACGTGGCTACCGCACTTGGCTTGGTGAAGCACCTATCCGTGAAACTTTGGCATCTGCCATAATTCAACTGTCGGTGTGGAATCCCGACCGCCCTCTCATTGACCCTTTCTGCGGAAGCGGTACAATCCCCATTGAAGCTGCACTGATTGGACTGAATATTGCCCCCGGCATACAAAGAGAATTCAGTTGCGAGCACTTTTCAAACGCGCCGTCTGTTCGTGGTGTCGTTCAAGAGGAAGCTGAGCAACTGGTGAACCGCGACAGAGAAATCCGCATAAGCGGATTTGACATAAACCCCGAGGCCATAAAACTTGCCCTGCGCCACGCAGAAAAGGCAGGTGTACGCGACAAGATTCATCTGCAAGTGGCGGATATGAGAAATCTGTCTTCAAGATTCTCTCACGGCGTCATCGTCACCAATCCCCCTTACGGCGAAAGACTGATGAAGGAAGATGAACTGAGAGAACTATATCGTGACTTTGGCAAGGTGTTCAACTCACTTGATGAGTGGTGCGCCTACGTCATCACCTCATATATGGCCTTTGAAAAATACTTCGGCAAAAAGGCAACAAAGACAAGAAAACTCTACAACAGTGAACTTGAGTGCAACCTATATCAATATCTTGGCAAGCCTCCCAAAATGCGTTTTGACGAGGTGCATAAAAACCCTAGGTTGCTTAGATAACAAACTTCAAAAACAAGACAAATACTACTATGCGAGCAGTGATTCAAAGAACATTTCATTCCGCCCTCTACGTGGACGGCAAACTCATCAGCGAGATACCCTCAGGTCTCACCATTTTTCTTGGCATTGAAAAGGGTGACACCGAGGCGCAGGCGGACTACTTTGCAGGCAAAATGGCAAAGCTCCGTGTCTTCCGTGATGAAAATGAAAAGATGAATTTGAACATTTTGCAAGCAGGTGGAGAGATACTTCTTGTGTCACAATTTTCTCTTGCAGGCACTCTTGGAAAAGGCAGTGGCAACCGCCCCGACTTTGGCAAGGCAGAAGAGCCGGTGAGAGCAAAACAACTCTACGAATACGTCACCGAGAAAATCCGCGAGCAAGGCGTCACAGTGAAAAACGGCGTCTTTGGCGCACATATGTACATCGAACAACAGCAAGACGGTCCTTTATCCTTTGTGTTTGAGTGCTAACGAAAATGATGGTTTATGTGCCGAAAACAGACATATAAACCCTTGTCTATGAAAAATCGTTGCTTCAACGTCAAATTGTATCAATAAAATGAAAATAAAACCTTAAAGGGAGAAAACTATGGCAACACTTACAGCCTCACCTGGAGTCGAAAGACTTTCAAAGCGCAACCTTTGGGGATATTCACTCGGTGGTATCGGCCGTGACATGACCTATACTCTTGTCAACACCTACCTCACCCTGTTTATCCTCTTCACAAAAGGATTGACCACTGCAGAATACGCAGCAGTGGGCATCATCTTCATCGTGTGCAGAATTTTCGACGGATGCAACGACCCCTTCATGGGCATGCTCATCGAAAAAACTCGCACCAAGATCGGCAAGTTCAAACCTTGGATTTTGGCAGGATGCTTCTCTAACATCGTAATCATTTTGCTCCTGTTCTTCGTGCCTCTCCAAGGCTCAAGCTACGTCATCTTCTTCGCATTTGGTTATCTCCTCTGGGGCGTCACCTACACGATGAACGACATCTCTTACTGGGGCATGATGCCTTCGCTCACCTCACATCCCACCGACAGAAACAATCTGTCCACCATCGCAAACGTTGGTGCTGGTATTGGTGCAGGTCTTTGCGTCATCCTTATCCCCACACTTACAGCAGGTGAAACCGCTCTCGGTGGCAACACTCAAACTGCATATCAAATCATTGCTTGTGTGGTTTGCGTCCTCTTTGCTGCATGCCAAGTTATGACTTGCTGTGTTGTCAAGGAAAAACCCCTCCCCCCTGTCACTGCAGAAAACAAAGACAAGCGTGGTCTTGGTGCAATGTTCAAAGTCGTCCTCAAAAACGACCAACTTCTTGTCACCGCAGGCTCAATGCTCCTCTACAACGTTGGCAGTGCAATCATGAACTCACTCTACACCTACTGGGTGTATCTCCGCTTTGGCTATAAGGGCACACTTTGCACCATCTTCTCAATCCTCACCGGTATTTCAATGGCAATCATCGTGTTCTACCCTATCCTGTCAAAGAAACTGACCAGAAAACAACTTGCAAAGATTTGCGTGTCAACGGTTGTGGCTGGATATGCACTTATGCTCATCCTCGCCCTTGTCACCGGCGCATTTGACGGCGCAAGAGAAAGCATGGTTTCATTTGTGTTCATCGGTCTTTGCGGTGCAATCGCATCATTTGGTCAAGCACTCTACTATCAAGTGCTCACTATCTCAGTTTCAAACACCATCGAATACAACGACATCAAGACTGGCCGTCGTGACGAAGGCATTATCTTCGCAGTCCGTCCCTTCATGGCAAAGATGGGCTCATCAATCGTCAAGGCAATTGAAACCGTGGCTCTCATCGCTCTCGGCATCGACCTCCTTGCAAAACAAATCTCTGAGCAAACACAACTCAACGCAACAGGTCATATCAGTGAAGAAGTTATGCTTGAAAACATCAACGGCATTCTCGGCACAGCAAACCCTGACACCGCACAGTGGGTTATTGTTTGTATGGCAGTATTCCCCATCCTCTTCATCCTTTCATCATTCATCCTCTATATGAAGAAGTTCAAGATCGATGAAGTGGAATACGACAGAATCTGTGAAGAAATCAGACTCCGTGACAGCGGTGCAGAACTCAGTGAATGCACTTGCGACTGCGGTTGTGACTGCGCAGACGGTGAATGCACCTGTGACTGTGACGAAAACTGCGACGAAACTTGCACTTGCTCCTGCCACTCAGAAGCACCCGCAGAAGAGGTGTTTGAAGAAGTAGCAGCAGACGAAGCACCTGCAACTGACGCAGAATAATCATCAACGAAACACTTGCGGTGGCAACCCCACCGCAAGTTTCTTTTGTAAAAAACTTTACACAAAGTGTAAAAACTATGGAAACAAACTTTTCTCGCACTGAAATGCTCATAGGCTGTGATGCTCTTTCCGCTCTCAAAAACGCCAAAGTCCTTGTGGCTGGTGTTGGAGGTGTTGGGGGATACGTTGTTGAAGCACTGGCCCGTGCCGGTGTTGGACGTATTGGTGTCCTTGACAATGACTGCATCCACGAAAGCAACCTAAATCGCCAAATTTTGGCGACCACTTCCACCATTGGCAAAAAGAAGGTTGAGGTGGCAAAGGAGCGTATTTTGTCCATCAATCCACAGTGCGTCGTGGACGTCTATGACACTTTCTATTTGCCTGAAAATGCGGACTCTATTCCCCTTGAAAACTATGATTTCATAGTGGATGCAGTGGACACAGTGTCTGCAAAGCTTGAACTCATTGTCCGTGCAAAAGCCCTTGGCATAAATATCGTCAGTTCAATGGGCACAGGCAACAAACTTGGGGATGATTTTGAGATTGCGGACATAAAAAAGACATCTGTCTGCCCCCTTGCAAAGGTGATGAGAAAGGAGCTTAAAGCCCGTGGGATAAACTCTCTCACCGTGGTGTACTCAAAGGAAACACCTGTTTCACCTAAGTATCAAGTGGAAGAAAAAGGCAGGCATATCCCTGCAAGCATATCCTACCCTCCTGCCATTGCGGGACTGAAACTGGCAGGATACGTGATAAGAGTCCTCATTGACTAGACCAAAATAGGCGGATAATTCTACCGAATTTGATTGAAAACCACTCAGTTGAGTGGTTTTTCTATATTGACATATCCCAGTATTGTGCTAAAATTATTGTGTTAAGACAATTTTAGGAGAAACTTATGAGCAATATTCCTACAACTCAAACTGTGAAAACAACTAAGCTCAGCGGAAAAGTTTGGCTCTCTGCTATCCTCTTCGGCTTGATTGGTCAAATTGCTTGGTCGGTTGAAAACATGTACTTTGCAAAGATGGCGCAAGACATCGGCGCAAACGTGGGCAACGTGGACTGGGGCACTATCGTCAGCACTTTGATGATTTGGCTCAGCGCAATCGCCGCAACCGCAACCACTATCTTTGCAGGCGGACTCATTGACAAAGTGGGCAAACGTAAACCCTTTGTGGCATACGGCTATATCGCATGGGGCGTCACCATTATGCTCTTTGCAGCAATCCCTATGTCCCCTACTGCCAACACCTTGGGCATTGTTGCAGCATTCCTCGTCATCTTCGACTGCATCATGACCTTCTTTGGCTCAACTGCAAACGACGCCGCATTCAACACTTGGATCACTGACGTCACCGACACAACCAACCGCGGTAAGGTCAACAGCGTCATGTCAATCTTCTCTATCCTTGCTTTCGTCATCGTGTTTGTCCTTGGCATGCTCACCTATGACGCAGGCAACACAGTGGCATTCTTCATCGTCCTCGGTGTGCTGCCTATTGTGGCTGGTATTGTGGCAATCTTCACAATGAAGGATAGCCCCAACATCATCAAAAACAGCAACCCCAACTACTGGAAGGAAACCTTCTACGGCTTCCGTCCTTCCGTCATAAAAAACAATAAGATGCTCTACGTTTGCCTCACCGCAAGCTGTATCCTTGGCATCTCACAACAAACTTTCTTCTCATACCTCATCAACTTCATCACCAACACCCTTGGCGTCAAGGACTTCATCGTTCCCCTTGCAATCGTCATCGTGCTTGCTGGTGTCCTCACCGCTGTGACAGGTATCCTCTATGACAAATACGGCAGAAAGTTCTTCTATCTCCCCCTTGTCCTTGTGGTCATCGCAGCAACAATCGTCATCTACCTTATGAAGTTTATGCCTCAAAACGTCTACGTTTACGTCCTTGTGGTGGCAGGCACATTTATGCTTGGCGCACTTCTTGCAGGCGGTGGCGCTTTGATGTCAACCTTCCAAGACTATATCCCCAAGGGTGGCGAAGGCAGATTCCAAGGTGTGAGAATGTGCTTCACAGTGCTTCTCCCTATGCTCATCGGTCCTCTCATCACAATGATCATCAACCTTATGAAGATGGACGATCAATCAGTGGACTATATGCCTCCCTTTGAAATCTTCCTTGCAGCAGCAATCATCGCAGTGCTTGCAATCATTCCTATCGTGTTTGTCATGATTGATGCAGACAAACTCCGCAAGCGTAAGATGGAAGAAAAACTTGCAGAGCAACAAGCAGAAGAAGTGGCAGCCGCAGAAACCGCAGAAGAAATGGTTGAAGAAACAATGGAAGAAGCACCTGTCGGTGAAGAGCTTGAACCCGTCTGCACCTGTGGTGTTGACTGTGAAGGAGCATGTCCCTTCCCTGATGAAAATGAAGACTAAAAAATGAAAAATGAAACAAAAAAGGCACTCGATTGAGTGTCTTTTTTATTTGTCTTGCGTTGCAAGACAAGTTATATTTTGCTTTGCAAAGTTATATTCACTTCGTGAGTTATATGCACTTCGTGCGTGATATTCACCTGCGGTGAGTTGCGGTGAAAAGTCTGTATGGAGCGTTCTTAAACAAACACTCACATGTTGCGTGACGGAACGCGAGGAGCAGCGGCGACGAGGAAGGGAGCGCCGAGCACCAGACAAGAGTACGAAGTTGCGGGTGCGCTGTGATCTTTTTGCACCAACGCAACGAGTGGCATAATGAGGCGGCGTCGCTTAATGTGCGAGAGCCGAGTGTTGCCCTGCCCGAAGGGCTCTGCCATATGGCAGAAGGGGGAAACACGTGAGGAAGGGGGACATGCGCTTAGGGGATTACGCACTAAAATTATAAAAAAGCACTCCAAACGGAGTGCCTTTTTTGAAGTTATTCGCCAAATAGCGCGTTTTTATTTCTTAATATCGTTAATGTCAAAGGGCGTGATTTGATACACGTAATAGTTCAGCCAGTTGTAGAAAAGAAGATTTGCGGTTGAGCGCCAAGTCATCCTGATTTCTCTCTTCTCTTCGTCAACAAAATAGTTTTCGGGGGCTTTGATGGGCTCGCCTTTTGCAAGATCTCTTTCGTACTCAGTGAGGAGGGTTTCGCGGTCATATTCGGCGTGGCCAGTGAAATAAAAACTTCTGTTGTTGTGACGTTTCAAAATGCAAATGCCTGCCTTGTCACTGACTGCCAAAACCTTCAAGTCCTTGCACTCATACACAGCCTTTTCGTCAATGGCGGTGTGGCGGGAGTGAGGAATGTTGAAAGTGTCGTTCATGCCTTTAAGAAGCATATCGTTTTCAACAACCGCTTTTGTTTCAAACACTCCAAACAATTTTTCAGGAAGAGGGTGTTTATTGATGCCGTATTGATGATAAAGTGCCGCTTGTGCTCCCCAACAGATAAATATGGTGCTGGTGACGTTGGTTTCGGCAAAGTCCATAATATCAGTCAATTCGTTCCAGTATTTGACCTCTTCAAAGGGGATGTTTTCAACGGGTGCGCCTGTCACTATCATGCCGTCAAACTTCTTCTTTTTGGCTTCCTCTATGGTGCAATAGAATTTGCCCATATGGTCGGTTGATGCGTGGGTGCTTGTGTAGCTTGCGGTCTTGATGAGAGTGATGTTGATCTGCAAAGGGCTGTTGGAAAGAAGACGCACGATTTGCGCCTCGGTCACTTCCTTTGTGGGCATCAAGTTGACTATGGCAATCTCAATAGGACGGATGTCCTGCTTGCCTGCCCTGTCGCTGTCCATAACGAAGATTTTTTCTTTTGCCAACACCTTGTAGGCGGGCAACTCTTTTGGAATAATAATGGGCATAATTATCTCACTGTGTCAAGGGCTTGACTAAGGTCTGCGATGAGGTCATCTGCGCTTTCAAGTCCGCAACTGAGACGGACAAGGTCGGGGGTGATGCCTGCGGAAACAAGCTCGTCATCGGTCATTTGACGATGGGTTGCGTTGGCAGGGTGCAGACAGCAACTTCTTGCATCTGCCACGTGGGTTTCAATGGCAATAAGGCGCAGGCTCTTCATAAATTGCTCTGCTCCCTTTCTTCCGCCCTTTACGCCGAAACTGACAACGCCACAAGTGCCGTTGGGACAATACTTTTTGGCAAGGTCGTAATATTTGTCCCCTTCAAGGTCGGGATAGGTCACCCAGTCAACAAGAGGATGATTTTTCAAAAACTCTGCAACTCTCTTGCCGTTTTCAACGTGACGTGCCATACGTACGTGAAGACTTTCAAGGCCGAGGTTGATATAGAATGCGTGTTGAGGTGATTGGATTGCACCAAAGTCGCGCATAAGTTGGGCGGTTGCCTTTGTGATGAAAGCACCTTCCTTGCCAAACTTGGTGGCGTAGGTGATTCCGTGATAACTGTCGTCGGGGGTGCAAAGACCAGGGAATTTGTCGGCGTGTGCCATCCAGTCAAACTTGCCACTGTCAATGATTGCACCACCAACGGACACTCCGTGTCCGTCAATATACTTGGTTGTGGAGTGGGTGACGATGTCTGCGCCCCACTCGATAGGTCTGCAATTTACAGGAGTGGCAAAGGTGTTGTCAATGATGAGAGGCACTCCGTGGCGGTGTGCCACCTTTGCAAAGCGCTCGATGTCAAGGACTGCAAGTGAAGGGTTGGCAACGGTCTCGCCAAACACTGCTTTGGTGTTGGGGCGCATTGCTGCCTCGATTTCTTCCTCGGTGCTGTCAGGTGAGATGAAGGTGAAATCAATGCCCATCTTCTTCATTGTGACAGAAAATAGGTTGAAAGTGCCACCATAGATGTTTGCACTGGACACAACGTGGTCACCGCTGGTGGCAATGTTGAACACTGCAAAGAAGTTGGCTGCTTGACCTGATGAGGTCAACATACCTGCCGTGCCACCTTCCATTTCGGTCAGTTTTGCCGCTACGTAGTCATTGGTGGGGTTTTGCAGACGGGTATAAAAATATCCGCTTGCTTCAAGGTCAAAGAGTTTGCCCATATCCTCGCTGGTGTCATATTTGAAAGTTGTGCTTTGGACGATGGGGATTTGTCTAGGCTCGCCGTTTTTTGGGGTGTAGCCACCTTGCACGCAAATTGTGTCAATGTTTTTCATATTTCACCTATAAGTTATCTTACGTTGTATTCCTTTTTGATTCTGTCAATCTTTCTGTCTTCTTCTCTACGCTTGATTGATTCACGTTTGTCGTGGGTTTCCTTGCCCTTGCAAAGACCAAGCTCAACCTTGACTAGAGCGTCCTTAAAATAGATTTTGAGGGGGACGAGGGTGTAGCCCTTTTGCTCTACTTTGGCTTTGAGCTTGCGTATCTCAGCCTTGTTGAGAAGGAGTTTACGATTGCGTCTTGGGTCGTGATTGAAATAACTGCCCATTTGATAGGGAGCAATGTGCATACCAACAGCAAAGACCTCGCCATTTTTGATTATGGCAAAACTGTCACGAAGGTTGACCTGTCCTTGACGTATGGACTTGACCTCGCAACCCACCAGCACTATGCCGGCTTCATAGGTGTCCTCCACAAAATAATCGTGGCGGGCTTTTCTGTTTTCTGCAATCAATTTCATAAACTTTATTATATCTTACTTTTATCTCTCTTTCAAGCAAAATAGATTTTTTGTCTAAAATAGACAAAAACTGCACTGATTTGCCTATTGTCTTTTCAATGGGATTGAAATGCGTCTCAATGTTTATCAAAATTTTCTGTCCCTAAACAAAACTCAATCAAACCAAAACAACAGCACTCTCGCAATCCACTTTCAAGATTTTGGATAAAAAAAACGACTCCGAGTTGTCGGAGTCGTCTTGGTTTCAATTGAATTATGCCACTGTTGCAACGACGAAGCAGATGATTGCACAAACAATGATGAAAGCAAAGAGTGCGAAGGTGACTTTCTTCAAGATGCCAGCCTTGGTCTTTTCCTTGTTCTTGCCATAGTATGTGTCTGAAACGCCGGTGATGACTCCCACGTTATCGTTTGTACCTTTTTGCATCAAAACGACGACGATCATTGCGATTGCTGCGATCATCATCAATATCATAAATGCCATAACAACATTGTTTCTTACTGTTGCATCAATTGATCCACCGGGGTTGCTGATGAAGTCTGATGCTGCAAGAAGTGTGTTGAAAATTGAGTTCAGCATTTTTTTACCTCCAAAAATTATCTATGTGATTTTAGCATAGTCAAAATGATTTGGCAAGCAAAATACAGCAAAGATATATATTTTCTATTGATTTTTCTTTATTTTTCACACTTTCAGTGGTCTCAGAATATATTTGTCACTGAAAAGGAGTGTTTTATGGACCTGAAAACCTATTCAAGTGACCTTCATTACCCCACTTTGCAAGTTGAGAAAAACCTGCACGATAGCAAAATCCTTATGCCTGTTTACGGCGGGGTGCAAGGTGAAATCACTGCCGTCATGACTTACACCTATCAGCACTTTGTTGCAGAGGACGAAGCCTTGAAGGAAATGCTCGAGGGAGTGTCTATTGCCGAGATGAAGCACGTGGACCTCCTTGGCAATGCAATCACCGCCCTAGGAGGTTATCCCGTCATTGGTGGCAGAGCATATTGGAGTGGGAGCTACGTCAACTACACCCTAGACCCAAAACGATTTTTGCGACAAAACATTTTGGCTGAGGAAAACGCCATTTTAGGCTACGAGCGTGCCATACTCAACCTGTCGCAGGACTCTGTGAAAAACCTTATTGAGCGGATAATCTTGGATGAGGAAATCCACGTCAAATTGTTCAAAGAGTTTCTCTCCTCTATTTGACCATTTGAAGAAGGCTCATCACCTTGGGGAGGGCGCGTAAGGCTTGGTCAAAAACCTGCTTGTAGGCTTCCTCTCCTTTGTGATAAGGGTCAAGCATATCTTCACCGAGAAGCAAGGGGCTTGACAAGGAATAGACCTTGTTTTCGCAACCTAGTTTCATAATCATTTCGGCAATTTCACTGCTTACTGCAACAATCAAATCACTGCTGTCAACGAGGTTTTTGTTCAAGGTGGTGGGATTTTGATTTTCCACCGAAATTCCGCAATCTAACAGCATCTTTTCAGTTTCGGGAGAGATTTTTCCGTCAGTGACATAAAGCCCTGCGCTTTCCACTTCACACTCCACTCCTTGTGCCATAGCATAGTGGGAAAAAAGCCCTTTAAGAAGGGGTGAGCGACAAGTGTTTCCAACGCACACAAAAGTCACTTTCATACTACACCAACTTGTCTCCTGCGGATTTATATACCCTGTTCATAACAGAATACTCAATGCCACCGCCGTGGAGTTCCTCTATGATGATTTCATCGGCAATTTGCTCTCCTTCACGGAGGGCGGAATAGACCCTTCTTGCATAGTCCTCAGGGCTGACCCCTAGGTCAATGATGCGTCTATCTCCTGTCACGTCTTTGTAAATGTTGCGATACACCAAAACGGGGTTGCCACCTTCTCTCACACACCTGTCGTATTCCTCAACTGCGTGTTGAGGGCTGACTGCAACGACTGTCTTCACTTTGGGTGCGTAGTGGGTGTATTTCATTCCGGGGGATTTGGCAATCTTGATGACTTTGCCACTTGACACAACTTCACCTAAAACTTCGCTGAGCATTTCAACTGTGACTGCACCGGGGCGCAACACTGTGGGGATATCTGTGGTAAGGTCAAGGACTGTGCTTTCAATGCCCACTTTGCAAGGGCCGTCGTCTATGATGAGGGCAACCTCACCCTTTAAGTCGTCATAGACGTGCTCTGCCGTTGTTGGTGACACGTGCTTTGACTTGTTGGCTGATGGGGCTGCAAGAGGGGCTGAGGCGGATATAAGCGCCCTTGCCACCTTGTTTTCGGGCATACGGACTGCCACGGTTTCTCCTCCTGCGGTGACCACGTAAGGCACTTTGTCACCCTTCTTCAAAACGACGGAGATAGGGCCGGGCATAAACTTTTCTGCAATGGCATAAAAGGCTTCGGGCACGTCCTTTGCCACGTCCTTCACTTGGTCGATGGACGCAATATGGACGATGAGAGGATTGTCCTGAGGTCTGCCCTTTGCCTTGAAAATGTCCCCAACTGCCTTTTCATTGAAGGCGTCAGCACCGAGGCCATATACGGTTTCGGTGGGAAAGACAACAAGCTCACCACTGAGGATGAGCCGTGCGCCTTCTTCTATTGCTTTTGTGCCGCTGAGGATTTTGGTTTCTTTCATAATTCGGTTGTTTATCCGCAAATTTCCGCAAGATAAACTGTTTCTTTCGCTTTTTTTCTTAAATCAGTCTGTACACGACAAAGTTGTCACTGCCCTCGAATTTTGCAAAGACAAACACTTTGTCAGGGGTTGAGGTGGGTGCGTACATAAGACTGCCTGACACCATATTTGCAGGGATGATAACGTTGTTATTTACATCGGTTGAGAAATTCTTGATGCCGTAGTATTTGACGTTTTCACCGGTCACGTCACTGACTCTGGTTTCTGCAAACATGTATGAGCCAAGCTTGTAGATGTCGCTCTTTGATGAGGTTTGTGCAATGTCGGCAAAAGGCACTGTCTCGTTGTCGCTCATCTTTTCAACCACGTTGCCGTCCTTTGACAAAAGCACTGACTTGCCGTCAAGTTTTGCAAGGGTGTAGTAGCCAAGGAAAGGATTGATTTCAGTGAAGCCCTTTGAGAAAGGCACGATTTCCTTGCCAGTCAAATCGTACACGGCGTAGATTGTTTGTCCTTTTGAGTTGAGTGCAGTTGCGATGACCATACCGTTGTTGTAGGCGGCAGAGGTGACTGTTTTGTTGACTGTGAAAAGAATATTGCCCTTGTTGTCAATGACTCTGAGGCTTGTTGAAGGCAGGGGTACTATGCCCACGTTGTCAACAAAGAGAAGTGCAAGGTCAAAATATGACACTTCGTCAACTTCAAGAAGCTTGTCACGGGATGCACCGAGGTTTCCTGACAATGAATAAATGACGTTGAGATTTTCATCAAGGATGAATTGATCATAATATCCTTCCTTGTCCCCTTCAACGGTTATGCAGTAGGTGGCGTAATAATATCCTTCCTTCAAGATATTCTTGGTTGCGATGCCTGTGCGGTCACTGCCATAATAGTGGTTGGCAAGGTTCAAGAAATAGTAGTCGCTGGTGAACACTTTTCTGCTATCGGTGGTGGCATCGTAGATGAAACGTGACACCTTGACGTATTCGTCGTTGTAGTGGTAGGTGTAGCCCTCTTCCTTTTCAACCGTCCAGTCCTCGTGGATGAAGAACTTGCCCTCTCCCATATAGGTGATTTCGTTGTAGTAGTCGTCTTCGCCGTTGTCGTAGTAGGAGCCATACTCCGTGCCGTTGTTGTTGACTACGTCACCTCCACGAGGGATTGAAAAAACACGGCTGACGTCAGTGCCGTCTTCGGTTGTGCCTGTGGACACGACGTAGTTGCCGTCAAATCCTTGAAGTGATGCAAGGCTTGCACCGGCGTTTTTCACACGGCAAGCAATTTTGCCTGTTGAAACACGATAAATGCAGGTGTATGACTTGTTGTCAGTTGCGTTTTGGTCGTAGTTGGGGTTGACTGCAATAAGTTCGTTGTCAAGGACCTTGACGGTGTTGTCAATGGTCACGTTGTTTGTGCCGGTGATGACACCTTGAGGGATGACAATTTTGCCATTATAGTCTGTGACGAACATAACACCATTTGCGCTCTTCAAAACGATGAGGCCGTTTGACACTCTAAGGGCGGTGATTGCCAAATTTTCTTGGAACATAAGCTCTGTTGTGCCACACTTGATGATGCTGAGATAGGTGTTTGAGCCCAACGTCTTTTTCACCACAAATGCGTCAAGGTCACTGACGTAGCCACTGTTCGAGTTTTTGTACTCGCTTGAAGTGGTTGTGGGTGAATAGAGTGACCAGCCTGCAGGGATTGACTCGATTGCCACTTCGCAAGAAGTGAACTCCCCTGTTGAGGTGTGGTTTTCGTACACGGTTGTGAAATCGCTGTAGTCGTTCACGTCGGGATTGCAAGCAAAGAAACAAACACTGCTCAATGCAAGCAACGTCACTAATGCAACTGTCTTGATTGTTCTTTTCATAAAAGCTCCGTAAAATAGTGCTTGCCAAGACGAAGTCCAAGGACTTGACCTATAAGGTCAGCAAGGACCATGTTGGCATTGTTTTTGAGGTGGGTGGGGATATCAAGGTTTTCACCTGCGAGATACGCCCGTGTTATGGCGTCTATGCCCGTGCCCGTGTAATCCGCGCAATGGGGGCAAACGATGCCGTCTTTTTCAGAAAATACTGCGTCGCCATCAAGAATGCATTTGCACAGGTTGCAAGTGGAAAAATCCACTTCGTAGCCGTTGTCGGTGAGGGCGTAAGTCAAAAACTTGGTGACACTGTCCTCTGCGCTCTTCCCTTCATATGCCATGCCCTTCAACACCTCTATGGCGTGCATAAAGAGGGTGGGTTGGCTTTCAGGGGACAACTTCTGCAACCCTTCAAGGATAAGGGCGGCAGCATAGTACTTTTCTATGTCAAGTGTTATGGGTGAAAAACTGTCAATCTGCGAGCAGTCTGCAAGGACCAACCTTTCGGGCTTGCCTGCAAGCATATACTCACCGAAATTCATAGGTTCGGTGGCATAGCGCAGTTTTGCCTTAGGCTTCAAGCATCCCTTGGCGGTGACGGTCAGTTTGCCCTCCTCTATTGACACGAGGGTGACAATCATATCCGTATCACCATAGGGCACTGCCCTTGTGACTATTGCGGTGACTTTTTTTGCATCCATACTATTTTTTCAAATCTTTGATGTCGTAGCCCAACTCTCTCATGAGATAGTCGCTGTTGCGCCAGTCGGGTTTTGCTTTCACGTACAGAGTGAGGAAAACTTGCTCACCGGTCATTTCTTCAAGGTCCTTTCTTGCTGCGGATGCGATTTGCTTCAAGGTGCTTCCGCCCTTGCCGATGACGATGGCTTTGTGAGATTGCTTTTCAACAACGATGTCTGCATCTATCTCATAGATGGGCTTGTCCTCTCTCATTTCAAACTTGTTGATATATACGCCGATTCCGTAAGGGATTTCCTTGTCAAGGAGATAAAGTCCCTTTTCGCGGATGATTTCCGCCGCCATAAAACGCATACTGCTGTCTGTGAACATATCTTCGGGGAACATTTGCACACCCTCGGGGAGGAGCGCAAGCAGTTCGTTCATAATTGGTTCAAGGTTTTCACCCTTCTTTGCAGATGCGGGCACAACCGCTTTGATTTGAGGGAAAGCGGTCAGTTTTTGAAGGACGTCAAGCATTGTGGTCTTGGTGACTGCATCTTCCTTGTTGAGCACAACGATGAGGGGTTTGCCCTCTGCGTGTTTTTCGATGAATTCATAGTCCTCTTTTTGAAGTCCTTTTGCGGTGTCAACAACGTAGAGTATGCCGTCCACGTCTTTAAGACCAACTTCCACTGACTTCATCATATAGTCACCAAGATGGTTTTTTGCGCTGTGTATGCCGGGGGTGTCAATGAATACGACTTGATAGTCCTCGCCACTTTCGTCCGTGCCGTTGACTATGCCGAGAATTTTGTTTCTTGTGGTTTGGGGACGCCAAGAGACGATTGCCACCTTCTCCCCTACAAGTGAATTGATAAGTGTTGATTTGCCTGCGTTTGCAAGGCCTGTGATACAAATAAATCCTGATTTCATCTGTTTTCCGTTCCAACCCTATGAGTTGCTATGTCGATTTGATTGTTTACGTTTTGAATTGTTTTGTTTTTGTGTTGTTTAGTTGTCTAGACAAATTCCATCAATCCCTTTTCAAGCCTACTTTGTTCATAATTTGGTTTTGAAGGGGGAACATAATCTTTTCGTCTTCGGGGATAACGTGGTCATAGCCCAAAAGATGCAATAGTCCGTGGCAGGTGAGAAAGCCCATTTCTCTTTCCATTGAGTGGCCGTATTCCTTGGCTTGCTCCTTTGCTCTTTTACGGCAAATCATAATGCTGCCAAGACACACCTTGCCACTGACACCGTCTGCATCGGTGAAGTCCTCTCTTTTTGCAGGCAGTTTCAGTCCTTCAAAATAAGGGAAACTGAGCACGTCGGTGACGCCGTCAACTCCGCGGGTTTCAAGATTATACGCTCTTATGGTGTCTTCGTCCACAACGGCTATGTCGGTGACGAAAAAGTTGTCTTGTCCAAGGTGGTCAAAGACTGCCTTCTCCACATTTTTCATAAGTGCCTTTTCTTTCAGTTTTGCGTAGGTGAAGTTTATCATTTTCTCTTTTCGTATGAAACTCTGCTGTGGTGGATGCTGGGAAGCACGTCAATGATTGTTTCCTTGATGGTGTTGATGTCCTTGATTGTAATGGGGCATTCGTCAAATTGACCGAGAGCCAGCTTTTCATCAACAAGCTTGTTGATGCGCGCCACAAATTCCTCTTTGGTGTCAGGCATATATGATCTGCAAGCCGCCTCGATGGTGTCTGCAATCATAATGATTGCCCCCACCTTTGATTGGGGTTTAGGACCTGAATAGGTGTAGTCCACTGTGGGAAGTTCACCTTCTTCGGTGAGGGACAGTGCCTTACGATAGAAATATCCAACAGGAGTTGTGCCGTGATGCTCTCTGCAAATTGCGATGATTTCCTTAGGAAGACGATATTGCTTTGCAAGGATTTCACCAAAGAGAGTGTGTGAAGTTATCATACTGACGCTGACTTCAGGGATAAGCTCGTCGTGGGGGTTGTAGGTTGATTGGTTTTCAGAAAAATACACAGGGGCTTTCAGTTTGCCTACGTCGTGATAATATGCGGCGCATCTTGCAAGGTGAGGGTTTTCACCGATTGCTTCTGCGCAGGCTTCTGCCAAGTTTCCAACAACAAGTGAGTGGTTGAAGGTGCCGGGGGCTTCACTGGCAAGTCGCTTCAAGAGGGGGTGCGAAAGTGCGGTCAGTTCGTTCAGTTTGAAGTCGTCTGCAATGTTGAAGATTCCTTCAAAGATTGCACAGAAAGGCAGTGACACGATGACTGCGGCAAGGTTTCCGCCGTATGACCAAGCAATGTTGAACAAAATCTCCATTGACACGTCGCCGATTGCCATTGTGGATATGACAACGAGAGGGACTGAAACAAAGGCTGCAAGGGCACTCATCATCAAGAATTTCAAGCGGGTGTAGTGTCTTGATGCCAGTGAGTTGACGCAGATTGCCGCCACCAAGTTGCACACTATTGATGCAATGACTTGATAGACGTCAATGTTGTTTTCAAGCATATCCGTGGATATGAACGACGTCATCAAGAAGAGTGCGGTGCAAGAGGTTGCAATAAGACTTGTCCTGCGGTTGGTCAGCACCAAAAGAATCAGTGACACCAATGATATTGGCATAAGATAGGTGTTGAAATAGTGCACTGTGGCCATGCAGACAACGTAGGTTGCCGCCACAACGATTGTCACAAGAGTGAAGTTTCTTGCAAGGAACTTTTCCTCGTGGGCAAAGGAGTGCACAGCAAAGAACATTGCAATCATCAAAAAGAGATATATTGCAAGTCTGCCTGCGGTTTCAAAGGCGTTTTCAACGGTGAATGCGTTGAGGAAATCCCCTGTTATCATAATGCCAAAAAGCGCCATACCTTCCGCTGCAATAAATGTCAGGGGGAAGGTTTTGCCAAAGGCAGAGCCTAGGCTTCTGCGCTTCAACTGCTTTTGTTTTTGAATCAAACTCAAATCTTTAATATCGTCTATCATAACTTTCTCTCACGGGTTATTTGTCCCCGTTTTCAGTGTTTTCCTTTCTCTTTTGTTCTCTTTCCTTGTCCGCTTTCTCGTAGGCGCGTATTATGCGAGATACAAGTTCATGACGGACAACGTCTCTGTGGTCAAAGCGGATAACCTTTATGTCGTCAAGGCCTTCAAGGACACTGACTGCATCTTTCATACCGCTTGTGACGTGGTGAGGCAGGTCAATTTGTGTTATATCCCCAGTCACCACGATTTTGCTTCCTTCACCCATACGTGTCAAAAACATCTTCATCTGCTCTCTTGTGGTGTTTTGCGCCTCGTCAAGAATGATGAAACTGTTGGACAACGTACGCCCGCGCATGTAAGCGAGGGGTGCGATTTCTATGCTTCCGCGCTCAATGGCTTTGAGATAACTATCCCCACCCATCGTGTCTTGAAGAGCATCGTATATGGGGCGAAGATAGGGATCAACCTTTTCAGCAAGGTCGCCGGGGAGGAAACCAAGTTTTTCGCCGGCTTCAACGGCAGGACGTGTCAAAATTATCCTTTCTACGTCGTGGTTTTTCAGTGCATACACTGCAAGGGCCACTGCAAGATAGGTCTTGCCTGTGCCGGCAGGTCCTATGCCAAAAACAATCTTGTTTTTGCGGATGGCATCAACGTATTCCTTTTGTCCAAGTGATTTGGGACGTATGACTTTGCCCTTTGCGGTGATTGCCACAGTGCCCATCAAATCATTAAGAGAAGCCACTTGTCCGCTTTTGACCATATCAATGACCATACAAATTTGGGTTGTGGTCAAGGTGTCCTTTTTTGAAAGGGTTGCTATGGCGTCTATTGCGGATATGGCGTCAAGGACGTCCTTTTCTTCACCAGTGATCTTCATCACTGAACTGCCTGTGAAAATCTTGACGTTGAAAGCGTCTTCAATGCGTTCTACGTTGCCGTCAAGTCCGCCAAAAAGCATGACTAATGTGTCATAATCATCAAAATGCTTGTCTCTTGAAATCTTCAATTGAGCCTTTCCTCCACTGTCAAAGTCAGTGTCACAAGCCGTCCGCCGTCAACTCTTTCGACTTGGGCTTGCCACGAACTCACCTTTTCAAATTGGTTTTTGTCTATCACTTCGCCATAGGCGATTTGCTTCAGCTCCTCATCACTGGCGGTGAAATCCACTTCCACCACTTCGTGATAGGTCCACTCGTACACCGTGAAAGGGATGAGAAAGTCGTTTTTTGTCACCGTCTTTTTCACAGTGTAGTTGTCAAAGGGCGGTTTTGGAGTTTTGCTCCCACGAAACAGACCTATGACGGTTTTTGTCTTTGTCCGTCCGCTTTCGGTCATAACTCTGTCGGGATAAAACCGCGACACCGTCACCACTCTCTCACCATACACGTATCCGTTGGCAACGGCAGGGATTTTGTCCTCACCTTTGAGATAATAGTCGCCGATGAGGATTTGACCTACATTGACCTCATCGCCTACCTGCACTTCCGCCGTGCCTGAAAAGACAATCACTCTTGTGACAACTCCACTTTTCAGTGCCGTCGGGGGCGCGCCTCCACCTACGTACTCGTCACGGGCAAGCTCACGCACCACACTCACATACACGCGCGTGCCAAGTTTCTCCACAGACGCAAAGGACACTCCGTCAAGACCTAACAAGGCTCTTTCAACCGCCTTGTCGTCAAAGCCAAAAATCAGTGCCCCTTCCTCAATGCCGTAGGCGTCGAGGACGTCCAAAACACTCCTGTCATTTCCGCCGTATTCCACCTTGAAAACAAAGTGGGGATAAATGATAAAAGTGCATACAGCACAAAACAACCCAACCACCAACCCCGTCCTTTTTAGGACGGAAAGAAGAGCGTAGGGAAAGCCTTTTGTGCCTACAATAGTATGAGTATAACATAAGTTATTTATTATTGCAATAATTTCGCGTCTTTCTTTTCTTGGGGCGTAAAAGGTCAAAACACCCTCTTTGTGCTCCACTTTTTTGAAGTGTGCAACACGAGAAAGTTCGTTCAAAAGCCGTGAAAAAGTGGGGGTTTCCACCCTGTGAATATCCGTGCCGAAGGGGGCAAGTTTGTCCTCAATTTTCCTCATCAAAAGGCTGAGTTTTGATATGGTTTCCCTCTTGACTTCAACGGGTGTTTCAACCCTATTTTCGGTGACGGTTTTGCTCTCTTTCCTTTCGTGGTTTCTCTCTTTTATTTTGCGGGGTTTTTCAGTGACACTATCCACTTCATTTTTCCTAAATTTCAAGGGCTTTTTGCTGTCAGTGATTTTTGGTGTAATTTTGGATTTTGTCCGTTTAGATACTCTGTTTTCACTCATATTGCACCCCGTTTATAACTCCTGAAATGAGGATGTTTCCGTCACCTATTTCCTTGATTTTGAGCCTCTCACCGCTGACTGAAACAACACACTTTTTCACCCTTGCTTTAAGCTGATTTTCGTTTGAAAAAACAACGTTTTTTACACCCTCGATGACAAGGGCATTTCTTCCTAATATTGTCACCGAAAAGTGGACTACGTCTTCAAGATTTAGTTTCAATTTCAACTCGTCAAAAAACATACTTTAATATATGTCGCGCGCGTGAGGAGTATGAGGACAAACCTTTTTGTGGGCAAAATAAAAAGGACAGATTTCTCTGTCCTCTTTTCATTTCATTTGTGCTAGATTTTAGAAAGGAAGGTCATCTCCTTCGTCAACGTATTCCATATCGTCGTCGTCAAAGGGCAACACTTCTGCGGTGACAACTTCTTCAAAGTCCCCTGCCAACTCTTGGAAAGGCATGGGATTGCCGTTGGTTTCAACCTCTTCAAGACGGGTGACGTCACCTTGGATGACTGGGGTTTCAGGCTCTCTCACTGCACCACTTTCATCAATATCACGGAAAGTGGTGGTGTTGCCGTCCCAGTGGAGTTTCATTTCACCAATTGAACCGCTTCTGTTTTTGCGGAGGAGAAGTAGGATTTCATCCTTAGGAAGATTTTCATCAACCTTGCTAGGATCGTGCAAGAACATGACGACGTCAGCATCTTGCTCGATTGCGCCTGAGTCACGAAGGTCACTCAGTTGAGGTGCTCTGCCTTCCTTTTCTGCGCCACGGCTCATTTGTGACAGTGCAAGGATGGGCACGCCCAGTTCCTTTGCATAGACTTTCAGTTGACGTGACATTGTGCTGACGTCATTTTGTCTTGACTCAGATGCTCTGCCCTTGCTGTCCGCTTCCATAAGTTGGAGATAGTCGACAATGACAAGGTCAAGACCTTTTTCACGTTTCAATCTACGGCACTTTGAAAGGATATCACTGGGGTGATTCATTGAGTAGTCGTCTATGTAAAGTTCCTTGCCAAGAAGGGTTGTGTATGCGTTGTAGAGTTTGGCTATGTCAGAGTCGCTCAGTTGTCCGCGGACGTCCATGCTTTCAAAGGTGACGCCTGAAAGATATGCAAGCATACGTTTGACAAGTGAGGGTGCGGTCATTTCCATATTGAACACTGCAACGGTCTTGTTTTTCAGCAAGCAGTTGACGGCAATGTTCAGTGCAAGAGCTGTTTTACCAACACCGGGACGAGCGGCGAGGATGACAAAGTCACCGGGCTTCAAACCTTTTGTCTTTCTGTCAAGGTTGGTGAACCCTGTGAAGATAAGGTTGCTAGGGGTGTTGCCTGCTTGTGCGTCTTGTATGTTTTGGAAAGCGGTGGCAAGGGCTTCTTTTGCGTGGGTCAGTGCTTTGTCAGTTTTTTCTTCTGCAATCTTGAACACAAGTTGCTCTGCTTTGCCAAGGGCGTCTGCGCCGTCTTCGCAAGTGTAGGCATATTCCAAAATGTCGTTGCCGGCAGAGATGACCTTGCGTGTCAAAGAGTCACGCTTGATGATGTCGGCGTAGTATTTTGCGTTGGCACTGCTGACAACTCCCATTGCAAGTGAGTTGAGATAGTCAATGCTTCCCACTTCGTCAAGTTTGCCTTGAAGTTCCAGCTTGTCTGCCACTGACACGGTGTCAATGGGGGAACTGCGCTCAACAAGTTCACGCATAGCGGAGTAGATTATGCGGTTTTGACTTACGAAAAAGTCCTCCACTGCGAGAGTGGGCATAATGACGTCTGCCATTTTGTCGTCAATGAGCAATGCGCCCAAGACGTTTTGCTCTGCCTCAACGTTGTTGGGCATTGCGCGCAGGTTTTTTCTTTCAGTTTTCTTCTTTTCTGCCATACTTTCCTCTGACCACTTTCAGTGTGACAACTGCCACCAGAAGCAACGCAACTGTCCCACCGATTGCAACGGCGTACCACACTGATTGGTTGGGCACTTCCCTTGTCAAGGTCACTTGAAAAGGTCCTTCCACCACCTCAAAAGAGTGGGTGTGAGTTCTACCTGATTTGGTGTGGACTCCGTCACTTTTTATTGATTTGTAGATTGTATCATAGTCATAGACTATTTTCAAAGTGGAATATTCCTTCCCTTCCAAGATTGTGACATCTTGGGTGAGAAGATGGTTGACGGCACTAAATGTTGCCCCGCCGTCAAAGGACACGGTGTAAATGTAGGTGTCAAAAAAGCTTCCACCCACCTCTTCAACTGCAATCACCGAGTCTTGAAGGGACTCTCCCTTTCCCGAACGGGAAAGACGGACTGTGCAAACGTCCTCCTCCACAGTGACTGACTTGACGTACACTCCGTAGGTGGCAGGAGCGGTGTCGGTGCTGTTGCAACCTACCGCCACCAAACCTACCAAAAGGAGCAAGATTATTATTGCAATTTTAGACAAGTTCTTCAAGTTCTTTGAGGGTTTTGTCAAATTCTTCCATAGCCTTTTCAAAGGGTGCGGAAGTTTCAAGGTCTACGTCAGCAAGACGGATGATGTCAAGAGGGGCAAGTGATCCGCCTGCGCTGAGGAATTTGCGATATTTGTTGAAATATTCTTCACCATAGGTGAGGATATTGTTGGCGATGGTCACTGCGGTGGTGATGCCGGTTGCGTACTTATAAACGTAGTAGCTTCTGTAGAAGTGAGGGATTCTTGCCCATTCATAGCGGATAAGGTCGTTGTGGTTGACTGCTTCGCCATAATACTTCTTGTTCAGTTCATAGTAGGCATTGGACAGTGCGTCTGCGGTGACAGGCACTCCACTTTCAACCATTGTGTGGGCTGCCACTTCAAACTCTGAGAACATTGTTTGACGGAACAGGGTTGTGCGGAACATATCAAGATAATATGAAAGGAGATATTTCCTAAACTCGCCGGTGGCTGTCTTCAAAAGGTGTTTGAGAAGGAGCACTTCGTTGACGGTTGATGCGATTTCTGCAACGAAAATCTTGTAGCCTGCCTTTTCTTCACATTGGTTTGCATTTGAATAATAGGAGTGCAATGCGTGGCCAAGTTCGTGGGCAATGGTGAAAATATCGTGGGTTGTTTCGTGATAGTTGAGGAGGACGAAGGGGTGAACACCATAGCAACCCCAGCTGTATGCGCCACTTCTCTTTCCCTTGTTTTCATAGACGTCAATCCAGCCGTCGGTGAATGCTGATGCCAAAATGTCGCTGTATTCCTTGCCCATAACCTTCAATGCTTCTTTCACGGTTTCCACTGCTTCTTCATAGGGCAAAGCAAGGTTTTGTGCTTTGATGATGGGCACATGCAGGTCGTACATGTTGAGGTCAATGCCCAAAATGCGCTTGCGGAGAGCGATATATCTATGAAGAGGTGCTGTGCCTTTGTCCACTGCTTCAAGAAGTTTCTTGTAGCAAGTTGAAGGCACGTTTTCATTGTACATTGAGTAGTCAAGTGCGGTGTTGAAACCACGTATCTTTGCAAAGAACCAGTTTTTCTTCACGTTTCCGCCGTAGTTGACTGCAAGGGTGTTGACGTAGTTTTTGTAGGCGTTGAACATGCTTTCAAATGCCTTTCTTCTCATCTCTTGATTGGGGTTTTGCATCATCATTGAATAGACGCCGTGGCTCATTTCAATCTTGTTGCCCTCTTCGTCTTCAATGGGGTCAAACTTGACGTCTGCGTTGTCAAACATTGTGAAGACTTCACCGCTGTTGCCACTGAACAAGCGCATTTCGCTGAGGAGTTTTTCTTCCTTCTTTGAGAGGGTGATGCTCTTGTCACGGATGAGTTCATCGATGCTGACGTCGTAATCAGCAAATCTCTTGTCCTTTTTCAGTGCTTCAAGTTTTTCGGTGGGAAGTTCGGTCAGTTCAGGTGAAATGTATGATGACAATGAGCCAAACTTTACCATGAGCATTTCTGCTCTGTCAGTCATGCCTTGATAGACACTTTCACGAGAATCCTCGTCACGGCGCATACGTGCATATTGATAAAGTCTTGACAGTTCGTGACCAATCTTTGTGGTGAGAGTAAGGCATTCAAGGATATTGTCATCATCGTTGAGCTTGCCGTTGAACTTTGCGATGCTGGGGATCATCTCTTCGGTTGCAAAAAATGCTTCTTCCCAAGCATCGTTGCTTTCAAAGATGTCCTCAAGGTGCCACTTGTACTTTTGTTCGATTTCATTTCTTTGTTTGACTTGCATATTTACCTCACTATGTTTCGGGTTTACCGTTGATTACTTGTTTTTTCAAAATGCCACTTTATCCTATCATTTCCGCAGGAAAAAGTGCTGTTTTAGTTGATGAAGAGATTGTTGTCCAAAAACTCAGGTTCACAGGTCAGGTGCAAACCAAGTTTGCGCATAGGGTTTTCGTCCGCCTTGAAAAGCATGTGTGATGAGTGGGCTTCACAGCCTGCAAGCATTTCAAGTTTCTTCACTGCCTTGGCTGCAAGGGGGTTGGTGGCTGCGCACACTGACAAAGCAAGGAGTGCTTCTTCAAGTGAAAGAGGAGTGTGCTTTTCGTGAAGGACCTTAGATTTCAATGAGATGATAGGCTCGATGACAACAGGGGCGATGAGGTCAATGTCGTCGTCAATTTTGCCTATTGTCTTCACTGCGTTGAACACTGCTGCCGCTGCTGCGGACATAAGTTTTGTGTTTCTGCCCGTGACGATTTGTCCGTCAGGGAGCTCGATTGCCACTGCACCCTTTCCGTCTGCAATTTGGTTTTTGATGAGGGCTGATGCAATGACCTTTCTGTCATTTGCGGACACTTGAAGCTTGGACATAAGCACGCGAAGGCGCTCGATTGTGCCCTTTGTGCCTTGACCGTTTTTGTAGTCGCATCTTGCCTTGTAGTATCTGCGGAGAACTTCTTGCTTTGATGCTTCTTCGCAAGCGTCGTTGTCTATGATGCAATATCCTGCCATATTGACACCCATATCCGTGGGTGAGTTATAGACAAACTCTCCCCCAGAAATTTTGGTGAGGATATTCTTCACCAAGGGGAAGACCTCGATGTCACGATTGTAGTTGACTGCCATCTTGCCATAGGCTTCAAGGTGGAAGTGGTCAATCTTGTTGACGTCTTTAAGGTCTGCGGTTGCTGCCTCATAGGCAATGTTGACGGGGTGTGTCAAGGGCAAATTCCAAATGGGGAAAGTTTCAAACTTTGCATATCCGCCTTTGATGCCCTTCTTTTGGTCGTGATAGAGTTGGCTGAGGCAGGTGGCAAGTTTTCCACTGCCGGGGCCGGGGGCTGTGCAGACAACGAGGCGTCTTGTGGTTTCAATGTAGGGGTTTGCGCCGTATCCTTCATCTGAAACGATGACATCAATGTCGTTGGGATAGCCCTTTGTAGGACGATGGACATAGACCTTTACGCCACGATTTTCAAGTTTATACTTGAAAGCAAGGGCGGCAGGTTGCTCTTGGAACATTGTGATGACAACGCAGTTGATATATATCCCCATTGAGGAAATGTTGTCAATCATACGTTCCACTTCACTGCCGTAAGTGATGCCGTAGTCGGCGCGGATTTTGTTTCGTTCAATGTCGTTTGCGTTTATGCAAATGATAAGTTCCGCTTCGTCTTTCAAGTTTTTGAGCAGTTTGATTTTTGCCGCCTTGTCAAAGCCGGGCAAAACTCTTGTTGCGTGCAAATCGTCGAAAAGTTTTCCGCCAAATTCAAGATAGAGCTTGTCAAAAAGATTGATTCTTTCAAGAATATGCTCCGATTGCTTTTGCATATAAAGGTCTTTGTCAAATCCGATTCTGTTCATAATGTCGTCCTTTTATTCGCTCACTTTTGTGACTAAGGTCACAGGTGTTTTGTACAGTTGTTTGCCTTTGGTTGTTCTTGTGTCAATGCGGATATCCTCAGTGTTGACAATATAAGTCTTTCCGCCGGTGACGATTGCTATGTCATAGGGCTCTTTCACCATGCCTACGTACTTGACTTTGCTCTTGTCAAGGTCAACAATCTTGACACCCTTCAAGTACCTTGAAGACAGTTCAAGAGTTGAGGATATGACGCGTTTTGTGTAGCCTGTGGTGGTGACGATGACCACTTCTCCTTCCTCTTCAATGAGTCCGCCGAATACGATGCTGTCCCCTTCGTTCAACTTGACACCCTTGACACCCCCTGCCTTTCTGCCTTGGAGGGGCACTTCAAGAGGATTGTAGAGCAAGCATTGTCCGTCTGCGGTCACTTCAAAGACGTTCTTTTCATCGTCAACAAGTTCTACGTTGAGGAGTGTGTCATTGTCCCCCAAAATGACTGCGTTCATAAAGGACTTGCTGCCTGCATACTCGTTGACGTCGGTGCGCTTGACCATGCCTTGCTTTGTGAAGAAGAGGAATTCGCCAACGGGAGTTGAGCCAAAGAAGAAGGCTTTGACCACGTATTCGCCTGCGGTCACTTCAGGATTTAGTGAGCCGATGGTGACGCCCTTCTCTCTCCATCTCTTTTCGGGGAGAGTGGTGACGTCAATCTTCACAAGATTGCCCTTTGAAGTGAAGGCGTACAGCGCGCCATTGTTGTTGACGTGCAGGACTTGTTTGGGGAGTTCGTTTTCACCATAAGCGGACATATCCTTGAGCGCCAATGAATAGCTCTTTTGTGACATAAATCTTATTGTGCCTGCATCGTTCAACACAAACACGCCCTCACGATATGCAACAGACTCCTCTGCGGTGGGGATTTCAACCTTGTCACCTTCCTCTGCGCCCAATATGACTGAAAGACGAGGAGAAGGATTGTTCTTTTTGATTTCAAGGATTTCATCCTTGATGACTGCATATTGCTTTGCCTTGCTGGCAAGGATTGCACTGAGTTTTGAAATGAGTTTTTCAAGCTTTGCAAGTTCTTCTTCCAGTTTGCCAACTTCAAGACGTGCAAGGGCTTTGAGGCGCATATCAAGGATTGCTTGTGCTTGCTCGTCACTGAGGTCAAATCTTTCACGGAGTGTTGCCTTTGCCTTTGCGGTGGTTTCGCTGGTCTTGATGATTTGGATGACCTCGTCAATGTTGGCTATTGCAATGAGCAAGCCTTTGACGATTTCTGCTCTTGCCTTTGCGGCTTTAAGGTCAAAGGTCGTGCGCTTGACGATGATTTCTCTTTGATATGCGATGTAATATTTCAGTATGTCTTTGAGCCCAAGTTGCTCGGGTTTGCCCCCTGCGATTGCAACGATGTTGACTGAGTAGCCGATTTCAAGGTTGGACTTTTTCATGAGGAAAGCCACAATCTTGTCAACAGGTGCGTCCTTCTTCAATTTGATGACCGCGCGCATACCAGACTTGTCACTTTCGTCAACGATGTCGCTGATGCCTGAAAGCAATTCCTTGTTGGTTTCTCTCAAGTCTGCAATCTTGGTGAGCAATTCCGCCTTGTTGACTTGATAAGGAAGTTCGGTGATGACGATATTCTTCTTGCCGTTGTCCTCGTCTTCAACGTGCAGGCGTGAACGAATTTTGATTCTGCCCTTGCCTGTTTCATAGATTGATTCAAGGCTGTCAACAGGGACGATAAATCCGCCTGTGGGGAAATCGGGGCCTTTGAACACTTTGAGAAGTTCCGCCGTGGTGATTGAGGGATTGTCAATCATTGCAACCACTGCGTCAATGCTCTCTGCCATATTGTGGGTGGGGATGTTTGTGGCAAGGCCGACTGCAATGCCGTTTGCGCCGTTGACCAGCAAGTTGGGGAATCTGCCGGGGAGAGTTGTGGGCTCTTCAAGGCTGTCGTCAAAGTTGGGTGTCCAAGACACGGTATCTTTGTCAAGATCCCTCAAAAGTTCAAGGGCAAGTGATGCCATACGGGCTTCGGTATAACGCATAGCCGCCGCCCCGTCACCGTCAACTGAGCCAAAGTTTCCGTGGCCGTCAACCAGCTTCATACCCATTGAGAAGGGTTGAGCCATACGGACCAGTGCGCCGTACACTGAACTGTCGCCGTGGGGGTGATATTTGCCAAGGCAGTCACCGACGATTCTTGCACATTTCTTGTAAGGCTTGTCGGGGGTGATGCCCATTTCATACATTGAATACAAAATCCTACGTTGGACGGGTTTCAATCCGTCTTCAACTCTAGGCAGAGCGCGGTCAAGGATGACGTTTTCGGAGTACGGCAACATTGAATTGTGCATGACCTCTTCAAACGCCACGTTGTAAATGGCACTGTTATAGATGATTTCTTTTTGTTTTTTCTTTGCCATATCTTAGTCCTCCGCCTTGATTTTGAAGGAGTCAATCTTGTTGAAGTCTGCGTGACGATAGATATAATCCTTTCTTATTGCACTGTCGTCACCCATAAGCACGGTGATGCGTCTGTCTGCCGCCGCCGCGTCCTCTATGGTCACTCTTGTCAGTGAACGTTTTGCAGGGTCCATAGCGGTGTCCCAAAGTTGCTCGGGATTCATTTCGCCAAGACCTTTGAAGCGTTGAAGGAGTGCAGTTTTCCCCATCTTCTTTTGTCCTTCTTCAAGGGCTTCGTCATCGTAGCAATAGAGGATTTCGTCTTTCTTTTGCAACTTGTAAAGAGGAGGCATACCGATATACACGTGTCCTTCGGTGATGAGTTTGCGCATATAGCGGAAGAAGAAGGTGAGAAGAAGTGCTCTTATGTGTGCGCCGTCTTGGTCCGCGTCTGCAAGGATGATGACTTTGTCATATTTCAGCCCTGTGATGTCAAAGGCGGGCTCGATGCCTGTGCCAAGAGCACTGATGATTGTTGAAATCTCTTCGTTGGCAAGGATTTTTTCAAGTGGTGCTTTCTCAACGTTGAGAGGCTTGCCTCTAAGAGGCAAGATTGCTTGGAAAGAGCGGTCTCTTGCTTGCTTTGCACTGCCACCTGCGGAGTCACCTTCAACTATAAACAACTCATTGATTTCATAGTTTCTGCCTGAACAACTGGACAGTTTGCCTATGAGGTTTGCGCCGTTGAGCTTGTTTTGTTGACGGGCAATATCCTTTGCCTTTTTGGCTGCTTCACGGGTGCGGGCTGCCCCCATTGCCTTTGAGATTATCTTTTCTGCGCTGGACTTGTAGCCACGCATTTGGAGAAGCTCTTCAAGTTGCTCTGCAACAAGGGTTTCCACCTTTTGTCTTACTTCGGGATTGCCAAGTTTTCCTTTGGTTTGTCCTTCAAATTGAACGTTTTGCATCTTGACGGTGATGACTGCCACCATACCTTCGCGGAAGTCTTCGCCAAGAAGATTGGGTTGCTTCTCTTTCAAGATGTTGTTTTTTCTTGCGAACTCGTTGAAAACTCTTGTCACTGCACTCTTGAAACCCACTTCGTGAGTGCCACCCTCTACGGTGGGGATTGAGTTGACGTAGGAATAGATATTTTCGCTGTATCCGTCAGTGTGTTGGATTGCAACCGCAACTTCAAAATTCTTCTCTTTTGCTTCAACGTAGAGAGGTTTGTCGTAAAGGGTGTTTTTGCCCTCGTTGAGATATTGGACATAGTCCGCAATGCCACCCTTGTAGCAGAAAGTGTCCTTCTTTTCAGTGCCACCGTCAAGGGGCATGCGAAGGTCCTCAAGGACGATGGTCATACCACGGTTGAGGTAGGCCACGTCTCTCATACGGTCTGCGATGATGTTGTAGTTGAACTTTTCACCTTTGAAAATGCGCTCGTCCGGCTTGAAGGTGACGCGACTGCCTTGGTTTTTGGTCTTGCCCACCAAGGTCAAAGGATTTTTGACAACACCGCTCTTCACCTTGCCGCCTGCAAGTTCAGGAGAGTGGAAATCCGCTCTATAAAGATTTCCGTCACGGGCAACCTCAACGTAGAGCCACTCTGAAAGTGCGTTTGTCACTGATGCGCCTACGCCGTGAAGTCCGCCAGAAAATGAATACTGGTCGTTGTTGAATTTTGCGCCTGCGTGCAGTTGAGTGAAGATGACTTCAACACCGCTGATTTTCAGTTTCGGGTGTTTGTCAACGGGCATACCTCTGCCGTTGTCGCTTACTCTTGCAACGCAGTCGTCAAGAAGTTGAATTGTGACAGTGTCGCCGAAGCCGTTTGCCACTTCGTCAACGCTGTTGTCAATGATTTCCCATAAAATGTGGTGCAATCCTTTGTTGCCTGTTGTGCCGATGTACATACCGGGGCGCTTACGCACCGCATCAAGACCTTCGAGGACTTGGATTTGCTCCGCATTGTAGCCTTTTGCTGCTGACATATCGTACCTGCCAAATTTATTTGCTCGTCGTGTATACACGTGCAAGCGCGCTATACAAAATACACAACTATTGTAGCACAATATATTGTAGATTTCAAGTGCTCCACCGCCCTAAATATGACAATTTTGCCCTGAAAATTTCATTTTTCTCCCAACTGAAAAGAAAAAAGCAAGCGTTTTCAGTTTGTCAATCAAAAACTTGCCAAAAAAACTGCAATATCAAAATCAAGGAACAGAAAATTCTGTTCCTTGATTTTGATTGTGTTCAAATAACCTTATTTCGTTTTCAGCTCGCTATCTTATTTTGTTTTCGATGACTAGGGTTGCCATGTCATAGAGCCACACTAGATACATAACTGGGAATGATATGATTGTTGACGCAAGATGCTTTCTATCCCCCGACTCAACTGCCTTGTGCAATCTGTACACAAATGAAGGATTGAAGGGATAGGTGATGAGGAAAACGGTCATCTTTGCAAGGCGAGAAAATCCGTCAAAGCCGTGGCGCACGTCCTTTTCTTCAAGAGGGAGATAGACGCTCATTGCAGTGCCCTTGTTAAGACGTGATTTCACCTCAATCTTGCCACCGTGGTGGGTGACGATTTCCTTCACAGAGTAGAGTCCAAGCCCGTTGCTTTTGCCGTCCGTCCTTGCCTTGTCTCCTTTGTAGAATTTGTCAAAAATCTTTGGCAAGTCCTTTTTGTCAATGCCCTGTCCGTTGTCGCGGACGGTGACGACGAGGTGCTTTCTCTTCCTTGAAAAAGATACCACAATCTTTCCGCCCTCGTCAGTGTATTTCACGGCGTTTGAAAGGAGGTTTTGCACAACTGCTGACAAACCCTTCTTGTCACCAAAAAAGGAGATGTCTGGCACTTTTTGGACCTTTAAAGTCAGGTTTTTGCTTTTTGCAAGGGGAATATGCTTTGACACTTCATAGTCAAAAAACTTCCTTGCAGAGATGAGTTCAAAGCAGTCTGCAAGATATTCCTTGTTGCGGTTGGACTCAACTATCGACAACACTTGCTCGTTCATCTCCCCTGCCTTTTCAACGATGAGAGAGAGATAGTCCTTGTCGTCAATGCCCTCTTCAAGGCACTCCGCATAGCCCAGTATGACGGCGATGGGCGTCTTGAGGTCATGGGCAACGCTTGCAATGGTGTCACTGACGTTTTTCTCTGTCTGCACACCAACTTGACGCAGGTCACGGAGTTTCACCCTCAACTCCTCAAGGGCGCAAAGGACGTCACCATACTCCCTTGAAAGGTTGGTTTCAATGGGGGTGTCATAGTTCCCCTCAGCAAGTTGACCTATCTTGTCTATCAATATGCTTTTGCTCTCTTTTTTCATATCAATATTGCCACTTATATCCAAGTCCCCAAACGGTGACCACGTGGTTGACTCCTTCCTTTTCAAGTTTTTCGCGAAGTCTTGCGACGGTGACTGCCACGGTGTTTTCGTCAATATATTCGTCCACACCCCACACCTCGTCAATTATTTTTTGCTTGCCAAAGAGGCAGTTTTCATTGAGAGTGAAAAAGTCCAGCATCTTGAATTCCTTTGCGGTGAGAGGAAGGACTTTGCCTTCAACACTTGCCTCACAAGTGTCACTGTTGACGGTGAGCGCACCGTATTTGCGCACCTTGAATTTGGGTGCGGTGTTATATTCAAAATATCTACGCAGTTGAGCGGACACTCTCATCACCATTTCCTTCATTGAAAAGGGCTTTGTGATATAGTCGTCTGCGCCCAAATCGAACATGCGCACCTTGTCCTCTTCGCTGGCCTTTGCGCTCATGACGATGACGGGGATTTTCATTGTGGCACGAAGTTTTTGACAAACTTCAAAGCCGTCCACCTTGGGCATCATTATGTCAAGGAGCACGAGGTCAGGGCTGAGTGCCTTTACCATGTCAAGAGCAGACTGCCCGTCAAAGGCTTGATAGACTGTATATCCTGCCTTCAAAAGAAAGTTGCGCGCTATGTCACTGAGTTCTACGCTGTCTTCTGCAATCAAAATCTTTTTCATAGTTCACCTGATTGTATTGTACATTATCCCACACTTGCTTGCAAGTGTTTTCTCTATTTGTTGTCCTTATTGTCATCTGCTTTCACCTTTTTTGCATTTTCAAAATAGCGTATATACGACCTCTTGCAGTAGTTTTCGTGATCGCCTTCTTGCATCTTCGGTGTGGCGGAAAAATCGTATTTGCCGTTGACTTTCCAGCCGTTGAGCACTGCGGTGTTTATGGCGTTTTTAGGGCAAGCAAAAGCGCACGCCATACAACCTACGCACTTGTCACCAAACTGCACTTTTCCGTCATCTAAACGGATATTTCCTTTGGGGCATACCCTTTCACAAAGTCCGCAGTGGACACAACTATCATTTGTTTTGAAGTGCTTGCCATTGATAGGCATAAACTTGTGCTCTATCCTAAACAGCCAAGCAATGAACGAGCCGAGGAAAACCTTGTCAAGTTTTTGTCCGTTACCACTTAATATCTCATCAACGTGAAGGGGCACAAGGCTTTTTGCGGTGTCAAACATAAGTGACGCCATATTGTCCGTGTGGCGGAAGATCATGTTGTAAGGCATTGCGTAGTGATATTCACCAATCTGAGTATATCCTTTCTTCTTCAAAATTTTTGCCATTTTGTTTGAAGATATATTGTTCAGTTTCAGCATTTCCCCCGAGGTCTTCACAACAAAATATTTCTTGTCACTGGCGGGCAGCTGCTTCACTAGGTCAATAATAGGCTCAGGAGCGTTGAAGCCGTGTATAGGATAGGCGATGCCAACCAAATCAAAGTCGTCAGTGCCGAAATTGTCAAGGCGGTTTGTCACCTTTCTTAGCACCACTTCAACCCCTCTTTCTTCAAGATGAGCGCGGTATTCCTCGACCACTTTCAAAGTGTTGCCTGTGCCTGAAAAACAGAATATCACACACCTCATTGTCCTTCTCCTTTCAAGTCCAAAGTTTTGAATTTTGCATTGTACTTGTGGTCAAAGTAATAGTAGGTGTCCTCACCCTTTGCGTGGGTGTCATACCATACTTGTGCATAGAAAGGATTGTGCTTTGATTGTCTGTCAAAATCCCACACGTTAAGTTGATAGCACTTGTCGCACCAGTGCCCCGCTTTGATGACTGTGTAAGGTGATGCGGTGAAGACGTGTCCGTCGTGGCACTGCCAAGTGAGAGGGGTGTAGAGGTCGCCCCTCACCATACTGTCACTGAGGCACTTGCCTCCGCGGAATTCTGCCGCCATTTTCATATCCTCTATATCAAGGTCGCTGTCTGCTTTTTCTTCGTCATAGCCGTGGGAAAGAAGCATAGCTTTTGCCACTTTGCTCCTGTCACGAAGTGCCTCGTAATCAATGTCACCGCCGGGCACTTGTCCCTTTGACAGAAGGGGGTATTCACTCCACTTTTCGGGCAAGCACAAAATGTTGTCAAATGCACCGAAATAGGCTTTTACCTTGCCACTTTGACCACTTAAAATCCATTTTCTGGGAGCATTGTCATCAATGAGCAGTCTTTGGATTGCCACTCTGCGGATAAGTGTTTTGGGGAGGATTTTGGCAAGAGTGTAGTATTTGTGGCTGGCAAGAATATCATTCCAGTAGTCCGCAGTTGTGTCACGTTGAAAGTCAAAAATATCGTTGAGGCCGTCACTGTCATAAAACCACAATCCGTGGAAATTTCTCACACTATGCCAGGTAGGTTTGAGATACTCTTCTCCTGTGCCACCGATGAGGCGGAAGCCCTCGTCAAAGGTGTCAAAACCAGTCAAACGATTGGGGTGTCCACCACCGATATTCCACACTTTTTTCCAAAACACGTCACATTCACCCGCCACGTCTTTTTCAACGATTTTGACGATGAGACGTCCACTATCCCTTGCGGTCACCCATTCAAGAGGGGTATTAAAACAGGTGTGGAACATAAGCCCGTCTTTCATATTGTCGGTGAGCATATTGTTGTGGAGCATTGCCGTTTGACGAAGCACTGCCCAAGTCTTTATTTTGCTGTCAAGCACCGCTCTTTCACCAAGGACTTTTTGTGAGGCGTAGCAATCGTACACACTGGGAAGAAGAGGGTCGCCCACCCTGCCCCAAGGGTGCTTGTAGTTGCGGTTGCCATACACTGCCACAGTTGAACAATGGACGTATTTAGGCTCTGGGTTTGCCATCTCCACTGCCTTCACCATATTTCTTGCGCCGTCCACGTTGCAGAATTTGGCAAGGTGAGGTGATGCGTCTGATTTAGGGGGTATGACTGCCGCCAAATTGAACACGTAGTCCGCCCCGTCAACAAGACGAATGCAGTCCTCAAGAGAGGATACGCTGCCATATATGACTTCAAGTTTGTCACCATAAGTCTTTTGCCATTTGCGGGCGATTGCCTTGTCCTTTTTTCTTGGCAAAACGAGGATTTTCACCTTGCTGACAATAGGTGAATCCATAAGTTGCAGGAGGGCTTCTTTGCCCATATTTCCGGTTGCTCCAGTCAGTGAAATCGTTTTCATATCTTTCTCCTTGACACCATTATGGGCAACCTTTCTTACAATTTTAGTGGATATTTCTTACAATTTTCTTACAAAAAAACCACCGCTATAGCGTGATACTCCGTTAAGGATATCACGCTAACTAAGTTTGCCTTTCAGGCAAGTGAAGTTATCTTTGATAGTGAAGTTCACTTCGTGAGTGAAGTTTCGCCTGTCGGCGAAGTTGTGGCAAACTTAACTTCACTTGTGCGTAGCAAAAACTTCACTGCATAGCAACTTCACTTTTGCTCAGCAAAAACTTCACCAACAAAAAAAAGAGAGGACATTTCGGCTATGACCGATTTGTTCTCTCTTTCTGTTTTTTGTTGTTGTGGATGCTTTACAGCAAAACTATTCAGCCAACGATTTTGTCAAGGGCGGTGAGGAAGTCACCATATACTTCACTGTTGTTGGTTTCGTTCAAGATTTCGTGACGAGCATCAGGATAGAGTTTGATGCTGACATCCTTGACACCAAGGTTTTTGTATTGGTTGTAAAGGGCGGTCACCAACTTGCCGTTGCCACCAACGGGGTCTTTGTCACCTGAGAAGATTGCAATGGGCAAATCCTTGTTGATTGAAGCAAGGTTTTCTGCCTTATAACTTGCTTTCAGTCCGTTCAAGAAATGCTTGAAGAAAGACACTGACATGACGTAGCCACATTGCTCGTCAAAGATGTATTTTTTCACTTGTTCGCGGTCACGGGAGAGCCATGCAAAAGGACCTTCCTTTTTGAAAGGTGCGTTGTATGAGCCAAAGCTCATCTTGTCAAGAAGGTCTGCCCTCACTTCTCCGCCTTTCATCTTGTATTGAAGTTTGCTTATAAGAGCACCTGCACTGAGCAGTGCCCCTTTCATCATAGCAGAGCCTGACAGCAAAACGCCGTCCACTGCGGGATTCATTTCAATATAGCGTTGACCCACCATTGAGCCGTAGCTGTGTCCAAGATAGATGACGGGGAGGCCAAATCTTTCCTTCAAATGTGCGGTGATTGCCACTTCGTCCTTGACGGTGTCAAAATAGATGTCCCCTTTGTGATAGCCTTTGACACCCTTTGCACTTTGCTTGGTGCTAGTCATACCATGGGCGCGATGGTCGTCTGCAAAGACGATATATCCGTTTTTGTTGAGGAAGTTGGCAAAGTTGTCGTATCTTCTTGCGTGTTCTGCCATACCGTGGGCGATTTGGACAACTCCCTTAGGATTTCTCACGTCTGCCCAAAGATAGCATTGCAACACTGTTCCGTCATGGCTTGTAAATTTCTCTGTTTTCATAATCTCTCCTATACGGGCGTGCGCCCAAACATATCATATATCAATTCTAACACGGGTAAGATGAAAAATCAATATGCAATATTTTTGACAAGCACCTGTCTTGTCCTACATACAAAACAGTTTTGACAAAATTGCCGAGGGCAGAAACCTTTTGGGCTTGTTGGGCATAATATTCATTATGAAAAAAATTATCTTGACCGGTGGTGGCACAGGTGGCCACGTCTATCCAAATATCGCCCTCATACCCGACCTAAATGACGCAGGTTTTCAAGTGGTTTACGTAGGTGGCAAGGGTGACACCCTTGAAAAACGGCTTTGCGCTGAGATGGGTGTTGAATATCACGGCTTGCCCACAGTGAAGTTGGTGAGAGGATTGTCCCTTAAAGCCATTGTGAACAACATGAAAATCCCCTTCGTGTTGATGCACTCGGTCACCGAGGGCAGAAAACTTCTAAAAAACATTCAACCAGACCTTATCTTTGCAAAAGGGGGCTACGCTTCTCTTCCTATGGTGCTATCCCACGGCAAAATCCCCCTCATTTGTCATGAATCCGACCTGACACTTGGGCTTGCAAACAAAATAGGCAAAATTATGGGCGGACGAGTGCTGACCTCAAACCCTAAAACGGCAGGAGAATTTGTGGGTGTGCCTGTAAGACGAGAGCTTTTTCAGGTCAATCCCCTTGAAGCACGGAAAAAGTTGAACTTGTCACCTGAAGACAGAGTCCTGCTTGTAGTGGGTGGCTCCTCAGGGGCAAAGGCTCTCAACGACGCTCTTATGTTGAAACTGCCTATCCTCACAAAAAAATACGTGGTGATTCACCTCTACGGCAAAGCCCCTTTCAGTCCCCCTAAACGGACAGACAGATATATCCCCATTCAATATGCGGACAATATGGGTGAACTGTACGCCGTCAGTGACGTTGTCATATCAAGAGCCGGGGCAACCGCCGTTGCTGAGCTCAGCGCCCTTGAAAAACGGGCCTTGTTTATCCCGTTGCCAAAAGGAGTGTCAAGAGGGGATCAACTTGACAACGCGGTGTATGCAAAATCCTTGGGTGGACGTGTGCTGTATGAAAGTGAGTTGAAAGGCCTTGTCCGTGAAATCGACAAAACTCTATCCCTTCCGCCTATGACAAAACCCTCTTGCGACACCAACGGAAAAATTGTGGGAATAATCCGTGATAGCATAAGCCGAGGTGACTTATGCAAAAACAAAAAACTATAGCAAAATGGCTTGCCATCATACTCCTAGCAATGGTGGCGGTGGGCAGTTATATCCTCTACGATGCCCTGTATATCAAAAAGGTGAACGACCAAGCAACGGCAGATGACTACGTGGATGAAAATCCCAATGATGACGAAGACGACACTCCTGTCCACGTGCCATACTACACAACACTCCCTCGTCAGCCCGAACAAATTGATGGTGTCACTGTCACACACTTTGGTGGTGAGGGGGTTGACACTGTACATAATCTAGTCAACTACGGCGGAAAAAGATATGCCGTGTTTTCATCAACCTCAACGGAGTTTGACCTGAGAGAAAGTGGACTGCACGTGGCTGTCATAGGCGAAGGGGTTGAGGCCGTTGTGCGCCTTGGTGACGACACTTACGTGGACGGCAAAATGACCGCGGTTGGACCTCTTTTCCTCACCAAAAATTCATCGGGTGGACACCTATATCTTTTAGGGTTAGGTGGTGAAATTCGTGCTCAAATATCTCTCCCAACTTTCACTGACGGCAAGTTGTATTTGTCGGGGAATAAGGTGCTCCTTTTCACTCTGTCAAACGGCAGACTGACCTGTCACACCGTCCTTGACAATATGACGTTGCAAAGCAATCCTTTCCTCCTTTCAACCCTTGACACAACCGTGCACGAAGTGTTTGACAACCCCCTTGGACAGGTGCTTGTGTGTGGAGATGATGACAACACTTCAATTTACTTATTTGAGCAAAACACAGGGTTTAGATTGCTTTTTGCAAGAGATAAACTATCGTTTAGGCAAATTGTCACCGCAGGCACTGCCGTTGACACAAGCTATATTCTTCACGGCAAATCGGGGAGTGAGTCCGTCCTTATATCCTTTGACACAACCTTTCAAGTCAGTGGAGTGAAGACGGTTGAGGACGTCACTGACGGCTTCCTTTTCCCCTATGGTGACGGACTTCAATTTGTGGGTGACGGGGTGACAAAATCATATTGCCGTCACCTTGATTTGGTGGCTTCCTCGCCTAACTCATTGTCCTTTGAAAAAGTGGTTGCGCTGACGCCGTCTAGAGAGGGATTTTTGGTTGTTTCAGTTGAAAACGGCACTTACAAGATCACCTTGACTGACGGGGAAATTTTGTTGACAAAAACCCTTGATATTGTAGGTGAAATTGTGGGGATTTCTTCATCAAACGTTGGCTTCACAATCCTTGTCAACACCTCCTCAACCCTTGGGCTTTTCCGTGCAAATTTCGGTGAAGTTGATGCCTACGTCCTTGACTTTGACTTTCAGTTTTTTGCCTGAAAACTTTGCCGTTGACAAGCCACCTCTACTGTATTAAAATATAGGTATGGGAAAGCGTGCTACAAAAACCTATGCTCACAGCAGTGAAATCTACAAACAACCTACTGCAAGAAAGGCGGTGCTCATCGTCGGTTTTGTGGTGTCTCTCGTTGCCCTTGCTTTTGCGCTTGTGGTACTCCTTTCCTTCTTCCTGTCGGGAGTGGGTGCAGGAGTTGCAGAGTTGTTTGGCAAACCCCTACTTGAAGCCGAAAAACTCCTTTGTTGGATTGGCATAGGGGCAAGCATTGTGGGCACTATCCTTTCAGTGGCAGGGGCAAACGCAGTGAAACCTATTGCGCACCTGTCCTTCCTCTTCACAGTGCTGTCCTTCTTCAGTTGCATTGCAATCCTCGTCTTATCATATCTAGGTATGTTTGTGGCAAACATAATTGCGTAATACTATAAAAACAAAAAAAGGCACTCGTTTGAGTGCCTTTTTTTTTGACTTGTTGTGGTTTTCAATTTTTATTTTTAGCTTTTTAGGTGGCTTGCGTTTGAATCAATCCTTGAAAAATTCAACACCACTTTTCTGCTATTCGTTATTCCTTTATGGAAGGGGTTTCTGTGTTATGAGAAATTTCTTCCTCGTGAGGGATTGCTTCGTCCTCTTCTACAAGAGTTTCCTCTTCTTCCGCTACGTTTTTCTTGCCCTTGAAGTCAAACTTGTCTTTGAGTCCGTTGACTGCAAAGTGACAGATGACACCTGTCACAAGGCCTGCCACACCCCCTGCAAGGAGCATATAGGGGAGATAGAAAAACACTGACGTGCCGAGGAGCAAGGTTGCCACAACGATTTGAGTGAAGTTGTGAAGCATACCGCCCACAACAGACAATCCTGTGATTGAGAAAAGTTTGGTCATTGACAATAGCACCATAATTGTGTATGCGACGAGGGCTGAGGGCAACGACCACAAAAGCATTGACATGTTGCCTGCATACACCGCTGACAGCAAACACTTGAGAAGAAGGACAATATATCCTTCCCACACCCCCACAAGCATAAAGCAAGCAAGAAGCACCACGTTGGTCAGCCCTAGCTTTGCATAAGGGAGCATAGGCACAATGGGGGGAATCATATTTTCAATGAGGGATACGATGAGGGCGAGGGCGAGCATAACCCCTGACAACGCCACACGTTTTGCCCCGTTGGTTTTGACTATTTCCTTGAAGGTCTTGCGTTTCATGATATTGCGTCAACCTCCTTTGGTGTCACCTTGACAACAACCTTGTTGGGAAGGCAAACGATGAGTCCGCCGACTGAGGACACACCAGAACTGAGCACACACAGCTTGTCTGGGCAGTCGCTGTGAGTGACGTAGGCCTTGCCTGATTTCACCGTGACGATGAGGTCGATTTTATAGGAGGTTGTGTTCAGGTCAAGGGTGGTGTCCTTTGACAAGTCAAGTTGGAATGCAAGCACTCCGTCAACGTAGATTTCAACAAAGCTATCCGCCGTGCGAGTTGCAAAAACGGCGGTCAAAATGACTGCCACTACAAGCACTAGGACAAGGATTATATCCCCCTTTTTGAAGATGTCTTTCAAGAGTTTGTTTTTCATAAACAAGGGTTTAAGTTGTTGAAATCAATATATAAATGCTTTGTTTTGTTGTTTTCGTGTTTTTTGTCACAGGGATGAGTGTGCTCTATTTCCGCCTTGTTTTCATTCTATTTCTTGACAAAACCAAGGTCGCCAACCACCTCATAAGTGAGGTCTGTAGATATCAAAACCGCCTTGACGTTAAGGTCAAATTCATCGTTTATTCGATCGATGAGTGCCTTGCCTTTTTCTGCACCAAGCACCATAATTGCAGTGGACAGTGCGTCACCGACCGCGCCGTTTGTGCACACTATACTGACTGAAATAAGACCGCTGTCACTGGGCTTTCCTGTGGAGGGACTCAAGATATGATGATAGCGTTTGCCCTCATAAGTGAAGAACCTTTCATAGTCACCGCTGGTGGAAATAAGTTCACCGGCAGAGAGTGTGAAGGAACCAAAATAGGGGGTGGCACTATCACGGGGATTGCCTATGCCGATTGTATATTCCTTGCCCTTTGCGCCTATGTTTCCGCCAAGATTGACTAGGGCTTTGCTGTCAAAACTGTCCATTGCTTTGTCAACGGCGTAGCCCTTTGCCACTCCGCCGAAGTCAAGCATTGCGCCATCATATCCTGCGTTTTTGGTGACTGTGCCTGCAACGTGGTCTATGGTGAAAGCCTTGTCAAAGCCCACAACTGAAAGTGCCTCTGCAATGTCCTCGTCGGTGGGAGGAGTTTTGCCCTCTATTTGACTGAACTTGTCACCACTAAAATTCCAAAGTCTAACAAGGGGGTAAATGCTTGGGTCGTATGCCCCTTCACTGAGGTCAAAGATGACTTCGACTATGGACAAAAGCTCCATCGTTTCGGGTGAGCATTTGACACTCTCCCCTGCTTTTGCGTTGTTGATTTTGTGCAGGTCACTGCCCTCTACGGTGGGTGAAAGCAAGGTTTCAAGGCTCTCCATATAGGTGAAAACCTCTCTTGTCACTTTGCCCCCAGACACCCCCTCAACGGTCATATCAAGGAAAGTGCCGAATACAAAAAATTGTTCCGTTGAACTGCACGCAGTCAACGAAACAATAGAAATCAAAATTATTGCGATAAGAAGAACTGATTTTGTCCTCATCTTGAAACTGAGGTGAAGATGATGCCACAAGTGCCGGGACCGCAGTGTGCGCCGATGACGGGGCCAACGGGTTGAGTCCAGATTTCTGCATCGGGAGCAAACTCCACAACTTGTGCCTTGACTTCTTCAACTGCCTTGTCGTTGTTTGCGCCAACGATGACGATGGGGGCGTTGTCGATGTTTTTGTACTTCTTTTTGAACTCGTCCACCATAAACTTCAAAGCTTTTTTTGAGCCTTGTTGCTTGGAGTAAACGTCAATCTCGCCACTTTCGCCAACACGAAGGATAGGTTTCAGTTGCATAAGATTGCCAAATGCTGCCTTTGAGGGGGACAAGCGTCCGCCACGGGCAAGATATTTCAGGTCGTCAACAACAAAGTAAATGCCTATATTGTTGAGGATTGAGTCAAGATAGTTGTAGGTTTTGTCCACGTCTCCGCCATTTTCGTTGAAGAATTTGGCTGCCATATAGACCATGAGGCCTGCACCCATTGAGATGTTGAGAGTGTCGAAGCGTCTAAATGATGCGCTGGGATATTTTGCTGACAACTCGTCAACTGCCTTTTGCATAGGCTCGAAGGTGTTTGACATCTTTGATGAGAAAGCAATATAAAGTATGTCTTCGCCCTTTTCAAAGTAAGGCTCGAAGATTTCGTAATAAGTGTCAAAATTGAGGCCGGAGGTGGTGACTGTTGCACCCGCTTTCATTTGGTTGAAAAAGCCGACGAAATCAGTGTTTTCACCAAGGTCGTATAATTTTTCTTCGCCGTTTACGGTGTACGGCATACCGATGACTTTAAGACCGAGGTCTCTTGCCGTTGTGTACCAAAGTTCACAGTCGGTATCGCAAAATAATACTGCCATAAGCTCTCCTTTAATTTTTGTGAAATAATTTTAATACAAAACGCCCTATTTGTCAATGATATACGTATTCATGGTTATGGCTTAAATATTCAATTTGCGACGATAACCGCCTTATTCTAGCAAAATTCAGCAATATTCATAGAATAATCAACAAAATTGTCTTGTTTTTTGTGACAGTTGGTGTACAATTTTACTGCAAATCTTTAATGAAGATTTAACTTTTGACGGCTATACTGCCCTCAACAACAAAACTTATCCCTTAGGAGATATTATGGACGACTTCGACAACTTCTTTGACAGAGACAACGACAACAACGACAACAAAACCCCTGTCTATCACACCCCTACCCCCGAAGGCCCTAAAAAGAAAAGCTTTTCAGTGACCTTTGCCATTGTTGTGTCAGTGGTTATGTGTCTAGTGGTGCTCATAAACGTGGTGGTGCTCGCTTCTCTCAAGAATACCATTGCAAAAGAATACTCCGCAAATATAGCCGACAATATGAAGGCGCAATACGAGGAGGCAGTGAAAGACGCTCTTGAAGACACCGACATCGTTGAGGACGTCAAGGATAAGGCAGGTCAACTGGCAGCAGACCTCATAAACTCATCAATCACCGAAGTGGTGGCGGACAACTATATGAAATACGTGGCAGTGGTCAACTGCTCTACACCCGCATCAACCGCACACGACTCCTCAGCCTCAACGGCATCTGGATTTGTCATCGGCGTTGGAAGTGACATCTATCTTGTCACCAACGCTCACGTGGTCATGACCGTGTGGACAACCAACAACGGCACCGCCCTTGCCGACCGCGAAATGCACGAGCACACAAACATCTCCTGCGTGTTTGAACTCCTCAATCCTGCCGTGTCATACACCCTTGAAGTGGTGGCGTACGGCACCTATAAAGAAACGTTCAACGTTTCTTCAGGGGGATTTTTCGGTCAAACTCAAACCGTCACAGTGTCAACTGACGTCCTGTCACAACCCGACCTTGCAATATGCCGTTTTGTAGGGGCAAAACCTGACTTCACCGCTGACGGCAGTGACGCAGGCCTTTCAATCGCAACCGAAAACAACGTAAACTACGGCGATGAAATTGCAATCGTGGGCAACCCTCAAGGCATAGGCCTCAGCATCACCTCAGGCACAATTTCAAAACCCGATATAACCCTGTCAAGTTGGGGTGCAGGCAACTTTATTATGACGGACGGCGCAATCAACTCAGGCAACAGCGGTGGCGCTATGATCAATAAAAGCGGTCTTGTTGTTGGGGTTGTAGAATCCAAAATCGTGGCTGAAAACGTTGAAAATATGGGCTTTGGTGTGGCGTCAAGCTCCCTCATCGACTTCATCGACTGGGCAAACGACTACTTCAACCTCAGCGTCAAATACACAACTGTTTAGTCTATTTCAAAAACAACTAACGACAAACTAAAATTTGAGATAAATAAAAACAAGAGAGAGCATAGCTCTCTCTTTTTTTTGTAGATTGTTTTTTAATCAATCAAGTCTTCAATCTTGTTGACGATTGCACGCTTGGTGCGTTTGATACTTCTTGTGTTGCCTGCAGTGCAGATTGCCGTTGCGGTCACCATGCCTACAAGCATTCCTATCATTATCTTTTTCATAAGCCCTCCGAAAATAGTGTGTGCATTTTCATAGGAAAATGAGTGGCAATTTTTGGCAGGACTTGACAAGACACAACTATAATTGTATTATAGACCTATGAAAAAGACAGTTATCGCAATTATATCAGCTCTGCTCATCGCAATCATCGCAATTTCATTTGTGGGTTGCATGAAGGTGACTATGACTGAAAAATCCATACTCTCCCGCCTTGAAAAGGAAGAGTACGTCGTTATGTCCGGTCACTCAATGATCCCCACAAGCGACCCTATGATGGCAGGCCTCAAAATGAAGAAAACCATCTACGCATACAAGATGGATATGACCGTCCACGAGGAGTATGGTGAACTCCCCTCCGCAGTGTGGGAAGTGGCAATCTACTTTATGGGTGACACCGAGTCCGCCGACAAGCTGGAAGAAAGCTTCAAGGAGTTGGCAAAACAATATCAAGACACCTATGACGAGATGATGGACTTGATTGAAAAGGGAGAAATGGAAACCGTCACTCAATTCCCCAAGAGATATATGGTGTACCGCTACGACAACATCGTGGTCTTCGGTGACTGGGAAAGCGTCTCTCTTGTGAGAAGTTATTAATAGGCACTCGCTTTGCGAGTGTCTTTTTTCAAGATCAAAATTGACACTGTTGTTAACACAAAAATATGATTTGGAGGTATCCTGTTGAAAAAATCAATCGCAGTTATATTTCTGATAATTGTGCTTGTGGGGACTGCTCTTCTTGCTGTCGGTTGTGACAAAACACCAACTGCAGAATACTGCACCGTCAGCGTGAGATGCACATACGGAATCAATCATATTTGGCAAACATATAAAATTGTTAAAGGAGAGGTGTTCACTCTTGCACATTTGGTGAACACTCAAAGATATAATACAAGTTGCGGTATTGACAGAGACTTTTGTGCACTGTCATACACTTCAGACGGTTTGCGCCTATATGATGAATCTCAACCAGTGGAAAGCGACTTGACCTTGTATGCTATATGCACCGCATACTCTCCCGGAGACACCTCTCGCATCACCTTTATCGCACAAAGTGACAGGCTCAAGGCATTGTTGAATTCTGCACATTCAAATGCACAGGAAAACTACGCATATACAGCGTTTTTCTTCAAAGATGCTGGTGTGAACAATGGTATTGTTTCAACAATGCTTGGAATTGAAGAAACAGATTTTCAATTTAAGTTTGAAGATGGTGAAGAAATTTATACCGACATAAACCAGTGGTATTCGTCCATATTTTCATACGATGAGCCCGAATATGCTTTTTCGCCTAACGCAAGGAATTACTGGTGTACACCGTTCAAGCACATCTATATCCCTGATGTGATAATTTACGTTTATTGATGTAAGACAATAAAAAAGCGTTTGCAGATGCAAACGCTTTTTCTTTATGTTTTTTGGTTTATTTATTGCTTTTCAGCAATCTATCAGGCTATTTGCCTTGTTTTGAATAGTAGTCCTCAATGGCAAGTTTGATTGCTTCTTCTGCAAGGACAGAGCAGTGAATCTTTTGAGGAGGAAGTCCTTCAAGGGATTCGATGACGTCTGAATTTTTGATTTTCAGTGCTTCGTCAATGGTTTTGCCGATGATCATTGAGGTGGCGGTTGAGCTTGATGCAACTGCTGCTGCGCAACCGAAAGTCTTGAACTTTGCGTCCTTGATGATGCCGTCTTCAATGAGCATGGTGATTTGCATAATATCTCCGCAGGTTTCGTTGCCTACTGTGCCGATGGCGTTGTAGTTTTCAACTTCGCCAACGTTTTGCGGATTTTGGAATGCTTGCATAACTTTTTCGTTGTACATATATATTTCTCCGAATAAACTATTTGATTGTCTTCATTGTGCTTGAAGGACGATACAGGGGGGACATTGCGCGCAGTCTATTGACTATTGACACAAGTTGTTCCACTGCGTAATCCACTTCTTCCACGGTGTTGTTTTTGCCAAATGAGAATCTTATCGTGCCGTGGGCTGTGCCTACGGGGACACCGATTGACAACAACGTTCTGCTGGGCTCAAGACTGCCTGATGAACAAGCGGAGCCTGAGGAGGCTGAAATGCCTGCAAGGTCCAGTGAGAACAAAATGCTTTCGCCCTCAATGTAGCGGAAAGAGAAGCTTGCATTGTTGGGGAGACGTTTGTCGTAATCCTTGGCTTTGGGGCCGTTGAAATAGATTTCATCTATTTGGCTTGTGACTTTCTCCACAAAGCGGTTGCGGAGTGAGGACACGTATTCATTGTTTTTGTCAAGATCTCTAAGGGCGATTTCAAGGGCTTTTGCCATGCCTACCACTGCGGGCACGTTGGTTGTGCCACCGCGGTTGGTCCGCTCTTGCTCCCCGCCGATGATGAGCTTTTCAATCTTGATTCCGCTTCTTATATACAAACCGCCGATGCCCTTAGGTCCGTAGAATTTGTGTCCTGAAAATGACAGCATATCAATGCCCAAATCCTTTACGTTGTAGCGGACTGCGCCGGTTGCTTGCACTGCGTCGGTGTGGAAAAGCACATTGTGTGCGTGGGCAACTTCACATAGTTCCTTGATAGGCTCGATTGTGCCGATTTCATTGTTTGCAAACATAATGCTCACAAGGATTGTCTTGTCGGTGATTGCCTTTTCAAGATCTCTGGGTGACACGAAGCCGTCGCTGTCAACGTCAAGATAGGTGACGTCGTAGCCGTATTTTTCAAGTTGTTTGCAGGTGGTGTAGATTGCAGAGTGCTCAATCTTTGAGGTGATGATATGGTTGCCCTTGTCACGGAGTGCAAGTGCGGTGCCTTTCAGTGCCCAGTTGTCACTCTCGGTGCCACCTGAAGTAAAGTAAATCTCGTTGGGTTTTGCGCCCAAAGATGAAGCAATGCTTTCGCGGGCGGAGAGCACTGCGGCTGCCCCGTCCCTGCCAAAACCGTGTTGGCTGTTTGCATTGCCAAATGTGTTTGAAAAGTAGGGATACATTGCCTCAAACGCCTCTTTTGACAGAGGTGTTGTGGCGGCATGATCCAAATAAATTCTTTCCATATTAGACCAAAAAATTATTCGATGGTGATGATTGCGTTGTGATAGACGTTTTGGACGTCGTCGTGTTCTTCAAGTTTGTCAATCATCTTGAGGAGTGTGGCTTGTTGTTCCTCGGTGGGAGTTGCTTCCATGTCGGGGATCATATCAACTGCTGCTGACAAAATCTTGACACCTGCTTCTTCAAGGCTTGCGCGGACTGCACTGAGGTCGCCGGGTGCTGTGAGCACTTCAAAGACTTCTTCGTCTTCGGTGAGGATGTCTTCTGCACCTGCATCAAGTGCGTACATCATGAGGTCGTCTTCTTCGATGTCGCTCTTTGCAACTGCGATGACGCCCTTGCGCTTGAACATAAATGAAACACTGCCACTGACGCCCATTGCGCCACCAAACTTGTCAAACAAGTGTCTCACGTCACCTGCTGTACGGTTTTTGTTGTCTGTGAGGGTTTCAACGATAAATGCAACACCGCCAACACCGTAGCCTTCGTAGGTGTTTTCTTCGTAGTTGATTGAGTTCAATTCACCACTTGCCTTCTTGATGCTTCTGTTGATGTTGTCGTTGGGCATATTGTTGTCTTTTGCCTTTGCGATTGCATCACGAAGTTTAGAGTTGCTATTGGGATCAGGACCGCCTTGCTTGACTGCAACTGCGATTTCACGACCGATTTTGGTGAAGATATTTGCACGAGCTGCATCGCTCTTGCCTTTCTTTTGTTGAATATTGTGCCATTTGCTGTGACCGCTCATATTTATACTCCTTTGGTTTGATACATTGCAACAGCGGTTGCCACTGCTGCGTTGAGTGATTCGATATTGTTCATCATGGGAAGAGTCAGCACCCTCTTTGAGTGGTTGAGGACTGAGTCCCTTACCCCGTGTGCCTCACTGCCTGTGACGATAAGCACGGGGGTGAGGATTTGTGCTTTCGTCAGGTCTTCACCGCCAAAGTCAAGGACTGCGCTGTTGAGGTTATCAAGAAGAGACAATGCCTCAGCTTCGTCCACAACGTGAAGTCTGACCTTGAAAAGTCCACCAAGGGTTGCACGGACCACTTTTGGTGAATAGACGTCAACACAGTCAAGAAGATAGACGTCTTCAAAACCACGGGCGGCCGCTGTACGTATTATTGTGCCCATATTGCCGGGGTCTGACACTCCGTCAAGAAGAAGTGCGTTGCCTTTGGGCATTGAAAACTCATTTTGGGGCTTTTTCAGCACTGCGATGATGCCGTAGGGGGTGACTGTGTCTGAAAGAGATTGCATCACACTTTCGCTTATATAATACACCTGTGCGCGCGTATAGACAAGAAGTTTTTGCACTTCGTCCATACGAGTTTCGGTGGCAAGGATAAATTCAACGGACAAGCCCTCAGGCATATCCTTGAAAATGTTGCCCCCTTCAACGACAAAAAGCCCCGTCTTGTCACGGAACTTCTTTTCACGTAGTGAGCGCACTTGCTTCACGTATTGATTTTGCGTGGAAGTGATGATCTCCATTTTTATAAAAAAGGGCGCAAACAATTGCGCCCTCTTCATTTTCAATTATTTTGCAAGAGCTGCCTTTGCTTGATCACAAAGAGTTGTGAATGCTGCGGGGTCTGAAATTGCGATTTCGCTGAGAACCTTGCGGTTGAGGTCGATGCCTGCAACTTTAAGACCGTGCATAAGTGTTGAATAGCTCATGCCATTGAGACGTGCACCTGCGTTGATACGTGCGATCCAAAGCTTTCTGAAGTCACGCTTCTTGTTCTTTCTGCCGACGTATGCATAGTATCCACTGCGGATGACTTGTTGCTTGGCGATACGGTAAAGGCGATGCATTCCACCGTAAAAGCCCTTTGCTTGCTTCATTATCTTTCTGCGCTTTTTGACTGCGTTTACTGCTCTCTTAATTCTCATAGTTCAATCTCCTTATGCGTAGGGCAAGAGTCTCTTGAGTTCTGCTTCTTTGGTGTGGTCCATATATTGGGCCTTTCTCAGACTTCTCTTTCTCTTTGTGGTCTTCTTGGTGAGGATGTGGTCGTGACCACTGTGATCTGCCTTGTAATGACCGTTTGCGCTCTTTCTAAAACGCTTCTTTGCTCCGCTGTGGGTTTTTTGCTTGGGCATAATTTTATACTCCTTTGAATGATTTACTTTTTGGCAGGAGCCAGAATTGTGAAAATGTTTCTGCCTTCCTGAGTGGGTTTCTTTTCAACTGTGCAGTCACCAACAAGTGCGATATAGTCGTTGATGATGTCAACTGCCAGTTCGGGGTGAGCCTGTTGACGACCTTTAAGACGGATGGACGCCTTCACCTTGTTGCCCTCTGCAAGGAACTTTGCAGTTTGTGCAGCAAGACGGGTGGTGTCGCCAGTGTCAATGGTCGCTGAAAGGCGGATTTCCTTGATTTCAATGACCTTTTGATTCTTTTTGGCTTCCTTTTCTTTCTTTTGTTGTTCGTAACGATATTTGCCGTAGTCCATCAGCTTGCAGGTTGCAGGAGTGACACCATCGGGTGAAACCTTGCAAAGGTCAAGGCCTTGTTCGTCTGCAATTTGTCTTGCCTCGTGGATGGAGATGACACCGTATTGTGTGCCGTCTGAACCGATCAAGCGGACTTCTCTGTCACGAATTCTTTCATTGATTGTAAGTTCTTTCATATACCCCCAAAAGCCTTTAGGCTTTATGTTAATGACAAACGTCTTTCCTTCAACATGGATGTTTGCGAGCAGGTCCTCAACAAGTGAATTTTTGCCGGCAGGTCCCCGATTGAGTTTTGCACATCTTTTGATGTGGTGTGCCACTCTATTCCACCAAGCGGCACTGTTGCTTTGGGATATTTTGATGAGTTGCGAGGAAGATGTCTTTTCACAAGGCCGATGCGTACTGGTCGTACGTGAGGTTTGCTTCCCTCTTTACTCTATCCCAGCGCGTTTATTTTGGGATATTTGGATGAGTGACGAGGAAAGTACTGCCACAACAGGCCGAAGCGTACTCGTCGTACGTGAGGTTTGCTTCCCTATTTACTCTATCCCAGCGCGTTTATTTTGGGATATTTGGATGAACTACAAGGCAAGTGCTGTCGCCACAGACCGCAGTGTACTTGTCGTACATAAGGGTTGGGGCGAAAGTGCTTAACGCAGTAGGTCGCCAAATAGCACAAAATAAAAATGTTGAAGGGGCAAATCCGAACATCCTTCAACACTTTGGAAACTCACACTTTTGTGAGATACTTGTTTATGTTGACCGTGTCGCTTGGCTAGCGGTGAAAGGTTGTCCTTTTCTTTGCTCACTTATATTAACAATTTATCCAAACTCTGTCAAGCGCAATGATCAATTTTTTAATTTTTCTTCAAGACATTTTTTTGATTTTGTTGGTTTTCGGTTTTTTGTGGATTCTATCCCTTGTTTTCGGGCAAAAATACTGCAATTTTGCCCGAAATTTCTTCATCACTTTAATGCGACAAAGTATGTTAATTTAGTTGACGAATCTCCTATATGGTTATAAAATAGTTTTATTCAATTTATTTTATCTAAATGGAGGATACAACATGAAGAAGAAATTTTCATTGATACTTCTTGCAGTGCTTTTGGTGCTGGTCATGGCAACCTGTGTTGCTTGTGGCGACGATGACACTCCTGACACCCCCGCCGCACCCACTGGCGTCACTGTCACATTTGACTTGCAAGATGGATCAACTCCCATCACACAAGTTTTTGAACCGGGCTCAACTGTCACTTTCCCCACAGTTGAAAACACCGAATATGCAACCTTGAGAGGCTGGTATAAGGATGCCGCAGGCAAGTCACCTTGGCTCAAATCCTACACTGTCGATGCAGATGTGACAATCTATGCAGTGTGGAACTACGCAACAGCAAAGGTCACCTTCAACCTCAACTACCCCGGAGCAGCAAAGGCAAAGGGTGAAAACCAAAACAAGGGCTTTGCTGTCACTCTTCCTGAAGATCCCACAAGAGAATGCTACACCTTCAAAGGCTGGTTTACAGATGCAGAAGCAACCAACGCATACGATGTTGACGCACTCCTCACTGGCGCACTGACACTCTATGCTGGATGGGAACTTGAAGCAGGTCACGTTCACGAATACACCTCAACCGTCTATGATGTCACCTGTGACACAGATGGCTACACCGAATACGTTTGCAAGTGCGGTGACTCATACACCGAAGATGTTATCCCCGCATTGGGACATGATTTTGACCTTTCTGGTGATGAATATTTCAGAATGATCGCATGTTCACACGAGGGTTGCGATAAGGCAATGAGAAAAGAGAGCCTGAACATTTATGAAGATGACTTCGTCTATAACTTCGATGATGCAAAGGCAGCAGAAATTGATGCCCGCTATCAATCAATGATTGACATCCTTACAACAGTAGATAGATATGATGCAGCACTTCACGGATATGTCAAAGATAGCGCCCTCTGGAATGAAAATAAGGCATTTGAAGAAATCTACAATGCTTTCTACGATGACCTCATGTATCTCATTGAACAATATCAATATTCATACGTCTTCTACTGTGTCAACGAAAACACAGCAACCACCGAAGCATATGAAACCGTCAGCGAATATCGTACAAATGCAGTCAGCGACTTCTATGCACTCTATCGCATGATTTATGACACCAAGTTCAGAGAATACTTCTTCGCAGAAGACGAAGGTTGGACTCCTGAAGACATTCAAGAAGCACTCCTCCTCTCCGACTCATACGGCGGTGAAGAGTATGCAGAAATCAACAACCGCATCAGCGAAATCGAAGTTGAATTCCGCGCACTCGGCTCAGTCAACGACACAACCAACGACAAGGGCAAAGTTGAAGAACTCAACCCCATGCTCGGTCTTTACGAAGAATTTGTTTCTCTCCAAAACCAACTTGCAGCAATCGCTGGCTATGACAACTATATTGACTATGCATACGCAAATGTTTACAACAGAGACTACACTCCCGAAGATGTTGCTGATATGCGTGCATTGGTCAAAGAATATATGCCTGCTGTGTACAAGAACATTATGTTCGGTTATTTCGATACACAAGAAGAATCTTTCGACAGCAACTCACTTGCAGGCAAATATCACAGCGCACTGACCTCATCATCTATCTTCAACACCAAGCTCACAACAGACCTTGTTGCAGACTATTTGTCAACCATGAACACAACCGCATCCAAGACAGACATCGACTTCTACAAGCATTGTAATGATCTGTTCAAGAACGGCAACTACTACACTGGTCTTTATGAAGGTGCATTCAGCTATTGGATCGGCGCACAAGACACTTCAATCCTCTACTTCGGACCCGGCTCATATAGTGGCGCATTCACATTTGTCCACGAATATGGTCACTACTACAACGGTGTTTACAACGGTGGCGCAGGCATGTCATATGACCTTGATGAAACCCACTCACAAGGCAATGAAATGATGTTCCTTGCATGGCTCGAAGACAACCTCCCCAAAGAAGTCCTTGCAGAAATCTACGACAATCTGTACTATGACAATCTCTGGAATATGCTTGCAATCGTCATGCTGGCAACCGCAGTTGATGAATTCGAATATTGCGTTTACACCGGCACAGATCCCGATGGCAATGCAAAGACCTACACCGCAGAAACATATCAATCACTCTTCAATGAAATTATGGAAAGCTACGGCATCGATGGTTCACTCAACCCCAACTATTGGAGATATGTTGTCATCGAATCACCCTGCTACTACATCTCATACGCAATGAGTGCTCTCCCCTGCATCGGTCTCCTCTCTGTTGCTGACAACGACTTTGAAGCAGCACAAGAACAATATTTCAAACTCTTCTACTTCACCGATGACGAAGACAATGTCTATATCGACAGTGTTGGCGATGTCATGATCGAAATCGGCTATGCAGACACATTGCACTACTGCGGAATGTCATCACCCTTTGACGAAGTGTTCTATCAAAACCTCAACGATTACTTCGTGAAAAACGCAAAGGACTTTGACTATTCAACAGAAGCATAATCTCTAAACAAATCAAAAACACCCAGCAAATGCTGGGTGTTTTATTTTTCTCTTTTATTTGTTTTTCTTGATTTTGTTGTGATGAAATATACTCTTATAATCTATGATTATACACCACGCAAATCAACAGGCACAACGTGGGTGGCTGTGAGGGTGTTTTCTGTCACCTTGCAGCCGTAGGCTATGACTTCCACTCCTTTGCTCTTTGCGTTGCGCAAAGCCTCTCCAAAGGCCTTGTGACGTGTGTCATTGGGGGTGAAGACCTTCATCCCTTCCATTTGGATGACGAAGACGATGCCTGCATACAGTCCGCTCTCCTTCACCTTGACAAGTTCGCCTAGGTGTTTGACGCCTCTCTCGGTAGGCGCATCGGGGAAAGATGCGATGCCGTCACTCTCCAAGGTGACGCCTTTCACCTCAACGTAGCCCTCTCTACCCTCTTCGTCCACAACGTAGAAGTCAAAACGAGAGTCGCCATAGGTCTTTTCCGCCTTGACAGTGTCAAGTCTTGAGAGCCCCGTCAGTTTGATAGTGCCGTTTAGTAAACTTTCACCAACCACTTTGTTTGGGGCTTGACTGTCCATATTGACAAGAAGGCTTCCCTTTTCTACGGCGATGAGGTCATAGTCAAGTTTTCTGCCCATTCCTGAATGGTCTTCAAGATAGACGGTTGCTCCCCCTACCAGCAACTCCTTGCATCTGCCCGTGTTTTTCACGTGGACGGGGATTTTATTGCCGTCTAGGTCAACCACCGCTACAAAGCGATTAGGACGCTCCAAAAAGCGTGCTTTGACTATCTTGCCGTACTGCATTTGATTTTCTCCAAAATTTCTTTGTCGGCAGGACAAAACTCATAGTTGTCAATCTCGTTTGCGCTTATCCATTTCAGGTCGGCGTGCTCAAGGAGTTTAGGTTCTCCTGATACAATTTCTGCATTGAAAAGGACAAGACGTATTGTTATGTCGGGATAGACGTGGTCAACAGTGCAGAAAATGTCAAGGGGTTTGACAGTGACGTCCAACTCCTCTTTGCACTCACGGACAAGGGCATCCTCACGGGATTCACCCTTTTCCACCTTTCCGCCAACAAACTCCCAAAGGAGTGCCCTTGCCTTGTTTTCAGGGCGCTGACAAATCATAAACTTTCCGTCTTTCCAAATGAGCCCTGCCACAACTTCAACCATAATAGTCCTCTCGTATGCACGCATACACATATGCACACGCCTGCATTTTATAGTGATATATTATCCTAACCCACACTTTAAGTCAACAAAAAGAGATTTTCAGCTGTAAAAATCGAAAAATCCAATAAAAAAAGCACTCGTGTGAGTGCTTTAAATCATCAATCTTTTGCCATTCTATTGACAACTGAATAGTCGTTGGGAAGACTATCTCCACCGCCTATTCCCTCAGGACCTTCAGTCCATAGAGGTCTCTTCTTTTCGTGAGCATTGTTATACCAACACTCTTCTTCTTGCTTTTTGCCGGTGATTTTGTACCATATTTTTTTAAGAATATTCATATCGTCCTCCTGAAACTATTATATAACAAGTGCATTTTTTTGTCAATATACAGAAAAGGCACTCAGTTGAGTGCCTTTTTGATGTTTAACTTTTGTAGAAATACAACCATTCAGACTCTGATATTGACTGCGTTTTAGCAAATAAATCTGCGTTTTTAAAAGGGTTTGAGACGTTGACACTGATGCCGTTGATGCAGTTGTTCCAATCGTTTACATCGTTGGTTGCGTACCAATTGTTGACGTCCTCAAAGACAACCTCTCTCAAAGAGTTGCAGTACAAAAACGCGGTCTTGCCAATCTTTAAAAGGCTGCTGGGCAACGTTATTTTTCTGAGGGACTCACATCCCGAAAATGCGTACGCACCAATTGTTTTAAGTTTGCTGTTTGGCTTAAAAGACACTTCCGTCAATGATATGCAATCTTTGAACGCTTTGTCGTCAATTTCAACTATGCTTGCAGGCAACACAATCTTTTTCAACCAAGAACATCCCAACATTATATAATGATCTATCTTCTCAATGCCCTCTGCAAAAGTGATTGATGTCAACCTGTCACAGTATCTAAACATATATCTTTCAGGTTCAAAAGAAGAAGGGATATAGATGCTTCTTGCACTTGACACCAATGCTGTTTGCGTCATTGAAGACACTCCTTCAGGGATTACAACATCTGTGCCAAAAGTTGCGACAAGCTGGTTTTTTCTTTTGTCTAAAATACAATTTCCATTCACAACATAGTTAGGGTTCTTTTTGTCCACTTTGACTTCTACAAGTTTGTTGCAATCGTAAAACAAGCTGTCAAGTTGTACAACGCTTGCAGGGATTGAACAAGCCTCAAGGTTAACACATCCAGCAAATACACCTAAACCTATTTCCTCAACACCTTCGCTAAACACCACGTATTCTAAGTTAGAACAATATTCAAATGCGCCCGCGCCTACAGATTTGATGCGATCAGGAACAACTGCTCTTGTCAAATAGGTATTTCCGGCAAAAGCACATGCGCCTATTGATGTCACTTCGGAAGGAATCCTAAACCATTTTACAAAACTATACACCAATTCATTTGTTCTTGCGTCGATTACGCTCTGATCCTTAACATAATAATAGGGATTGTCTTTGTCTATCTCCACTGTGACGCGTTTTGTGGTAGACAAAAAACTTCCTGGCCGTATATATTTTACGTTTTTTGAAATAACGTATTTGTCTATATCGTTGTGCGTATCAGGCAAGCTTATGCCAACGACAGGTTTCCCATTGCGCTTTTCAGGCACAACAACAGTGTTGCCTCCTTCTGCACTCACAACGTAATAACCATCCTTATCCTTATGATATTGGAATTCAAGTTCTGCATAAACGTCCTCTCCTCTATCGCAACCCGACAAGGAAACCGCAAGCAAGCTGAAAAGCAAAACGGCGAGTAGAACAAGGATTATTTTTTTCATAGCGTACTCCTGTTTGTATTGAAAATATTATATCACACGCGCGGTCTATGTCAATATGAAAAAAGGCACTCGATTGAGTGCCTTTTTGATGTTGTTTGATTGTCAAGGGACTTTCTTACTTTCTATCCTTGATTGCTGCTTGTGCTGCTGCAAGTCTTGCGATAGGAACGCGGAAAGGTGAACAGCTGACGTAGTCGAGGCCTGCACCGTGGCAGAATTCAACTGATGTGGGATCGCCACCGTGTTCGCCACAGATGCCGAGGTGGATGTCAGGGCGAGTTGCTCTGCCGAGGGTTGCTGCCATCTTGACGAGCTTGCCAACGCCAGTTTGGTCGAGACGTGCGAAGGGATCGTTTTCGTAGATCTTCTTATCGTAGTATGCGCCGAGGAACTTGCCTGCATCGTCACGGCTGAAGCCGAAGGTCATCTGGGTAAGGTCGTTGGTGCCGAATGAGAAGAATTCTGCTTCCTTTGCGATTTCGTCTGCGGTGAGTGCTGCTCTGGGGATTTCAATCATTGTGCCAACAAGATACTTCATGTCAACACCTGCTGCTGCGATGGTTTCATCTGCGGTCTTGACGACGACGTCCTTGACGTACTTGAGTTCCTTGATTTCGCCAACGAGAGGAATCATGATTTCAGGAACCATATTCCATTCGGGGTGACGCTTTTGAACGTTGATTGCTGCACCGATGACTGCCTTTGTTTGCATGACTGCGATTTCAGGATACGTGACTGCAAGACGGCAACCTCTGTGACCCATCATGGGGTTGAATTCGTGGAGGCCAGCAATGACTGCCTTGACGTCTGCGACGGTCATATCCATATCTTTTGCAAGTGCTGCGATTTCGTCTTCTGCGGTAGGAACGAATTCATGGAGAGGAGGATCCAAGAAGCGGATGGTGACGGGGCAACCTTCAAGTGCTTCGTAGATGCCTTCAAAGTCTGATTGTTGCATGGGGAGGAGTTTTGCCAGTGCAACTTCTCTCTTTTCAACTGAGTCAGACACGATCATTTGACGCATTGCGTGGATTCTGTCTGCTTCGAAGAACATATGTTCTGTTCTGCAAAGGCCGATGCCTTCTGCGCCCAGTTCACGTGCTTTTCTTGCATCCTTGGGAGTGTCTGCGTTTGTTCTAACTTGGAGTCTGCGGAACTTGTCTGCCCAGCCCATGATTCTGCCAAAGTTGCCACTGATTGCTGCGTCAACTGTGGGGATTGCTTCTCCGTAGATGTTGCCGGTTGAGCCGTCGATTGAGATGACGTCGCCTTCGTGATAGACTTTGCCACCAAGTTCGAACTTCTTGTTTTCTTCATCCATTTTGATTTCACTGCAACCTGAGACACAGCATGTTCCCATACCACGTGCAACAACTGCTGCGTGTGAGGTCATACCACCGCGAACGGTGAGGATGCCTTGTGATGACTTCATACCGGTGATGTCTTCGGGTGAAGTTTCAAGACGGACGAGGACGACCTTCTTGCCTGCTGCGTTCCAGCTTTCGGCGTCTTCTGCTGTGAAGACGATTTGACCGCATGCTGCACCGGGTGATGCACCAAGACCCTTACCAATGGGGGTTGCTGCCTTCAGTGCCTTTGCGTCAAATTGAGGATGGAGAAGAGTGTCAAGGTTTCTGGGTTCAATCATCATGACTGCTTCTTCTTCAGTTCTCATGCCTTCGTCAACGAGGTCGCAAGCAATTTGGAGTGCTGCTTGTGCAGTACGCTTGCCGTTTCTTGTTTGGAGCATATAGAGTTTGCCGTTTTCAACTGTGAATTCCATATCTTGCATATCGCGATAGTGGTTTTCAAGGAATGAGCAAACATCGGTGAATTGCTTGTATGCTTCGGGGAACTTTTCTGCCATCTTTGCAATGGGCATAGGTGTACGGACACCTGCGACGACGTCTTCACCTTGTGCATTGACGAGGAATTCGCCCATGAGTTTCTTTTCGCCGGTGGCGGGATCACGTGTGAATGCAACGCCTGTGCCTGAGTTGTCGTTGAGGTTGCCAAAGACCATGGGCATCACGTTGACTGCTGTACCCCAGCTGTAAGGGATGTCATTGTCACGACGATAGACGTTTGCACGGGGGTTGTCCCAGCTGCGGAAGACTGCACGGATTGCTTCGTAAAGTTGCACTTTGGGGTCGGTGGGGAAATCTTCGCCGATCTTTGCCTTGTATTCTGCCTTGAATGCAGTTGCAAGTTCCTTGAGGTCGTCTGCGGTCAGTTCGATATCTGACACGACGCCTTTTCTTTCTTTCATTTCGTCAATGAGTTCTTCAAAGTACTTCTTGCCCACTTCCATAACGACGTCTGAGAACATTTGGATGAATCTTCTGTATGAGTCGTAGACGAATCTTCTGAATTTGGGGTCAGGGTTTCTTGAAATCATTGATTCAACAACTTCGTCATTGAGACCAAGGTTGAGGATTGTGTCCATCATGCCGGGCATTGATGCTCTTGCGCCTGAACGAACTGACACGAGAAGGGGATTTTCAAGGTCACCAAACTTTTTGCCGTTGATGGTTTCCATTTTTTCGACGTATTCCATGATTTCTGCCATGATATCGTCGTTGATTCTTCTGCCGTCTTCATAATATTGTGTGCAGGCTTCGGTTGTGATGGTGAAGCCTTGGGGGACGGGAAGACCGATGTGTGTCATTTCGGCGAGGTTTGCGCCCTTACCGCCGAGGAGTTCACGCATTGATGCATTGCCTTCGCTGAACAGATAGCAATATTTTTTCATTTGAAATCCTCCAGTTAGATTTTCATTTATGTTTTTTATTTTTTGTTCGGTTGATTTTCGGTTATTTTCCGCTAAAATCCGCAGTTTTCAGTTATTTTTGTGGGTTTTGACTCTCTATATAAATAACCAAGTGCGTATATAGTATACTCACGCTCAACTATGTTAGCAAAAATGCAGTATTTTTGCAACCAATTTTAGTTGGCAAAGTGATTTTTTTTTGCTAGAATAAAGTCAAGAAAATTTTTTGAGGTGCAAAAAAGATGGATTCAGACTACCGAAGTAGCCAAATCACCGTCCTTTAATCGCACGCTTTTACGGTTTCCGTAGGCGGTGCGATATCAACCTGCCAAAGGAGGCCGATCATGCTTCAAGTTTACACCAAACTCAACAAGTCAATCGTGTCAGTGGATCCCGACCTTGTGGTCGAGGGTTTTGACTTTTCAGGAAAATGGGTGCATATGTCCAACCCCACCGACAAGGAAATCGAATTGGTGGCAGGGGCAACACGCGTTCCTGAAGATATGATAAAAGCCGCTCTTGACGAAGAAGAAAGAGCACGTATCGAAAAGGAAGACGACGTCCTCCTCGCCCTCACCGACATCCCTATCACTGAGGACGACGGCGATCACTATACCTATTCCACCCTGCCCTTCGGTTTCATCTCAACCGAGGACACGGTCATCACCGTTTGCATAAACGAAACAACCATCATAAACGACCTGATGAGCGGACGTTTCATCAAGGATTTCAACATCCACAAACGCACAAGATTTTTGCTTCAATTGCAATATGCAATCTCCAAAAAATATCTGCAATATCTGAAGCAAATCGACCGCGCATCACAACGTGTCCAAAATCAACTGGACAAGGCCATGAGAAACAGTGAGCTCAGCGAAATGCTTGACCTTGAAAAGTCACTGGTCTATTTCTCAACCTCCCTCCGCTCAAACACAGTTGTCCTTGACAAACTGCCCAAATACGTCAAGTTCTTTGAAGAAGACGAAGACCTCTGGGAAGACGTCCTCATTGAAAACAGACAGGCTATTGAAATGTCCAACATCTACCGCGACATTTTGAACGGAACAATGGACACCTACGCCTCAATCATCTCCAACAACTTGAACGTGGCAATGAAGGTTTTGACCTCCCTCACCCTCATCGTGGCAGTGCCTAGTATGATTGGTTCTTTCTGGGGCATGAACACAGGTGTGCCCTTTGAAAGTCAACCTTGGGGATTTTGGGTTGTCATCGGCATTTCAGTGATAATCTGCTCAGTGATTGCCATCGTGCTTTACAAGAAGAAGATGCTGAAATAAACCAAAAATCTACTTCGTTTTTAGGGCGCAATCAACCAAAAAATCACAGGAAAAATCACACAAAATCTCGTCAAAATAGCAACAAAAAACACCGTCAAAACTGGCGGTGTTTTTCATATTTCAAAAGGATATTTTGGGGATAATTTCCCCTTGCAAACTGCCAAAAATCCCCCTCGAAAATCGGCGATTTTGTCACCAAAAAAGATATATTTTTGACACTCAAAGCACCGTCCGGTGTGAGAACTTGTCCACTCCTGACGGCACTATGTATTTGCAAAAAACCGATATTCTATTCGGGCGAAATTACTTTCTGTCTTCCATCAAGCTCTTCATGACCTTTGCAAGGCAGTTGATCACAAGAGGCTTGTTTTCAGGGCTGTTTTTGAACACAGCGTATGCTTGGAACATAAGTTGTGCCATCTTGATCTTGTTGCCACGTGACATGTTGAGTGTCAATGCGTAGTCAACAAGGTGAGGAAGCTTTGAAAGACGAGGTGCTTTGACGTCTTCGTCACCCTCATCAAGGTCTTCGTATTCTTCAACGATTTCTTGATTGGTTGCGGGTGCAACGACGGGTGCAGGTGCAGGTGCAGGAGCGGGTGCTTCTACGGGTGCAGGTGCAGGTGCGGGAGCAACTTCCAATTCGGGCTCGTCGTCTTCCATGATTTCGCTTTCAAGATAGATCTTTTCTTCTTGAACGGGTGCTTGTGCTGCTGCTTCTCTTTCTCTTCTCTTTTTTCCGAACATAACGATATCGTCCTCTATATTTACTTCTTCAAAGGATTCAAGATTTTGATCCTCCGTGAATTCGTCTTGACCGGCGACCCAATCGCCAACGCCTTCTTCAGAAGGCTCGTTTACTGTCATTGTTGCTGTGGGGGCTTCGATTTCTTCCTCAACCTCTTCGCTGAGTTCTTCAACAGGCTCTTCAGCCACTTCCTCTTGAGGTGCTTCTTGAGGTTCTTCCTCTGCGGTCACTTCTTCGGGAGCTTCTTCTTGAGGTGTTTCCTCTTTAGGTTCTTCGGGAGCTTCCTCAGTGGGCATCTCCACAACCTTTGAGGTGTTGCGTGCGATGATTTCATCAATGAGTGAGGTCATCTCTGCAAGGGGTGATGCGTCTGTTGAGAAACTCTTTTGGACGTGGAAGTCAACCTTTGCATCGATTTCATCTTGCATTTCATAGAAGGCTTCGCGTGCCTTTGCAAACTCTTTGCGAGCAACGATAGCAAGGATGAGATAAATCACTGCGGCAAGGATAAGACCGATGCCAAGGATTGTGCCCATGGTTTGGAAGGTTTCTGTGCCCAAGCTCCAGAATGCAAGCACACCAGTGACGATGAGAGCAATTGCGATGAAGATGTTTGCCCTGATGTTGGTGACCTTCTTCACTTCCTTGTCAAAGACTCTGCTTTCAGAAATGATTTCACTGGGATAGCCAAAACGGACACCAAGATATTCCACCCAACTGTCGCGGAGTGCTGCGGGCACTTTCTTGCCAAAACAAGTTGAAGTGAACTCCTCCGCGTTGTCATCATTGACCTCGTCCACCTTGGCGAGATACTTGATGATGGCTTGGCAAGCGCGCTTCATTTTGCATGCAGATGATGACAAGAATGTAAGACCTGCGATGATGCCAACCAGTGCAATTGCACCGACAGCGATAATAAAGATTGCCTTCACGTCAATGGCGGGCAGTTTTGTTGCCAATGAGGACAATCCATCAAAGATTTGTTGTAAAACTTCCATCTCTTTTGCTCCCAATAAAATAAACTATTAAAATTATAACATATAGAGCGGAAAAATCAACCTTTTTTTTCAAAAAAAGGTGGTTTTAGAGTTGGAAGGATTCTCCCGTTTTCAGCGACAAAAGCACAACTTTGTCAATTTTTTCCCTAAACGCACGTTCATACGCCATTTTGTATAGATAAAGTTGCTTTTTGTACTTTTCTTTTGATTCTTCTGTGCGGAATGCGGAGTATTTGAAATCGATGATGACGTTCTCTTTTCCACGTACCAAAAGGTCGATGACACCTTGCACCAACACCTTGTCGTCACTTTCACTGCCGTCAATGACGTCACGGGCAGGCACGTACATCATGAAGGGTTGCTCGTGATAACACTTCTCTCCCGCCGCCGACTTTATGACAGGATTCATCAATGCCTTCCAGATTTCATTGTCCTTGACTAGGGCCCGTTGCTCCTCTCTCAGAAGTCCGTCCGCCACCATTTGGTCTATGGCTTTGGTCACTGCACCAAGGTCGTCAAGGGAGAAATCAATCAGCTCCATAACCCTGTGATATGCCGTGCCGATGGCGGTGATTTCCACCCCGTCATTTCGCCCAACGTTGTCGCTTTCATCGTGCACGGGGAAGGACACCCCAAGGTCCTTGACACTGTCTGCATTGAGGGCTGTGACGGTGTATTTCATTGCAAGAGTTGTTTCCTCTTGATGAGGATAGACGTATCCCCTTGCCTTTTCAATTTCCTTTTCAAGCTCCTCGTCAAAGGCGGTCTTCTTCCCTCCCATTGCAAAGAAAGGTTTTTCCTTTTCGTTTATGGGAGTGTATCCGCCGTCACCGTGAAGCCATGGCACAAAGTCAAGAGTGCCCCTTCTCTTTGCGGTGAAGATATAGTTGAATATTGTCTTTTCTCTTTCAAAAGGCTCAACACTGAAGCTTGCTGTCAAGCCGTCCTCGTTGAACACGTCTTCTTTAGCAGTTGAGGTGCCAGTTATATACATATATTTTTGCGCACGGGTGAGAGCAACGTACAAAAGACGCATCTCTTCCTTGTATTCTTTTTCCTGCACAAGGATTTGGAGAGCATGGTTTGAGGTGGTGTCTGCATTCTTGCTTCTCTTGTCAAGGTCAAAATAACTCATGGCAATGCAACCGCTGGCATCTACGTTCAAATCCTTTGACCCTGCCATCTTTCTTGCGTTGCTTCCGTCGGGGAGGAATACAACCGGCGTTTCAAGTCCTTTGTAGGAGTGGAAGGTGCTGACGTGGACTTTGTCACCGCCCTCGGGACGTCCTCTCATTTCACGGCTGTCGCTTTTGTATTCTCTGAGATATTTGGAAAGTGAACTGCCGTCCTCTTTTATTGTTTTGAGATAGCCGTCAAAGGAGTTGCCCATGGCTTGACTCTTTGAATATAGATAGGCATCATACGCCGTGTCACCTACAAGCTCATCAACAAGTCCGCGGACACTTTGATAACTGGCTTTCACTCTGTAATGGTTGAGTGTGGCAAGGGTTGCTTTCAGTTTTTCACCCAAGCGGTCATCCTTTTCACTGCGGGCAAGGACTTTGTCGTAAAGCTCACCCTCACGGCTTGAAGTGGCAATCTCATACAGCTCGTCCTCGGTGTAGCCACCAAGATAGGACAACATAAATCCTGCAAGGGCGTAATCTTGCCTTGGATTGTCAATGACAAGGAGCATGTTGACAAGCTCGGTTTCGGCAGGGACGTCTTCTTTTGTGAAAGTGCCGTCATCAACGGGTATGCCTGCCAATTTCAGTTGTTTGACTATGGTTGCAGAGGCCGTGTTTCTCTTCCTAAACAACAGAGCAAAGTCACCATATTGCAAGGGTCTGTTGACACCCTTGATTGTAAGGTGCGTCCTTGCCATAAGTCGCTTGATTTCGTCGGCAATATACTTGCCCTCTTGCTCGGTGGCGGACTCAGTGCTTTCAGGGTTTTGGTGGTCGCTGAGGTGATAAAGTTCGCCCGCTTGCACAGGACTTCCGCTTTTGGCTTGGAAGACGTGCACCTCAACTCTGCCCTCGTTTCTTTCAGGGTCAGTGACTTGATTGAAGCTGGCATCATCTTTGTAGTTGACACCGGCAGTGCCCTCGGTCATTGCGTAAGAGAAAACGCCGTTGACAAACTGCAACACTTGATTGTCGCTTCTGAAATTATCGTTGAAATAGATGGGTGCAACACCTTCTCCCTTCTCGCTGTCCAAGGTGTATTTCTTTTGTCTTGCAAGGAAGATTTCAGGGTCTGACAGACGGAAGCCATAAATGCTTTGCTTCACGTCACCCACCATAAACGCCTCGTCCTTGACAAGGTTTGATATGACGTATTCCTGTGCGCCGTTGACGTCTTGATATTCATCAACAAACACAAAGTCATAGTCCTCGGATATGTCAACGCCGTTGTCGATGAGTTTGACCGCGCCGTGTTCAAGGTCACCAAAAGACAGCACGCTGTCCTTTTCCTTCATCTCTTCAAGGACAGATTTGAAGCGCAAAGTCACTTCAAGCAACTTTTCGCCGAAAGCCTTATTTTGCTCAAAAGCCTTGTTTTTCAGTTCAATATCGCTGTATAAAGCCACGATTTGGTCAACAAGTGCCTTTGCTGTGTCATTACAACTCTTGGCTCTTGCAATAGACGTCTTTTCTGCGGTCTTGCTCTTGGGACTCAGTTTCTTTCCGTTCCAAACCTCACCCTTTCTTTCAATAATTGCCTTTGCATTTTTAGTTTCAAAGAGGAGCAAAAGGGACTCGATATCTTGCATTCTGTCCACAAAAACTTGTTGCTCTGTGGCGACCAAAGTGGGCAAAATTTCATTTATCACTGCCACCACTTTTTTCATGGTGTCGGTGGCTGAGCCGAAGATGATATCGTCAAAGCGGTCGGGAGTTTCATAGTAGGACTTCACTGACTGTATAAAAGCATCAAGGTCATATTGCACGTCCATACGCTCGTACAACTTGATGACGTTGGCGCGGAGATTTTCTTCACTTCTTGTCACTTCAAAGATGGACAACATATCAAAAAATACCTCGTCCTTCTTTTCAGCATACTCTTCAAACACTTGGTCAAGTGCCCTCTTCATATAGACTGAGTGGGCGGTTTCGTCAAGGATTTCAAAGTCGGGATTGATGCCTAGCACCTCAAAGTTTTTGCGTATGGCACTGCGACAAAACGCGTGAATCGTGCATATTGTTGAAAAGGCTATTTCGTCCAGTTGTTTGCGATATTTGTCCGCGGTTTCACCAACCTGCTCGCACACCTTTTCAAAAAGCTTTTGTCTTATCTTTTCTCTCAGCTCGCTGGCGTTTGCCTCGTTATATACAAGGATAAGCATTTTGCGGAGGCTGACACCGCTTTCAATGAGGTGCATTATCCTTTCAAGCATGGTGTGAGTTTTGCCCGAGCCTGCCGACGCGGACACCATAACCTTGCCTCTTGTGGTGACGGCAAGACTTTGCTCTTTTGTCAAACTCATTTTAGTTGCCATTGTCTTCACCTCCTGCTTGATTTTGTTCTGCCTCATTGCAGATTGCCTCTTTGTCGTATTTCATAAAGATATCACCGCTGACACTATATTTCGTGCGGGGGTTTTGGTCGTGATAGGGGCACACCTTCAAGAAGTCGCACTTCAAACAACTGCCGTTTATGGGGCGCGGTGCGATATAGCCACCTTCAATTTCCTTCACTCCACCGACGGCAAGGTCAAGAGCATATTTGCCCCTTGCCATAAACGCATCGTCATTTAGATACACGTTGCCTTCCTTTGCCTTTTGTTTTGGCACGGGGAGTACGGTGTCTTGATCAAAGTATGAGGTGACACCCTCTTCAAGAGGTCCGTAGATTTGCTGGCGGACGTTTTGATTGTCCGTCACTTGACCAACGTAGTTGTATCTTGCCTGCCCTGTCTTTGTGTATCCGGGGAAAACGGGAAGATAAAACACCCCTGCAATCTTCTTGTCAATGTTTTGGGTTATGGACATTGCATAGATATATAGTTGCAGTTTTTCGCCGTGATAGATTTCGCCGGCGCTGAGGTCAACACTCTTGAAAGTTTTGTAGTCAAGGATGATGAAGTTGTCGTCAAGGACGTCAACGCGGTCTATCTTGCCTCTCAGCTCAACCTTCTTCCCGTCCACGTCAAGGGCAATAGGTTTGAAAGTGCCGTCACGGTCAAAAGACGCTTCAAGATAGGTGGGCTTGAATTTGGAGTGCAGTGAGATTTCATAAAGGTCACGGCAAGTCTTGACACCTTCGCTTTTCAGCTTGGCAAGGAGTCTAGCAACGTCCGGTTTTTCGCTGAGTCGTGACAATTTTTCATCACTCTTCACCACGTTGTCAAAGGTGGTTTCGGCAAGGGTGGCAACGTTGTCACGATTGACCTCTCCGTCACGAAGTGCCTTGAAGAAGTTTTCAAAGACTGCGTGCAAAAGTGTGCCGTTGTCAAGGCCGTTGAGCTCACCTTCATCTCTACGTTTCAAACCGAGTGTGTAGGTGAAGAAATAACTGTACGGGCACTTAAAGTATCGTTCCAGTCGGCTGATGCTGGTCTTTTGGATATTTGGTTTGTTTTCAAGGCGGTCGGGAACGGCATAGATTTTGTCCACTGCCACCTTGTCGCCGTCGGTCATAAATGAGTAGGCCGTGCGGAAAACGTCCATATCACTGCTGACGGCTCTACCAGACACCGCATAGTAAAGTATGCTGTGTTTTACACCCTTGTCTGTTGAAAACATAGGGCCGAGAGATGACGCTCTAGTCATAGAGGCGCGCAGGTTGTCAAAGGATATTTGCTCGGGCACAAGAGGTGCTCCACCGCTCTTGAACATAGCCTTGAATTGACCTATTATTGAGGAGGGATTCATCTCTCCGTCGGGGGTGCTGACAGGATAGGACACCGTCACTTGACCTTTGTATTTTGACAAAATCTCGGTGATTGCAAAAAGGTTTTGACGGATTTTTTGTCGTTGATTTGGGTATATGCTGATGTCCGCTTCTTCAAAAAGTTCCTCATCCTTGGGGGTGATGACTGCACCACCGTCTGTGTCGGGAGGAAGACTGCCTGAGGTTGCGCCTATGACGTAAAGGTCTCCTTCTCCCACAAACTTGCTGGACATATCTCCAACAAATACGGAGTCAAGGAAGGTGGGCACAAGGGCTATCTTCAAGGTCTTCAACATGGAGCGAAGGACTGTGTCAAACTTCTCTATCGTGCCACTTTCAAGGACAGTTTCAATTTCAGCAAATATGGCGAGAAGTTTGTCGTCAACTTGCTCGGCGCACTTTTTGTAGTGCTCACTTATCTCTGCCAACTTTTCAACGTGGGCAAGCCAACCCTCATCCACTTCTTCAAGGAGTTTTCTCACCCCTGCCGTAAAGTCTGCCATAGGACGTTGTCCGTCAAGGGATATAGGGCGTAAGGTCTTAATGAGATGAGCACGCACCTCTTCACATATTGCGCGCTTGTCCTCGTCACCATATTCAAAGGGGCGATGGAATCCGCCAAAGTTGACACCGTATTCAAGGACGTAGTTTTCAAAACGGAAAATCTTGTCGTCCCCGCTTCCGTCACTGCTCATAGACAGGGCGAAAAGAGGATTCTTGACAAAGTCAAGGACCTCTTCATTTCTAAAATTCTTTATGACAACACTGAGGGCAGACAACATATATTTTGCTTTGGTCTGCTCGGACAAAAGCTCCTTTCTGTCCACAAAGTGTTTTATGCCATATCTTTCAAAGACGTTTTTGACAATAGGCGCGTAGGCTTCACTGCCCATAAGCACTTCAAAGTCCTTGAATCTTCTGCCCTCTTGCACCTTTTTGACAATGTCAAGGGCAACGTAAAGCACCTCGTCATGGCGGTTGAGGGCTTGTTTCAGTTTGAGGGAGTCGCCTACTTCAACAATCTCTTTATCTTTGAGCATTTCGTAAGCAAAAAGATTTTTGCTGATTGACTTTTGCACAGGGGTGAGATTGTCAAGATAGACGGTTTCCATCACCTTGTTTTTTGACACGGCTTTCACCTTTGAAATGGTGAAGTCGGGATATATACGCCTATTTTTGTTGTCAAATCCGCTGACAAGACCAATCGTCAAGGACTTAGCGCCCTTGTCTATTGCCCGCAAAACCTCCAATTGAGGAGTGTTGAAGTCGTGCATCTCCACAACGTAAAAGTGGGCGGAGTTGACCGCTTCGTTGCTGTCTTCAAGAAGGTCCGCTAGGGCTTCAAGACGGGTGCTACTGTCGTGTCGTTTGTCAGAAAGTGCTTCAAGATAGCCTTCGTGCATAAGTGCAAGGTCCTGTGCTTTGCGTTGTAGTGATGAAGGCAACCTCTTTGACTTTTCTCTAAACTCCAATGTAGAAACTCCGCTATTGCGGAGTGCGGTGAGGGCGGCATAGACTTCTCCTGCTAAACTATCGGGGCGGACGCGTCTATAATAGACAAACTGACTTTGCTTCTTTTCAATGACGTCTGCAAGAAGCATAACCGACCCTTCGGGAGTGAGACAGGACTTGACCTTGTCACCCAAGGTTTGCACGGCAAAACGAGTGAAGGACACCACCTTCACTTTGAATTCTGCCCCGCATCCAGAAAGGGTATCAAGGACCGTCCTTTCCATATTTGCCACGTTTCTGTCAGTGGTCAAAATGATGCAGTCCTCTCCGTCTAGAAGGCGTTTTTTGACGTCTTCCAGCACCCCTTTTATTGCGCCTAAAGTTGAATTTGAGATGATTGTTTTCATACCTTTATTGTAAAAAGGGGTGAGGCATTTGTCAATAGCAAAAGGAAATAAATATTTTTTATTAATAAAAAATATTTATTTAATTTTCACTTATTCCACCATATCCATTAAAAAATCCGTCATTTCGGCTAGGAAAATCGAAAAACACTTGTCTAAAACTTAAAATAAATATATAATACATACATTATGAAAAAAGCAGCACTTATCATTGTTTCAATCCTTCTCATCGCACTTGTCGCAGTCACCTTCGTCGCTTGCTCAACCGCAACCGTGCAAGGTCAACTGAGAGACGTGTGGCGTCCTTATGAGAAATACACCTATTCCGTCACAGACGGCGACACCGTTGGCACTTACGTGGTTGAAATCATCCACAACGAGGACAAAAACGTCACCATCGGCACTGTCAACCTTGAAAACGTGTCAAAGGGCATCATCATCAACGGTCACCTCACCATCGGCGGAACAGAATATATCACCTCTTGCTACGTCCAACTCATCAGCGGAAGCAGTTATCTTATCCCCAAAGCAAGCTACAAAAAGCAAATCGTGGACGGCAACGTCACCCTTGAACTTGGTGGCACATACGCAGACGGCAAATATAACTACAGTGGCACAGAAAACGGTGCGGTGAAAGACGGCTCAATCGCCCTTGCATCACCCTACTATGACAACAACGAAATCCATCAACTCCTTCGTGGCGTCAATGGTATGGCAGTTGGATTCAGCTTCTCATTCAACGTGCCTGTCACAATCGGCGAATCAAGCTCTGCTTCCCTCAGCGCATCTTGCGCCGCAGTGGAGACAGTCAACTATGGCGACACTCCCACAGAATGCTATGTTGTGGCTCTTGCTCGCTCAACCAAGGTCGCAGGCAAGTCACACAAGCTGTACTACTCAACAAAGCCCATCAAGGTGGACGGCTGGGATCTTCCTAACGTGCTTGTTCAATTTGTTGAACCCACCGCAGACGGCGATGTCTATTACACACTGACTTCAATCTCACTGACAAAATAAGCAACTGGATATAAAAAAGAGCCACTCAACCGAGTGGCTTTTTTTGTTGTATTGCTTCGCAGTGATATTGCCTTCGGCAGTTATATTTGCCTGACGGCAAGTGATATTGCTCACTATGTTCGCAGTTGTGGTGAGAGTGAAGTTCTCTCCTTCCGTCACTTCGTGCCACCTCCCTCGTCAGATGGAGGCAAGTTTTCAGTTTAGAATTTAGAGTTATGAGTGCTCCGCAGCTGAGTTGTGGTATGATTTCATAATTTATCCTTAAATAAATTATTGTTATTTATTACAGGCGACGTCTTTTTTTGATAGTGCGTCTAAAAGCTTGTCTTTCAGGTCACAGACGGCGCTATCCCTTTGGGATAGCCTCTCAACTTCACTTTTGAAAGTCTCCTCACTTTCGCTGACGTCATCACCCTTGGCAAGGGAGAAGTCTCTACTCAAAAACCTTTCAATTTCAAGCCGTGTGGACACTGCCACACTTTCAACGTTCAAAGCGTCTTCTTGAAAGCCATACCTCTCTTTCATCTCTTGATACACCCCTGTCCACTTTGCCCTAAACAAACTCAACCTGTCCATCTCCATGGCGTAGCGGAATTTTAGGTCCGCGGTCATCTTCTCTGCCTTTTCGGTGGCGGATAAGATTGCTGAGGATATTTGTCCTTCTCTGTCTCGATACTCTTTCAGTTGCCGTTTCAGGTCGCTTATTTCGTTTACTAGCTCCACAATCCTCTCCCTTTGCTGGGCGTGGATTTTTTCATTTTTGTCGGCTTCTACTGCGAGGTAATTGTCCACCTCCGCTACGTCGTATCCTTTTCTTGTCACCTTGAATTTAAGTTGTTTTTTCATATTAACTCCAAAAAAAATTCTCTCTCAATTATGACTGAGAGAGAATAAAAACTTTTTCCTTTTGTTGGAGTTTTGTGTCTAATACACTCGGTTTTTGACTTATCTTCCGCCAAGGAGTTTGTGTTTGAGTTTCCACATATTGTCTGACAAGTCCACCTTGTACTCTTGAGTGTTGGTGACACGGCGATATTCGGGGAAAAATTCACCCTTAGATTTGTCGCAGTATTCGCCGATTTCTTTAAGCGCAGGCATATCGTACACCAATTTGCCGTCCTTGAACACGTCCACCATCAACTCTTTCAACTCATACTTGTCAAAGGTGGTCTTCTTCCAAGTTTGCTCAGGGTGATAGACTGTGAGGGGTTTTGAGGTGTCAAACTCATCATCGTGGAGACAAATAAGGTCCGCCGCCGCCATACCGTCAACAAGGACACGAACTGTCTTTTTAAGTCCGGGATTGGTGGTTTTTTCATGGCTGTTGCTCACCTTGATTTTGGGGATCATCTTGCCGTCTTCCTCTATTGCAGACAACTTGTACACACCACCGAGGGCTGCGTTGTTGAATGAGGTGATAAGCTTTGTGCCTATGCCATAGACGTCAATCTTTGCATCTTGTTGAGCAAGGGCAAGGAGCACCTTTTCATCAATGTCGTTGGACACAAATATCTTTGCTTCCGGGAAACCTGCTTCGTCCAGCATCTTTCTTGCTTGACGGCTGAGATATGCAAGGTCACCGCTGTCAAGACGGATGCCGAGGGGTTTGTGTCCGTCGGCTTTCAGTTTGTTGAAAACTCTTATTGCGTTGGGCACACCGCTCTTCAAAGTGTCGTAGGTATCTACAAGAAGAAGACAACTGTCAGGATAGACCTTTGCATATGCCTCAAATGCGTCGTACTCTGTGGGGAAAGACATAACCCAGCTGTGGGAGTGAGTGCCTTTCACTTCTATGCCGAACATTTGACCTGCAAGGACGTTGGAGGTTGAACGGCAACCACCGATATAGGCGGCTCTTGCACCGTACAAACCTGCGTCAGGACCTTGTGCTCTACGGAGGCCAAACTCAGAGATTGCACCTTTGGTGCACTCGCAAAGACGAGATGCGGTTGTGGCGATGAGTGTTTGATGGTTGATTATGTTGAGAAGAGCCGTTTCAACAAGTTGTGCCTCAAACATAGGGGCAATCACCGTCATAATGGGCTCGTTGGGGAAAATGAGAGTGCCTTCGGGCACTGCCTTGATATCCCCTGTAAAGCGGAACTTTTTGAGTTCATTAAGGAAATCCTCACCGAATATACCTAGTGAGCGGAGATAATCAACGTCATCGTCGTCAAAGTGCAGGTTTTTCACGTAGTCAATTGCTTGTTCAAGACCTGCCGCAATGGCGTAGGAATAGCCGTTTGACCCACGATAAAAAAGGTCAAAGGCGGCTTTTTGATTTTGTGTGCCACACTTGAAGTAGCCGTTTATCATGGTAAGTTGATAAAGGTCTGTGAGCATTGTAAGATTTCTTGCCATATTTCGCCTCAATATGTATAAATTGTTATTTACAGAAACCGCTACAAAGAGTGTTTTCGATTATTTTTCAAGGGGTGACTGGAAGTTTTCGGGTGTTGTCTCCTCAACCTCTACCTTCTTTACGGGGACTTCTAGTCCACGTTTGGGGCAATTTGAGGGCGCAAAGTGAACGGGGGCAACGGTGAAGGTGTCGTCAATGCCGTAGAATTTTCTTGCAACCTTGCCACACTTTTCAATGATTTTCACTGAAACAAGATAGTTTTTCACTTCCCAGTTTGAGAAATAGACGTCACCAAAAATGCCGTCTTTCATTGCGTTGTTGATTTTCTTAAATGCCATATGATTTTCGCAAGCAAGGATAAACACTCCTGCCAAAACCACGGCAAAAGGCACAACCACAAAACAAGCGATTTGTGTGATGGGCACTGCGTCAATACGGACGTATTCAAGAAGTCCTCTGCCAAGGAAATACCAGAAGAAATAGAAGAAGGCAAGGATGCCCGGGTATCTCTTGTTTTTGCGCCACACCACAAATGCGATTGCTGCGCCTATTGCGTTCCAACACATCTCGTAGAAGAAGGTTGCGGCAAACCAACCGGGGGTGTTTGAATACACCAAATCGTGATATTCAGGCTCTACACCACTGGGGTTGTCGATGTACACCGAGAAGGGGAATTTTTCGGGGATTCCAAGCATTGATGCAGGCTTGCCGAAAGCCTCTTGGTTGATGAAATTGCCCACTCTGCCAAAGAGTTGTCCAACGAGAAGCGCAGGCACAACAAGGTCCACGATTTGACCGAAGTTTGCCTTTTTGCGTTTGCGAATCCAGAAAAGAATTACGCCGACAAGACCGCCCAAAATACCACCGATGATGGTGATGCCACCATCCCAAATTGCAATCATATTGACAAAGGCGTCTGTGCTGTTTTCCTTCCAGTCGGCAGAGTTGAAATACTCCTCGGGGCGGACCATAACGTACAGCAGTCTTGCCATGACAACTGCAAGGGGAATAACCCACAAGAAGAACTCAACCGCATCGTCAAAGTTGAGGTTGATGCGCTTACACTGTGACAGCACAATGAGAAGGCCTGTCAGCATGCCGAGAACGATGAGTATGCCATACCAAGCCACCTCAACACTGCCAATCCTAAATGCTATTCTGTCTATTGCTGAAAGAAGATTTGTCATAGTCATCTCCTAAAAAACTCTGGTTGCGCCACTTGAGCGAATTGAGAGTTTGAACACGCTGTTTTCACCAAACAAGGACTTGAACTTGTCATTTGCATCATTTGAACTTGCTTTTTTGACAAATACAAGGATTGTGCCAGCAAAGCCACCGCCGTGGACGCGCTTGCCCACAACGCCGTCAATGAGTGCCACGCGGTCAAGAGCATCTTCAAGTGCGTGTGACTTGCCTTTGGGTGAATAGAGGTTTTGAAGTTTGTATCTGCTGCTTTCTCCGCTTTCGTTGACTGCATCAAGGAATGCCTTTTCATCCCCACGGACAACGGCATCGTATGCTCTTTCAACACGGAGATTTTCTTCATAGTAGTGCTCAGCACGGAGGATTGCTCTGTCACTGACTTTTCCAACAAGATTTGCCTTTTCTTGATAGAACTTTTCAGGTGCAACATCACGGAGAAGTTTGCCACCAAGCGCCTCTGCCACTGACTTCATTTCGGCAGGGATTGCAGCGTAGTCGTCAGTGAGGTCACAGTGGTCACCACCTGTTGCGATGACGTAGACATCAAGGTCATCAAACTTCCAATCTGCGCCGGTGATTTCAGGGTTTTCAAAGGAGAAGAAATCAATCTTGTTGACGCCACCAAGTGAGATTGCACTTTGGTCCATAAGTCCGCAGGGTTTGCCAAAGAAAGCACACTCAGAATATTGTGATGCCTTTGCCTTGAAAACCTTGTCAAGCTCACCATCGTTGTAGAGCACGTTGAGGATTTCTGCAATCAAAAGCTCAAATGCGCTTGATGATGAAACACCGCTTCCCTTAGGCACGTTTGAAGTGGTGTAGGCATTGAATCCGCCCACCTTTTTGCCTGCGCGGATATAGTAGTCCAACACGCCCTTGATGATGGCGGTTGAAGTGCCCACTTCACTCATTTTGAAGGTGACATCGTTGACATCCACGTTCATTGCAGGATAGCCGTGGGATTTGATCATAATCTTGCCATCGTCACGGCGGGACACTGCGCTAAGTGTGTCAACTGTGATTGCTGCACAAAGCACTTTGCCTGCGTTGTGGTCAGTGTGATTGCCCACGATTTCAATTCTGCCAGAGGCGGAATAAAATTCCTCAGGCTCGAAGCCAAGCTCCTTCACGTGCATATCCACAAGACCTTGATAGGTCTTGACGATTTCATCATTGTACTCACCGTAAAGGTCACGGCAGATGGTCTTGAAGTTGTTGCTTTCAAAAATCTTGTCAAAAGGCATTGCAATTCTCTTCCTTAGGATATATAATAACTACGTTATTTTATTTTACCACAGAGCAAATCCATTTGCAACACAAAATATATTTTGCTTTTCGTTTTGGAGGATATATGCCCAGAAAATCAACCGAAGAACTTGTAAGACGTAATATAAAGCGTCTTGTTGACCACGCAGTCAAACATCTGGAACTTGCCGACCTTGACGTGATTTACGCCGAAAACGAACTTCTGAACCTGTTTTCAGTCACCGAGCCTTACGCTGATGACATTGGCGAATATGAGCTTTATCAAGTCCTTGATGAGCTTTTTGATGTGGCTGTCAAGAGAAAAATGTATCTCGAAAGCGACCGCGCCCTTTTTGAAGGCAGAGTGATGGGTGTGCTTATGCCCCGTCCCATGGCCGTTGTTGAAAGATTTGACAACATCGCAGCCCACAAAGGCTCTCGTGAAGCGGCAAAGTGGCTTCAAGCACTTGAAGAAAACTCCACCTATCTCCGCCGTCCCGACCTTGACAAAAACATCAAGTGGGAACACGAAAACAAAGAACGTGGTAACGTCATCGTCACAATCAACCTTGCCAAACCCGAAAAGACCGCAGAAGAAGTTGAACGTGCAAAAAATGCAAAAACAGGATACCCCAAGTGTGTCCTCTGTGGTGAAAACATTGGATATTTTGGCAACGCCGGTCAACCTGCAAGACAACATATCCGCATAATCCCTCTCGAACTTGACGGAGAGGATTGGTTCATGCAATTCTCACCCTATGAATATTTCCCCGAACACGTCATCGCAATTTCACGCGAGCATCGTCCTATGAAACTGACGGGCGCATCTTTCCGCCGTATGGTTGACTTTGTGGACCTCTTCCCCGAATACTTCATCGGCTCAAACGCACCCCTCCCCATAGTGGGTGGCTCAGTGCTTGCACACGACCACTATCAAGGCGGAAGCAAGGCATTGCCCGTGTTCAATCGTCCTGCAAGAAAATATTATCTTGCAAAGGACTTTGCAGACTGCAACGTGTCCATCGTTGACTGGTACAACTCCATCGTCCGCATTGAGGGCAAAAACAAAAATCAAGTGACTGCCCTTGCTGAAAAATTCCGCTCCGCTTGGGACAACTACACCGACGAAAGCGTTGAGGTTATCTCATCAACAACCGCACAACACAACACCGTCACCCCCATTGCATATCTCAACAACGACGGCGAATACACCGTGATACTCATCCTCCGCAACAACCGCACAGACGAGGCTCGTCCTCACGGCATCTTCCACCCCACTGCGGATATGCACAACATCAAGCAAGAGTCCATCGGCATCATCGAAGCAATGGGCCTCTTCATCCTCCCCGGACGCCTTGCAAAAGAGTGCACTGAAATCAAAAATATCTTGACAGGAGCAACCCCTCTTGACTTCAAGGCATTATCTGAAAACAGCAATCCTCTTTCAAAACATCTTGGCATGATTGCACAACTGACAGCAACCTACGGCACATCCCTCAGTGAAGAAAAAGCAGGTGACGTCATCACCGACTATATCAACACAACTTGCGAAAAGATTTTGGATTGCACTGCCGTATTCAAGAGTGATGAAAAAGGTCAAGAAGCCTTCGACAAGTTCATCAACTCAGTCATCGGCTAAGGAAATCAAACACAATGATCCAACAAAAAAACGGCTTCAAATGAAGTCGTTTTCTTTTTGCTTGAATTTGTTATTTTTGCAAAATGCGGTGTTTATCTTGCCATTTTCACCACATAAACTGCCGTTTTTACAATTCAATTCTGCTTGACAAGGCACGTGACAGGGTGCTTTCATCAGCGTATTCAATGACCGAGCCTTCAGGCAGTCCTCTTGCAATTCTTGTCACCTTGACACCTAGGGGCTTCACAAGACGAGCAATGTACATTGCCGTTGCTTCGCCTTCAACGTCAGGGTTGGTGGCAAGGATAACTTCCTCTACGTCAGGGGTGAGACGAGCAAGAAGTTCCTTGATGCGGATGTCGTTGGGACCTATCTTTTCCATAGGCGAAATGACGCCGTGAAGGACGTGATACACTCCCTTGAAGTCCTTGACTTTTTCAAGGGCGGTTATGTCACGAGGCTCTTTGACAACGCATATCGTTTTGGGGCTTCTGGTTGAGCAAATATCACAGACGTCATGCTCTGTGAAGTTGCCACAAACACTGCAAAAGTGGACGTTTTCTTTGAGAGTGGCAATGGCTTCTGCCAACTCCTTTACGTCCTCGTCCGTTGAGTTGAGGACAGCGTAGGCATATCTTGCCGCTGTCTTTTCACCCACTGACGGCAGTTTTGAAAAAGCCGCTATAAGTCTTGAAAGGGGCTCGATATATTTCATTAGAACATTCCACCTGCGCCGGCAAGAGGTCCAAGCAATTCATTTGAAAGTTCGTCTGCTTGTGCCATTGCATCGTTGAGTGCGGCAAGGACCATATCTTCAAGCATTTCAACGTCATCGGGGTCAACTGCTTCGGGGTCGATTGTCACTGCAACGGGAGTCTTGTTGCCCTTCAAAGTGACTTCAACCATACCACCTGCTGCTGTGCCGGTGACTTCTTCTTCTGCAAGTTGTTCTTGTGCTTGTTGCAGTTTTCTTTGCATTGCTTGTGCTTGCTTCATGATTTGTTGCATATTTCCGCCGCCAAATCCGCCGTATCCCATATTATCTCCTTTGAGCGTTGCTCTATTTTATTTCCACTTTGTTGCCGAACATAGATTTCACGTAGGGCAAGGACTTGTCTTCCTCGTATTTTGCCACGTGCTTTATGTTCATATTCAGGTCTGACAAGGCGTAAAAAACGTCGTTAAGTATGTCACGATTTCCTTTGTCCGTCAGTATGCGATAAGTCGCCTCTGAGGAAAGAGCCACCGTGAACTCCTTGTCGTCACTTGATACGTCTGCTTCAAGAACTGAGAGCGCAAGAAGTTTTTGCCCTCTGTTCATCAGCTCGGATGCCACCTGCTGCCACACCTGTCGGGCATCCGATTTGACAGGTGTCGGCTTAAAACCCGACTGCGCTATTGACTTGATTTTCTTTTCAAGCATTGCAACCTTTGCTTCAAGTTCCTTGATCTTTGCGTTGTCACTGGCCTCTGGGCCTGCGGCTGCACTGACTAAGGCTGCTTCAAGCAAGATGCGGTGTTGGGTGCTGTATCTGAACTCTCCTTCAAGAGCGTTCATTGCCTTCATAATTGTCATACACTTGACCACACTATACTTTTTGGCGATATCCACGAGGAGTGCATAGGTGGTGTCGGGGATTGACAAAAGTTGCTTTGCGTTTTTGCAAGTCTTGATATAAAGGACGTTTCTGAAAAATGCTGAAAGGTCGCTGGCGAGGATGGGTATGCTCTTCCCAAGTTCGCACATGGTGGCAACCTCATTGAGAGCCGTGTCAACGTCACCTGATGCAACTGCGTCTGCAAGGTGTGCAATCTTTGTAGGATCACTTGCGCCCAGCACTTCAAGGACTGAGTTGTAGGTGACGTGTCCGCCAGAATAACTGACACACATATCCGCAATTGAAAGTGCATCACGGACACTGCCTTGACCTGCGTTGGCAATAAGATTCAAACTTTCACGGTCATAGGTGAAACCGTTGTCGTCAAAGATGAATTTTAGTCTTTCTGCAATTTGGCTTGCAGGCACGAGGCGGAAGTCAAAACGCAAGCATCTTGAAAGAATTGTCGCAGGGATTTGATGGACCTCTGTGGTTGCAAGAATAAAGATTGCATGGGCAGGAGGCTCTTCAAGAGTCTTCAAAAATGCGTTGTATCCGCTCTTTGTCAGCATGTGAACTTCGTCGATGATGTACACCTTGTACTTGCCAATGGTGGGAGGGAATCCAACTTTGTCAGTGAGCTCACGGATTTGCTCGACGCCGTTGTTGGATGCTGCGTCGATTTCAATGACGTCAAAGTTGTCACTGAGAGCAAGCTCCAAACACACGTCACACTTCCCGCAAGGTGATGAGTCCACAGGGGTTGCGCAATTTACGGCACGGGCAAAAATTCTTGCAACGGAAGTCTTACCTGTTCCCCTAGTGCCGGTGAAAAGGTAGGCATGTCCAACCGTGTCGGTTGCAATTTGATTTTTCAGAGTGCGCACGATATGGTCTTGACCGATGACGTCATCAAAGGTTTCGGGACGATATCTGCGATATAAAGATGTGTTCGCCATAGATATTATTATAATCTAATATAGAGAATAAATCAAGAATAAGTTTTTAATGCTCTTGACAAATTTTGCAAATGCAAAATAGTCAAGTTTTAGGCAAAACATTGAAAAATACGAACTGCAAATTAATGATAAAAATAGACATCCAACTTATGATGAAAACAACCGACAACAGAATAAAAAATCCCACCAAAATAGCGTGATGTCCTTAATGGACAAATCACGCTAACTAAGTTTGCCCTTGGGGCAAGTGAAGTTATCTTCAATATTGAAGTTCACTTTGTGAGTGAAGTTTCGCCTGTTGGCGAAGTTGTGGCAAACTTAACTTCACTGCGAGCTTATGCGAGCAACTTCACTGTGTATAACACAACTTCACTTTTGCGACAGCAAAAACTTCACTAATAGAATCAGTGATATGGTTTGAAAATTGATTTAGGCTTGCAGGTTATTAACCACAGGTGTCAAGACAGCGTCAAAGCAAGGGCTTGATGACAGTAAACAAGTTGCACCGTTTGACGTCTAAGTGAAGAGAGCGTCTTTGCTGTGTTGCCAATTTCAACCCCATCAATTATGGCAAGCGCGGTGACAAGAGCCAGCTTGATTTCAGTGATTTCATCAAGACTACTATTTTTTGTTTTTTCATAGAAAACAGACTTTATATCATCAATTTTAGATGATAAAACACCGATTTGGGTTTTTACATCGTCAACGGTCACCTCGTTGTCTGCCAGTGAATTGGATAGATTATATAGGGTGTCAAAGGTCAAATCAAAGTAAGTGAGCGCCTCGTTCACGGCGCTCCTCAGCCCCTTGTCCTTCAGCGAAACGCTCACTGCTTTCATAGGAATTTCTCTCACCACAAGGCTGTTGTCACCGAGTTTCACAAGGACGTTTTCTGCGGAATTTTTGTCGGGATAAACCGCAAGGACAATGCTGTTATCCGCCCTCATATCAACGTAGCCTGCACCGCCCCTCAATCGTATCAAATCTGCATTTTGGTGGGCAATGGTGACGTCATCAATCCCTGCCGTTGTGATGAAATAATATGCTCTGTCTTCTTCCTTGTCAAAGAGTGCAACAACCAATTTGTCACCGCCGAGGAAGTATCCAACCGCAATCGTCAGCCCCAAAATGGCAACTATTGTGGCAACCACAACCCCCTTTGTCACGTCAGCTTTTCTCTTTTTTGCCATAGTTTACATTATGCAGTTAGCCCCAGTTTTACGCCATTTTGCAACAAAAAAAGCAAACCCTTAGTGTGTTATCCTTGATGGAGAACACACTAAAACTAAGTTTGCCCTGCGGGCAAGTGAAGTTATCTTTGATAGTGAAATTCACTTCGTGAGTGAAGTTTCGCCTGTCGGCGAAGTCGTGGCAAACTTAACTTCACTTGTGCATAGCATAAACTTCACTGCGTAGCAACTTCACTTTCGTTTCTACGAAAACTTCACCAACAAAAAAAAGCAAACCTTTCGGCTTGCTTTTCTTACGTTTATAGTTGGTTATTGATTGTCATTTGAGGGTTGAGAGGTTCTTTCAACAGCAATTTCAGTGGGTGCGGTTGGTGCGTTTATCTCATCAACGGACACGCTTTCAGTGGGAGCAACTGTGTTTTCTGCCACTGTTTCAACTGCGGGCACTGTCTCGTGGGAGTGGTGTGTGTGCAGTTGAATATGGGGGAAATGTATGTTGTGATAGATTGCGCCACGGTGGGACACTCTCTCTTCGGGGGCGATTTCCCTTGCTTTCATCAAGGACATCTTTGTGAGAGAAGGACCAATAAGTTCCATAATCAGCACTGAGAAAAGCACTATGTTGGACACCATTGCACCTTGCTCGCCAAGGGCGGTTGATTTCAGCGCCATACCGAGTGCCACACCTGCTTGGGGGAACAGAGTTATGCCAAGATATTTGGTGACTTGAGGTTGACATTTTGTCAGTTTTGCACTGCCAAATGCGCCCAAATACTTGCCCAAGCAACGGAACAAAATGTACACCACACCGATGATGATGTTGTTGTAGTCTTTGAGGACACCGAGGTCAAGGTCTGCACCGCTTATGACGAAGAACAACACAAACAAAGGGGCTGTCCATCTGTCAAGACGATCCATAAGTTCGTGGGAAATCTCACTGATGTTGCAGAAGATTGTGCCCAGCATCATACAGGTCAAAAGTGACGAGAAGCCTATGTGCACTCCGCCCACCTCAAATTTCAAAAGGGATATGCCAACGGTGAGGAAAACAAATGCCACCGACACTGACAAACGCTTTGAACGGGAGTGGAAAAATCTCTCCATGAAGGAGAACAAAAAGCCCATTGCTGCCCCAAGCGCCAATGAAAGTACGATTTCAATGAGGGGCTCAACCAAAATGGATATGACGCTTATGCTTCCTGAAATCAAAGCCTTTGCCACACCAAAAGACACTGCAAACAGCACAAGTCCCACTGCATCGTCAAGGGCGACTACGGGAAGCAAAGTGTTGGTGAGAGGGCCTTTTGCCTTGTATTGACGGACAACCATAAGGGTTGCGGCAGGTGCGGTTGCAGATGCGATTGCCCCAAGGATGATTGCCGAAGGCAAAGGGAGTTTGTCAGGCATGATAAAGTGCAGTGCAATGAGTGCGCCGTCCACAAGGAGTGTGGCTACAACTGCTTGCACAATGCCTATGACTGTTGCTTGCTTGCCTATTGTTTTCAGGTCAGACAATCTAAACTCGTTGCCGATTGAAAATGCGATGAAGCCCAGTGCAACTTCTGATATGATTGATATGGACTTGATTTCATCAAATGATGTGAATCCCAGTCCTTTGACACCTGCCTGTCCAAGACAGAAAGGTCCAACAAGTATGCCTGCCACCAGATATGCCGTCACTGCGGGGAGTTTCAAAACCTTTGCAAGGCGTGACAACAAAAGACCAACTATAAGTGCTATGGCAAGGCTCAATAAAATTTCCATACTATGCCTTCTCTCTCTTAAAAAATCCAACGTATTGTATTCCTTTCGTGAGGCAAATGTCAACCCTTTGACACAACATTTTATATAAAATATAAACCGCCCCAAAATCCAAAAGAAAAACCCCACCATAGATGGGGCTTCATTATACGATGATTGTTGTGTGGTTTTCAGCGCTCTATTCCACAAATACTGCGCTATACCAGTTTTGTTCGGGGTCGTTTCTGTCCTGCAAGGTGAAAATGGGCAAGCCCATTTGGCTCACTGTTTTGAACACGTCAATGCCTACGCTGTGAAAGGCAGGTCTTGCCATTTTCACGTTTCTGCAAGGCAGATTGCACTGGGCGGCGCAAGTTTCACACAGTCCGCAATCCGAAAGGGAGAAAGCAAAATAATAGCCGTCGTGGAAAGACTCACTTTCAAGTTTGAAGGAGATTTTTTGAGAAAGTTTCTTCTCGTGAGTGTGAACGATAATCCCCCACTTATAGCGAGAAAACATTTCCTTCAGTTCGCTCATGCTGGGATTGCCCGGTCTTGACGGACAGGTGTGATTTTTGCCCCAATCCTCGCAACCATACATACATTTGAGAAGAGTTCTGCTGTCGAAACAGATTTGGTCAATTTCAAAAAGCACCGCATCGGTTGCACCCATTTCAAGGGCAATATCAATATATTTTTGTGCCTTTTGCATGTTTTCGGGTTTATGCACGTATTCCATTTTTTCTCCTTTGTCTTGTGACCTTCCACTATTTGACCTTATTATATATCAAAACCTCCTCAAAATCAAGGCACAATAAAACCCCACCTTGCGATGGGGTTTGTTTGTCTAAATTGATTATTCTTCGTCTGCGGCGGCTTCTTCGAGGGCAGGCTCTTCGTGACAACAACAGTCACAATGAGCGCAGTCGCAAGTGTCTTCCTTTGCCCAAGGCAGGTCAACGATTGCAACAACTGCAAATTTGCCGTTCTTGTCCTTGCCAAAGAGTTGCAGCATTTTGCCTTTCATGACACAGATGCCTGCGATGAGGGGTTCAAACAAGAATACGATGCCAAGCACAAGCATAAATGAAAGGACAACCCAAAGGAGTGCGCCTTCACCAAACCAGTCTGCAAAGCCAAGGTAGATGTTGTTGACACCCATGATTCCGTCCACTGCGTTGAGACCGAGGACTTCGGCGGACAGAGTTGTCACTTCGGGAGTGAAATCACCGATTGCAGTGACTGAGCCAGACGCCAATACGGTTGCTGTGTCGTATTTTGCTGCAAAAGGCATCAGTGAGAAAAATACGTAAACCAGAGGCAAAGTCAAAATAAATGAAAACACTGTGATGAAACAAGTCAGTCCGTTGCGGAGTTTCTTGTCCTCAAAGCGCATTGCCACGTTGCTGAAAAGCATAATGCCTGTTGCCATAGTCAATATGACGATGATATATTTGGCAAGAGCGTTGTCCATCTCTGCGTAGGCGGTGTAGAAATCTGCCATACCCATTGCGTTGACAAGGAACAAAATGCCAAAAATCATAATGACCACGGAGAGACCAAGAAGGCAAAACAGGATTTGCTTGCGAGTAAGATTGAGTTTCATAATATTATCCCCTTAAATGATAATATAATTATACATATTATAGATGACAAAAGCAATACCCAATTTTGGTTGCAAAAGCCTGCTATTTGTTGTAAAATACACCTGTCAACTGCGGAAATCGCATAACTGCCACCGAATACGGAAGTGTATCGAAGTGGCGCGACGCGTAAAGCAAACAATCCTGTGAATTGTTTGTAGCCAAAGCGGGGAGTGCTTGTCCACGACCGGACATAACGAGGCTGACTCGAAATCAGCACTTTCAAACTGAATATCATTTACGCGGAGAGTTATCGAAGTGGCACGACGCGTTAAGCAAACAATCCTGTGAATTGTTTGTAGCCAAAGTGGGGAGTGCTTGCCCACGACCGGACATAACGAGGCTGACTTGAAATCAGCACTTTCAAACTGAATATCATTTACGCGGAGAGTTATCGAAGTGGTCATAACGAGCTCGACTCGAAATCGAGTTGCGGGTTAAACCGCACGAGGGTTCGAATCCCTCACTCTCCGCCAAATCCCGACAGGAAGCTGTTGGGATTTTTGTTTGAAAGTGTCCCACACAAATGCCTACGAATCCCTCACTCTCCGCCAGCAAAAAACCCACTCGGTTGAGTGGGTTTTGTTTTGGGTTTATTGGTTGGGTTGTGGTTTAGTAGTCCATGCCGCCGGTGGGGGGTGCCATCATAGGTTGAGGCTCTTTGATGTCGGTGACAAGGGCTTCGGTGGTGAGGAGGGTTGATGCAACGGAGGTTGCGTTTTGAAGTGCGCATCTGGTCACCTTTGTGGGGTCAAGGATGCCTGCTTCGATCATATCGCAATATCTGTCCTTTGCTGCATCGTAGCCGTAGTTTGCCTTTTTCTTTGCAATGATATTTGCTGCAACGACGCCACCGTCAACACCTGCGTTGGATGCGATTTGGCGGATGGGTGCTTCAAGGGCCTTGATGACAACTGATGCGCCAGTTTTGACGTCGCCTTCAAGTTTTGCACAGGCTGCTTTCACTGCGGGCACAATTGAAAGGAGTGCCACACCGCCACCGGGGACAATGCCTTCTTCAACTGCTGCACGGGTTGCGTTGAGTGCGTCTTCGATGCGCATCTTGCGTTCTTTCATTTCAACTTCGGTTGCTGCGCCAACGCCGATGACTGCCACACCGCCAGAGAGTTTTGCAACTCTTTCTTGGAGTTTTTCTTTGTCATAATCGCTGGTTGAAAGGGCGATTTGTCCGTGGATTGCCTTGATACGGTTGTGGATTGCGTCGGGATGTCCAACTCCGCCAACGATGGTTGTGTTGTCCTTGCCCACCTTCACTGACTTGGCTCTGCCAAGCATATCAAGGGTGACGTCTTTCAGTTCATAGCCAAGGTCACTGCTGACAAAGGTGCCACCTGTGAGGATTGCGATGTCTTCAAGATAACTCTTTCTTCTGTCGCCGAAACCAGGGGCTTTGACTGCTACGCAGTTGAACACGCCTTTCAGTTTGTTGACGATGATTGTAGTCAGTGCTTCGCCCTCGATGTCATCAGAGATGATGAGGAGTTTGAAGCCGTTTTTCAGCACTTGTTCAAGGAGAGGGAGAAGTTCTTGGATGTTGCTGATTTTCTTGTCGGTGATAAGGATGACGGGATTGTCAAGTTCTGCTTCCATCTTTTCGGTGTTGGTGACAAGATAGGGGCTGACATATCCGCGGTCAAATTGCATACCTTCAACAACGGTGAGTTCAGTGGTCATTGCCTTGCCTTCTTCGATGGTGATGACGCCGTCTTTGCCCACCTTTTCCATTGCTTCAGCAATGAGAGAGCCGATTTCGTCATCTCCTGCGGAGATTGCTCCCACTTGTGCAATAGACTTGCTGTCGGTGATAGGCTTTGAAATCTTTTTCAGTTCTGCAACAGCCACGTCAGTTGCAAATGCGATACCCTTTTTGAGCACCATAGGATTTGCCCCTGCTGCCACGTTTTTGTGACCGTCTTTGACGATTGCTTGTGCAAGGACTGCTGCGGTTGTTGTGCCGTCACCAGCCACGTCGTTGGTCTTTGTGGACACTTCGCGGATGATGGCTGCGCCCATATTTTCAAAGGGGTCGTCGATGACCACTTCTTTTGCGATGGTGACACCGTCATTGGTGATGAGAGGACCGCCATAAGGCTTGTCCAAAACTACGTTTCTTCCCTTAGGTCCAAGGGTGATTTTGACTGTATTTGCCAGTGTATCTACGCCTGCTTCAAGGGCTTTTCTTGCGTCGTCGCCGTATTTGAATTGCTTTGCCATAACTGCCTCCTATTCCACGATTGCCAGGATGTCTGTTTGACGGATGATTGTGACGTCCTTTCCGTCAAGCTTGAACTCGCTTCCTGCATACTTGCTGTAAACCACTTTGTCGCCCACCTTGACAACCATTGCGGTGTCTTCGGTGCCGGGACCAACTGCTATAACTTCTGCAAGTTGGGGCTTCTCTTGTGCTGAGCCGGGGAGAACGATTCCGCTTGCAGTCTTTTCTTCTGATTCGATTGCCTTGATAACAACTTTGTCAAACAAGGGTTTCAATGTCATAATTTATGCCTCCGATATTGTTTTCAAAGATTTAGCACTCTTTGTGCTTGTCTGCTAACATTCTATAATCCTAATTGCCAAAAGTCAATACTTTGTGCCAAAAACTTTTGGATTTTAATGTTTTTTAATGAAAAAGATTGTTGAAGCAAGTCTTATTATATGCTATTATATATGAAAAGACAATCCTAAAATACAATTTGAAGCAAAAAGAGGCAGATATGGACAAATGGGATAAGAGATTTATGGAAATGGCAGAAGTTGTGTCAACTTGGACAAGTTGCGCAAGAAAAGGCCGTGCAATCGGCGCAGTCATCGTCAAGGACAAGCGTATCCTGACAACGGGATACAACGGCGCACCTGCAGGCATCATGAGTTGCCGTGACAAGGGATATTGCATGCGTGACCAACTGGGAATCCAAAGTGGCACTCAACAAGAAAAATGCTTTGCAGTCCACGCAGAGCAAAACGCAATCGCACAAGCCGCAAAACTTGGTGTGTCAGTTGACGGCGCAACAATGTACGTCACCCATCAACCCTGCACAATCTGCACCCGCATCATCATCAACAGCGGAATCAAGCGCATTGTCTATAAGCACCCCTACCCCGACAAATTCTCCGTGGAGCTCCTTGAAGAAGCCGGCGTAGAACTGATCAAGTTTGAGGAATAAGAACACAATTTTCAAAAATAAAACCCACTCTAAGAGTGGGTTTTTTGTTTGTATCATCAACAATATATTGCTCTTATTTTCCTCCTAAAACAAAATGCCATTCAATGCGAAGCGAATACACATTGCCATCAACACCTTCTACATATTGGAATAAATAAACATCCATACATGTGTTTAACGTTTCATACCACTCAGGATGTTCTTCTGGGACAAATGCCTCATATTCAAATTTAAACGTCAACTTATGATATTCATGTCCAGTTGCGTCCAAATGTTTGGCATACTTATTATAAGGATTGAATGGATCTCCGATTCCTTCTACATAAGCGAATTGCTTGCCTGAATCCAAGCATATCAAATAATCCTTTGTCAAACGGAAATTTTTGCCTATGTCTGCCAAATTTTTGTTGTAGGCGTCAACAACGTTTTGGTCGATTTTTATCTCTCTATATCCGCCATCTTCGTAATATATCCCATCAGATGTAATCGTTGGTGCATACAAAATTCCACCGCCTGCTATGTGTGAAGTTCCACTTTCCTCTATTCTGCGTATTTCATAATCATACCCACTGCAGTGGACTCCCTCTCTAACATAATCAACCCAATAGTAGTCTCCATAAAACTGACGGATGTCAAAGGGGTCGAGGTCCTTGTCGCAGGCGACAAAGGCGACACTTGACAAAGTCAGCATCAAAACAAAAATTATAAGCAAGATTTTTCGTGTCATAGCCACCTCCTTTTGGTGCAAGCACCTTTCACCCTCAATATATCATACAATCCCCCACCTTGCAAGAGCAAATTTTGAGAGGAATTTGTCTAAATTGGTCTCGGCAAAATACAGGTTTTGAAACACTCATAGGTGAATATCAAAATAACACTTGACATATAGGAGTCATTATATATATAATGCTATTATCAAATTGTTTAGTTTGCCTAAACTTTTAACTTAAAATTGCGAAACTTGTTAAACGAGGCGTCAATTTTGCCTAAACTGGGCGGAAAGTTTATAAATACTAAACGAAAAGGTCGCAAAAATGGAACTTGGAATCAAAATCAAAAGGCTCCGTCTTCAAAACGATTTGACTCAGGAAGAACTTGCCGACCGTTGCGAGTTGACAAAGGGATATATCTCCCAACTTGAAAACGAGCTGACTTCCCCGTCAATCCAAACCCTTGAGGACATTTTGAACGCACTAGGCACTACCTTTGCGGATTTTTTCCGTGACGAAAAGGAAGAGAAAATCGTGTTCACTGACGAGGATTTCATTGAGAAAATCGCAGAAGGACACAAGATTGAGTGGCTTGTGCCAAACGCACAAAAAAACGAGATGGAGCCCATCCGTGTCACAATCGACCCTCACACCTCTCTCAGTGAGGATATGCCCCACGAAGGTGAGGAATTTGGCTACGTACTGTCAGGCCGTATTCTCCTGCACCTTGGCAACAACACACAGATAGTCAAAAAAGGGGAGGCATTCTACTTCCCCGCAGGCAAGATGCACAAGATTGAAAACCGCACCTCAGAAAAGGCGGTTGTCCTCTGGGTTGCATCTCCCCCCACTTTTTAATACACCCGAAAAACATATTTGAGGTATACGATGGCAACAAACAATGAAATCATCATTCAAGTCAAAAACGTAACAAAGGCATACGGCAACAAAGAGGCCGTCAAAAACGCAAGTCTTGTCATAAAGCGCGGTGAGTTTGTCACACTCCTCGGCCCTTCCGGCTGTGGCAAAACCACCACTCTCCGTATGATAGCAGGCTTTGAAATGCCCACCAGCGGACGCATCATCTTCAACGGCGAGGACATCACTGAAACTCCTCCTCACCTCCGCAAGGTGAACACCGTCTTCCAAAAGTACGCACTTTTCCCCCACCTCAACGTTTTCAACAACGTTGCTTTCGGCCTTAAATTGAAGGTCATACCCAACGGCACAAAGGTGAACAAGAAAGGTGAAACCATTGAACTTTTCCGCAAATATACCAAGGCAGAAATCAAAGAAAAAGTCAATGCTGCCCTCAAAATGGTTGACCTTGAAGACTACGGTCACAGAAACGTGTCTTCTCTCTCTGGCGGTCAACAACAACGTGTCGCCATCGCACGCGCACTTGTCAACGAGCCCGAAGTGCTCCTCCTCGACGAGCCTCTCGGCGCACTTGACCTTAAAATGCGCAAGGATATGCAACTTGAACTGATGAACATGCACGAGAAGTTGGGCATCACCTTCATCTACGTCACCCACGACCAAGAAGAAGCCCTGACTATGAGTGACAAAATCGTCATCATGCGTGACGGCGTCATCCAACAAATTGCATCACCTGAAAAGATTTACGACGAACCTGCAAACGCCTTTGTTGCAGACTTCATCGGTGAAAGCACAATCCTTTCAGGCACTATGATTGAGGACTTCAAAGTTGAGTTCTGCGACACCGTTTTCGAGTGTGTTGACAAGGGCTTCAAACGCAACGAGCCCATTGACGTCATCATCCGCCCCGAAGACCTCAAAATAAAGAAACCCGATGATAAGAAGACCATTTTGACTGCTGAAGTCCTTTCTTGTGTGTTTAAGGGTGATCACTATCAAGTGACCGTCCTTGCAGGCGGAAACGAAATCATCGCCCACGATACAGCCTCCTACGAGGTGGGTGAAACCGTGGGACTTTATATCAAACCCTTTGACCTTCACATCATGCGCAAGGCACGTATCATCAACGAAATCGACACCGAAATGGCTGACGAAGGATTGGTGTATATCTCAGGCGGTCAGTTTGAGTGCAACTCCACTCTACCCGCAGGCACACCCGTCAAAGTGTCCGTTGACTTTGACGACGTTGAAATCACAGACGACGAAGAAGACGGCGTCATCTCAGCAACCGTTGTCAGCAGCATTTACAAAGGAAGTTATTATCAATGTATCGTCCGCACAGACGACCACTACGACTTCTTTGTGGACACCGACGACGATTGGCTCAAGGGCGACCGCGTTGGCATAAAGATTGCAAAGGACAAGATCATCGTTGAGGAACGTGAAGCCATTGACGAGGAAGAAGTCATTGAAATCCCCACCGTCGTGGTTGACGAAGTTGACCCTGAACTCAGCGAACAACTTGCCGAAGAAATCAAAACCGAAGTCATCGAGCAAGCAATCGAAGAGGAGTTGGCCGTTGTCTACTGCGGTGAGGTCATCGAAACAGAAGATCTTGAAGAACTCAAGGAGGAAGAACAAGAGTGAAAGCCTTTCTCAAAAAATTCCACGTGACGAAGAGAGTGTTCAGCTACCCTTACGTGCTGTTTATGCTCCTCTTTGTCGTTGTGCCTCTTGTCATGATATTCGCCTATGCGTTTATGGACAATGACCACAACTTCACCTTTGAGAATTTCAAGATTTTCTTCACTTCTCAAAGTTCCTTGTACGTCCTTGGAAACTCCCTTTTCGTGGGGGTTGTGACAACGGTCATTTGCCTCATCCTTGGCTATCCCGTGGCATACATACTTTCAAAGAGCAAAAACGCCGGCAAGGTTATGGTGCTCCTGTTTGTCCTGCCTATGTGGGTCAACTTCCTTATCCGCACCCTTGCAACAAAGGCAATCTTCTTGGCAATAGGCGTTGAACTGGGCATGGGCACTGTGCTCTTTGGCATGGTGTACAACTATCTGCCCTTTATGATTCTCCCTTTGCACACCGCAATCTGCTCTATTGACAAGAGTTATATTGAAGCCGCAAAGGATTTGGGCGCAGACGGAAGCACGGTTTTCCTCAAAACCATACTCCCTCTTTCAAAGAGCGGTATCATGTCTGGCATCACAATGGTGTTCATCCCCACCATTTCAACCTTTGCCATTTCACAACTGCTGTCCAACGGCAAAATCTTCCTTTTCGGTGATTCTATTGAGCTGAAATTCTCACAAGATATGTACGGCGTGGGCGCAGTTATGTCCCTTGTTATGTTGGCTTTCGTCCTCATTTCAAGCTTCGTGATGAATCACTACAACAAAAACAACGTCAACGTGGGGAGGTCATTATGGTAAAAAAAGTTTTTGAAAAGACCTATCTCCTCGTCATACTGGCAATGTTGTATGCGCCTATCATCTTCATCATCGTCTATTCATTCTCAGGTTCATCCAACTTCAACTTCAAAGACGGCTTCACCTTCTCAAGCTACGAGGCCATCTTCACCTCAGACAAGTCTGAATCCCTTTGGGAAGCGGTGGGCAACACCTTCCTCATTGCATCAGTGTCATCTGTGTGCGCAACCATCATGGGCACCTTTGCCTCCATCGGCATATTTGCCCTTGGCAAGAAAGTTAGACGCACGGTGGAAGCGGTCAACCAATTTCCTATCATCAACAGCGAAATCGTCATGGCAGTGTCCTTTATGATATTCTTTGTCACTTGCCGTTTTGCTGAAGGATATGCAAGACTCATCATTGCTCACATCGCATTCTGCACCCCCTACGTTGTGCTTTCCGTCCTTCCCAAACTTGAAAGCCTTGACCCCAACGTATACGAGGCCGCTCTCGATCTTGGTGCAAACCCTGTGAAAGCAATGCTCAAAGTCATCTTCCCCATCATATCCCCTGCCATTATGTCAGGCTTTGTGATGGCGTTCACCATCTCCCTTGATGATTTCATCATCACCCAAATCAACAAGGGCGCGGCAACAGGCATCGACACCCTGTCCACCTATATCTATTCTGACGCTCGTGTGCAAGGACTTGAACCTTTCTGGTATGCAATGTTCTCAATCATCTTCGTACTGGTGCTGGGCATCGTGCTTGTGGCAAATATGGTGAGACTAAGAAAACAAAAGAAGGAGGCAAAAAATGGCATCTAAACGTTTTATCGCACTTCTTCTTGTGCTCATCATCACAGTGCTTTCACTTGCCACCGTCCTCACCGCTTGCGACAAGGGTGAAGAAGGCTCAACCGTTGAAACCCTTGTTGTCTACAACTGGGAAGACTACATTGACGAAAGTGAAGAAACAAGCCGTATTGACGCCTTTGTGGAGTACTACAAGGCAGTGACAGGCAGAGATATTGAGGTGACCTACTCCACCTTTGACACCAACGAAACAATGATGACAAAGGTCTTGAACAACGACGCAAACTCCGTTGACCTCATCTGCCCCAGTGAATACGCAATCCAAAAACTTATGGCAAACGGTCGTCTTGCATCAATCACCGACCTTGTCAATGAGTATAAGGACACCGTGCCCTTCAACAACCTTGCGGACGGCACTATGTCCAACACCGACAGCGCCTTTGTCAACGCAATCAAACACGAATTTTCCGCCATATCAACCGGGGACGGCACAGGCAGTATGACCGACTATATGGTGCCCTATATGATGGGCACAATCGGTATGCTCTACAACGTGAAATACGTCACCGAGGAAGACCTTGCCTCCGGTTGGGGTATGCTGTGGAATGCCTCAGGCAGTGAAGTCCTTGAAAACAAAATCCTTGTGAAGGACTCCGTCCGTGACACTTACGCCGCCGCGGTCATGTATATGCGTGAATATGGTCTTCTCCCCACGGGATATGAGGATATGCCCATTGCTGACCTCATCAACTGCACTGACGATGCTATGCTTGACGCCGCAAAGGGTGTGCTCACCGCTCAAAGAGAACATATCTCAGGCTACGAAGTGGACTTCGGCAAGGACGATATGCTCAACGAAATCGTCTATGTTGACCTTGCTTGGTCTGGTGACGCTATGTGGGCTATCGAGGAAAGCTACGACGAGGACAACCTCTACTACAACCCTCGCACAGGTGAGTACGACAACTATATGCTTGACTACTACGTGCCTATGGACGAGGACGGCAACGCCACCGGCAACATCTGGTTTGACGGTTGGGTTATCCCCAAAGCCGCTCCCAACAAGCTGGCAGCACTCCTCTTCATCGACTTTATGAATATGCCTGAAAACGCCATCTACAACAGCATCTACATCGGCTACACCTCCGCTGTTGCCCGTGAAAAGATGATGTACACTTTTGTTGGCACAGGTGGTGAATTTGACCTTGTGGACGGCGAATACGTATATGCAGAAGGCGGTGCATACACCATCAATGAAGAAGTTTACGAGGCCCTTGTAGACAGCGAATATGCCCTCGCACCCGAGGACAACGAAGGCGAATATGACTTCAGTTTCTTTGAAGACGACCGCCGCTATCCCACTGAAACCTCACAGCTTGGTGTCATGCGTGACTTCGGTGACAGACAAAAGAATGCAGTCACTATGTGGGAAAACGCAAAGACAGGTACAGACGTGCCTTGGGCACTCATTTGGTGCTCTGTGGCAATAGTCGGTGGCGGACTTGTGTTTGCAGTGTTCTATTTCACCAAAAACGCCTTGAAGCGCAGACCTAGAAAGGCGACAAAAGAAGAGGAATAATCCTCACCAAATGTACAACAAATGAAAACGCACTCTTTGAGTGCGTTTTTTCTTGCCAAATTTCATGTTTTACTGACGACTTAATTGAGGGGAGTGTCGAGGCGCTTCAATCTTTCGCGCAATTTAACGTCATCGTCAAAGTCCTCGCTCAAATCATCAATCTCTTTTCTTAGTTCCATCATTTCTTCGTCGGTTTTATTTATCTCTTCGGCGCATTGTTTTAAACGTTCCTCCAGATGTTCAATGCTCTTTTCTCTTTTGTATTTCATTTGATGATCCAAGCTTGCCCAAAACTCCATTGCTATCGTCCTGATTTGAACTTCAACTTTGACAAGTTGTTTTTTGTCAACCAAAAAAATGGGTATTTCCACAATCAAATGCAGGCTTCTATATCCGCTGGGTTTTGGGTTTTTGATATAGTCACATATCTCCACTAGTCTTATGTCATCTTGTTTCAAAAGAGCCTCAGCCAGCATATATATGTCGTCAATGTACGAGCACACCACCCTAATACCTGCAATGTCGCAGATGTTGTTTTCAATATTTTCAATGGTGATGGGAATGTTCTTCCTCAGCATTTTCTTTGCTATGCTTTCATTCCCTTTAAGACGTGTGGAAACATAGGATATTGGGTTTCTTTTATACTTGATCTTGAACTCCAAATTTAAAATTTCAAACTTTGTTTGAATTTCTTTTAGCGCGCAGGAATACATCATCTGCATCTCTTTATACTCCACCATTGTCCACATTGCTTTTTTCATTTCTTCATAGACTTTTGTTTTCAATGTATCGTGGATTCCTCGCCCTCTTTCAATCAAGTACTTTTTTTCTTCTTTTTCGCTCATAGTTTTCCTCCTATACGTGTTTGTCACGCTTGTCCGTTCAAAAGAAGGGTATCGCGTCAAAATTAAAAAATCTATAAATTCCCAAAAAAATCTGCAAATTACTTATGCGTCTAAACAAATGTATGGTTATCTTCACTGCAATGACGATAAATCTGTGAATATTGACAAAGCTATCCCCTTTTTGATAAAATACAAAAAAGTGCAAAAAGGAGGCAAATATGATCCTTCAACTTCAACAAAAATATTTCACAATCGGTGGAGACAAGTTCAACATCACCGACCAAAACGGCAACCCTGTCTATCAAGCAAAGGAAATCTTTTTCCGCGTGAGAGGCAATGCTCATCTATACGACCTGCAAGGCAGAGAGATTTGCTATATGGAAGCAAAACTTTGGTCGTGGTTTGGTCAATACAACATTATGACTGACGAAAATAGCCAAAACCTGCTGGGCGTATTCAAGGGCACTTTTTACCCCGTCCCCTTTGTGAAAAGATGGCGTCTTGACTATATGGGCAAAAAGTTCGTGGTGAAATGCGGGCCTTACAACTGCAAAGTGTTTGAGGCAGACAATGAATGGCATTATGACAAAAAGGTTATGGCAGGTCACATCCGCAAACGTCTTATGAAAATCCGTGATACTTACAGCATGGACTTTGATGAAAATATCCTGCCTCCTCAAATTGCGGCAATCATCACCCTCTGGTTTGACACCGCTTTCCACAACAACCAACACTAACGGTCAATCAATTAGCCTTGCAATAAAAAACGCACTCAACTGAGTGCGTTTTGTTTTTGTGTTTATAGTTTTATGATTTGTTTTGCCTCATTTCTCTTCGGTGGGGAAGATCAGTTTTTCGGGCTTTAAGTCCTTCACTCTCTTGCGGAGGAAGGGGTGCATAAGATACTCGTTGAGTTCACGAAGAGGATTAAGCACAAAGTCACGATTGTGGGTGTCGGGGTGAGGGATTGAAAGGTCGGGCTCGTCAAGGACAATATCGTCATAGAACAAAATGTCAAGGTCAAGGGTGCGGTTGCCCCAACGCTCTTTACGCACTCTGTCCCCTGCCTTTTCAATGTCGTGCACTACGTCAAGGAGTTGACGAGGAGTGTAGAGGGTTTGCGCCTCGATGACGCTGTTGACAAACACCATATCAGCAACACCGCCGTAAGGCTCACTTTCAATGCGGGTGCTTTCACGAAGACGGCGGAAGTTGTCGTCCTCTTCAAGCATATTGACGGCAAGGTCAAGATAACCGTGTCTATCCCCCATATTTGAGCCAAGTCCAAGATACACTCTGTGCCAAGCCAGTTCAGTTGAAACGCCCACCCAGTCAAAGACGCCTTTCATAGGTGCGTCAGGCTTTTTGACGGTCACTTTCACAGCGGTGAGATTTGAAAAGGTGAGGAGGATTTTCTTTGCAAGACGACAGGCAATTGTTTCGATGAGATCAAAGCTGTTTTCACCAATAAAGGACTTTATCACCTTGCAAACGGCAGAATAACTGGCTGTTTTGTCAAGATCGTCAGTTTTTGCGGCTTCGTAAAAGTCGGTGCTCATCTCCACTGACACCAAAAATCTTTGGGGGTTGACCTTCTCTTCAGGGTTGACTCCGTGAAGTGCCACAACCTCGTAGTTTTCAATCAAAATCTTGTCCATATTTCACCTGTCGCAGTGAGGAAAATCTCTCACTTTTGATACAAATCAATGATCATTTTGTTTTCCTTGACGTCGTGCACTCTCACAAAAAGCACTCCCTGCCTCACTGCAAGACGGGTTGTTTCAAGGGTTGCACTGAGGCGGGATTCCACCTCACCACCAAGGAAGGATTTTCTTGACGTGCCAAGAAGCAAAGGATACCCTAAGTCCTCAAGGCGATTGTATGATTCAAGGAGTGCCCAGTCCTCGTCCTTTGAAAGGTTGAAGCCGATGCCACCGTCAAGGATGATTTTGTCGCGGTCAACACCTGCCCTTTTGAGGGTTGTGGTTGCCTTCATCAATCCTAGCTCTTTGTCAAGCCACATATCCTTATTTTTACTGCCTCTGCGGTTGTGCATAACACAGATTGACGCGCCGTGCTTTGCCACCACCTCTGCCATAAACTTGTCTTCAAGGCAACTGACGTCGTTTATCATATCTGCCCCTAAGCTCAAGGCTTCGTCTGCCACGTTTGAGTAGAAAGTGTCAACGGATATGATTGCATGGGGATATGCCTCTCTCAATTTTTCAACAGCGGGAAGCACTCTTGACGCTTCTTCAAGGGCACTGACTTTCACCTGACCGGGGGCGGTGGATTGTCCGCCTATATCAATGATTTCTGCGCCGTCACGGAGCATTTTGCCTGCCTTTTCCACTATGTCGCCATCCACTCGGCTAAGCGCAAAAAAGGACGTGGTGTTGGCGTTCAGTATCCCCATCACGTGAGTTCCCTTTTCAAATTCAGTTCCTTTGACGACAAATTTCATTTCGGCATTCCAACTGGGTGTTTTGATATGTGCACCCTATTCAACTTTATTATTTTCTTGGTTTATGTTTTATCTGTTGTTCATCAACTTTTCAAGGATAAACCCGGGCACGTCACCACGGACTGCATAGGTGACCGTCTTTGAGCCAACCTTTTTCACACCACGGGCGGTCATGCAGGTATGCTCACCCTCAACCACAACTGCAACACCCTTAGGTGAGAGGTGTTCCATTATGGCATCTGCGATTTGGTTGTTCATCCTCTCTTGAAGTTGAAGGCGTTTTGCATAGACGTCAACAACGCGAGCAAGTTTACTGAGTCCCACAACCTTTCCGTCAGGGATATATGCAATATGCACCTTTCCAAAGAAAGGCATAAGGTGATGCTCACAAGTGGAAGAAAAGTCAATATCCTTTTCAATGACAACGTCACTGCCCTCCTCAACAAAGGTGCGACTGAGATGCACCGCAGGATCGTCGTTGTAGCCTGCAAGGATTTCTTCATACATTCTTGCAACACGGCTGGGAGTGTCCACAAGTCCTTCACGGGCGGTGTCTTCACCAAGAGCGGAAAGCAAGTCTTTCACTGCTTGTTCAAGTTTTGTCTTATCCATCATTTCACCCCCAAATCTTTGAAGAGAGTAAGTGAGCCTGTCAGCACGATGACCTCACCAAAGAAGTCGCCGAGGGCTTGTTGCACTGCAAGTTGCACAAGGGGATAGGCCTCTGCCTTGAAGCCTTGAGCTTTTGCTTCCTCTGCCAAATCCTCTGCAGAAAGTGCACGAGGACTTGAAGGAGTGACAGTGCTTATCTTGTTTGCAATAGGTCCAAGGATTTGAAGCATTGTCTTGTAGTCCTTGTCTTTCAGCACACCCATGACGAGGTGAATGCGCATTCCGCCAAAGTATTTTTCAAGGGCTTTACGCAGTGCCTCTGCCCCCTGTGGATTATGCCCACCGTCCAAAACAAGGAGTTTAGCGTGCGGAAACAGCAGATTAAACCTATTATTGAATGAACCAATGATTTCAAAGCGGGCATGCCACTCTGCCGATGCAAGGCCGAATTTGATGTGGTCACGGGTTATTGCAACACCCTTGTCTTGAAGCACTCCTAGTGCCTCAATGGCTATTGATGCATTGGTCAGTTGATGCTCTCCAAGGAGAGAGATTGTGTAAGTTTCGCCCTTGTATTCAAAGGTTTGTCCCTCAATATCTTCTGCAAGCAAGGTGGGAGTTTGTGCCACTGTCAGGACACCCTTCATCTCTTTCACCTTGTTTTTGATGACGGTCATAACCTCATCGCATTGAGGACAAGTGACTGCATCTTTCAGGATTATGTCTGCCTTCTCTCCTGCGATTTCGGTGAGAGTGTTGCCAAGATAGTCGCAGTGGTCAAAGCCTATTGTTGTGATGACTGAAAGGAGTTTGTTTTTCACTGCGTTGGTTGCATCCCATCTTCCACCAAGACCTGTTTCAAGAATCACAATATCGCAACCCTCTTCTTTGAAGCAAAGGAGTGCAACCGCTGTTTCAATCTCAAAGGCGGTGGGAGTGAAGGGGGCAAGACCTTCTTCCTTTCGTCTTGCTTGCTCTTTCTCAATGGTGTCACGGACTATTGTGAAATATTTGGCAACAAGGCCACCAACAAGAGGTGAGCCGTTGAGCAAAAATCTTTCGTTGTATTCAAACACGGAGGGAGAGTTGAAAGTGCCTGTTTTAAGACAAGCAGAAACACACACCGCCGTCATATATGCGGTGACTGAGCCCTTTCCGTTGGTGCCTGCAACGTGGACGATTTTGAGGTTTTCGTCAGGTGAGCCTAAAAGGTCGAGCAGTTCTCTTTCTCTTTCAAGACCGAAATCGGTGCCTGCCCTTTCAATGTTTGAAATCCAGTTGATAGCGTCTTTATAATACAAAAAAAACACCCCCAAAGGAAGTGCCATATCCGGCGAAGCGGGAGCGAAAATTGCACCGCAAGCATCTGCTTTTCGTCCGTGGACACCCCCCGTTCCATCGGCACTTAACGCGCAAAGTTCTACACTTCCTGAATTTGTTTGGTTTATGTGATCATTATATCACCCTAGTCACGTGAAATCAAGCGCAATATATCACAATGTGAAATTCGCCTATGGCGAAAGACTGCCTTTCTTCTACGCAAAATTGACTATTGATTTAGGCTCTTCCGTGATGTATAATATATCCATAATAAGTTTTAGGAGTAGATTATGTTTTTCAATTCTACACTGTCGGCTTTCCAAGCGGGATTCAATCCGGACAGCTGGGTGATGTATTTGATGTACGGACTCATCGTTGCGTTTGTGTCTGTTGAAGCAATATATTACCTTGTCAAGTCCATCCGTCGCGCAAAGAAAATCGGCATGGATATGGGCAAAATCAAACGTGTCATCACCACGTCCGCCACTTTCTCGGTGTTGCCTGCAATAGGCATCGGCATCGGTGTTGTCACTCTGGTCGGCGCAATAGGCATCGCACTGCCTGCAATCCGCCTCTCTGTTGTTGGCTCTCTTCAATATGAAACCCAAGTCGCAGACGCCGCCGCATCCGCAATGGCAGGAAGCATGGCTCAACTTATGCAAGAAGGGGTCACCCCCAAGGCCTTTGTCACCATCGCATTTATGATGACTCTTGCCATCATCTGGGGTTGTCTTTTCGTGGTGCTCTTCTACAAGCGTCTCCAACCCAAACTCACCAAACTTGGCAAAAAGGATTTGTCCGCATCAAAGTCAGTCAACAAGTTTGTGGATCAAAAGAAGATCAACATCGGCGACCTTGCCTTCCAAATTGCTTTCATCGGCATGATCATCGCATATTTGTCTATGGCAATCTCCACCGTGTTTGGCACAACCAAACTTGAAGACGGCAGCACCTTCCAAAATATGTACACCACCTATGGCTACTACAATCTCATCGCAGTTGTGGTTGCAGCAGGATGTATGATGGGCTTTGACGTCCTCGTCAACAAGCTCAACTGGAAGTGGTTGGACTCTTTCTCAACAGCATTCTCAATGATCATTGCAATGGTGGTTGTGGCAATCATAGCCTACTTTGCACAGGTCAATGGCTGGGACCCCACTCTCACCGTGGCAGAAACGGTCAAGAGTGCCGCCCTTTTGATATAGGAGGTGTGATATGGCAAAGAAATTGAAGAAAGTTGAATCCGTATCCCCCGAAACTCAAGTCACCCCCGCAGTGCCCGAAAAGGCAGAAACCATTGTGGACTTCAACATCAAACTCCACCGCATCGGCAGAATTTGGAACACTATCGGTCTTGCCCTCCTCATCCTTGTGCCTATCGTTGCCATGATCTACTACAAGGTGACTCCCGATTTTAGAGTTCTCCTTGACGGCGGTATGATAAGCATCATCCTCGTCAACTTTCTGTCCTGCCTTGCAGAGCCCGTCATCTATGCTCCTATCCTTGGCACAAACGGCGAGTATCTTGCATTCATCACCGGCAACCTGTCCAACCTTAAAATCCCTTGCGTGGTCAAGGCCCACGAAATCGTGCCCACCGAACAAGGCAGTGAGGAACATGAACTTGTGTCCACCATCGCAGTGGCAGTCAGCTCTTTGGTGACGGTTGTGGTCATAGCAGCAGTGGTCATTGCAATCATCATCACAAATACAGTTGCTTCTGCAACAGGTGGCAAGTCACTCATTGATTATATCAATGAAAACCCCTTCCTCACCCCTGCATTTGGCTGTGTTGTGTATGCACTCTTCGGCTCACTTGGCGGCAAGTATATCGTCAAAAACCCCAAGATGGCACTCATCCCCGGCGCAATCCTCGTGCTTATCTCAATCGTCATGGCACTCCTCGGCAGCAACCTTGGCTCAACTTCACTCATCGTGGGCATCGCAATGTGTGCAATCTTTGCAGTGTTCTCATTTATGCGTGAAAAGAAAAAGGCAAAGCGCAAGGAAGAAGAAAGACGTCTTGCGGCAATCGCAACCGGCGTGTCCTACGAAAAGATTTGCGAAATCGAATACTATCAAAGAAAAGACGAAGAAGAAGCCGCCCTCCAAGCAAAGCTTGCCAAAAAAGCCGCAAAGAAAAAATAATCAATCATTTTCAACAAACAAAAAACCCACTCGTTTGAGTGGGTTTTGTTTTATCATCCATAATATTCCCTTTGCTTTTTAGCCAATCGGTTGACAACAGCACTCAAATGATATAAAATACATTTTGCCTTGGGGGTGTAGCTCAACTGGCGCGACGCGTAAAGCAAACAATCCTGTGAATTGTTTGTAGCCAAAGCGGGGA
>CALABJ010000017.1:0-185317 GCA_937885645.1 uncultured Clostridia bacterium | reverse complement strand
TCGTCTGGTGCTCGGCGCTCCCTTCCTCGTCGCCGCTGCTCCTCGCGTTCCGTCTCCGAACAAGTGAGTGCTTGTATAAGAACGCAAAAATGGGCAAAGTGCAAAATCAATCCACAACTGCGAACAAAGTGAGCAATATCACTTGCCGTAGGCAAATATAACTGCGAAGCAATATAACTTCTTGCTTGCAAGAAATATAACTTTGCAAAATGTTCATTTTGCAAAATAAAAAAGCACTCCATTTGGAGTGCTTTTTTATCTATTGCAATTTCAATTGCAACTAGTCGTTATCCTTTTTGATGATGGTTTTTGTGACGGTGGTTTTCTTCACGGGAGTTTCGGGCATATTGCTCACTTCACTCATTGCGGTCACAAGGCCAGAGATGTTGGCAATGTCAGTGGGCACAACGATTTTGGTTGCGTTGCCTTTGGCAAGAGCCTTCAATGCTTCAAAGCTTTGCAGTGTCACGTATGCTTGGTCAGGATGAGCATCAATGATCATTCTGATTGCGGTTGCTTGACCTTCTGCTTCGGCGATGAGAGCTTCCTTCTTTGCTTCTGCTCTAAGGATTGCAGATGCCTTTTCACCTTCTGCCACCAAGATGCTACTGCGTTTTTCACCTTCTGCTTTCAAGATTGCTTCACGGCGTTCACGTTCAGCACGCATTTGTTTTTCCATTGCATCTTGAATATCTTTGGGAGGAAGGATGTTTTTAAGTTCAACGCGATTGACCTTGATTCCCCAAGGGTCGGTTGCTTGGTCGAGGATGACGCAGAGTTTTGCGTTGACGGTATCACGTGAAGTGAGGGTTTCGTCCAATTCCAAATCGCCGACGATATTACGAAGGGTTGTTGCGGTCAAGTTTTCAAGAGCGCTACGAGGGTGTTCTACACCATAGGTGTAGAGTTTGGGGTCAGTCACCTTATAGTACACAACTGTGTCGATGTGCATTGTGACGTTATCCTTGGTGATGACGGGTTGAGGAGGGAAGTCCGCCACTTGTTCCTTGAGGCTGATCTTGTTTGAGATCCTATCCACAAAGGGGATGATGAGGTGAATACCGCTTTCCATAGTACGGCGATATTTACCTAGACGCTCCACTGTATATGCGTGTGCGTGCTTGACGATTTTGATTGCCAGTGCAAAATATATGATTGCAAGGCCAGCGATTACGATAAATGCGATAAGTGCAGGATGCATAGTTGTCCTCCTATAAACTTAGTTTACACAATGATTATTGTATTATGCAACACCGTGATAGGTGAAGCCTTTTCCTGAAACGTCTCTTGCCTTTGTGATATAGACAAATGCTTCGGGGTCGTGTTTTGCGATGATTTCTTTGACTTGATTGATTTGTTTTTTGCGCACAACGCAGACCAGCATATCGTGCTCCACACCGGTGTAGAAACCTGCCGCATGGACGAGAGTGCATCCACGATGGAGTTTCTCAGTGATTTCTGTGGCGATTTCATCGTGGTTGTCTGAGATGATGTTGAAGACGATTGAGGAGTGCAAGCCTGATTGTATGACGTCAGCGATTTCCGCACCCGTAAAGAGGGATACAGCGGAGTAGAGGATAGGTGACAATACCGATGTTGTGATGACTTCTGCGCCGAGACTCATATCAAGGCCGATGAGACCGAGAGAGCCTGATGCGATGACGATGACGATGTCGCATGCAAGGATAAGCCATTGCACGTCCGCCACGGGGTTAAACTTATAAATAAGTTTACCAATGATGTCAGTGCCACCCATTGAGGAGTTGTAGCGGAGGATAAATCCAAGGCAAACGCCACTGCCCACACCACCTGCAACTGCGGCAAGAAGGTTCAAAGCACTTGCTGAGCCGATTGCTTTATACACGGGGAAGTCCACCGCGTCAAGGACGCCCATCCACATTGAGTGCAAGCCAACTGCGATGATTGTGTAGAAGCAAAACTTCTTGTCAAGGAAGAAAAAGCTTATGATGAAGAGAGGCACGTTAAGGAGCATACTTGTGACGGCGGGGTTGAGCCAAGTGTCAGCAAGATGAGGGTTGAAGGGGTGGACTGCGTTGTAGATGATTGATGCAATGCCTGTCACACCGCCGGGAGCGAATCCGTTGGGCACGACAAACATATATGTGGCAAAGGAGCGGATGAAAGCAAGCAGGTTGAGCATAAAGATCAACTTGCAGAAGTTTTTCACGTCTTTGCCGGTTATTTTGATGTTTTTTATATTCTTGAAAGATTCCTTGATGGATTTCATAGCTTTATCGTCACGAGTGGTAGTTATCTATTTTTCTTCTTAAAGCCACGGCAGAATTTCTTGAATCCGCCCTTTGTTCCATTGCACATATCAACGATGCCATCCACAGACATTTGTGACACAAGACCGCCTGTGAAGCCGCTGAAACTTCTGAGGGGCATATCCTTGACAGATTGAGTGATCATATCGGGGTTTTCAGTGCCGATTGCCACAAATTGACTGCCAAACACAAGGAGGTTGTAGAGGAATTTGCCAAAGCCGGTGCAGGAGATTTGAGTGATACTGCTGTCGATGGTGAACTCACCTCTTTCATAGGGCTTGTTTTCAACGAGGGGTTTGCCGTAGAGATATTCGAATTGTTCTGCGGGGATACGTTTCTTTTCAGCCTCTGCCTCAGTGCTGTAATAGTAGTTTGCGTTTTCACGATAGTCGGGCACAGGAGCATCGGGGTTTGCGCTGGTGACGTTGACTGTTCCAGTCAAGCGGATATCCTTTGATGATGCGCCCACGAGGATGTTGAAGTCACCGCTTTCCACGTGCCAGTCATTAATGAGCACGTTGTAGTATGCAAATGAACGGCTGTCGAGGGTGAAGGTGACGGTGGTTTCTTCACCTGCTTCGAGGAAGACTTTCTTGAAGCCCTTCAATTCCTTGACAGGGCGGAAGATGGTGCTTTCCACGTCTTGGACGTAAAGTTGCACAACTTCTGCGCCGGCTCTGTCACCGGTGTTCTTCACCTTGAGGGTGACTGTCAAGCCATCATTTTCATTGATTGCATCACTTGAAAGAGTGAGGTCGCTGTATTCAAAGGTGGTGTATGAAAGGCCGTGACCGAAGGGGAATTGCACCTGCTTGTTGGCTGTGTCGAAATAGCGGTAGCCAACATAGATGCTTTCACGATATTCCACTGTGCGAGGTCCCATAGGGAAGTATCTTGACACGATGTTGTCGTGGTTGCGGTAGGGGAATGTTTCAGCAAGTTTACCACTGGGGTTGACGAGGCCGTACACAAGGTTGTAGGTTGCTTCGCCACCGGCTTGACCGCCAAGATAGACGTTGAGGATTGCCTTTGCCTTGTCCACCCACTTTGACACCTTGATAGGTGAGCCACAAGCGGTGACAACGATGAGGTTTTCGTTGACCTTTGCCAGTTCTTCCATAAGGATATTGTGTGATTCGGGCAGGTTGATATGCTTACGGTCGAAGCCTTCGCTTTCGTATGCGTCGGTGAGGCCGATGAACACAAGGACTACGTCCTTGCCCTTTGCCACTTTCACTGCTTCCTTGATGAGTTTTTCTTTGTAGCCGTCTCCCTTCAATGAATAGCCCTCTGCGTATTCATACTTTTGACCTGCGTTGTCCATTGCTTCAAGGAAGGACACGGTCTTGGGGGGATTGATATGGCTTGAGCCTGAGCCTTGATAGCGGAGATTCTTTGCAAGAGCACCGATGACTGCCACGCTTTGATCCTTGTTGATAGGAAGGGCGTTGTTGTCGTTTTTGAGGAGGACTGCGCCACCTTCTGCGGCACGTCTGGCAAGCTCGTGGTGTGCTTCAAGGTTTTGAGGAGCATTGTCAGTTTCGCTTGCTTTGCACTTGTCTGCAAACTTCAGCATACGGAGGACGACTTTGTCAAGATCTGCTTCGTCAAGTGTGCCGTCTTGGACAGCCTTGATGATATGGCGGTCGTTCATACCCTTGTTGCCGGGCATTTCAAGGTCGTTGCCTGCCTTGATTGATTCAACACGGTCGTTCATTGCGCCCCAGTCGCTGACCACGATGCCTTCATATCCCCATTCGTCACGGAGGATATCATTGAGCATACGCTTGTGGTCGGTGAGGTGCTTTCCTTCAAGGCAGTTGTAGGAACTCATTATTGTTGAGGGTTGTTCAGTTTTGACAATATGTTCAAACGCGGAGAGATAGATTTCACGGAGAGCACGTTCATCAACCAAGGTGTCGATGCTCATACGGAGATATTCTTGGTTGTTGGCGCAGAAGTGTTTCACTGACACGCCGATGCCGTTCTTTTGGACACCGTGGACAAAGGATGCGCCCATTCTTCCTGCAAGGAAGGGGTCTTCTGAGAAGTATTCAAAGTTTCTTCCACAGAGGGGGCTACGCTTGATATTGACGCCGGGGCCGAGGACGGTGCTGACCTTCAGTGCTTTTGCTTCTTCAGCGATTGCAGAGCCAACTTCTTCAATGAGGTCAGTATCCCATGAAGATGCGGTGGTGACTGCAGGAGGGAAGCAAGTTGCAGTTTCTGCGGGCTTCATAACGTTTGTGCCTGCGTTTTGTTTTTCTTTGCGGATTCCGTGAGGGCCATCGGACATCCACACTGAGGGGACGTCAAGTCTTTCGATGGGCTTAGTCTTCCAGAAGGTAAGACCGGAGCAAAGGGAAGCCTTTTCTTCCAAGGTCATTTGCTTCAAAATTGCTTGATAATCTCTTTCCATAAATTTCTCCACGTAAGTATTCATTATGTAGGTGTGCGAGGGTACGCCCGCGCGTTTAACCTATACAAAATGAGTATATCATAGTGAAAAAGCAATTTCAACATATTTTTTCTTAAAGCCGTAAACGGCTTATAGAAAAATCTAGGGTTAAGCGGTTGAAATAGGCGTATGAAGTGGCGGAAATGAATTTTTGGCGGCGGAAAACAAAAAAATCTTTCATCTTGAGAAAAAAAGTTGTATAATTTGTGTAACCAATTTCGATTTCAATCGTTTATTAGGTGAGTATGAAGAAAGAAGCCCTTGAAAACCTTTTCAAAAAGTATTACAACGAAGCAAAACTCTACGTTTTGTCGCTGTGTCACGACCAAACTTTGGCAGACGACATAGTGTCCGAAGCGTTCTACAAGGCTTTCGTCTCAATTGATGAAGAAAAGGATTCCTTCAAATATTGGCTTCTCAAAGTGTGCAGAAATTGTTATTTCGACTATGTGAGAAAAAACAAGAAAAACGTGGAGCTTGACTCTGAGCTTAGATGTGACAGCGACCCTGCCGACCAACTCATCAAAGCGGAGGAGTATAGGGCACTATATCACGCACTCTCCCTTCTTCAACCCAACTACAAAGAAGTGCTTGTGTTGTACTATTTTGAAGGTATGTCCGTGAAGGAAATCTCCGCCATTACAGGGGATAGCACAGACAGTGTCAAAGTGACCATGCATAGAGCACGACAAAAATTGAAATCATTATTGGAGGCCAGAATATGAACTACGAAGAAGCATTCAAAAACTATGAAAACGGCACAGCCACCGAAGAGGAAAAGGCATTTGTCAAAGCCGAACTTGAAAAGGCAAAAGCACTGTCAAGTATCATTGACGACGACAAAGTGGTTGAAACCCCTTCTCCCATTGCAGAGGCAGACGTTGAAGAAATCAAGACCGCCAAAAAACAATTCAAAATCAAGCATTTGCTCTTTGCTCTCGGCGCAGTGGCAATGCTCATCGCAATGGTGGGCGCAATTCTCGGCGGTGTGTTTGGCTATGCCGCATCAAGCGCCAAAAAGCAAATGGCAGTAAATGAAACAAAAGCAGTTGAAATCGGCAGAGCAGAACTTCTTGATTGGCTCAACGATATGCGCAGTGACACCAACAATCAACTTGGACTCCCCGCAGGCACACTTATGTACACCATTGAAGAAATCCGCTCAGAGGGCGTTGAAGTTGACTTCAACTATGAACTTCCTCTTGACGAAAGTTATTATGTTTACAAGGTCGAGTTTGAAGTCCGTGACATAGACTACAAAGTGGTCATTGACAGCCGTGACGGAAAAGTCATCCGCATAAGAATAGACGATTAACCTGCTTAGAATATCGGTTTTTCAAAGCAAAACAACAAAATCACAACTCAATCACAAAGCCAAAAGCACGGCAAAAATTAATGTCGTGCTTTTCTTTTTGCGGATTTTGTCGCTTTATTTATCCTGAAAATCAAGGGGCTTTTGATTATAAATATTTCCTCTTTGCATAAAATAGGGGTATGTGGTCAAACGTCATCAGCATAGACAAATGCTTTTCAAAAGAGATAGATTACCTTATTGCCAGTGTAAAAAAAGTGAGAGATTTGTCCTATGCCATTGAGGAGAGCAAGGACAGAATTTGGATATATCTTGCCTCCCTTTGTGAAAAGAGTGTAGAGGTTGAAGAGGAGATAACTTGTCTTGTAGAGGACGTCATATTGACATATATGAAAACAAGGTTTTTCCTTGAAAGATTGCCCTCATTTTTGATGACACACCCCACTTGCTCGCTCATATGCTCACTTGTGCATTTTGACAGGCGTTATGAGGAAAATACCCTTCGCAGGGCAGTGGCAGAAACGGCGGATTTCAACGTGGACGGCATCTACAATTTCCGTCTTCAAGAGTTGAAACAGAATTGGGAGGAAGTGTCCTCACTTGCCTCACGGCTTATGAATTCCACTGACGGCGACACCTATGACGTTGCATCTTTCATAACCTCAACAGAGGGCGCAAAAAATCGTATCGCCATTGAAAGAGGCAGAGTGTTCAACGTGACCGAAAAGAGAGAAGTGAAAGTCCTCAACGTTTTTGATGAAAAGGAGCACAACCTAATTATGGCGGTGATAGGTGAAAGCCCTGAGGAAATCGTCATAGAAGACACCCCCTTGTCAAAAGAGATGTATGACACTTTGAAACATATAGCCGTTGTGTACAAAAACTGAAAGAGCAACAAAAAAAAGCCGTGCTCCAGCACGGCTTTCACTTGGTTAGAATGCCACTTTTTTAATTGTTTAGAAAACTTTTCTCCATTTGATTGAGTCGGCTAAGTTGTTTGTGTCGAGTTCATCATCACAGTCAATTATGGTGTATCTCAAACCGTTTTTCACCGCACTGACTCCGCCATATTCTTTGTCCTCAACTGAAATCACGGTGTATCTATGTTTCTTCGTAGGCTCAACTGAAAGGTTGGGCAAGTTGACTGAGTTGACCACGTTGCCTTTTTCCATATATTCAATGAGACTTTCACTTGCCATTACGGCGCAGTTTTCTTCGGACTCCTCAGTTGATGCGCCAAGGTGAGGGATTGCAGTGATTTTGTCATCACCAAGGGCCTCAAAAGTGGGGAAGTCCACAACGTAGGCACGGACTTTGCCTTCACTGAGTGCAGTCTTCACGTCGTCAAGGTTGACAAGTTCTGCACGGGCGGAATTTATGATGATGACACCGTCTTTCATAAGGGCAAATTTGTCCGCATTGAGAGTGTGTTTTGTTTCGGGTTTGTAGGGGATATGGATTGACACAAAGTCCGCCTCTTTCACCGCATCGTCAAGGTTGTCAAATACCTTCACAAAGGGCACTTCGGTGTCAAAAACTTGGTGATGTCTAGGGGCGTATGCCACCACTTTCATGCCAAGAGCGTGAGCGGACACTGCCACCTTTCTGCCTATTGCACCAAGGCCAAGGACAGCAAGGGTTTTGCCCAAAATCTCAGTGCCCACAAATTTTGACTTGCCTTTTTCCACTTGTTTTGCCACGTCGTCGCCGGTGAGCGTTTGCGCCCAAGTCATGGCAGGATAGAGGTTTCTTGCCGCCATAATCATTGATGCAATGACAAGCTCCTTCACTCCGTTTGCATTTGCGCCGGGGGTGTTGAAGACGCAGACACCTTTCTTTGCATACTCTCCGTGAGGGATATTGTTGACGCCGGCTCCAGCCCGTGCCACAGCAATGACACTGTCAGGAAGAGCCCATTCATTCATATTGAAAGAGCGGACAAGTATGGCAGTGGGGTTGTCGCTTTCTGCGGTCAAATTGTAGTTGTGCAACACATCGTTTGCCTTTGTTGATATAGGGTTAAGTTTCAATATATCCATAGTTTTTTAGGGTTTGTCTTAGATTACAATTATTTTTGTTTATCCACACAATCAATGGTTTATTGTCAACTTTTGACACAATAAACGCTTTGTTGTGCGATTATTTCGGTTTTGTTTGTCTTGGCAATTTTGTTGAAAATTCTCAGCTGTTTGCCTTTTCAAAACGCTTCATAAAGTCGATGAGTGCCTCAACACCTTCAACGGGCATTGCGTTGTAGATTGATGCTCTCATGCCACCAACCAGCTTGTGACCTTTCAATGACACAAGACCTTCCGCCTCTGCCTCTTTGATGAACTTTGCGTTCAGTTCATCGGTGGGAGCAACAAAGGGCACGTTCATTATGGACCTGCATTCCTTGTCCACGTTGTTGGTGTAGAAGGGTGTGCTGTCAATATAGTCGTAGAGCATCTTTGCTTTTCTGCGGTTGATTGCTTCAATGGCTTTCACACCGCCCATATCTTTCAACCTGCGGAGGTTCAGCATCATCACGTAGATTGCCCAGCAGGGAGGAGTGTTGTAGAGGCTGTTGTTGTCCACCTGTGTGCGATATTTCAGCATAGTAGGGCAGATGGGCATTTCGTTGCCGAGAAGGTCCTTTCTCACAATGACCAGAGTGACGCCTGCAGGGGCAAGATTCTTTTGCGCACCGGCATAGATGAGACCGTATTTTGACACGTCGATTTCCTCACTCATTATGCAAGATGACATATCTGACACAATGGGCAAATCGGTGTCGGGCAGTGCAGGGAATTTCGTGCCGAAAATGGTGTTGTTTTCGGTGATATGCACGTAGTCTGCGTCAGGGCGGAAGTCCTCACGGGTTGTCTTAGGGATATAGGTGAATTTCTTGTCCTCACTTGATGCAACGGCCTTGATGTCACCATACTTGCCTGCCTCCTTGAAGGCTTTTTTTGCAAAGTTGCCTGTGACAATATAGTCCGCTTTGCCGTTTTTCAAAAGGTTCAAAGGCACGGCCTCAAACTGAGTTGAAGCACCACCTTGCACCAAGATGATGGCGTAGTCCTCAGGCACGTTCATAAGTTCGCGTACAAGAGCGAGGCACTCGTTGTTGATTTCGTCATACCACTTGCTTCTGTGGCTCATTTCCATGACGCTCATACCCGAGCCCTTGTAGTCTGCGATGTTTTGACCTGCCAATTCGATGACTTCCGTGGGCAGAGTTGAAGGCCCAGCGGAGAAGTTGAATACTCTCATAATTTTCCCCTTTCAAAAATTGATTTTTGTATGGATATTATACATTTTCCTATGGCAAAAGTAAATAGTCACCTTGAAAATAAAGCCCAAAACGAAGACATTTTTGAAGATTTTTGACGGATATCCCTTGAAAATGACCGGCAAAAACACACAAATTCTTATGGGCAGAGATTTTTGTGCAGTCAAGTTGCAATAAGCCACGATGTATGCTATAATAAACTGCTAGTTATAATTATATGCGTAATACACGGGCGCGACCGTGTGGACTTATAGAGGAAAAATATGGCAAAAACAGTACGAGTCGTTTTTCTTGGCGGTGTTGGCGAAATTGGCAAAAATATGACCGCCATTGAGTATGAGGACGACATTATCATCGTGGACTGCGGGGTTGAGTTTCCCCGAGACGACAGTCCTGGAATAGACGCAATAATCCCTGACGTCACTTATATAAGAGAAAATCTCCACAAACTTCGTGGCGTAGTTTTGACACACGGCCACGAGGACCATATCGGCGCACTGCCGTACTATGCAGAGGAGTTTGACACCCCCATCTACGGCACAGCCCTGACACTTGGTCTGCTTTCAAGAAAAATGCAGGAGAGAAACGTGCCTGCAAGGATGAAAGAGGTCAAAGAGGGTGACAAAGTCACCCTTGGTTGCTTCACGGTGGAGTTCATCAAGGTGGCACACTCAATGGCAGGTGCTTGCGCACTGTCAATCACAACCCCTCTTGGTGTCATTTTTGTCACTGGTGACTACAAAATTGATCGTAGCCCCATTGACAACAAAAAGACCAACCTCAAACGCATAAAAGAGATAGGCGACAAGGGTGTTATGCTGATGCTTGGTGAAAGCACCAACGCAGAAAGAAAGGGTCACTCCACCTCTGAAAAAATCGTAGGTCAAGGTCTTGACCACATTTTCAGTGAAAACCCTGATAAGCGCATCGTCATATCCTGTTTTTCATCAAGCAACTACCGTGTGCAACAGATTTTGTGGCTGGCAGAGAAGTACAAGCGCAAAGTCTATCTTGCAGGCAGAAGTATGAAGAGCATAGTTGACGTGGCGTCAAAGGTGGGTGAGTTGAAAATCCCCAAAGGCGTCATAGTTGACGGCGTAGGCAACACCAAGCCTGAAAAACTTGTTATTATCGCAACAGGCACGCAGGGTGAGCCGGACAGCGCGCTTTCAAAACTTTCAAAGGACGACTTCGGCAAGGGCATATCTCTCGGCGAAAAGGACGTGGTTGTGCTTTCATCAACCCCTATCCCCGGCAACGAGAAGTCAGTGTATCAAGTCATCAACAACCTGTTCCGTCAAGGGGCAAAAGTGGTGTATGACTCAATGAACGACGTCCACGTTTCTGGCCACGCCTATGAAGATGAACTTCGCACTATGCTTGAAGCGGTCCGTCCCAAATTTTTTATGCCTGTACACGGCGAATATCGTCATCAATACAAGCACGTAGAGTTGGCGGTTGAAAGTGGCGTACCCGTTAAAAACACCGCAATCCCCAACATAGGTGAAGTGTGGGGAGTCAACCACAACAGCCTTCGTCAACACTCCAACGTCACCGCAGGCAACGTGTACGTTGACGGCGACATAATCGAGGACGGCAATGGCATTGTCCGTGACAGACGCAGTCTTGCTGAATACGGCATCCTCATCGTCCTTGTAGGCTACAACAACAAAACCCACAGCATTGACGGGGATATTGAGATTATCCCTCGTGGCGTCAACGTGACCGACGAAAAACGTCTTGACATAATCCGCGCCATCAACAAAGCGGTCAGTGAGGACGAAAGTCACAACTTATTTGAAATTACGGGAGCAGTGAAAAAGGCTGTCCGCAAACAATTCTACCGCGACAGACAATTCCCAATTGTAGTTCCCGTGGTTATAGAGGACTGATATGCACAGAAAGCCTATAATTCTCATTTTGACAAGCCGTGATGAAAGGGCAGGTCTCTCCAAAAACCTTGCAGATTCCATCAAAAAAATCGGCACTCACAACGTGGTTGTCATCAGCGATGACAAGTATAGTTCTAGACAAAAGACCTCAAGGCTTGACCGACTTGTACAAATGCAAGAGGACTATCAACAAATCCTTGTGGAGAAATCCCGCAAGATAAAGTCAGGCAAGAAAGGAGTGAAATCGGGCAGAGCATTCCGCATTTCAAATGCAGTCAAACGCTATCGTCCTGAGCTTGTCCTTGCAGTGACACCTTATGCCTACTTTGCCCTCACCGAAGCAAAGAGAAAGGCAGGTTTTTCAACTGCAATCTTTTACGTGATGCCTTATTTTGTCCTTGACAAGCAATCCTACGGTGACGTAGACAGCACATTCATCGTTGAAAACCAAGACGTCAAGAGTGCCCTTGTTGCACAAGGTGTGCCTTCAAGAAAGGTTATGACAATGGGACTTCCGTACGACATTGAAAAGAAGACACCCCTTGAAGTTGCCGCACTGAAACAGGAGTTGGGACTCCCAAAAACAATGTCCGTATTTTTGAACGCAACCAAAAAAGACGGCGTTGAGGAGCTTTTCCGTCTTCTTCTTGACCAAGGTGGAGTCATCAACACGGTCGTGTATGCAGGTGACAACAAAATGGGTGGGGAACTTCGCCTTATCGCAGACGAATACAACGCCAACAACGTGGTCATTTTGCAAAGAGAGGAGCAAGTGGACGAATATCTCACCGCTTGCGACACAGTCATCACCAAGTATGACGTGTCAACAATCTACAAGGCTTTCAAACTGGGCAAACCTGTCATCACATTTGGTGGCACTGCCCATGCAAATAGAGAGATAGATTATCTTGTCAGCCACGGTCTTGTTATGCACGCAAGAGAGAATCTGGAAATCGTAGGCCTCACATACAGACTTATCGAAACAGGGGTTGCCGCCACCTACGTCCGCGCAGGAGAGAAGTGGGTGGAAAACGCATCAATAGACAACATCGCCAATTATTTGGTCAGCTACATAGGATACTAAAATGCCAAAGATTTTGAACATATCCCCCCTTGCAAAAAAGCTAGGGCTCAACGTCGGTGACGAAGTGGTGGAGATAGGAGGATATCCTTGTCAGGATATTCTTGACGTCCTCTATTTTGACAACGAGAAAAAGTTTGACGTTGTGGTAAATCGTGACGGCAAATTGAAGAAAATCAAAGTCCACAAAAAGGAAGGTCAATCTCTTGGAATAGAGTTTGAAGAGATGGAAGTCATACGTTGCAAAAACAAGTGCGTATTTTGCTTTGTTGACCAACTCCCCAAGGGGCTTCGTGACACCTTGTACGTCAAGGACGACGACTATCGTCTCAGTTTCATCAGTGGTTGCTACGTGACGATGACCAATGTCGGAGAGGCAGAAATCGAGCGTATAATTCGTTTGAAACTGAGCCCTCTTTACATATCTGTCCACGCTTTCAACGACGACAAGAGAGTGGAACTTGTCAAAAATCCCAACACCAGAAACCTCATCAACGTTATGAGAAGACTTGGTGAAAACGGCATTGAAATGCACACCCAACTTGTCATCGTCCCTGAACTTAATGACGGCGCAACCCTCATTGAAAGCATTGAGGGACTGCACTCAGTTGAGGGAGTCCGCACCGTGGCAGTAGTGCCCGTAGGCATCACAGGACACCGTGACGGACTGAGCAAAATCCGCCCTGTCACAAAGGACGAAGCCGTTGAAACAATCGAGCACGTTGAGTGGCTCAACAATAAGTTCGGTGGAGAATTTTGCTGGTGCTCAGACGAGTATTATTTGAAGGCAGAAAGAAAGATGCCTGACTTCACTTTCTACGGCAACTTTGACCAAATTGAAAACGGAGTAGGCCTTGTAGCCGACTTCCAAGACAATCTTGACTTTGCCCTCAGTGAAAGTGAAGACAAGTGTTTCAATGGCAAAGCAACCCTGATTACAGGCAAGTCTTTTGAGCCTGTACTCAACGAGGAGAAAAAGAAGATTGAAACAAAACTGGGACTTAATCTATCCGTAAAAGGCATTTCAAACTCCTTTTTTGGTGAAAGTGTCACAGTTGCAGGCCTTGTTGTAGGCAGAGATATTTTGTCACAAGCAGTGGAGGAGGACACGGACGTCTACGTGATCCCCGATAATATGCTTCGTGAATTTACAACCACTTTCCTTGACGACACCACCGTCAATGAACTTGAATTGAAACTTGGAAAACCCGTCCTTGTGGTTGCCCACAACGGTGGGGATGTGGTGCAAAAACTGACAGAATTTTTTGAGGCACACAAATGAGCGTAAAACCTTTGATTGCCGTAGTCGGCAGACCCAATGTAGGAAAATCAACCCTTTTCAATCGCCTTGTTGGCGAGCGTATTTCCATTGTTGAAAACACCCCCGGTGTCACCCGCGACAGAGTGTATCGTGACGTTGAGTGGTGTGGCAAAGTTTTCACAATGATAGACACAGGCGGTCTTGAACTGAAAAGCGAAGACGAAATGTGGGGACACATCCGCACCCAAGTTGAGATTGCAGTGGAAGCCGCAGATGCAGTCCTTTACGTTGTGGACGGAAAGACAGGACTCACCCTTGATGACCAAACCATCACCAACTTCCTCCGCAAGACAGACAAGCCCGTCATCCTTGCAGTCAACAAGTTGGACAACAATGAAACTCACGTTCTCTATGACTTTTACGCCCTTGGCTTTGGCGAGCCTTACGGCATTTCCGCAGAGCAAGGCAAAGGCCTTGGTGACCTTCTTGACGCCATCGTTGAAACAGTTGACGCAGTGCCTCACGAAGACGAGCCCGACAGATTGAAGATTGCCATCGTAGGCAAGCCCAACGCAGGCAAGAGTTCACTGACAAACAAACTCCTTGGCTACAATCGTTGCATAGTCAGCGACATCGCAGGCACAACTCGTGACGCCATTGACACCGCCCTTGACATCGGTGATGACAAATATCTCATCATCGACACCGCAGGCATGCGCAAGAAGAAGGCAGTGGCAGAGGGTGAAGACGTTGAAAGATATTCAGTCATCCGCGCAATCCTTGCCATCCGCAGAGCAGACGTTGTGGTCATGGTGTGTGATGCAGACGAAGGTATGACCGAGCAAGACGTGAAGATTGCAGGCCTTGTTCACGAAGAAGGCAAGCCTTCAGTCATCGTCATGAACAAGTGGGACCTCGTTGACAAAGACACCTACACCCGTGAGCAATTTGAAAGAAAACTCCGTGAGGATTTGAAGTTTATGGACTACTACAAATCCCTCTACATTTCCGCAAAGACAGGGAAGAGAGCAGACGCGGTGCTCCCCGCCTGCAAGGAAGTTGTGGCAGCGGCACGTAGAAGAATCCAAACAGGCCTTCTCAACGAAGTTTTGACAGAGGCAATCCGCATAAGCGAACCTCCTGCACGTCTTGGCAGAAAGTTGAAGATTTATTTCATCACCCAAGTGGCAGTGACTCCCCCCACCTTTGTCATCAAGGTCAACGACCCCGAACTTATGCACTTCAGCTACAAGAGATACATCGAAAACTCCCTTCGCAAAAGTTTTGACTTCAAGGGCACCCCGATTCGTATACTGATAAGGAAGAATAGTGAAGACTAATCGTCTTTTAGGAGATATATGGAATATTCCCAATATGATCAAAATGAACTGGTGAAGATGCTTGACGAAGAGCGCAAAGCCTTCAAACACCTTCAAAAGAGAGATATATCCGTTGATATGACAAGAGGCCGTCCTGAATCAAGCCAACTGGACGTCAGTATGCCTATGCTTGAAAATGCAGGTGGCTATAACTATGTTATAGACGGCGTTGACATGAGAAACTATGGCGGACTTCAAGGCATCAAACCTGCCCGCGAACTCTTTGCATCAATTATGGGTTGCAAGGAAGATGAAGTCATCGTGGCAGACGGCAGTTCTCTTGACCTTATGTACACCGTCGTTCAATTCGCAATGCAATTTGGTGTCCTTGGCTCAACCCCTTGGAACAAACTGAAAAAGGTGAAATTCATCTGTCTTACCCCTGGCTATGACAGACATTTTTCAATCTGCGAGCGTCTTGGCATAGAGATGATAGCAGTCCGTATGCGCGGAGACGGCCCTGATATGAACATCATTGAAAGCCTTGTCCGTGACGACGACTCAGTGAAGGGCATTTGGTGTGTACCCAAGTACAGCAACCCCTCAGGCATCACCTTCTCAGACAAGGTCGTAGAGCGTCTTGCCACCATGAAGACAGCGGCAAGTGACTTCCGCATTTTCTGGGATAATGCCTACGTAGTCCACGACCTTTACGACAAGGGTGACAAACTGAAAAACATCTTTGATGTGGCAAGAAAGGCAGGCACCCTTGACCGTGTTTATGCCTTTACGTCCACCTCAAAAATCACCTTTGCAGGCAGCGGACTTGCAGTGTTTGCATCCTCAGTTGACAACGTAAACGCCATCACCAAGGAGCTTTTCTACAAGACCATCGGCCCCAACAAAATCAATCAAGTGATGCACGTAAACTTCTTGAAAGACCTGTCAAACGTCAAGGCAATTATGAAGCGCCACGCAGACATTTTGCGCCCCAAGTTTGAACTTTTCAATGAAAAAATGACCGCAGTATTTGAAGGTGACCGCTATGTTACATGGTCAAGACCCCGTGGAGGATACTTTGTATCCTTAGACGTCAAAACCTGCGCAAAACGTGTTGTAGAGTTGTCCGCAGAAGCAGGAGTCAAGTTCACTCCCGCAGGCTCGTCTTTCCCATATCACATTGACGACCTTGATGAAAACATCCGCATTGCACCTTCCGTGCCCACTCTTGAAGAAATGGACTATGCAGTGGACGTCCTCATCAGCGCAATCAAGCAAGCCCGTATGGAACTTGTCCTCCGCAAGATATACCACTACGACGCCCGCGCATAAGGGTATAGTGTAAGGCACAAACAATACAAATACAAACCGAAATATCAAACGCATCGCAAGGTGCGTTTTATTTTTTGTCATAGTGCGGAATTTAGTAGCATAAGGTTATACAAAGAAAAATGGAGGACTTTATGGACAAATTTGACCTTTACCGTGACATAGCAACCCGTACGGGCGGAGAAGTGTATGTTGGAGTTGTCGGTCCGGTGAGGACGGGCAAATCCACTTTTATCAAGCAATTTATGAGTGAAATCGCCTTGTCGGGCATAGAAAACCCCGATGCAAGGCAACGGACCATTGATGAATTACCTCAGTCTGCAGACGGCAAAACCATTATGACAACCCAACCGAAATTCGTACCAAACGAGGCGGTGAAGGTGTGTTTTGGTGACGGAATCAACGTAAAGATGCGCCTCATCGACTGCGTAGGCTATATGGTTGACGGCGCACTTGGCGGTGCAGAAGAGGGCAAAGAGCGCATGGTGCGCACCCCTTGGAGTGACGATGAAATGCCCTTTTCAAAGGCGGCGGAGATTGGCACGGACAAGGTCATACGTGACCACAGCACAATAGCCCTTGCCATCACCACAGACGGCAGTTTCACGGACATTTCAAGAGGCGAATACGAGCCTGCCGAGGAAAAGGTGATTGCAGAGCTCAAAGCCACCACAAAACCCTTTGCAATCATCCTCAACGTAAGAGATGAAAACGCCCCTCACGTTGAAGGATTGAAGGAAAGCTTAGAGGCAAAATACGATGCTCCCGTCATAGTCAAAAACGCCCTCAAAATGGATGAAAGTGACATAAGTGAAATTATGGAAAACATACTTCTTGAATTTGGCGCAAGGACAGTGGATTTTGTCCTGCCCAAATGGGTGCAAGCGCTTGACATTGACAACTATGTTGTCAAAGAGTTGATTTCAAGGGCAAAATCCTTTGCCGATGAACTGACCAAAATGAAGGACTACGAGCGTCTTGACGGACACTTTGAAGATGCCGAGTTTTGGCTTACTCCTTCAAAGGTCAACCTGGACACCGCCACAGGCAAAATCACTGTCTATTTAAGCCCCAAAGAAGACGTTTTCGTCAGGGTGCTAAACGACGAATGTGGCATAGGCGTCGAGGATCAACTTGGGCTTTATCTTGCAGTTCGTGATATGGCATACGCCCGTGAAAAAACCGCCCGAATTTTGTCCGCTCTTGATCAAGTTGATGCGGTGGGCTACGGCATAGTTGCCCCTGACCTTGGCGACATGGAGTTGAAGGAGCCCGAAATCATCCGTCAAGGTCAACAATACGGCGTCAAACTCCGTGCATCCGCCCCATCACTCCACATTATGAAAGTGGACGTAGAAACCGAGGTCAGTCCCATTGTAGGCACCGAGCAACAAAGTGAAGAGTTGGTGTCCAATATGCTCAGCGACTTTGCGGAAAACAAACAAGCAATATGGCAGACCAACATTTTTGGACGGTCATTATCCTCCTTGGTTGCAGATGGAATTATGAGCAAACTTGCCTCAGTGCCTGCCGAGGCGGAAGTCAAACTGAAAAAGACTCTTGGCAGAATTGTCAACGAGGGCAAGGGCGGAGTCATCTGCATACTTCTTTGACCACCGTTTGCAAAAGATGAGGATTTTCAACCACGCTAAAAGCGTGGTTGTTTTATTTTGCTATTTACAAAAGGGATATATGTTGTTATAATATTTACACCAAAGGCAAGAGGAAATGACTATGAAGATTTTGGTAATAAACGGAAGCCCCAAGGGGCAAAACAGCGTCACTTTGCAGTACGTAAAGTATCTTGCAAAGATTTCAAAAAACCATGAAAAATTAAAGGCAGATTTTGACGTATTAGACGTAGGCAAAACAGTCTATTCCTTGACAAAACCTGACAAACTGCAAGTTGTTTTAGACAGCATTACATCAGCAGATATGCTGTTGTTTTCCTATCCCGTCTATACCTTTTTAGCCCCTTCGCAACTGCACAAATTCTTTGAAATCCTCCGTGACAATCACGTTGACCTCAGTGGCAAATACGTCACCCAACTGACCACTTCAAAGAAGTTTTATGACGTCACCGCCCATCGTGCTGTCCGTGATATGATTTTGTCACTAGGTGGCAAGTATATCGGCGGTTATTCGGCGGATATGGACGACCTTTTGAAGGAAGACCTTCGTGAAAACTTCGTCGAGTGGTGGAGATATGTCCATTTCCAAATAGAAAACGATATATATGAAAAGGCGGACGCCATCGCTCCTCATCGTGAAACCTACCTTTCATCATCAACCCCCGTTGAAAAGAAGGGCGACAAAAAGATAATCGTAGTCACCGACAACACTGAAAACGCCAGCCTTATGGCAATGGTCACAGATTTTGTCAACCTTTGCCCCTACGAGGTTGAAGTTATCGACCTGAAGAAAGACGGACCAAAGAGCGGTTGCAGAGGTTGCCTCAAGTGCGCCGCAACAGGTGAGTGTGTCATCAAAGACGGATTTGAGGATTTGCTCAACAACAAAATCAATCGTGCCGATGCAGTCATCATGGCCTTTGAGGTGACAATGCACACAGTGTCCTCGACCTTCAAAGCCTTCTTTGACAGACAATTTGTCAACGGACATCGCCCTGTCACCGCAGGCAAACCCACCGCATACCTTGTCAGTGGCAGTTATGAAGGGGAAGCCAATCTTCAAATGTACGTTGAAGCCAAGTCCGCAGTTGGTGGCAATATGAACGTAGGCGTTGTATGTGACGAAAACGCAACCCTCACCGATATCGAGCAACTTGTGACAAAACTGACCTACGCCCTTGAAAACTGTCTTACACCTCACAAGAATTTCTATGAGGTAGGCGGTATGCGCATCTTCCGTGATATGATATGGATTATGCGAGGCATTATGAAACTTGACTACGACTTCTACAAAAAGAAAGGCCTCCTTGATTTCCCTCAAAAGCAACGTGGCACAATGCTTGCAATGAAGTTTCTGGGCAGAGTGCTCAGGATAAAGGCCCTTCAAAAGAAGATGCCCAATATGCTTGAAGAGGGTATGTTGATGCCTTATCAAAAGTTGACCAAGGAAGATTAAACCAAAAATTGTCGTTTGTCAATTTCAAAACATAAAACACGAAAAGTGTACCAAGCAAAATTCATCGCTTAAATTAATCGCCAAAGTTTAATTCGCAGAATAGGGTAGAAAATGAGGTAAATTCCTCAAAAACATATCAAAACAAGCGGTTTTTGATGAAATATCCGCTGAAATCAATGAAAATGCAAAGGACGGCAACATCATCTGTGCCGTCCTTGTTTTTGGTTGTTTTTTCAACATAATACACGAGAAGTGTACAATATTCAATCTAAATCACACGATGCGTGTATCAAAGATCGTCCACGTCTTGTTCAGGTGTAGGATCTAGATAGCCAAACGCAACGTCTGCGGGAGTGCCCGTCCACATACCGTTTGGGTCGTACATTGCGTTTTTCATTGAGAAGTTGCCCATATTGCCGTCAGCAAGGGCAGGCATACCAGTTGATTTATTTGCATATTTCTTTTTCTTCTTTTTCATATTCACCTCCAAGGGTAGTTTGTCACGGATTTGACGATGTATTCAAAGAATAAACTTATTTTTTTCATCATTTTCCCTTAAATCGTTGACAATGGCAGTTTGATGTGCTAAGATTTTCAAGCATTCAATGAATGTGGTGCGCTAGTAGCGTATGAAAGTGCGGGTGTAGCTCAATGGTAGAGCCCCAGCCTTCCAAGCTGGTTGCGTGGGTCCGATTCCCATCACCCGCTCCAAACATGAGTCTGTAGCTCAGCAGGATAGAGCAACGGCCTTCTAAGCCGTGTGTCGGGGGTTCGAATCCCTCCAGGCTCGCCAATTAGCAGCGAGTATGGGGAGAAGCTCTCCCCATCTTGCAGAAATGATGGTGGGTATAGCCCAGTTGGTTAGAGCGCCAGGTTGTGGCCCTGGAGGCCGTGGGTTCGAGTCCCACTACTCACCCCAAACACACAAACAAAACCTTACATATAGGGGTATCGCCAAGCGGTAAGGCAACGGATTTTGATTCCGTCATTCGTTGGTTCAAATCCAGCTACCCCTGCCAACGATGCCCAGCAAGTGCTGGGCATTAAATTGACTCACTAGCTCAGCCGGTAGAGCACCGCACTTTTAATGCGATGGTCCGGAGTTCGAATCTCCGGTGGGTCACCAAGCAAATCCCAACAGAACATTGTTCGTTGGGATTTTCTTTTTGTATTTTGCTGGTTTAGCCATCAAAAAACAAAAAGCACACAACTATGTTGTGTGGCTTGGTGACCCACTGGAGATGAGAACGTAGTTCGTTGTCTGCGTAGAGCAGACTCCGCGTGCTGTGCAATATGTGTGAGTTATTTGTTTGATATTAAAATACGCCTATAATAAGTTATAGAATAGTCGCGTATCTCCGGTGGGTCACCCACGTAGATAGCGTTTTACTTATTGCATTGGTTATTTACTTGTGCTACAATATGCTTATAGGAACAAGTTTGAGGTGTTTATGGGATTTTTTGATTTTTTGTTTAATGACAGCAATAAGTCATTGGTCGAAACAAAATTTGACGAAATTGCTGACAAAGCATATGATCCTGCTAAGAAAGATGATGACATCAATCGTCTTACTGATGATGAAAAAGTATTTTTCGTTTTGTATTTGTTCAATATGGAAGTGCAAAATGGCGGACTTTGTCAATTTTTTGTAAACTCCACCAGCATTTATGCTCCCCTAATTAGTGATTATTTAGATAAAGTTGGGGCAAGAGATCACAAATTGCTGTTTGATGATTTTGTCAAGAACAACAAAATCGACTTGAACGATTTGTCGTTTTTTGATTTTGAGGATTTGTCTGAATACGAAACAAAGGCAAACGCCTATCCTTTTGATGACTTTGACGACGCACTTTATGATTTGATAGATTTGGAAGAATTTTTGCAAACCTTTGCTGAAACCAATTTGCAATAAGAAACAAAAAAAGAGAGGCAGAGCCTCTCTTTTCGTTTGTTTTTATTAAGTTGCTTATGGCTTAGAAGAAGTCTTTGACGCCTTGTTCAGTGCCAAAATAGAGCACTTTGCCTTTCACGCCGTAGATGAAGTCGATTTCGCCCATTTGACCTCCCACTGCATCCATTGCCAAATTGATGATGCCTTCAAAATCTTCTGCTTTTTCTTTGCTTTCAAACCAAATTGCGGCGATTTCATCCATGCCTTTTGTTGCACTCAACATGCCTTTTGCGCCGAAATTCAAAGGCATACCTGCATATTGTAGGAGCACTTCATTCATTTCTTCGCCGGACATAATCTCAACGGTGTAGCCTTTCTTTTCAAGTTTTGCTTTTGCCTTATTCTCATTTGCGGGAGCGCAACCCACGAGGCAAGCGGTGAGGATGACAAGCACCAGCACAAGGCTGATGACGGATATAGTCTTTTTCATATTATCCCTCCAAAACGAATTGATACTACAATTATACGCACGCCTGCGCAATATGTCAATATGGTGTATATAAAAATGGTATTGTGTTTTTGCTGAAAAGTGCTAAAATAGTGTTGTAGAGGTGCCTATGTACAAAGTGAAGATTACAGCAATCCGCAAAGCGAACTACACCGACCTGCAAGGGGTATATGAAAATCCTATTTCCCACGCCTGTGACCTAAATGAGGGCGACGTTTTCCTGTCTGTTGACGGACAAAAGCCCGAGGGGTTTTGCGACAGCGCATGGGGCAGTATGGTGGAGTTTGTCACCGCCTTGGCAAAAGGCGAGGGCAACTTCTATGACGGTTGGATGAAAAACCCGTATAGCGCAATGATATCCTGCAACGACGGCTTCCGCCCCGTCAGCTTCTATCTTGAAAGAATAGAGGACTAAATTCAAAATTATTTTTTCAGGGAAACCACTCGTTGAGTGGTTTTCTTTTTTACAACAAAAAATCTCCAAAAAAAATGTAAATAAAACTTGACATTTTCAGCGCGCCGTCATATATTGTAAATGTAAACAAAACTTGACATCGCGGTGCAAAATTAACAAAAACTAAAACGAGGTGAATTATGGACAACAAAGAAATCCTTGAAAAGGTAAGTGGCAAAAAGGCTTACGTTGGTGAGTATGAAAATCAAGGCATCAACAAGTCAAACTGGATAAGCATAATTGTGGCAGGCATTGTGGCAGTGGTGTTCATCATAGTGTTTGGTGCACTTAATATGAAAGAGGTCTGCTTTGCCATCGCAGCAATTTGCTTGACGTGGGCTTGCGTGTTCTATTTCTGCCAATATTTCGTTGCTAAACGCAAAAAAGTAGGCATCTTGATAGGCGCAATTCTTGAAACTTTTGGGGCAGTGGTTATGATCGTCAATTTTGCTCTTACAGTTGTGGGGGTGATTTGATGAACGACGTTATACTCAAAAATAACCTTAAAGATTTGCGCGCAAAGAAAGGCTTTTCACAAGAAGAGTTGGCAAAGACGGTGGGCACAACACGTCAAACAATTATTGCAATAGAGAAAAACCAATTCAATCCTTCTGCAAAACTGGCATTGCTTTTGTGCATTGCTCTTGATGTAAAGTTTGAGGACGTGTTCTTCTTTGAGTAAATGGATAGGGCATTGATTTTGCTTTGGTTGTATGCTACAATAAGTCATCAACTTATGGGGGACAACTATGACAGCAGAAATTTTGCATCACGCCATTGAAACAAACATCACAGCAACCATAGCCACAATATGCCTTATGTTGTATTTTTTCGGCACGGCATTTGTGTTCATCAAAAACCCTTTGAAATACGGCAAAAACTATTCAGTGCAACCTGTTGACAACGCAGGCAAAACCGAGATAAGAGTCTATTACGGCGCGATTTCAGCGGCGCTAGGCTTGTTCCTTGGCTTCCTTGCCTTTGCTTGTGCAAGACCCTTCTATTCGCTTTGTGGCGGACTCTTCTTTGCCAACGCAGTGTTTTGGACACGCCTCATTTTCACCTTTGTGGACAAGGGTTGGAAATGCCCCTACACCAAACTTGCAATCCCTGCCGAAGGCCTTTTCATCATCGCTCTCTGGACCTGCTTTGCCATAGCAATCGCCGTCGAAGGCAGTGGAATAATGTGAAATCATTTGCCTATTTAGGCACTGCTCACAACAAGCACAAAAACTGAAAAACAACAAAAACCCACGTTTGTCCGTGGGTTTTTGCGTATTAAAGTGGTTGTTTGGTGATTTATGCTGATATCAAGATATCAAGATATCAATATATGTCCACAATTTTGGCGGTCACTTTATCGCCTTGTATGACCACGTATGCATATGACGGAGTGCCTGTCATAGGTGAGTGGATTGCGCCGGGGTTCAAAAAGGTGATGCCGTCTTCTTCAACGATTTCTGCGTAATGGGTGTGCCCGTAGCACACCAGGGTGCAACCAAGTTCCTTTGCCCTATATGACAAGGGGAGGAGACCTCTTTTCACTGAATATAAATCCCCGTGGGTGACGAGGCATTTGACGCCCTCAATTTCCATCACGGTTTCACGAGGGAAGGGGGTGTCATCGCAGTTGCCTTTCACCGCCACAAGACCATCGTGAAAGAGAAGTTCACCAAGCCTACTTCCGCCGTCACCGAGGAAAAACAAATAGTCCGCCTCATTTGCGACGGACTTTATTTTGTCGGGAACGCAATTGTAATGTATGTCTGAAAACACAACTATTTTTTTCATTTAAGAAGGTGGTTGTTTTCCTTTAATATTTCAAGCATTTTGCGGAGAGCTCTGCCTCTATGGCTCACTGCATTTTTTTCTTCAAGAGTGCCTTCTGCGAAAACCTTGCCCATATCAAAGCAGTAGAAGAGAGGGTCATATCCAAAGCCAGTTGTGCCACTAGGGGCATAGGTGATTTTGCCTTCAACTCTGCCTTCTGAGGTCAACTCTGTGCCGTCAGGGAAGCACACAGCAATGACCGTTGCAAAGTGAGCGGTACGCTTTTCATCGGGGACGTCAGCAAGGTTTTTGAGGAGTTTTTGGTTGTTCTTTTGGTCGTCATGCTCCTCACCTGCATAGCGAGCGGAGTACACCCCGGGCTCACCTCCCAGAGCGTCAACCATAAGACCTGTGTCGTCAGCAAGAGCAACCATACCTGTCATATCACGGATAGTGCGCGCCTTGATGAGAGCATTTTCAAGGAGGGTAGTGCCTGTTTCGTCGATTTCAATATCTAGCCCCAAATCCTTGATGGAGAGGAGTTCGTCAAAGCAACCACCGAGGATGCTTTTGATTTCGGTCAATTTATGCTTGTTGTTGGATGCGATTGCCAGTTTCATATTTCACCTATTATGCATTCAAATCTGTTTCGTTGTTGGTGTCGAGGTGTTCTTCAAACACTTTTGCGGACTCTTCTGCGGACTTGAATTCGTCCTTGATTTCGTGCTTGACTTCCTTGATTGAGTGTCTCACAGAGGACTTGACAAGGGGGAGGAGACCGTCTGCCACGTTGATGAAGTGGTCAGCGATACGTTCCACGTTTGAGGTGAGGGCGAGATAGAGTGCGCCCACGTCAGCGGTGCAAGTGCCTTCGGCAAGGCGCTCAATGTGCATATTTGACATATGCTCAGTGAGGCGGTCGATGGTTTCTTCAAGGACGTATGCTTCACGGAAAGCGGTTGTGTCCTGAGTGGAGTAGATTTGCATTATCTTTTGATAAAGTTCACCCACAACCCCTTGCAGTTTCTTGATTTCCTCTTGAGCGTCAGGAGAGAAAGCGGACTCAGAAGCCTGCAATTTTTCTGCATATTCCATGATGTTTTCCGCATAGTCGCCAACACGCTCGAAGTCTGTGACGGTCTTAAACACTGTTGAGGTATATTTGCTATCCTCGTTGCTGAGGTCCAGTTTTGCAAGTTTCACGTTGAATTTTGTGATGCCCTTGTTGAGGAAGTTGATATATTCCTCATTTTCCTTGAATTGTTCCGCTCTTGACAAGTCAAGAGAGCAGATGGTGTCAAGGGATATATTCAAGTTTGCCATAGCCTTTTCAGCCATATAGAGGACTTCGTTTCTCACTTGTGCCACAGCAATAGGAGGGGTGGAGAGGAAGTGCTCGTCAAGATATTTGAAGTGATGCTTGTCCTCTTCCTTCTTTTTCTTGTCGGGTATGACCTTTGTGACAAACTTGACGAAAAGTTTTGTGATAGGCAACACGATGATGACGGTTGCCACATTGAATATGGTGTGGAACATAGCCAGTTGTGTTTGAGGCACGCCGGGGAACATATCTTCAAAGAGAGTGCCAAAGGTGACGGCACCCTTTGAGCCAAGGCGGATTGCCATGCCCACAAGCATAAACACAACGACGCCGAAAACGTTGAAAGTGAGGTGGATGAGAGCGGTGCGCTTTGCATTTGTACCGCTGGTGATACCTGCGATGATTGCCACCACGCAAGAGCCGATATTTGAGCCCATTGTGAGGTAGATGCCTTGATCAAGTGAAATAAGCCCTGTGAAGACCATTGTGATTGCCACGGAGGTCATGACGGAGGAACTTTGAATTATTGCGGTGATGACCGCGCCGATGAGGACGAGAAGTATAGGATTTGTTATCTTTGCAAGGAAGTTCTTGACTACGTCAAGTTCTGCAAAGGATTCCATTGAACCGCTCATCATTGAGAGGCCCACAAAGAGCATGCCGAAGCCTGCCATAATGCCACCCACTTTCTTGACGGTGTCCTTTTTTGCAAAGGCGTTGATAAATGCGCCTATGCCTGCAAAGGTTGCAAAGATAGTGCCTGTGGACACTGCGCTTTCAAACATACCAAGGGCGGTGATTTGACCGGTTATTGTTGTGCCGATATTTGCGCCGAATATGATTGATGCGGCTTGTGTCAAGGACATTATGCCTGCATTGACAAAACCGATGACCATGACGGAGGTTGCACCAGATGACTGGATTGCCGCCGTGGCCACCGTACCAATACCAACGCCCACTAGCTTGCTGTTTGAAGTCTTAGCAAATAGGGCGCGGAGTTTTTTTGAACTGACCGATTCAAGGTTTGAACTCATCATATTACAGGCGATGAGGAAGATACCTATGCCTGCCACGAGAGCCAAAACTGCATTTGCGATTGTGCCTGCCATAATTTTTCTTGTGTAAATAAATAGTTGTAGCGTTTTTCCCTTGTGAGTGGTCTATAAGATTACTTGGTGATTGTCACCTTATTAAGGTTTCTAGGGGAGTCGGGGTTGAGGCCTCGTTTTTCGCAGTAGGTTGCCACCCACTTTTGCATTGCAACAAGATAGCACACTGTCTGCTCATCTTCGGGAAGAGTTGGCATATCGATGACGGATTTTGCCACCGCTTTGACGCCCTCAATATCAGTGAAAGCCACAATATACGCACCTCTGTCGCTTAGGTCTGTTGCAGTCTTCACGTAGTTGTCACGATTGATTCCGTCAGGTGCAAAGATGATGACGGGCAAGTCCTCACGGATAAGTGCTTTAGGTCCGTGTTGGAATTCATTTGTTGATGAAGCATAGGTGAAGAGATAGCAAGTTTCAGTCAATTTCAAGCCACTTTCCTTTGCCACTGCCTCAGTGACACCACGGGACAAACTGACCATTTGTGTGGCGGTGAGGGTTTCGTCAGTGAAGTGGGGGAGAGTGACGTCAAGGGCTTTTTTCACGTGGTCAAGGTGGTAGGTTGTAGTCTTGCCGGCAAGAGCGTCTGCAAGGACTTGAAGTGCCACGATTTCACCGGTGAGAGTCTTTGTTGCAGCCACAGCCTTTTCCTCACCTGCTGAGATATGAAGGGTGAAGTCGCACACCTTTGCAAGGGCAGAGTCGGGATAGTTGGTGCAAGCAACGGTGAGAGCACCTTGATTTTTTGCACTTTGTGCAAAGGCAAGGGTGTCAGGGCCTGCGCCGGACTGTGAAACCACAATATACAAAGAATCCGTCAAGTCACGCTCCGCTTTAAACAGAGTGACCATTGACGGATACTCAAAGGACAAGACGTAAGGGGTTTGCTTTTCAAGGAAAAACTTGAAAGCAATGCCTGCATGAAGTGAACTGCCACGGCCTGCAAGGATAACACGTTTTATGCCACGTGTTTTGCATACGTCAGCAATTTGTTTTGCAGTGGACAAGTTGGACTCAAGTGCCTTTTCCACCACAAAAGGTGCTTCAAAAAGTTCCTGCATCATTATTGACATAATAAACCTCAAATGGATATTGATTAGATTATATCTAAAAATACGCAAATTGTAAAACAAATGTGCGTGAAAACAAAAAAACACGCTTGAAATTCAAGCGTATTTTTATAATCTATGCGGTTAGATTGCCGTTATCGTTTGAAAGGCTCAAAGCCGTCTTCTTCGTGAAGATTGCCTGTAAGGTTGTTGGCAAGGACAACACCGCGGGTTATTGCATTATATCCATACTTGCCACGGATTTTGTCAACGCTGTCCTCAAGTCTTTCCTCTCTTTCGCCGTCGTCAATGAGGCAGAGTTGTTTCACGCACTTGTCGTCAAGGCGGATTGCTCCCACTGTCATAGCACGGAGAGGGGTGGGGAAGGAGTGCATTTCTTTCAGCAGTTCAACTGCCGCTTTTGCGAAATCCGCCGAGTTAGATGTCGGAAATTCAAGGGTTTTATGGCGAGAAACCCCGTCCAAAGTTTCCGCATATCTTATGGATAAAGACACTCCGTTTGCCACAAGACCGTATTTTCTCAGCCTAGTGCCCACCAACTCCGCAAGGGCGTATATGACTGTTTTTGCGTCAGCCATTGTGGTTATATCACGAGGGGTGGTGGTGCCGTTTGATATGCTCTTCGGCACGTGAGTGTCGTAGTAGTGTTTCACCTCTTCATGCTCAATGCCTTGGGCGTAATCCACCATATGCTCACCCACAACGCCGAAGTGGTCGCGAAGCATTTTTCGTGAAGCATTTGCCAGTTGTCTTATGGTGTGGATATTCAGTTTTTTCAGTTTTTCTGCGGTTTTTCTGCCGATCATAATCATCTCGCTAGGTGACATCTCACCGATGATATCCATATAATTTGACCGCATTAGAACACTGGTTGCGTCGGGTTTTTTAAGGTCAGAGCCCAGCTTTGCAAGTACCTTTGTGAAGGACACACCCACGGATATAGTAAGCCCCGTCCTGCGCTTCACCTCTTCACGGATATGGTCTGCAAGTTGCGGGCCTGTCATACCGAAGAATTTCAGTGAACCGGTGACGTCAAGCCAACACTCGTCAAGGCCGAAACTTTCCACTCTGTCTGTAAACTCCGTATAGATTGAGCGGACAAGGTTGGAGTAGTGGACGTATTCCTCAAAATGAGGGGGTACAAAGATGATGTTAGGGCACTTTTTCCGTGAAATCCAAATGGCCTCACCAGTTTGAACACCTGCCTCTTTTGCAAGGTAGTTTTTTGCAAGGACAATACCGTGTCTGTTTTCAGGATTTCCCGACACGGCAAGAGGCATCCCGACGTATTCGGGATGATTTTTTTGCTCCACTGAAGCGTAAAAATTGTTCAAATCGCAGTGTAGAATGACCTTTTCCATAAACTTATTTTTATTATAACCCACAAACCGTTGCAAAACAAGTGGTTTTGGAGTATAATATTTCAATAAAATATTAGAGAGGCATTTTTTATGATTCTTGTCACAGGCGGAGCCGGCTATATCGGCTCACACACAGTAAGAGAACTTCGTGAAAGAGGCATGGACGTTGTGGTCTATGACAATCTTTCCACAGGCCATATCGAGTCCATCGGCGACACACCCTTTGTCAAAGGTGAACTTTTTGACGTTGAACTTCTTCGCAAGACTTTCCGTGAATACGGCGTTGACTCAGTGATTCACTTTGCCGCATATTCACTGGTTGGTGAAAGCATGGTCAACCCTGCCAAGTACTATCACAACAACGTTGCAGGCACTTTGGCACTTCTTGACGCAATGCTGGCAGAAAACGTCAAATATTTGGTCTTCTCATCATCTGCCGCCACCTACGGCGACTGCGGAGATGGGCTCATCACCGAAAACAGCCCTCAAAACCCCACCTCAGTCTATGGTCAAACCAAACTGATGATGGAGCAATTCATGCAAGACTACGACAAGGCATACGGTATGAAATATGTTGCACTTCGCTATTTCAACGCAGCAGGCGCACACGCCAGCGGAGAAATCGGTGAAGCCCACAATCCTGAAAGCCACCTTATTCCTCTCATCTTGCAAGTGTCCAACGGCAAGAGGGAACAAATCAACATCTTCGGTGACGATTATCCCACCCATGACGGCACCTGCATAAGAGACTATATCCACATCACCGACCTTGCAGACGCACACATCAAGGCTCTTGAATATCTCAAAAACGGTGGCAAGAGCACTTATTATAACCTTGGCAACGGCAACGGCTTCTCAGTGAAGGAAGTCATCGACACAGTTGAAAAGGTTGTTGGAAGCCCTGTGAAAAAGCAAGTTGTAGACCGCAGACCCGGTGACCCTGCATCACTTGTTGCATCCAGCGAGAAGATTCAAAAGGAACTTGGCTGGAAGCCCAAATACGACACTCTTGACTCAATCGTAGCATCCGCTTGGAAGTGGCACAGCACCCACCCCGACGGATTCAACAAATAGTGATTAACTTTGTTAATCAACAAGGGGGATTATGACAGTTTCAAAAGCAGTTATACCTTGCGGAGGTTTTGGCACAAGATTTTTGCCTGCAACCAAAGTTTTGCCAAAGGAGTTGTTGCCCATAGTGGACAAACCCACCCTTTGGTACGTGGTTGAAGAGGCGGCAAAAGCCGGCATTACCGACGTCCTCATCATCATTGCAGAGGGCAAGGAAGCGGTGCAAAGATTCTTTGAGCCAAACGACAAACTCAACGCACGCCTTCTAGATAGAGGAGCAGATGAGTTATACTCACTTGCCAACCACGATTTTGGTGTCAACGTCACTTTCAAGGTGCAAATGAGCCAAAAGGGAAGCGGTGACGCAGTCTATCTTGCCAAGGACTTTGCTGGCGGTGAGCCTATTGCCGTGCTCTTTGGTGACGATATCGTGTACACAGGTGCAGGGGAGTGCGCAACCAAACAGCTCATCAATGCATTTTCATCAACGGGCAAAACCGTTGTGGGTGTCCAACGCACTTCAGAAGAAGTGGCAAGACGCTGTGGTGTTATGATGACAAAAGGTGAAGTGGGCAGAGTTACTGAAATCACTGGCATAGTTGAAAAACCCACAGGTGACCTTCCCAGCGAGCTTGTTTCACTTGGCAGATTTATCCTCACCCCCGAGGTGTTTGATGCTCTTGAAAACACAGCCCTTTCAAAGGACGGTGAGATTTATCTCACCGATGCAATAAGCACCGTGGCAAAAGATGGCGGAGCAGTGGCTTGCCTCTTTGACGGCAGAAGATATGACGTAGGCAACAAACAAGGCTATCTTGAAGCGGTTGTAGAGTTTGCCCTTCGTGATGAAAAACTTGGCAAAACCTTTGCCGACTATTTGAAGACAAAAAGATAATGACCTGTGACGTATGCGGTGCGCCCACAAGATACGTGGAAAGAGTCCGCACTGGTGACAAAATCATTGAGATACATCTTTGTGAAAGATGCCGTAGTTCAGCCCTCAAAAACGGACTGACACCTCTTGACTTGCTTGTCACTCTTAAAGAGTCGCAGGGCAGATATTGCCCAACTTGTGGCACGACGGAAAAGGACGTGGCAGAAAGTTTCAAGTTTGGTTGTGCGGACTGCTACAAATATATGCGAGGCCTAGCCCTCACCTTGGCGGACAAAGTGCAAGATGACCTTGTCCACAGAGGGAAGGAGGTGCACCGTGGATGAGCTGACACGTTTCAACGTCATATCATCACGTATCCGCCTTGCAAGAAACATTGAAGGCATAGCCTTCACAGGCAACCGAAAGGGCATAGACCACTTGAAGCGTATGCGACTCCCTGACGGCATAGAGAGGCTTCTTAGAGGCACTTTTGACTATGACTATTTCCGCCTTCGTGACCTTGATGATGTGAGGATAAAAGCCCTTGTTGAAAGGCATATCATATCTCCCACTCTTGTGCACAATCGTGAAGAGGCGGCGGGGATTGTGGAGAGAAGCGAGGGTCTTGCATTCCTCATAAATGAGGAAGACCACATCCGTGAGCAGTGTGTGGAAAGGGGATTCAATCTGCGTGGCGCATACGACAGGCTCAGCCGATACGATGACATCATCGTGAACACTCTGCCCGTCGCATACGACAGTCAACTTGGTTTCCTCACCGCTTGTCCCACAAACCTAGGCACAGGTATGCGAGCATCCACAATGTTGTTTTTGCCCGCACTCCGCCACGCAAATGCCATAGAGGACACGGTCAAGGTTTTCCGCGAAAGATACGGCCTCACCATACGTGGCATATACGGAGAGGGCAGTTCCGCCCTTGGTGACGTCTATCAACTTTCAAACACACGCAGTCTTGGAATGACCGAGATGGACATAATTGAAGTGATAGAGAAAGCAACCCTTGCCATGTGCACCGCAGAAAAGGTTGCCCGTGACAAACTAGTCCTTGAACGTGGACAAGAAATCAAAGACAGAATAGAGCGCAGTTTCAACACTTTGCGCACAGCATATTCACTGACGTCGGACGCTCTTATGGCGCTTATATCCGATGTGAAATTAGGGGTGATTTTGGGGCTTGTCCCCCTTGACGACACCGCACCCCTAGACAGACTGACAGTTCTGTTTTCAGCGTCGTCATTAACACTTAAAATTGGAGAATGCGCCCCCTCGGTCAGGGACATAACCCGTGCCAAACTGGTGCGCGAAATTCTCTCGGAGGTAATTTGATGGAGTTTTCCGTAGATTTGAAAAACGCTCTTGAAATGGCAGGTCAACTTGCCGCAAGGACAGGCGGTGTGATATGCACCGAGCACTTGCTTTACGGCGTATCCGCCGTAGATACAGGCAAAGCCAACAAGTTTTTGAGAGCATACGGTCTCAATCCCGAATATCTTATCCAACATTTTGTCAGGAAAAATATCCGCTCACAAGTGGAGATGTCTTCCCGTGCAACTCGTGCCGTCAACGGCGCAAAATATGTTGCAGAGCAACTTGGCTCAAAATACGTAGGCACGGAGCACCTTCTTTACGCCCTCATTGACGACAAATCCTCAGTGGCAGTTGGTCTTATTCAATCAAGAGGAGTGGACGTCACCACCCTTCAAAGACAGCTGTATGAGTCAATCATCGGCAATGACAAAAAGAGAAACGCATCTCTTGACGAAGTGTTGACGGATTTTCTCAATTTCGCCTTTGGCGGTGTTGTAAAACCTGAAACCTTTTCAGAGGCAGTAGAGCGTCCCGATATGGCACGCCAAGACAAGGCAAAATACGATATGAAAGAGGACAAAAAGCAAGGTGGCATTGACGATGCCCTTGACGCTTTTGGCACAAACCTCAACGAAAAAGCAAAGGAAGGCAAGTTGGACCCTGTCATTGGCAGAGGTGCAGAAATTGAACGCATAATTCAAATCCTTTGCCGTCGCACAAAAAACAATCCTATCCTTATGGGCGAGCCCGGTGTGGGCAAGTCTGCCATAGTAGATGGCCTTGCACAAGCAATCGTTGAAGGCAAAGTGCCCGACATACTCCGTGACAAAATCATCTTTTCACTGGACGTGACAAGTATGGTTGCAGGCACAAGATACCGCGGTGACTTTGAAGAAAGACTGAAAAACGCCTTGAGCGCAGTGCAAGAAAAGGGCAATATCATCCTTTTCATTGACGAAATCCACACAATCCTCAAAGCAGGCAGTGCAGAGGGCGGACTTGACGTTGCCAACATTATGAAACCTATGCTTGCAAGAGGAGAACTCCAAACCATAGGCGCAACCACCATTGACGAATATCGCAAATACTTTGAAAAGGATGCCGCATTAGAGCGCAGATTCCAACCCATACTGGTTGAGCAACCCACCGTCAGCGACACCATTGAGATTTTGCAAGGTCTTAGAGAAAAATATCAAAACCACCACAAAGTGGAAATCACAGACGAAGCAATCTCATCGGCAGCAATCCTTTCAGACAGATATATCACAGACAGATTCTTGCCCGACAAGGCCATCGACCTCATTGACGAAGCCGCCTCTCGCAAGAAGATTATCCACTACACAACTCCGCCAGAAATCCGCGCCCTTGAAGACAAAATCAAGCAAGTTGAGTTGGACAAGAGTGAGGCATCTCGCCGTGAGCAATATCAAAAGGCGGACAAGCTGAAAGCAGAGCGCGACTCCCTTCTTGAAGAAAAGGAAAAGATGGAAGTGGAGTGGAGAGAAAAGTGCAAGGACGTCAAGTTGTCAATCGGAGAAGACGAAATTGCAGAAATCGTTTCAGGGTGGACAGGCATTCCCGTCAAGAGAATCACCGAAGGCGAAAGTGAAAAACTCTCCCGCCTTGAAGATATCCTTCAAAAGAGAGTTATTGGACAAAACGAAGCAGTTGTGGCAGTCAGTAAGGCAATCAAACGTGCCCGCGCAGGTCTCAAAGACCCCAAACGCCCCATCGGCTCGTTTATCTTCCTCGGCCCTACAGGCGTTGGCAAAACCGAACTTTCAAAGGCCCTTGCAGAGGCAATGTTTGGCGACGAAAACCTGATGATAAGAGTGGATATGAGTGAGTATATGGAAAAACACAACGTGTCCAAACTCATCGGCTCAGCCCCCGGCTACGTAGGCTTTGAAGAGGGCGGTCAACTGACCGAGAAAGTCCGCAGAAAGCCTTATTCAGTCATCCTTTTCGATGAAATCGAAAAAGCCCACCCCGAAGTGTTCAATATACTTCTTCAAATCCTTGAAGACGGACGCCTCACGGACAGTCACGGCAGAGTGGTGTCTTTCAAAAACACTGTCATCATTATGACTTCAAACATCGGTGCCAGCGAAATCTCAAAGATGAAAGCGCCCCTTGGATTCAACAGCGGTGACAATCGTGAAAAGGACGACTACGAAATGATGAAAGAGCGTCAAATGAACGCGCTTAAAGAGGCAATGAAGCCCGAACTCATCAACCGCATTGATGAAATCATCATCTTCCGCAAACTGAACAAAGAAAACATTGAAGCCATTGCAGAACTTATGTTCAAAAACCTTGAAAAGCGTCTTGACGAAAAGGACATCACCCTCGTTCTCACCGATCAAGCAAAGCAATACATCGTGTCACAAGGCTTCAACGACGAATATGGTGCAAGACCTTTGCGCCGAGCAATCCAACGTCTTGTTGAGGACAAACTCAGCGAGATGGTGCTGACAGGCTCTCTCATGGACGGGGACAAAGTGACCGTAGGATTTGAAGGTTTCTCTCTCACCTACAACGTTGGAAAATAACTGAATAGTAGGCGTTCAACCTCCTTTTTGAAAATTCGGTATTGTAATAACAAAAGATTTTTGTTATAATGACCTTAGAAAATCTCAGGAGGTACTACTATGAAGAACGAAAGCGTACTCAACATTGAAATCTTCGGCAAAAACTACACGGTAAGCGACGGCCTCACCAATGTCACCCTGAAGAAGTGCAGCAAACTGGACAACTATTTCAAGGACGACGAAAACGCAAAGGTCAACATCACAGTCACCCTTGAAGGCGACACCTATGAAACAGACCTTGTTGTTTCAACCCGTGGTCTTGTCTATCGTGCATCAGCCGCATCAGACTCTCCTTACACCAACCTTGACCTTGTGATCCCCAAGGTGCTTGGACAAGTTCGCAAGCAAAAGTCAATCTGGGGCAGAAGAGGCATTGCAGTTGGCAAGAGAAAAGCAAAAAAACCTGAACCTATTATCGAGGATACCAGAGAATAATGCTCGTAGGAATTTCTACTGCAACATATTTTACTAAGCTGGTGACCGAGAATTCTTTCTCGGTCATTTGCCGCAATGGGGGAAAAATCGCAGAGGTTTTTCTCACTACATACAGTGAGTTTGAGGAGGATTTCGGCCACCTTTTGAACGAGGTCAAAGGTGACACGGAAATCTACTCAATTCACTCACTTTCCACTGCCTTTGAGCCTCAACTTTTCAACAAGGCAGAGCGCACGAGAAAGGATGCGGAAAAGTTCTTCCGCAAGGTTCTTCGTGTAGGACAAATCATAGGGGCAAAGTGCTACACCTTCCACGGCTCAACCCGTATGAAAAAGACCCAAGTCATTGACCCCGTCTTTTTCGGCAAACGTATGAAGGAACTTGGTGACATCGCCCTTGAATACGGCATAACGTTGTGCCTTGAAACAGTGCACTGGTGCGCCTTCAGCACACCGGACTTTTTCAAAGTGGTCAAGGAATATGCGCCAAATATCGGTGTCACCCTTGACGTAAAACAAGCGTGGCAAAGCGGATATGACTGGAATGAATATCTTGACGTCATCGGTGACCGCCTCAAAAACGTTCACCTCTGCGACCACGACAAAGACGGAAATATATGTATGATAGGCAAGGGCGTTTTCCCCTTTGACAAGCTGATTGCAAGGCTCAAAGAAGACGGCTATCAAGGCCCTATCATCATCGAACAATACGCAAAAGACTATGACTCCTACGACCAAGTTGGAGACAGTGTACAATATTTGAACAACATTATCGGAGGCATTTATGCTCATTAAATTTGATTTCAACAACATGATGACTGATTTCATCGGCGAACAAGGCATCTCAACTCAAGACATCGAAGCAGTCAAGGGCGTTGCAGAAGCAGCGTTTGATTATTTTGAAGACAACCGTGGCACCGGCATGACCGGCTGGGCGGAACTTCCTTACAACCAAGACGAAATCGTAAACGATATTATTGCAACCGCAGCAGACGTCAGAGCCAACTATGACAACTTTGTCGTCCTCGGCATCGGCGGAAGCGCACTGGGCCCCACAGCAGTGTTCAATGCACTCTGCCATTTCCGCTACAACGACCTTCCCAAAGAGAAGCGCGGTGTGAAGTTCTTCGTTGAAGACAACGTGGACCCTGAAAGAATGTTGGCACTTCTTGACGTCATAGACGTCAAACGCACAATGTTCAACGTCATCACCAAGAGCGGTGCAACTTCTGAAACAATGAGCCAATACCTCATCATCAGCGACATTTTGAAGAAAGCAATCGGTGAAGGCTGGCAAAAGAATATCATTGCAACCACTTCAAGCGCAAAGGGCAACCTTATCAAACTTGCAAAGAAGGAAGGATTCAAACTCTTCTTCATCCCCGACGGAGTAGGCGGACGTTTCAGTGAACTTTGCCCCGTTGGTCTTCTTCCTGCAGCAGTCCTCGGAATCGATATTAAAGGTCTCCTCAAAGGCGCAAGAGAAATGGACAAGGCTTGTGTCAGCGCAAACCCCTATGAAAACCCTGCACTTATGGCAGCACTCCTTCAAGTTGTGGCAATGAGCAAAGGCAAAAACATTTCAGTTATGATGCCTTATGCAGACAGCCTCCGCTACATAGCAGACTGGTATTGCCAACTTTGGGGCGAAAGCCTTGGCAAGGCAGTGGATCTCAATGGCAACGTGGTCAACGTAGGTCAAACCCCTGTCAAATCCCTCGGTGTCACCGACCAACACAGCCAAGTCCAACTTTACACAGAAGGTCCTTTTGACAAGGTCATCACAATGATCGCAGTGGACAAATTCCGTGGCGATGTTGTCATAGCAGACGGAGCAGAGGAGTTCCCCGACGTCAATTTCCTTTGCGGACACACCATGGGCGAACTCATCAACACCGAAAGACGCGCAACTGAATATGCCCTCACCAAGAGCAAGCATATGAACAACACAATCATCCTGCCTGAAGTCAATGCAAACACCGTTGGACAACTTCTTTGGTTCTTCCAACTTGAAACCGCATATGCAGGCGCAATGCTCAACATTGACACGTTCAATCAACCCGGTGTTGAAGAAGGCAAGAACGCAACCTACGCACTCTTCAACCGCAAGGGATACGAAGAGAAGAAGGCAGAACTTGAATCTGCACCCAAAAAGCAAGACAGATTCATCATCTAATATAGGGCAGTGCAGTTGCAATATGCACAACCCATAAACGCAAAATCCTAAGCAAAAACAATAAATCGAAAAAGCCCCGCCGACTGTGTCGGCGGCGGTGAAGGACACTATGGAAACAAACAACTCCCACACCTTTTTTGCCCTTATGAACAGGATGAAGTATATCACTCGTTGGAGTCTTATGCGCACCAACATCCGTGAAGACCTTATGCAACACTCCGCTTGCGTTGCCATCTTTGGTCAAGCCCTTGCCATCATCCGCAACGAAATGTTTGGGGGCAACGTTGATGTGGACAAAGTGGCATCACTTGCCCTTTATCACGACACGGCAGAGGTGCTTTCAGGGGATATGCCCACACCTGTCAAATACTACAATGACGCAATGAAATCCGCCTATGCAGAAATCGAAGACGTCATCAACGTGAAGATCATCAACTCCCTTCCCGAGGAGTTGAGGTTGAGTTATGCGGACTATCTCCAACCCGACGTTTCCACCGAGGAATACAAACTTATGAAAGTGGCGGACAAGTTGTCTGCCTACGTCAAGAGCCTTGAAGAAAAGCACGTGGGCAACCACGATTTTGACAAGGCATTTATCACCCTTGGCAATTCAATCGACAAACTGAAAGAGGAATATCCCGAACTCAAATACTTCGTGGACAATTTCCTCGACGGCTTTGCAGAGCCCATCGACACCCTACTTTAAGAGGCGGATATGCTGAAACTTGAAGGAGTGGTCAAGCAATATTCCTACGGCAAACGGCTCTACGGAGCGGTGGATTTGACCGTGGAAAACGGCGAGATCTTGTCTGTGCTTGGTGGCACAGGAAGTGGCAAAACCACTCTTCTTAAAACCATATCCGGCATAGACGACCACGAGGGGTCTATCACCCTTGACGGCACACCTTTAAAGGCAAAGACGGACGACGTCATCATGGTCTTTGACGACGGTGCATTGTTCCCCTTTAAGACAGTTTTTGACAACCTTGCATACCCCCTCAAAATACGCGGAGTTGACAAGGTTGAGATTGCCAAAAGAGTGGTGCAAGCAGCAGAAAAGTTTGGCCTTGTTGCTTGCCTCAAAATGCGTCCTAAAACCCTCAGCGCAGTGGAGAAGAGGAAGGTATCCCTTGCCCGCATTTTGATGCGTGACGTCAAGCTTATCCTCCTTGATGACTTCCTAAGCGACCTCACAAGAAAGGACGCTGACGACCTCTTTGAGGAAGTGACAAAAGTCCTTTACACCCTTGCAAAGGACAAAGGCACAAGTGTCATTTTTGTCACCGACAACCCCCGCTATGCTTTCAGTTTTGGGGATAGGACAATGGTGCTTGTTGGTGGTGACGTTAAGCAAATCGGCACTTACACTGACATCTACAACCACCCTCATACGGTGTGGTCAGCAGAAGCAGTTGATGAAAACTATAATGCACGGAAAGGCACTTTAACTGCTGAAAACGGCAACTTAAACTTTGTTTTCAGTGTGTTTGGACAAAATTTATCCCTTGACGTCACTTGCCTTAAAGACCAAATTCAAGAGGACTATATCGGCAAAGAAGTCCTCTGTGGTTGGCACGGCAAAGACGTGGTGATGACTGAGGACGGCATCAAAATGGACGTCATCTTCTCAAAGAGAATAGAGGACAAATTTGTCCTTGAAGGGGCGGACATTTTTGACCGCTTGAAGGTTGTCACTGACCAGTTTAGTGACCAAATCTCATTTTTGCCGGGGGCGGACAAGGTGCACTTTTTTGACGTCCGTGAAAACAGCGTGATGAAAAGAAACTAGCGGATAGCCTTCTTCAAGCGGAAAAAAAACCGCAAAAAACAGATACGAAAAAACGCAACGAAAGGTTGCAACTATAAACAAAAAAAAAACGTAAAACGGAAGGAAAGTTTATGATAATTTTGGGCATTGATCCCGGTCTTGCAACGGTGGGGTTTGGAGTGATTGAGGCTGACAGAGGACACTACACGGTCCTCGATTACGGCATCATTTCAACACCCAAAGATGACACCCTTCCTGTCCGTCTTGGCAAGGTGGAGAGTGGCATTGAAACCCTCATAAAAACCTACAAGCCTGACCAAGTTGCCGTTGAAGAATTGTTCTTTTCAAAAAACGTCACCACAGGCATTGCGGTGGCAGAGGCAAGAGGGGTTATTCTCCTCACTTGCAACAAACTTTTAGGTGAAGAGGTGTATGAGTACACCCCCAACCAAATCAAGATGACAATCACTGGCTACGGCGGTGCAGAGAAGAAGCAGATGCAACTTATGGTGCAAGCGCTTCTTAGGCTCAAAGCAATCCCTCGTCCCGACGATGCAGCAGACGCCCTTGCGGTTGCGCTGTGTCACGGACAAGTGGCAGGCATGTCAAAACAATTTAGAGTAAGATAATTGGGCTCAGCCCGAAAGGTGAAATATGTACAACTATATTATCGGCAAAGTGACCTATGCCATTGGCAACACCCTCGTCGTTGAAAACAACGGCATAGGCTATGAAATCGGCGTCAGCGCAACAACCCTTTACGACTGTTGCACCCCCGGCGAAATCGTCAAAATCTACACCTATCTGTATGTGAGAGAGGACACCTTCGCACTTTACGGCTTTTCAAAGCTTGAAGAAAAGACCTTGTTCCTCCGTCTCATTGACATCAGCGGTGTAGGCCCTAAACTTGCAATGCAAATCCTCGGCGGTATGGACCTGAACTCCTTGACGGTTGCCATCGCCACAGGGGATATCAAAACCCTTTCAAAAATCAAAGGACTTGGCAAGAAGACGGCAGAACTCATTGTTGTCAGCATGCGTGACCAAGTGTCCGCCGATATGGCAAGTGCCATTTCACCTCTTGAAAAGTATGCAGACAAGGATCAAAGTGAAGCAGTCTTCGCGCTCGTATCCCTTGGCATGTCAAATACAGAGGCAGTGAAGTTGGTCGCAGAGATTGCAAAGACCACCTCAGGCCTTGAAAACATCATCAGAGAAGCACTGAAACGCTTACCCTAAAAATGTTTAAATTTCGCAGAAAAGAAAAAAAAGGATATTTAGATGACCGACAGAATGGTGGGATAGACGACATTGTTAATATAAGACAACAAACAATGTCGAGTACTGATGTTAAGGAAGATGTGCATAAAGCACAAGAAGAACGAAATGTCACGACAATAGTTTCCGACAATCCGAAATGCAAGTTTGATTATAAATCAGTCAATCAAGAAACACAAAGCAAAACAAAGAAAACAACTATCCGATTAAATGAATATATCGGTCAAGAACGGATAGTCAAAAATTTAAAGGTGTATATTTCATCTGCTAAAAATAGAGATAGTTCGCTTGATCATATCTTGCTTTATGGGCCTCCAGGAACAGGAAAGGAAACTTTGGTATATGCAATAGCAAACGAAATGGGCGTGCATGTAAAAGTTATTAAAGCAAAAGAAATAAGCAAGGCACTTGACCTAAGCGCAATACTTTCAAAACTTGAAAAGGGTGATATCGTGTACATAGATGAGATTCACCGCCTTAACCGCAACATTGAGGAAATTCTTTATCCTGCCATGGAAGATTTCACCATTGATATGGTGGCAGGTTATGGAGCGATGACTTCGTGCTTAACGATGAATTTGAAACCATTTACTTTGATAGGAACAACAGAAAGAGAGGAGATGGTTTCTAGACATTTGCGTGAAAGATTTGGCATGAAATTTCGCTTGACACATTACTCTATTGAGGAAATGCAAAAATTTATTAAAATTTTTGCAAAAGAAAAGAATGTATTGATTGATGAAGATGCGGAATTAGAAATCGCAAAATATTGTGAAGGAGTTCCCATTGTTGCAAAAAAAATGCTAGATAGAGTAAAAGACTATGCGGAATATGAGGGTCTAGAGAAAATTGATATTGTTTTAGCAAAAAAAGCGATGAAAAATATATCGGTAGAAGAAGTGCATCCATATAAATTGGATGAAGAGATAAAATAACAACTTATACTTTGAAAATTATGGAAAACAACGGAATTATCAGCAGATTCAATCGTGACAACATGTTGCAAGAAGAGGACAGAGTGATCACCGCCGTCTATCGTGATGACGATGATCAAGAAAACAAACTCCGCCCCAAAATGCTCAAGGACTACGTTGGACAAGAAAAGGTCAAGCACAACCTTGACGTGTATATGCACGCCGCAAGAAAGAGAGGAGACGCCCTTGACCACGTTTTGCTTTACGGCCCTCCCGGACTTGGAAAGACAACTCTTGCTCACGTCATAGCCAACGAAATGGGCGCACAAGTGAAAGTGACCAGTGGTCCTGCCATTGAAAAGGCACTGGACCTTAGCGCAATGCTTTCAAAACTTGAAAAGGGCGACATTTTGTTCATAGACGAAATTCACCGCCTCAACCGCAACATTGAGGAAATTCTTTATCCTGCCATGGAAGATTTCACCCTTGATATGGTGACGGGGGCAGGGGCAATGGCATCAAGCCTTCGTATGCAACTGAAGCACTTTACTCTCATCGGTGCAACCACCAAAGAGGGTATGCTTTCAAGCCCTCTCCGTGACAGATTTGGAATCAAGTTCCGCCTTGAGCCTTACACCAACGAGGAGTTGACCTCAATCGTACGCCGTTCAGCCACAATCCTCAACATACCCATTGACGAGGACGCCGCCTTTGAGCTGGCACGCAGAAGCCGTGGCACTCCCCGTATTGCCAATAGACTTTTGCGCCGTGTCCGTGACTTTGCAGAATATGAAGGACTTGATTGCATAAATCTTGAACTGACCAGAAAAGCCCTTGAATTTATGGACGTTGACGAACTTGGCCTTGACGCTGTGGACAGAAACATCCTTGACACCATCATCAAGAAGTTCAGCGGTGGACCTGTCGGCCTTGACACCCTTGCCGCAGCAACCGGTGAAGACGCCACCACCATTGAAGACGTTGTCGAGCCTTTCCTCATCCAACTGGGCTTTATTCAACGCACCCCTAGAGGCAGAGTTTGCACCCTTGGCGCATACAGACACTTGAAACTGAAACACTAATCTCCGCGGACACGCAACAGCGCACCGCATATATAAGGAATAGGGCAGTAGCCCAAGAAACAATGACAGATCTCAAAACTAGTGACTTTTACTATGACCTTCCTGAGGAGCTTATCGCCCAAACACCGGCAGAGCCTAGGGACAGCAGTCGTATGCTCGTGTACAACAGAGAAAGAGACACTCTCTCCCACGAGCATTTTTACGATATAACAAAACATTTGAAGAAGGGTGACCTTCTTGTCATCAACAACACAAGAGTTATCCCTGCCCGCATATTTGGACACATTGACGGCAAGCAAACCACCTTTGAAATTTTGCTTTTGAAACGTCTTGACTACACCCATTGGGAGGGCATTATGCGCCCCGCCCGCAAGGCAAGAAAGGGCAGTGTCATCAAAATCAGTGATGAACTTTCTGCCACAGTTGAAGACGTAGGTGAATATGGCATCCGCACAATATCCTTCCAATTTGACGGAGTATTTGAGGACATTTTGGACAGAGTGGGCAATATGCCTCTCCCTCCCTACATCCACGAAACTCTTGAAGACAAGGAGAGATATCAAACGGTATACAGCAAAGTTGACGGCAGTGCAGCAGCCCCCACGGCAGGGCTTCACTTTACCCCCGAACTTATGAAAAAACTTGAAGAAATGGGCGTGGAGTTTGCCTCCGTCCTTCTTCATATAGGCCTTGGCACGTTCCGTCCTGTGAAGGCAGAAAACATCCTTGACCACGATATGCACACCGAGTATTACGAGGTTGACAAGGAAAATGCGGACAAGATAAACCGCGCAAAAAAAGAGGGCAGAAGAGTCATCGCAGTGGGCACAACCTCAGTGCGCACCCTTGAAAGCGTAGCCGATGAAAACGGACTTGTGAGAGAGTGCAAAGGCAACACAAACATCTTCATTTACCCCGGCTACAAGTTTAAGACGGTGGATGCTCTCATCACCAATTTCCACCTTCCCGAAAGCACTTTGATTATGCTCGTCAGTGCGCTTTTAGGCAGAGAAAAGACCCTTGAAATCTACCGCAAAGCCGTTGAAGAAAAATACAGATTCTTCTCATTTGGTGACTCTTGCTTCTTTGAATAGAGGCACTGACGAGGTGCAATCACGCACCTTTACGGCAACATACACAAACTAGACAAAATTCAATAAAATCACACAACAGTGGGTTTACACACCCAAAATAGATAGGTAAACTATGCGTTTTGAAGTTTTACACGTTGACAAACAAACAGGAGCAAGAACAGGCAGACTCTACACAGACCACGGCGTCATCGACACACCTTGCTTTATGCCCGTTGGCACAAAAGCCACAGTCAAAGGCCTTTCACCTGAAGAAGTGAAAGAGACGGGCGCACAAATTCTTCTCTCCAACACTTATCACTTGTATCTCCGCCCCGGCCACGAACTTATTGAGCGTGCAGGCGGTCTTCACAAGTTTATGAATTGGGACGGCGCAATCCTCACAGACAGTGGCGGATTCCAAGTCTTTTCACTTTCATCACTTCGCAAGATAACTGACGAGGGAATGTATTTCAACAGTTTCATTGACGGAAGCAAGCACTTCTTCTCACCCGAAAAGTCAATGGAAATCCAAAGAGCACTGGGCTCAGACATCGTCATGGCTTTTGATGAGCTGACCGCCCCCGACATTTCCCACGAAAAGGCGAGAGATGCAATGGAGCGCACTCTTCGTTGGCTTGACCGTTGCTCCAAGGTGGAATTGAAACCTCACCAAACTTTGTTCCCCATCATCCAAGGCAATATGTACGAGGATCTTCGCATTGAAAGTGTCAAGCGCTCACTGCCTTACGCAAAGTGTGGTATCGCCATCGGTGGACTGTCAGTTGGTGAAACCTCAGAGCAAATGTACAAGATGCTTGACGCTCTTCAACCTTATCTCCCCGAGGACCAACCTCACTATCTTATGGGCGTTGGCACGGCAGACTATCTTGTTGAAGGCATCGCAAGGGGAGTGGATATGTTTGACTGCGTCCTGCCCACCCGTATTGCAAGAAACGGCACGGCAATGGTGAGAGAAGGTTTCCTCACCATCCGCAACGCACCTTACGCCGAGGACTTCACCCCCATCGACGACACTTGCGACTGCTACGCTTGCAAAAACTACACTCGAGCATACATCCGTCACCTCATCAAGGCTGACGAAATTATGGGCGGAAGACTTTTGTCAATCCACAATATTCGTTTCCTTGAAAGGCTTTGCGCTGAAATCAGACAAGCCATCAACGAGGATAGATACGGTGATTTCCGTGAAGAGTTTATGAAGCAATATTCTGACAAATAATTGTTCAAAACCTCACCGCAACAACTTAAAATAGAATTAAATGCCGACACACGGGCAAATTTTGCTTGCAAAGAGCAAAAAATAGTGTATAATGTTTACGATTAATAAAAGTATGTGACAAAATGTTGCATGAATAAAGGAGAAATTATGTTCGCATCCGCACTCGCAATTTCACAACAAACAATTATGTATATCGTCATCGGTGTCGTTCTTGTCCTCATGATTGCACTCTCAATCATTCCTCAAAGAAAGCGCAAAAAGCAACAAGAACAAATGATGAACAGCCTTGCAGTTGGCACAAAGATCATGACCATCGGCAGAATGGTTGGCAAGATCGCACAAGTCAACGCAGACAACACTCTCGTGGTCAACGTCGGCACAGACGACAACCCCACCCTCATCGTCATCGACAGACAAGCAGTGGGCCTCGTCCTCGAAGCAGTTGCAGCACCTGCACCCGCAGCCCCCGAAGCACCCACAGCAGAAGAAACAACCGAAACAATCGAAGTTGTTGAAGAAGTTGTCGAAGAAACCACCGAAGAATAAAATCACAAAAATGAAGAAAAGAGCAACCTCGGTTGCTCTTTTTTTTTGTGCAATTTTGTGTGCAAAGTCAATTTTGTTTCAGGCAAAAAACTTTCAAAATCAAGTGTTTTTTGTGCTGTTTACTGGGCACGACCTCTCTTTAATCCTTTCAAATTGACCTTGATGACACCAATGATTCCACCGCCAAGAGTGAGGAAAACAAGGTCAAGAGGACGGAAGTTTACACTCTTGAAACCGTCCATTGCGGTGAAGATAAGCCAAGAGAGAAGCATAAAGGCCAAACCAACGATTGCCCCTTTTAGAATGCCGTTTTTGCGGTGTTTGAACCCTATCATAATGCCTAGCAAAAGTGACAAAAACTTGATGACGTAGTTCACCGGAGTGATGACCGTGTCAGGAAGAGAAGCCCACCTCAAAATGAGAGCGAAAATGAGGACGAAAGCGAGGGCAGAGATGATTGCCACAAGCACACTGCGGAGGATGTCTTTTAGGTCAAGGACGAAATTTTCTTTGTTTTTCATACCAAATTTTATGTGGTTTTTGCCCAAGTTATGACTTTTTTGCTTCTTGCCTTTTGCGAAAGCGGTTTTCTAAATCGGTGTACGTCTTTTTTGCAATTTTTTTGTTCATTTCCTGCTTTCAATTTGTTGACTAATGTTTGTCTTATAGTTATAATATCTATGTTTTACTATTATGGAGGTTAACTCGTGAGTAAGAAGAAATCAATCATCGTGTTGTCATTGGTTGCAGTGTTCATCATTTTGATGGCAGTTTTCGCAGTCGTTGATTTCCCCATTGGCAACACAGTTTACGACTATCACGGATACGCAAAGACAATCAAGCTGGGTCTTGATATGTCAGGTGGCGTTTCCGCCGTGTTCAACGTCATTGACGATGGTCATCCCGATTTGGATGTCCGCATTGACGGCACGGTCGCATCATTGCAAGAATTGCTTGTTTCAAAGGGCTATACAGAAGCCACCGTCACAAAGGGCACAAACTCAAACGGTATGAACACCATCCGTGTTGAAGTCCCCGACGTTGACGATCCCGAAACCGTCCTTTCACTTATTGGACGTCCCGCAACCCTTGAATTCAAGCTTGAAGAAAGTGACACAGCAGAAGCCGTCATCATCGGCAGTGAGCACCTTGAAACCGCATACGTCACAACTGACGACAACAGCGCATACGCAGTTGGTTTGAAGTTTAACGACGAAGGCACAAAGGTCTTCTCAGACATGACTTCAGCAAACGTTGGCAAGAGCACTTACATCTACATCAATGGTGAACTGTACACCACAGTCAACATCAACAGTGCAATCACCAACGGCAGTGCAATCATCACAAGCCAAGCAGGTTATAGTTTTGAAGAAGCCAAGGACTTTGCAACACGTCTTCAATCAGGCACATTCGGTGTCAAACTGCAACAAGCAGAAGTGAGAAGCATTTCACCTACACTTGGTGCAAACGCAGTCCGCAACGCACTGATCGCAGGTGTCATCGGCATCGCACTCATCTTTGTCTTCTTGGCAGTTGTCTATCGTGGTATGGGCCTTGCAGCAGACGTTGCACTTTGTGTTTACATTGTCCTTTTGCTTTGGTTCAGCGCACTGCTTCCTTGGGTGCAACTTACACTCCCCGGCATTGCAGGTCTTCTCCTTTCAATCGGTATGGCAGTTGACGGCAACGTCATTATCTTTGAAAGAATTCGTGAAGAATATCGTGGCACTTCAAAGCCCATCAAGTCAGCAGTCAAAGCAGGCTTCAAGCGTTCAATTGCAGCAATCATCGACGGCAACGTCACAACCCTTATTGGTGCAATCGTTCTTTGGGCAGTTGGCTCAGCAGCAATCCAAGGCTTTGCAGTCACCCTGTTCATCGGTATCATCCTTTCAATGGTCACGTCATTGCTCATCACAAGACTGGTGCTCAACTCATTCCTGCCTTTGACAGCAAAACTTGACAAGAAACACAAAGGTCTCAATGAAAAGCTGTACGGTCTCAAACGTTCCGCATCAGTAGAGGAGGGCAAATAATATGAAAAACAACAAACTTTTGTCTTCTCTTAGCAGTATGCCCATTGCAAAGAACTGGAAGTTCTGGATCATTGCTCCCATCGTGATTTTGGTGGTTGCAGTTGTTCTCATCGCAGCACTCGGTTCACAAATCGGCTACACCAATGCAGTCAACATCGGCATCGACTTTGAAGGCGGCACACTTGTCACCGTCACCATCGGTCAAGACGCCATTGACAACTATGATTATCACGTGGATCGCATCACCAGCGCCATTGAAAAGCACGGCGTTGTGGTCAGCTACGTCCAACTTCAAGAGGCACAAAACGTAAATGAAACTTCAATCAGTTTCAGATACAAGAACATTTCAAAGAACGATGATGAAATCTCAGCCCTCAACGAAGTCATCCGTGAAGAACTCAACAACAGCCTGTATGCAGAAATCAAGGACAACGTCACTTACGAGTCAATCGGTGCAACAGCAGCACAAGATTTGCTCTCAAAGTCAGGCATTGCACTTGCAATCTCACTTGCACTGATCCTCATCTACATCATCATCAGATTTACCCCTGCAAGTGGTATCGCAGCAATCCTTGCACTGATCCACGACGTGGTCATCATGTTCTGCTTGTCAGTGATCTGCAGAGTCCAAATCAACCAATCATTTGTTGCAGCAATCATCACAATCATTGCATACTCAATCAACAACACCATCATCATCTTTGACCGTTGTCGTGAAAACGTCAAACCTCTCAAAGGTCAAAAGGATATTCCTTATGCAGAAATCGGTGACCAATCAGTCCGCGAAAATATGCGCAGAAGCTTGTTCACCACTTTCACCACAATGGTGACAGTCATCTTCCTCGCAATCTTCGGAAGCGACACCATCCGCGAATTCTGCGTGCCTATCATCCTCGGTCTTGTTGCTGGTCTCTATTCATCAGTCCTTCTCGCAACACCTATGTGGGTTGGCCTCAGCAAGGAATTTGACAGACTTATGGCAAAATACCGCAAGTCAAAGCCTGCCTACGAAGGCGCAAAGGTTGACGATGAAGACGAAACCGTCTACAGAGGCGAAGCCATCAAGGAATACTACGGCGAAGAACAAGTTGTTGCAGCACCCAAGGCTGACAAACCCAAGAACAACAAGTCCAACGCAATCCACAAATACTCAAAGAAAAACACAACCTTCAAAAAGAAGAAATAATCACGTTTCTTATGCTACCCCCAAGTCACTTTGGGGGTAGTTCTATTTTTTGTGGGCGAAACCCACTGAAAACACACTGAAAAAGGACAAACTCGTCAATGGAAAGAACGGCACTCACACCCACCCAAACCGCAATGGCAAGAAAACTCGGCTTGTCCGATGATTTCATGCGCATTTTGGCAATGCGTGGTCTTGACACCGAAGACGAGATTTTGTCTTTCCTCCGTCCTTCACTTGACAAGATGTCCTCACCCTTTGACATTGACGGCATGCGTGAAGGCGCAGAGAGAATCAAAAGGGCAATCTTGAAGAGAGAAAAGGTGCTCATCTTTGGCGACTACGACTGTGACGGCATAGGCGCAATATCCATTTTGATGTTGTATCTCCGTGACAAACTTGACGTCAAATATTTCATCCCCAACCGTGTCACAGACGGCTATGGCATGAACGTGGACACCTTGAAGAGCTTGATTTCCCGCCGTCGTCCCGACCTTGTCATCACCGTTGACTGTGGCATCACCGCCAGTGAGGAAGTGGAATATTTGAAAGGGGAAGGCATTGACGTCATCGTCACCGACCACCACGAGCCTCAGGACGTTTTGCCAGACTGCATAGTCATTGACCCCAAGGTGAAAAGAGAAGGCTTTTACGATTTCTGCGGTGCAGGAGTTGCACTGAAACTGGTTGAAGCTATGGCAGGCAGAGAAGAGATAAAGAAGTATCTTGACATAGCCGCCATATCCACCATTGCAGACGTTGTGCCCCTCAAAGACGACAATCGTATCATCGCATATTACGGATTGAAACAGATGGCAACTTCACCAAGAAAGGGCATCAAACTCTTGCTTGGCACAGAAAGACTGACCTCTCACGACGTCATGTTCAAACTTGCCCCTCGCATCAACGCAGCAGGCAGACTTGGCTCAGCCATGAAGACAGTTGACCTGTTTCTTGAAGACGACATATTCCTCCTTCGCAACCTTTGTGAAGACCTTGAAAGCGACAACCAAAAACGCCAAAACATTTGCGAAACCGTGGTTAATGAAGCCAAATCAATGCTTTCAAACACGGATTTCAACAAAATAGGCGCAATAGTGCTTGCCGGTGAAAACTGGGAAGCAGGTGTCCTTGGCATCGCCGCAGCAAGGCTTGTAGAGGAGTTCAAATTCCCCGCAATTCTGTTCACCAGAAGCGGAGACCAATACAAGGGCTCAGCCCGTTCAATAAAGGAAGTCAACCTCTTTGAAGAGCTTTCAAAGTTTTCACATTTGTTCACCACTTTTGGTGGACACTCACAAGCGGCAGGTGTCACTTTACCTGTTGACAACTTTGACACTTTCAAGGAAGGCATCAACAACGAGATTTTATCCCGTATAGATAAGGAAGCATTCCTGCCAACCTTTGATTATGATATGGAGCTTGACGCAAGCACCAATCTTTTGCCCTTTGCAAAGGAACTTGCCTTGCTTGAGCCCACAGGATACGGCAATCCCGAACCTAGTTTCCTCATCAAAGGTGATTTCAAGTTTGACCGCATAGGCGTGTCAAAGCACGTCAAATGCTCACTGAAAGGTGTTGACCTTGTGGGCTTCGGCAAATACGAGCACAGCCTCGGCTCAACGAGGGGCGAAAAGGAATTCAACGTCACGCTCGGTGTCAACGTATATCAAAATCGTCAAACCGCCCAAGGCATAATCCGTGCCTTCAAGGCAAACAAAGTGACAATGACCAAGGAAGAAAGCACCCTTGTCAACCTGCATCAACTGTCCTATAAAGGTGATTGTGAAATCCCCTCAGCAACGGTAGAGCAAGTTGAAAAGTGTCTTGACAAACCCTTCGGCACTCTCATCGTCTGCTTCAGCGCAGACGAGTACGATGTCCTTTCATCAAAGAGTGAAAAGATTTCATCACTTCCTATGCTTGTGGCAGGGGCAAGAATGCTTGGCCCCGTCAATTCAGTCATAGTGTGTCCCCAAGAGAATTTTGAGTATTCCTACTACGACAGAGTTATCTTTGCCGGCAAACCCCTCTCAAAGGGTTATATGGCGTGGATAAAGGACGCTGTAAACGAAGTTTACACACTGGGTGATTGCACCCCCACCCATATCACAATAGATGACGATGCATTCCGCGTTGTGTTTAGAGAAATGCGTCGTATGGCTCTTATGAAGGAGCGTCTTGTAGGCTACAACCGCCTGCTTTCTGCCGTCAATTCAGTGAAGAGCTTGAATTATATTGAGCTTATGATTATCCTTGCCGTCTTCAAGGAATTGAAGTTGGTCACAGTCAGTGACAAGGGCGTGATCAACGTATCAAACGACAAAACAGACCTGAATAAATCCGCAATTTATTTGAACGTAAAGAAGTAAACATTATGGACCTGTTGCTCAAACTTCGAAAAGCATATCCAGACCGCTATGGTGAGATCAAAAAGGCTCACGATTTCGCACGGGAAGCCCACGCAGGGCAAAAGCGCAGTTCAGGAGAGGACTATTTCATCCATCCTTGCGCCGTCGTCGAAATTCTTGCGGACTTCGGCTTTGACAGCTCAACCGTCATAGCCGCGTTTTTGCACGACGTTCTTGAGGACACTCCCGTCACCGCCGACGAACTTCGTGATATGTTCGGAGCAGAAATATTGTCCCTTGTTGAAGGCGTCACCAAACTGGACAAACTGCAATTCAACAACCGTGAAGAAGCACAGGCAGAAAACTTCCGCAAACTGTTTATGGCCCTTGCAAGAGACCTCCGTGTCATCATCATAAAACTTGCGGACAGATTGCACAATATGCGCTCGCTGGAGTATTTACCTCCCGAAAAGCAACAATACATTTCAAAGGAAACCTTGGACATTTACGCCCCTCTTGCAGGCAGACTTGGTATCTCTTTCTTCAAGTGTGAACTGGAAGACCTTGCAATGAAATACCTTTATCCTGCGGAATATGAGGACATCGTGTCCCGCACTCAAGAGATAAGACGTCAAAGTCAAGTGTTTTTGGAGCAAATCTGCAACACTCTCACCGAAGAACTGAAAAATTTGGGCATTCATGGTGAAGTCAACGGCAGACCTAAGCACTATTATTCCATACTCAAAAAGATAAGAAAGGCAAACATCGACATAGACCAAGTCTATGACTTGCTTGCCGTCCGCATAATCACTGATTCAGTGAAGGATTGCTACACTCTTCTTGGCCTTGTCCACAATCTTTGGAAGCCTATGCCGGGCAGATTCAAGGATTATATCGCAATGCCCAAGGCAAACAACTATCAATCCTTGCACACCACCGTGGTGACAGGCTTCAACGAAACCTTTGAAATCCAAATCCGCACCTACGAAATGCACAAGATTGCGGAATATGGTATCGCCGCTCACTGGAAATACAAAGAGGGCAAAACCTCTGGGGTGGAGAGCGATATGGAAAGCAAAGTCCGTTGGCTTCGTGAAGTTATGGACGCAGAGAAAGACGCAGGTGGCGCAAGAGAATTTATGGACGCCATCCGCATCAACGTCTTTGATGACGAAGTCTTTGTGTTCACCCCCAAGGGCGACGTCTACGACTTGCCCGTCAACTCAACGCCTATTGACCTCGCTTACAAGATTCACTCTGAAGTGGGCAACCATTGTACAGGTGCAAAGGTCAACAAAAAGATGGTCACCTTGTCCACAAAATTGCAGACGGGCGACATTGTTGAGCTCATAACACAACAAAACAGCAGACCCTCCCTTGACTGGCTCAAATTTGTCCGCACCTCAAGTGCTCGCTCACGTATCCGTGCATATTTCAAGAAAGAGCAGAGGGAAGAAAACGTCCGTCGTGGCAAGGATATGCTTGAAAGAGAATCCCGCAGACGCGGTTATTCACTCAGTGATTTGTTGTCAGTTTCAGCGCTCCCCAGCATTTTGCAACGCATGACAATGACCAACGAAGAGGACCTTTACGCCAACGTTGGTTTTGGCGGAGTCACCACCAACCAAGTGCTGACAAAGCTTATAGACGCCCACCGCAAGGAGCACCCAATCGAAACAATCGAAGTGCCCGTCGTTGCGGAGAAGAAAGTGCAAAAGCACTCCAAAACAGGCATTCTAATCGGTGGAGATTCATCTTTCACCGTCCGTATGGCACACTGTTGCTCACCTGTCCCCGGGGACGAAATCGTTGGATATATATCCCGTGGCAGAGGTGTTGCAATCCACCGCAAGGATTGCCCCAACGTGGCAGGACTTGGCAAGGAAAGACTTATTGAAGCCAGCTGGGACAACAGCGGAGCAGAGTCCTTTAGCGCAACCCTACACATCATATCTGAAGACAAGAGCGGACTTCTTGCTCAAATCACCGCATACATTGCCGCTGCAAAAATTTCAATCACCAGCGCAACAATCAAAACAGACAATGCACAAGGCACTGCCGAAACAGTCATTTCAATCCTCATCAACAATGCAAACGAGGTTGATGACTTGATGGGCAGAATCCGCAACCTTAGCGGAGTAATCGAGGTGTATAGATGACCGAAATCAAACGAATTAGAGTAGGCCAACTTCTCACAAACTGCTACGTCGTTTCCAAAAACGGCGTTGCTTTTGTTATTGACGTAGGGGCAAATGCAAAAAAGGTAAAGGACTATTGCGACAGCCAAAACTTGAAGGTTGAAGGCATACTTCTCACCCACGGCCACTATGACCACGTAGGGGCAGTGAAGGAGTTTCAAGACTTGACTGACGCAAAGATTTACGTCAGCACTCTTGACGGCACTCTTGCTAATGACCGCAGAAATATGGCAATAGAAATGGGTTGTGTCATGGACCCTTTCACCCCAGACGTCCTTCTTGAAGACGGCGATCATATCACCATAGGTGATATGGACATCACAGTCATTGCCACTCCCGGCCACACTTCAGGGGGAGTGTGTTTCATCCTTGAAGACCAAATCTTCTCAGGAGACACACTCTTTCAAACCTCTTATGGCAGAACGGATTTGCCCACAGGCAACTACAATGAATTGAAAAAATCAATCCACAAACTTTTCGCCCTTGACGGCAACTTCAAAGTGCACCCCGGTCACGGCTTTTCAACCACCCTTGATGACGAAAGAAAGCACAATATGATCAACTTCGATGATTAATTTTATTGCAACAGAAGACAACTACACCAACGACCTTATGGAACTTGTCCGCGCCCTCAACGGCAGATTGGACAAGGACTTTGACCTATCCTTGAAATATGAATTTGACGGGGATAGAATGCTTGTTTCAGTAGTTTTAGGTGAAGAAAATAGGGCATACAACACTGAGTATGATGTGACTGCAAAGGACAAGATGGAAAGAAAGCGTCTTGAAAAACGCTACCTCAAAGAATCCATCTACAATGCGGTTGTGGACTTCACGGGCATATCACTCCCTTACGGCTGTCTTACAGGCATTCGTCCCACCAAACTGTTTAGAGAGTTAGGTGCAAGAGCAAGGGATATGTTTGAAAAGGAGTTTTCAGTGTCCAAAAAGAAGGCGGATTTGGTTGAAACCATAGTGAGAGTGCAAGAGCCCGTCCGCAATGACGGCGATGGCCACGACGTCTTTGTTTTCATACCTTTTTGCCCCACAAGATGCGCCTATTGCTCCTTTGTGTCCGTTGCAATTGACAAGCAAAAGAAACTCATTGAGCCTTACGTCAACTGCCTTCTTCAAGAGATTGAATTCTTGAAAGAAGTGGTTGAAAAGAAGTCTCTCAAAATCCGCACAGTGTACGTGGGCGGTGGCACACCCACCTCAATTCCCACCGAGTATTTGGACAAAATCCTCAGCGCACTTGTGCCTTTCAAACCCTTTGAATTCACCGTTGAAGCAGGTCGGCCCGACACCATCAATTCCAGTGTTCTAAACGTGTTAAAGAAGAACGGAATCACCAGAATTTCCATTAATCCTCAAACCTTCAACGATGCCACCTTGGAGCGTATTGGACGCCGTCACAAGGCAGAAATGGTAGAAGAAGTCTATCGTGAAGCCAAGGACGATTTTGACGTCAATATGGACCTTATCGCCATGCTCCCCGGCGAATCCCTTGAGGACTTTAAGCGCACCGTTGACAAGGCAGTAGAACTTGACGCAGAAAACGTCACCGTCCACACCTTGTACCTCAAAAAAGGCTCGGCGCTGAAAGTTGGTGGCTATCAATCTGTTGACAACGACACCGCAGAAAAAATGGTGGACTATGCCTACACCGCACTCACAGGGGCAGGCTACGTGCCGTACTATATGTACCGCCAAAAATATACAAGCGGAAACCTCGAAAACGTGGGCTACGCAAAACCCGACAAAATCTGCGTTTACAACGTGGACATTATGGAAGAGGATACCTCAATCCTCGCCGCTGGCGCAGCCGCAATCTCCAAAAAGTGGAGAAAAGACATCAACCTCATCACTAGGAACGCCAATTTCAAAGAGCCCCTTGAATACGTCAAACACTTTGACACGGTTATGGAGCGTCAGCATGCTTTCTGGCTTGAAGAGGAATAAGGGCTAGCAAAGGATAAAACCCGAAAATAAGGCAAAAATCATAGAAAATTCCTTGAAAAACGCCCTCAAAACGTTTTACAAATAATTTTTTATATGATAATATAATCAACGTACTTTCTACAAGGTCTAGATAATCTCCAAATCTCCACTTTGTTGAAAGCGAATCATCTATCCAAAGAAGGAGGCAAAAAAATGGATAAGACAACAAAGCAAGAAATCATCGCAAAGTACGGCCGCTCAGAAGGCGACACCGGTTCACCCGAAGTTCAAATCGCATTGCTCACAGCAAGAATCAACGAACTCACTGAACACCTCAAGGTTCACAAGAAGGATCACCACTCACGTCGAGGTCTTCTCCAACTCGTTGGTCAAAGAAAGAATATGCTCAACTATCTCAAGGATACAGACATTGAGCGTTATCGTGCAATCATTGCAGCACTGGAACTTCGTAAGTAAAAATCAAGCGGGCGTTTGACGCTCGCTTATTTTATTTTCGTTAATAATAGGGGATGATGGAATCCCCAGAAGGAGAATATAAATGGAAAGAAAAATTTTCAAAACAACACTCGGCGGCAGAGAACTCGTCATTGAAACAGGCGCATACTGTGGCCAAGCAAACGGCAGTTGTATCGTCCGCTGTGGCGACACAGTTGTTATGGTCAACGCAACCATGGCAAAAGCACCTCGTGAAGGAATGGACTATTTCCCTCTCGGCGTTGACTATGAAGAAAAGATGTATGCCGTAGGCAAAATCCCCGGCGGTTTCAAGAAGAGAGAAGGCAGAGCATCAGACAAAGCCATCCTCACCAGCCGTCTCATCGACAGACCCATCCGTCCTTTGTTCCCCAAGGGACTTTACAATGACGTGACAGTCATCGCAACCGTCCTTTCAGTTGACGTCAACATTTCACCCGAAGTCCTCGGCATGATTGGAAGCTCAGTTGCACTCTCAATTTCAGACATTCCCTTTGCAGGCCCCACCGGTTCAGTAGTTGTTGGCTACGTTGATGGTGAATACGTCATCAACCCCGACCTTGAACAAAGAGCCAAGTCAAAGCTTCATTTGAACCTTGCAGGCACCAAAGATGCAATCATGATGGTTGAAGCAGGCGCAAACATCATTTCAGAAAAGGAAATGCTTGATGCAATCCTTTTCGGTCACGAAGAAATCAAAAAGCTCGTCTCATTCATCGAATCAATCCAAGCAGAAGTGGGCAAGCCTAAGGCAGAAGTTGAACTTGAAAAGATCCCCGAAGACATCGACGCAGCAGTCCGCGCATACGCAAATGAAAAGATGGACGCAGTCCTCGAAAACTTTGACAGAAGCGCCCGTGAAGTTGCAGAAGATGCACTTGACGAAGACGTCCTCGCACACTTTGCAGACGATTTCAACGACGTTGCAAAGAAGACCAAGTTCATCCTTGACAGCCTCTACTATTTGAAGAAAGAAAAGGTCAGAGCAAAGATCGTCAACGACGGCGTCCGTCCTGACGGCAGAGCACTCACCGAAATCAGACCTATCTGGTGTGAAGTCGGTATGCTCCCCAGAGTCCACGGCAGTGCAGTGTTCACCCGTGGCCAAACCCAAGCAATGACCACCTGTACTCTCGGCACAATCAGCGAAGTGCAAAAGCTTGAGGGTCTTGATGAAGACTACTACAAGAGATATATGCACCAATACAACATGCCCGGCTACTCAACAGGGGAAGCAAAGCCCTTGAAGAGCCCCGGCAGACGTGAAATCGGTCACGGCGCACTTGCAGAACGCTCACTTGAACCCGTCCTTCCCAGCGAAGAGGAATTCCCCTATGCAATCCGCACAGTCAGTGAAATCCTTTCATCAAACGGTTCAACAAGCCAAGCATCAGTGTGTGGCAGCACCCTTGCACTTATGGATGCAGGCGTGCCCATCAAAGCACCCGTAGCAGGCGTTGCAATGGGCCTTATCAAAGACACCGAAAGCGGAAAGGTTGCAGTCCTCACCGACATCCAAGGCCTTGAAGACTTCCTCGGCGATATGGACTTTAAGGTTGCAGGCACAACAGAAGGCATCACCGCAATCCAAATGGACATCAAGATCAAGGGCATCGACGAAGCAATCTTGACAAGAGCACTTGAACAAGCACGTCAAGGCAGACTGCACATTCTCTCCAAGATGATGGAAGTCATCGATGCACCCAGAGCAGACCTCAGCAAATGGGCACCCAAGATCGTGTCATTTGCAGTTGATCCCGACAAACTTGGCGACATCATCGGCAAGGGTGGCAAGACCATCAACAAGATCATCGAAGAAACCGGCGTCAAGATTGACATCAGTGAAGACGGCACAGTGTTTGTTGCATCAAATGACGCAGCAGCAATCAAGAAGGCACGCACCATCATTGAAAACATCGTCCGTGACGTTGAAATCGGCGACATCTATGAAGGCAAAGTTGTCAAGATCATGGAAAATGACAAGGGACAATTTGGCGCAAGCGTCAACTTTGCACCCGGCAAAGACGGCATGATCCACATCTCAAAACTTTCAAAGGAAAGAGTAGAGAAGGTGACAGACGTTGTCAACGTTGGTGACACAGTTCTCGTCAAAGTCATCAAGATCGACGAAAAGCACCGCGTTGATCTTATGTTGAAAGAGGTCATCAAAAAAGCCTAAAAACGCGCTATTTGGCGCCTAACTTCGTCAGACACACCGAGTGCAACCCTTATGTACGACAAGTACACTGCGGTCTGCCCTCGGTGTTTCTTTCTTGTTATGCATCCAAATATCACGTTTTTGTGTGAGAACAAGAAAAGAACAAAGTGCAAACATACGTAAAACACATCGCGCTCTTTATCGATTTATCGCGTTTTAAGTTCATTTTTCAATGTGTATAATCTTAAAAATCATCATGAAACAAACAAAAAACCCACTCGTTTGAGTGGGTTTTATTTATGCGGTTTAATAATCTGCTTTTCCAAGCAAAAAATCTACGGAAACGTTGAATATCAAACTCAAATTTACAAGTGTCTGCAAATTCGGCTCTCCTGTTCCGTATTCATAGCGGATGTAGGATTGTTGCTTGATATGCAATAACTCAGCAAGTTGCGTCTGTGTATAGCCAAATTGCAATCGCAATTCCTTCAATCTTTTAGGGAAAAATTCATTTACATTGATTTCCATACTTGACATTATACAGCACAGTGCTGTAATATGTAGTTATACAGCAAATCGCTGTAAAATATACGAGGGAGGCAACTATGAAATATTGTAGTAAATGCGGAAAAGAAATCAATGAAGAAGCAGTGGTTTGCATTCACTGTGGATGTAGAGTAGAGTCAGCGCCTTATCAAGAAGAGGACAAAAAGAGTCCCGGTTTTGGTGTTTTAGGATTTTTCTTTCCTTTGATTGGTCTTATTCTTTATTGCGTGTGGAAGGACAAAACCCCTTTGAAAGCAAAGAGTGCAGGAAAGGGCGCATTGATTGGCTTTATTCTTGAGGTCGTTGCAGTGATAATTTACATGGTGGCAGTGTTTGCGCTTATAGGCACAGCCGTGTGAATGTCAATGAACAACGGTTAGGCGTGGCGATTGCCACGCCTCTTTTTATCCAAGGACGTTGGTCACGGTGTCGGCTTTGAGGCCGACACTTTTTATATATTCAAGGATTTGGGGTAGGGCAGAGAGGGTGGCTTCTGTGGGGTGCATAAGCACAAGGTCACCAGCCTTTATATCTTTTGTCGCGCGGGCGAAGATGAGATCTTTGTCCTGGTCGCGCCAGTCGATGGTATCCCTCGTCCACATAATGACTTTGTAATTTAGGCTTTCGCAGGCAGTGAACATATCCTTGCCCACAGCCCCTGAGGGAGGGGCAAAAAGTTTGCTGTTTTTGTAGTCTGGAAAGTCTTTGAGATTGGCATCAATGAGCCTTTCTGCAAGGGTGATTTCATCCAGATTTTTATCGTAATTGAGGGTGCTATGGTCACGATGAAGATAACCGTGATTGCCTATCTCCATACCCATATTGTAGAGCCGTATGAGGGCAGTCCCGTTCCTTTCAACCCATTTGCCTCCAACAAAGAAAGTTGCACGAAATCCGTGTTCAACAAGCAATTCCGCTATTTTAAGTGCCGTTTCTGCGTCTTCATACACGTTGAACATAAGTGCAACACTTCCCGAATTTTCATCTCCAACGTAGATTGCAGAGGTGGGTTCAGCGGTTGTTTCTTTTGGTGCAACCGCCCACAGTGTGACTGCGAAAGTGCTGACAAGCACGGCAATGATGACCACGTTTGAAACAGCGGTGAAGACCTTAGATTTTTTCCAGTTGAATTTCATATTCTAAAATATGTTTACGGAGCGGGGGTTATGTGTTATAATAACCATATATTTCCTGCACCTGCAGGCAAGGACGGACTATATGAGAAAAATCATCACCTTTGACAGCGGACTTAAAGTGGTGCTTGTGCCCAACACCGCAGTTCGCAGTGTTTCAATCGGCATATTTGTCAACGCAGGCACCGAGTATGAAACCTCTCGTGAGGCAGGCATCTCTCACTTCATTGAGCATATGGTTTTCAAGGGCACAGCCACAAGAAGTGCCTTTGACATTGCCAACGAAACGGACAGCATCGGCGCACTCATCAACGCCTACACCACAAAGAGCCACACCTGTTTCTATACAACTTCTCTTGACACCCACGTGGAGAAGTGCTTTGAGGTGCTGACTGATATGTATCTCAACCCCAAATTTGACCCTGCCGACCTTGAAAGCGAAAGGAAGGTTATCTTTGAGGAAATCAACGAAAGTGACGATATGCCTGATGACGTCTGCCTTGAAACGCTGATGAATTCTCGCTATGAAGGACACCCCCTCGGCAAGCCTATTTTGGGATATAAGGAAGCCCTTTCAAAACTTAATAGGGAAGACCTCTTCGACTATATGAAGCGCAGATACACCCCCGACAACACAGTGGTGGCATTTGCAGGCAACGTTGATGAAAGCACTTGTGTCAATCTTGTCAACAAATATCTTGAAAGCAAACTGACCAAAACTCAGTCCTCAAGAGTCCACACCGCCCACAACACCACAGCAGTGTACAACGGTGTAAAGAAAGATATTTCACAAGCCCACATAGCAATCGCATTCCCCTCATACGGATTTGGTGATGAAGGTCTTTACACCCTCAATCTTATGAACGCAGTTTTCGCAGCCGAAATGTCATCAAGGCTTTTCCAAAGCATACGTGAAAAACTTGGGCTTTGCTATACAATCTCCGGCTCATCATCTGCCTATGAAAAGAACGGAGCATACATCATTTACACCGCAACAAGCCCCGAAAACACCGAGTCCGCCCTCCGTGCAATCAAAAAGGAAATCGACCTTCTTGTAGAAAAGGGCATCACCGAAGAGGAGTTGAAAAAGGGCAAGGAGCAACTGAAGACCTCTCTTGTTTTAGGACAGGAATCAACAAGCGCAATGATGCGTGCATTTGGCAGATACGCATCCATCACAGGTGAACTATACGACACGGATAGAATGCTGGAATTCTACGATTCTGCCACCATAGAAAAGATAAACGAAGTGGCAAAATACGTCTTCAATTTTGACAAAGTGACCCTGTCAATCGTGTCTGGAAATCCCCCCGAAAACGCCCTTGATTTCTTGAAATAATAGAGGCAAACGGCAAAAAACCGCAAAAAGAAAAGCACCTCTTGGTGCTTTTTTATTTTTCAAAAAATGTGATTTTGTTTTCAAAAACTTGTTGAAATTCTAGTTATACTATGTTATAATTTTTAGAAGAATATATATAGGGCGAAACTATGCAATCAAACACCAGACACGTCAGAGCGAATACAGGATACAAAATCGGGCTAGGCATTCTCATTGTCCTTGCCTCTGTCTTTTGTTTTATTTGTGACCTAGGAGCATTTGGCTCAGTTGGGGCAGCGGTGTCCCGCTTCACCATTGGCTTTTTTGGCCTTGCGGACTATGCCTACTGCATTGTAGGTGTCATAGTCGGCTTTGCCATTATGTTCAATTTCCGCCTTCGTATGCGCCTAAGTAAGGTTGCATTTTTCGCAGTGCTGTTTGCCCTAGCGGTGCTTGCCCTTCAAATTTGGACATCAAGCCCCTACGTCATTGACAAAAACTACAGTCAATATCTCGCCCTTTGCTACAACAACACCAACACCGCAGGCGGTATGCTTTACGGCCTTACCGCATTTCCTATGATGAAAGCCATCACCACAGTTGGCGCGCTGGTTGTCACTTGCGTAGCATTTTTCGTGGTGGCATTTTTCGGTTTTTATCCCGTCATCAAAAAGAACGTTGTTTACGTTGCCAAGGAAAGAAAGGTCAAGGCAGAAAAGCCTGTCAAGGAGCGCAAGTCACGTAAGGAAAGAAAGCTTGAAAAGGAAGCCTCAGCACCCACTGAAGAGCTGTATCTTGCAGAAAACGACGAAGATTGGCTCAGTGACAACACCGCATTCAACCCCCTCTATCCCAACGGAGCAGGAGCGGTTGAAGATGAAGAGCGCAGGAGTATCCCTGACAAATATTCATCAAGAGGTCTTGCAAGAGATATTCTCTTTGGCAGAGATTCCTATGGTGACAGCTTAGAGCGTTTCAACACAATCAAAAATCCCGAAACTGCATTTTCACGTCCCGGCGCATCATATAGCGCAACAAGACGTATGGAAATGCGCAATCGTCTTGGCATTGACAGCACCTCAACCGCCGAGTCGTATATGATTCCTCGTGAAGAGGTCAAGCCCGAGCCTATCCCCGAGCCTGTCAAGGAAGAGAAGAAGGCGGACACTCTTGATATGGAAGCCCTCCGCAACTCCGTGAAGAAGGACGAGAGTGGCCCTCTTGGCTATTCATCATTTGAAGACCTCAAAAAGGATCAACTCCGTCTATTCGGCGCAAGAGCAATGGAGGAGAGAGAGGTCAAACCTCAATTTGACGCCGTTGCATACAACAAGCAACAGACCGCAAACCCTGTGCAAGGCGAGGTTGAAAAACTTGAAGTTGTCCGTCCTACAAAGGTTGTTCAAAAGCCCGAACTGCCCAAGGCACGTCAACTTGACAAAGCAAGCACAATGGCAGGTCTGCAAGGGGACGTTGTCCGTGCAATCACCGGTGAAAAGAAGGTGGAGACCCCTGTCTACAAGGACGAGGTTGAAGCAGAAGCCTATGAAGGCACAGTCCTCCCCGCAGAGTTTGTTGCTCCTGCCGAATCAAAGATGGTCTATCCTGCAACTCCTGTTGTTGACCCTGTTGAGGAAGAAAGAGCAAGACGCGCCCGTCAATCCTTTATGGAAAAGAGGGCAGAGACTCCTGTTCAGCCTGAAAATAATGAAATCACAAACGTGCGCGTAAGCGAGCCTGCACCCGTGCAACCTGCGCCTGTTGAGCCCGCCCCCGCACCTATACGTATTATGCCCACGCCTGCACCTGTGCAACCTGCGCCCAGCAAGCCTGCAACCACCAAGCCTGTGGAGAGCAAGCCTGTTGAGGAAAAGACTCCCACATTAGAGCCCGACTGGCGTAGGATTTTTGCCGAGCAAAGTGGCAAGCCCCTTGAAGAGCGTATGTCCACCCAACCCACCAACCAACACGTGGTTGGAGCAGTGGGCGTTGAAGATAAATCCCTTGACGATGAAGGCACGATGTATCAAACCTCCTTCCTTGCAAAGCAACAAGCAGACTCAATTGCAAAGGCAAGAAAGGAAGCCCCTGCGCTGTCAAGAGCAGAGCGCGCTCAAATTGAAATTGAAAAGGAAAGGGCAAGAGAAAAGCGCAAGATATCTCTCCCCAAAGAGCCTTCAACCAAGGCTATGGAAAACAAGGTCAAGAAGATGGAATCCATTGACACCTCAAAGGAAAGAGTGGCACAAGTCACCATCGACCAATCCATCTATCAAGCCACTCCCAAAAAGCCTTACGTTGCACCTCCTATGAGTCTTTTGAAGCCTCCTGCACCTGAAGTTGACCAAAACGAGGACTACGAAGCAAAGAAGGAAGCCCTTGTGTCCACCCTCAACTTCTTTGGCATTGAGGCAGAAGTGACCAACATTGAGGTTGGCCCCACCTTCTCACTGTACACCTTGTCTGTCAATATGCCCAGAGGCAAGTCGGTCAGCAGCATCGTGTCCTATGAAAACGACATTGCAATGCGTATGGAAGAGGAAAGTGTCCGCGTCATCGCACCTATCCCCGGCAAAAACGCAGTTGGCATTGAAGTGCCCAACAAGAAAAAACGTATGGTGCGCCTCAGTGAAATCCTCAATTCACCCAAATTCAATGCCTCAAATTCACCGTCAACCTTCGCACTTGGCGTTGACCTTTACAACCAAGTCCACGTAGGCGACATAAAAGACCTGCCTCACATGTTGGTTGCAGGCGCAACCGGCGCAGGCAAGAGTGTGTGCATCAACACGCTCCTCATCAGTTTGCTGTACAAGGCAAGCCCCGAGGACGTGAGATTCATCCTCATTGACCCCAAACGTGTTGAAATGACGGACTATGCTGGACTTCCTCACTTGATGCTTGATGAAATCATCTGTGACGTTGACAAGGCAATCCGCGCCCTCAACTGGGCAATCACTGAAATGAACAGACGCATTCTGTTCCTTGAAGCCAACAAGTATAGAAACATTGACGACTACAACGCGGACTGCGCAAAGAGTGGCAATGAAAAGATGCCTCGAATCGTGGTTGTGGTTGACGAACTTGCGGACCTTATGTCCCTTGGCAAGAGAGCAGTTGAAGATGCAATCAACCGCATTGCACGTCTTGCTCGTGCAGTTGGCATACACCTTATTTTGGCAACCCAACGTCCTTCAGTTGACGTCATCAGCGGTACAATCAAAAACAACCTGCCCACACGTATTGCATTCCGTGTCACCGCAGGTCCTGACAGCCGTACAATCCTTGACGCAGGCGGAGCAGAAAAACTCCTCGGCTATGGCGATATGCTGTATATGACCGCAAAAACACCTCTTCCTGTCCGTATGCAAGGCTCATTTGTGGACAGCAAGGAAATTGAAGCGGTTGTAGAATTCATCAAAAAGAACAACGTTGCCACCTATGACCCCAGTGTCAAGGAGCAAATCTTCAAGGAAGAAAGCGACACTCCCGAAAAGGAAGAGGGCAAGGCAGACAAGCGCAAGCAAAAGGGATTGCCTCCCGAACTCTTTGACGCAATGAAGATAGGCATGGCAGAGCCCATCTCAATCTCATATCTCCAAAGAAGACTGGGTCTTGGCTTCCAAAAGGCAGCACGTATCTTTGATACCATGAAAGAAATGGGCATTCTTGTGCCCGATGACAAAGACCCCAAACGCTCTCGCGTCAACTTGACAGACGAGGAGTATGAAGAGCTTGTCAATTCAAACGACGAAGAAGAATAAAGGTACAATATGAAAATTGGCGCAATATCACTTGGCTGTGACAAAAACCGAGTGGACACTGAAAAGATGCTTGCCCGCCTTGTAAGTGGCGGACACACCCTTGTTGGCAATGAAGAAGACGCAGACGTCATCATTGTCAACACTTGCGCATTTACTGATGATGCAAAAAGCGAAGCAATAGACGAGATTTTGTTTGCAGTAGGCCACAAAAAGCACTCAAAAAAGAAGAAGATAATCGTCACAGGTTGCCTTCCTCAAAGATATATGGAAACCCTTGAAAAGGAATTCCCCGAAGTGGACGCATTTTTGGGAATAGCCGACTACGACAACATCCTCGACACCGTGGAGAAAATCACAAAAGGCGACAAAATCTTTGGCGGCGCATGTGGTGATGAGTTTTACAGCGGACGAGTGTTGACCACACCTTATCACTACGCCTATCTCAAAATCGCAGACGGTTGCAACAACCATTGTACATACTGCGCAATCCCCTCAATAAGAGGCAAATACCGCTCTGAAAAGATGGAAGATTTGCTTCTTGAAGCAAAAGGGCTTGAAAAGGAAGGAGTCAAGGAGCTTATTTTGGTGGCGCAAGACGTCACCAGATACGGCGTTGACTTTGACGGCAAATCCCACCTTGTAGAGTTGGTTGACGCGCTGAGTCAAATGGACTTTGACCTTATCCGCTTGCTGTATCTTGAGCCTGAAGCCATTGACGACAGCATAATTGATATGATTGTCACAAACCCCAAAGTGGCAAAATACGCAGACGTACCCCTCCAACACATTGACGGAGACACCTTGAAACGTATGGGCAGACGGGCAGGAGAAGACTACACCCGCGCACTGATAAAGAAGATGAGAGAAAAGGGCATCACCCTCCGCTCATCATTCATCTGCGGATTCCCTGGTGAAAGTGAAGAAGCCCACGAAAAACTGGTGGAATTCATCCGCGAAGGCAACATTGACTATGCAGGATTCTTTGCCTACTCAAGAGAAGAGGGCACACCTGCAGACAGACTCACCGACCACCTTGACGATGAAATCAAAGTGGCAAGAGCAGAAAGACTTAGAGCAATTCAAACTGAAGTCATCAACAATCGCAATCAACAGTTGATTGGCAAGACGGTCAAGGTCATCTACGATGAAATTGACTATGACAAGCAGTTGTTTTTGGGCAGAGCAGGTTTCCAAACCCCTGACATTGACAACGTAGTTTACTTTACAGCAGACAAGGAAGTCCACATAGGTGAATTCTATGACGTGGAAATCACCGGTGTCGACGGCATTGACCTTGTCGGGAAGGTATTATGAAAATAACGTTAGCGACAAAAATCACGATAGCAAGAATATTCCTCATCATCCCCACCGTCATCGTGTACGTTTTGGGTATGGTTTTCAGCGCAAACTATGCAGCATACGTTGCACTTATGACAGTGGCATGTTTCCTCTTCATCGTGCTCTGCGCAACAGACTTTGTTGACGGACACATTGCAAGAAAGACAGGCACAGTCAGTGACCTTGGCAAATTCCTTGACCCGATTGCAGACAAAGTGGTTGTGGTCATCATGCTTTTCCTTGTGATAGCACACAGGGCAGGGCTTGAGGTTTTCCCCTACAACACCCTTGTCATATCCCTTTGTGGCGGACTGATTTTGTCAAGAGAACTTATCGTTGGCGCATTCCGCTCAATCGCAGCCAAGAAAGGTCTTGTTTTGGCGGCGGACATCTACGGCAAAGTGAAGACAGTGCTTCTTGACATATCCCTTGCTTTCCTCATCATGGCAGGCGTCCACGAAGTCATCGGCTGGATGGGCACAATCGTCTATTATGCAGGTGCAGTGATGACAGTTGTGTCAGGGCTCAACTATATTTTGAAGAACAAATCAGTCCTTGTTGACGAGCCCAAAAAGGAAGAAGTCGAGGAAGCCACCGAAGAAGCAAAAGCATAATAAGTGATTTAACTTGTTAAATCAAAAAAATAAAATCTACACAAAAGAACAAGCAATGATACAAGAAGTTGTCAAAATTTGCGGGCTAGATATGGCCACAATACGTCTCAAACTCAGTGATTATCTCGGCATGGGAGTCACCTTTGACGTAGAGGAAAATTGTCTTGACGCAAAGATTACAATGACTTCAGCGGGCACAAGAGAAAGTTTTGAAATGGTCAAGTCTTATGTGTATAACTGCTTCAACGAGCAAGTGTACGCAACGGAGGACGTTGAACTTCACGTCCTTGCAGCAAAACTTCTCAAACGCAACAAAAAGGTGCTTGCAGTGGCAGAGAGTTTGACAGGAGGGGAGATATGCTCCCGCCTCACCTCAGTTGCAGGCATCAGTGAAAACTTTTATGAGGGCATAGTGTGCTACAACCGCCACTCCAAAATGGACAGGTTGAATATTCCTCGTGCATTTATAGGGGAATACGGCACCGTGTCAAAAGAGACCGCTCACATGATGGTGAAAGGTCTTCTTAGCCCCAAAGTGGACATCGGCCTTGCCACAACAGGCCTTGCAGGTCCAACAGGGGACGAAGGCAAGCCCGTCGGGCTTGTGTATATCGGCGTAGGTGGAGGAGAGTTTATCACCACCTTTGAAAGACGACTTTCTGGCGACAGAAATCAAATAAGAAACGCAACGGCAAACTTGGCATTATTCTATCTCGTAAGATACTTACGCGGTGACATTTTGCTCTTGTAAGTCGGTGAAAATATAGATAAAAGGAGAACTCTAATGGCAGAAAAAACCAATCTCGAACTTGCCCTCGCGGCAATCGAAAAGAAATATGGCAAAGGTTCAATCATGAAGATGGACGGCGAAATGGTGCAACAAGTTGAAGCCGTGTCCTCAGGTTGCCTCACCCTTGACAGCGCTCTTGGCATCGGCGGTTTTCCCGTAGGCAGAATTGTGGAAATCTACGGCCCTGAATCATCAGGCAAAACCACGGTGGCACTCCACGCTGTTGCAGAAGTGCAAAAGAAAGGTGGCACAGCAGCATTCATCGATGCAGAGCACGCCCTTGATCCTATGTACGCATCAAAACTTGGTGTTCAAATTGAAGACCTCTACATCTCACAACCCGACAGTGGTGAGCAAGCCCTTGAAATCCTCGAAACTCTTGTGAGAAGTGGGGCAATCGACATCGTAGTCGTTGACTCAGTTGCAGCCCTCACTCCTCAAGCAGAAATCGACGGCGAAATGGGTGACAGCCACGTTGGTCTTCAAGCAAGACTTATGTCACAAGCACTGCGCAAACTGACCGCAGTTGCATCAAAGTCAAAGTGCACCATCATCTTCATCAACCAACTTCGTGAAAAGGTTGGCGTCATGTACGGAAACCCCGAAGTGACAACAGGCGGCAAGGCACTGAAATTCTACGCATCAGTTCGCATTGACATCCGCAAGACAGACGCCCTCAAGGACGGCACCGAAATCGTTGGCAACCACGTCAAGGCAAAGATCGTCAAAAACAAAGTTGCACCTCCTTTCAAAGTTGCAGAATTTGACATCCTTTACGGCACAGGCATTTCAGCACTTGGCTGTATGGTTGACGTTGCAGTTGAAAAGGGCATCATCCAAAAGAGTGGCAGTTGGTTCAGCTACAATGACGAAAAGATCGGTCAAGGCAGAGAAAGAGTCCTTGAATATCTTAGAAACAACGCTGACGTTGCAGAAGAAATCAATGCAAAAGTCAGAGAAAAACTTGGTTTCTAGTCATTGACCTGACCACTTTAAGCATCAAATGTATTGAGGGAGAAGTGGCGTTTTCGTGCTGAAAAGCCATTTTATCCCCGAATACGCGCACGTAAGTGCTTATAATATGCTTTTTTTGTGTATTATGAGCGCCGAAAAAATTGACTATTGAACTATTGTGTTCTATAATGTTGATAACAAGAGATTTATCTCTTGATAATATATATGGAGGTCAGTGATGACAAGCAATCTCATTTTGCTTGCTGCACTTGACGCCGGTCCTGTTGTTGGAATAGCCATAGCAACCCTCGTTGTAGGTGCGCTTATCGGGCTGTTTGTGTATAGATTGTATTCACAAAACAAAATTGGCGTGGCAAAGAGAGAAGCAGCAAGAATCATAGAAGAAGCAAATCTCGAAGCAAAAGACATCCGCAAGGACGGTCTTCTCGAAGCAAAAGAACAACAAAACAGAATGCGTTCAGAGTTTGAAAAGGAAACAAAGGAACGCAGAGCCGACTGGCAACGTACTGAAAATCGTCTTGCCCAAAAGGAAGCGGCACTTGAAAAGAAAGAGGATTCCATTGACAAGAAGGAACAAACTCTTGACAGAAAACTGGAAGACCTCGAAAAGGCTCAAAAAGCCCTTGAAGAAAACAAAGAAAGGCTGAAAGCAGTCGAGCAAGAACTGAACGTGGCACAAGAAAGTGTCCAAAAGGAACTTGAACGTGTGGCAGGCATGACCAAGGAAGAGGCATCACAAGAACTGAAAGATGCACTTCTCGAAGGGGTCAAAAAGCGTGCAACAGCAGAAGCCAAACAACTCATTGCAGACGTCAAAGACAATGCAGTGAAGGAAGCACAAAACATTATCGGTCTTGCAATTCAACGTTGCGCAGCAGACCACGCAACTGAAAACACAGTTTCAGTTGTTGCACTGCCCAGTGACGAAATGAAGGGCAGAATCATCGGCAGAATGGGTCGCAACATCCGCGCATTGGAATCAGCCACCGGTGTTGACCTCATCATCGATGACACTCCCGACGTCATCACATTGTCAAGTTTTGACCCTGTGAGAAGAGAAGTGGCAAGACTCACCCTTGAAAAACTCATCGCAGACGGACGTATTCACCCTGCACGCATTGAAGAAATCGCAGACAAAATCCGCAAAGAAGTTGAAGCAGGCATCAAGGAAGCAGGTGAAGAAGCAGTGTTTGAAGCAGGACTCCACGGCGTCCACCCCGAAATCGTCAAGATCCTCGGCAGACTTAAATACCGCACCAGCTATGGCCAAAACGTCCTCAAGCACTCATTGGAAGTGTCCTATCTTGCCTCACTTATGGCACAAGAGTTGGGCATTGATCCCAGAGTTGCAAAGAGAGCAGGTTTGCTCCACGACATAGGTAAAGCAATCGACCACGAAGTGGAAGGCACACACATCCAAATTGGTGTTGACCTTGCCAAGAAATATCGTGAAAGTGGTGAAGTCATCCATGCAATCGCTGCCCACCACAACGACGTAGAACCTGAAACCATTTCAGCAGTCCTCGTCCAAGCAGCAGACGCAATTTCATCAGCACGTCCCGGCGCACGTCGTGAATCTCTTGAAAACTACGTCAAGCGTATTGAAAAGTTGGAAGTCCTCGCCAAGTCCTTTGACGGTGTGGAACAAACCTTCGCAGTGCAAGCAGGCAGAGAAATCCGCGTTCTCGTCAAGCCCGAACAAGTCAATGACGAAGCAACAGTGTTCCTTGCAAAGGAAATTGCTGAAAAGCTTGAAAATGAACTGGAATATCCCGGCCAAATCAAAGTCAACGTAATCCGTGAAGTGAGAAGTGTAGAATATGCAAAATAACGTGACCACGGTCAAAACCGCAGAAGAAATAGCAAAAATCGTAAAAGCAGCAGAAATCATTGACGACGTCTTTGATTATATTCTTGGTGAACTGAAAGCAGGTGTCACCGAGATTGAAATCGCAGACAAAATCAAAGCAAAGGTCCTTGAACTTGGTGGCTCAGACGTGTCCTTTGACACAATCGTAGCGTTTGGCGCAGGCGGATGCGAACCTCACCACGTTCCCACCGACACAAAACTTAAGTGGGGCGACCTCATCACTATCGATATGGGCGCAATCTATGATGGCTACTGCTCAGATTTCACCCGCACAATGGCATACGGTGACATCACTGACGAACAAAGAAAGGTCTATGAAATCGTATTGAAGGCATACCAGCTTGGCATGGACGGCGTCAAGGAAGGCGCATCTTGCAAGGCAGTTGATGCTCTCACCCGCGACTATATCTCACTTTGTGGATATGGCGACAACTACATCCATGGCACAGGCCACGGCGTAGGCACAGAAATCCACGAAAAACCCACTGTCAACGCACGCAGTGAAGAATTCCTCAAAAATGGGGAAGTCATCACCATCGAGCCCGGCATCTATCTCCAAGACAAACTTGGCGTCCGCATTGAAAATATGATCATCGTTGGCACAAAGGGTCCCGTCAGCCGTCAACCGGTTGAACTCATCACCATCAAATAATCCGCCTCTGGCGACAAATAAGAAATTTAATTAACAGGAGAAAAATATTATGGCACAAATTATGGCAGGCGACATCAGAAAAGGCGTGACCTTTTTGTATGAAGGCAAAATCATGACCATCGTCGAGTTCCAACACGTCAAACCCGGCAAAGGCGCAGCATTCGTCCGTACAAAGATGAAGAACGTCGTTGATGGCAGAACTCTTGAAAACACCTTCAACCCCACCGACAAACTTGAACTTGCACACATCGAAACAAAGGAAATGGAATATCTCTACACCGATGGCGAATTCTACTACTTCATGGACAAAGAAACCTACGAGCAAATTCCTTTGAACCACAGCCAAGTTGAAGACGCACTCCAATTCGTCAAAGAAAACGGCACCGTGAAGATGAAGTTCTTCCAAGGCTCACCCTTCTCAGTTGAACCCGAAAACTTTGTTGAACTCCTCATCACCATTTGCGAACCCGCAGTTGTTGGCAACACCGCAACCAACGCAACCAAACCCGCAACCGTTGAAACTGGCTACGAACTTATGGTTCCTATGTTTGTCAACGAAGGCGACACCATCCGCATTGACACAAGAACAGGCGAATATATGTCACGTGTCTAATCTAAACCCCTGTGTTTATAAAACGCCCACTCCACGGAGTGGGTTTTTTATTGCCAAAAAAATGAAAACGAATAAAAAATTCACTTGCGCGTGCCCGCACACGATAATTTAATATAGTTATCGCTTGTTTAAGTTTACATTATATACAAGGTGAATTTTGCTCAAAAATCATTTGAGCGCACTTTTTATTTGACGGATTTTGTCTTGCTTTGTCACCGCTGAATTTTGCTCACTGCCACCACATATCTTTTAGTATGTTTCGCGGACTTATAGACGGACGTCTTGAAAGGGTTTTAGAGGGCTTTGACGAGGGTTTAGTCACCGAGGTTAGGCTTCGTGTTGGCAAGCCTCTAATCCTCTTTCAAGGGGGTGTAAGGTGTTGTCCACGGACTGAGAGCGGAGTTTACGTTGTCACCCGTGACGACGTAGATAGGGTGCTTGGCATTGCCAGTGATTTTTCTATCTACGCCGTCAACGACCAACTGACAAAAGGCTATCTTGTCAAGGACGGCATACGAATAGGAGTTGTGGGCAGGGGAGTTGTTGAAGGGGGCAGAATTGTCACTGTAAAGGACGTAAACGCCCTTGTGCTTCGCATTCCACATGAGGTGAAAGGCTGTGCGGACAAAGTGACAGAAAGGGTTGTAGGCGATGGCTATTCCCACTTGAAATCCACCCTTGTCATATCACCGCCCGGGGCAGGGAAAACAACTCTGCTTCGTGATATGGCACGGCAAGTGTCCTCACACCTCAACACCCTTGTCATAGATGAAAGGTTTGAGTTAGGGGGTGTTGACGGCACTCTAGACCTTGGTGAAAGCGAAGTTATGAGCGGAGTGTCAAAGGCGGTAGCCTACGAGTTTGCCGTGCGGTCATCCTCACCTCAGCTTATCGTCACAGACGAGTTATTCCGCCGTGAAGATATCGAGGCGGTCAAGGACATTATGAGGTGTGGCGTCAAGGTGTTTGCCTCAGTCCACGGCAAAAATTTGGATGATTTGAAACGCAGTGAAACTTTCGTTGGGATAGAGGAGTGTTTTCAGTGTTTTGTCACCCTTGCACCCATAGGAAAGATAGTGTCAATATATGAAAAGTGAGATTTTGCGGTTTGTGGCAGGGGGCGTGCTTGCCCTTGTGTCCACTTATATAGGGCTTATGGTGAAGAGAGGATACGCCGAAAAGGTGAAATTCTACAAGGATTTAGTGGAGTTTTGCGGAGTTTTCAAGGGAGAGTTGTCTTTCAGTATGCCAACGGTCACCGACTTCTGCACCAAGTACGTTAAGGACAAAAAGGGCAAGTGGGTTGACGTAGTCAAGGAATACCAAACCGACCTGACCACCAAAGGTAAGTTTGACCGCGACCTAGACAAATGGGAAGTTTTGCACTTGAAAAAGGAGGAAAAGAGCGAAATTCTCCACTTTTTGCAGGGCATAGGCAAAACCTCTCTCACCGAGCAAATATCTTTTGTTGACAAATGCAATGGTGCTTTCACCTCTCGTCTAAAACAGGCGGAGGAAGATATGAAGAAAAAGGGGAGTATGTACTTCAAGTTGTTTGCCCTTCTTGGGGTGGCACTCCTTGTGATATTGGGCTAGTATGGGCATTGATATAATTTTGAAAATTGCAGGCATAGGCATATTGACTGCCATAGTCAGTATGATTCTCAAAAAGAGCGACAGAGATGACGTCGCCACTTTTGCAACCCTTGCAGGGCTCATCGTTGTCATAGTCCTTGTGATAGACATGATAAGCGGACTTTTTGACACCATCAAATCCTTGCTGTCCTTGTACTGATGATATTCAAACTGATTTCAATAGCCTTGATAGGAGTGGTGGTAGTGTTGCTTTTGAAGTCCACCAAACCGGAGTTTGCGGTGTTTGCCACCATAGTGACGGGAGTTGTTATGGTGATATTGCTGTTGTCCACCCTTCAAGACGTCATATTATCCTTTGACAAAATTGTGAAAAAGAGCGGAGTTGACGAGGGCATTTTCACCGCCGTGCTGAAAATCATAGGCATAGGCTATCTCACCGAGTATTCATCGTCAATAGCCAACGATGCAGGCTGTGGGAGTATCGCATCAAAGTTGCAGTTTGGAGGCAAACTGACCATTTTTGCAATGAGCATATCCATTGTGTCTGCCTTGATAGATGTGGTGACGGAACTTGTAAATATGGTATGAAAAAGGTGAAAGGGAAGTGGAGAGCAACATTTTTGTTTTTGACGGCGGCGGTGATTACGCTAGCCCTTTTTTCAAGTGAAGGAGTTGCTGTCGCAAAAGACGAAGATGACCTTTTTGACAACTTGTCTTCAAGCACGGTGAAAGCCATAGAAAACCTTGACACAGACGCCTTTCAGCGGTTTTTGGATTCACTAGAAGATGAGCAAAAATCCGCAGTGCCTTTTCACGACTTGAAGGAGTTTATCAAAGGGCTTACAAAGGGTGAAACAGAGGACTTCTTTTCAAACTTTCTCACCGCACTATTAAAGTCCCTAGGCAAATATTTCGTAGGTTTTCTGCCCGCTATTATCACAATTTTAGTGGTATCCCTCTTGAAAAGTATGCTGTCAGGCATGACCTCAGGGTTTTTGAAGACAGGCACCAGCGAGATTGTCCACGTAGTGTGCTATGCAGTGATAGTTGTAGTTTTGTCCTCAGCCATAGTCAGCGTAGTGCAGGTGACAGTCACCACCATAAACAATATGACCGCCTTTGCAGAGGGCGTATTTCCAGTGCTTCTCACCTTGCTTGCAGGGCTTGGTGCAACAACGGGAGTTGCCACCTATCAACCTATGATGGCAGTGCTAGGGGGCGGAGTTATGGCACTCATATCAAAGGTGATTTTGCCAGCATTTATTGCTTGCGTGGTGTTTGCGGTAGTTGGCAACCTGTCCAAAAACGTAAAACTGACCAAAATGAACAAAATGTTCAAGTCAGTGTCCAGTTGGCTTATAGGCATAGTGTTTGGGCTTTACGGCACTTTCCTCACCGTAGGTGGCATAGCAGGGGGAGTTGTGGACAAAGTAGGGTACAGTGCGGCAAAATTTGCTCTTTCAAGCTACGTGCCTATCTTAGGCGGTTATCTTTCAGACGGCTTTGACCTAGTCGGTGCATCAATGATGCTGGTGAAAAACGCCTTTGGCTACACTGCAGTCATAGTCCTTGTTGCAACGGTTATGTTTCCTCTTTTGAAGATTGTGGTATTCATCTTTTCACTGCGCCTTGCCTCAGCGGTGGCAGAGCCAATAGGTGACGACAGAGTGTCAAATATGCTGTCCACGGTTGCAGACAACTGCTCACTTCTCATATCCGCTCTTGCAGGGGTGGCGTTTATGTTTTTCGTTCTTATTATGCTTGTCATAGGCGTATTCAACGGGGTGTAGCGTGAGTGAGTGGCTTCTTGGGATTGTAGGGATAATAGCACTAGGGCTTCTTCTAGAAATCGTCCTGCCAGACGGACAAATCACCAAATACGTCCGCGGTGCTTTTTCACTATTGGTTATCGTGGCGGTGATAGCCCCCTTGCCAAAGATATTCGGCGGTGATTTTGAGTTTGTTTTTGACGGCGTAAGTTATGAAATTGACAGCGCCTATCTCACCTCACAGGGTGAGGAATACGAAAGCAATCTTGAAAACAATCTTGAACAAATCCTTTTGAAAGAGGGCTACAAGGCAGAGGTGAAAGTTGTCGTAAAAGAGGGAAGTGTGAAAGATGTTGAGATGATTTCAGTGAAAATCTTTCTTTCAGGCATAACCGCCAGCGAAGAGAATACACATATATCAAGGGTGAAATCCACCCTAGCCAAGGTCACTGGAGTGGACGAGGACAAAATATCAGTGGGTGTAGAAGATGGAAGTGGTTGACAACAGACGGGCGGCAGTCCTTGACAAAATAAAGGACAATCCTTTTGTGAAAAAGGTTTTCCGCTCAAAAAAACTACGACTTGTCATCTCTGCAATCATAATCGCCCTAGCCCTCATCATATACTCTGGTGTAAGCGAAAAAAAGACGGAAGAAGTAAGCATCGTTATGGACGAAGAAGAAACACGGCTTTCAAAGGTGCTGTCCTCAATTGAGGGGGCAGGGCAGGTGGAAGTGATGATAGTCCGTGAGGACGGCGTAGTCACAGGAGTCCTTGTGGTGGCAGAAGGGGCAAAAGATATAGGAGTAATGCTGAAACTTTTAGACGCCACGTCCACGGTTATGGGTGTTGACAAGAGCGTTGTTGAAGTATATCAAATGGAACAAGTTTAGGAGGAGTTATGAAAATAAAACCAAGAACAAAAAAAGCAATCGTCCTGTCAGTTATGGTGGTTTTGCTTGTGGCAACAGGTGTGCTCAACTGGGCACTCAACGACAAACTTTTGTCAAAAGATGAGCCAGCATCTGCGGACACTGTCACTGAAACCTTCTTTGCAACTTACCGCAGTGATAGAGATTCAACAAGAGAGTCAGAGTATCTCTATCTTGATGCCATCATCACATCGGCGGACTCATCAGCAGAAAGCAAGGCACTTGCCGAAGAGCAAAAACTTGCTCTCGTCATGAGAATGGAGCAGGAGTTGACCCTTGAAACCCTCATCAAAGCAAAGGGTTTTGACGACGCCATCGTGGCAATAGGCGACAACGGTGTCAGTGTGGTTGTTGGCACAGAGGAACTATCCCAAGAGGAAGCCACTCAAATCCTTGCAATCATCACAGACGAAACGGATTACACAGCAAACGACGTAAAAATCATCCCTTACAACTAAAAGAAAAGCCCATTATATTTGAAGAAGTATAGTGGGCTTCATTTTTTTCTTGCTATAAATTTTTCAGTATGTTATAATACTGCCATGGCAAACGACAACAATAAAAATATGTCCGTATTTTCGGACGTCATCAAATCACTTGCTTTTGACGCAGCAATGGGCGTGGAGGGTGTCATCGTCCTCCGTGGCAAAGACGGCTTCAGGAAATCAATCCGTGAAGGCGGAGTTTCCGTTGAATTTTTGCCCAACGACAGAGTCAGCATCAACCTGACTGTCAACATCCACTTTGGATTTACAGTGCCCGCACTTGTTGCAGCAGTACAAGAGAAAGTGAAAGCAGAGGTTGAAGGCTCAACCAAATATCACGTACATTCAATCAACGTCCACGTCAAGGACGTATTGCCTCAATAACCTATGAGAAAGATCGCAAGAGAAACAGTTTTCAAACTTTTATTTGAACATTCCTTTTTGAACGAGCGCAACGACGACGGCATAGAACTTTTGATGCTTGCCGACGACTTCACTGAAGATGACAAGGACTATATCAAGCGCACCTATGACGGCGTCATTCTTTCAGCAGACTCATTGAAAGAGAAGATTTCCGCACGTCTTGAAAACTATCGCATTGAAAGACTTTATCGTCCCGACCTCATCGTCTTGATGCTTGCCACTTATGAACTTGAAAGGGGAGATGCCCCTGACAAGGTGGTCATCAACGAGGCAGTGGACCTTGCAAAACGCTACGGCACCGAAAAATCGGGCAAGTTTGTCAACGGCGTCCTTGCAAAAATGATAAAAACCTAGAAAATAGGTTTTTTTTTGCCCAAAAATAGGCAAAAATCAGTGGAAAAACTCGAAAAAAACGTTTGTAGTTGCAAAAAAGGAAGATAATACATCAAAAATGGAAGATAAAGTGCCTGTTTTGAAAAATGCCATATCTGTAAGTGAATTGAACGCAACAATTCACGCTTGTATGGACGCCCCAATATTCCAAGGTTTGGAAGTTTTTGGGGAGATTTCAGGCTACAAACTTTCAGGCCCTCACGCATATTTCACCTTGAAGGACCAAAATGCCCAAATTTCCTGTGTGCGTTTTTATGCCTCACGTGATTATATGCCCAAAGACGGCGAAAGCGTCATCCTTCGTGGCAGACTTGACTACTACGTAAAGGGTGGAAGACTGACTTTGCAAGTGTCCTCAATCACCCCCGTAGGCAAGGGGCTTCTTTTCTTACAATTTGAAAAACTCAAAGAGCAACTGACCAAGGAAGGCATCTTTGACGAAGCCCACAAAGTGCCAATCCCCAAGTATCCCAAAAACGTTTTGGTTGTCACCTCAAAGACGGGCGCAGTCATACGAGACATTGTCACCACCATCCGCAAAAAGAATCCTGTCATCAACATCGTCGTCCGTGACGTACGCGTGCAGGGTGAGGGCGCAGGCAAGGAAATAGCAAGTGTCCTTGCGAGAGTGGACAGACTAGGCTTCGACGTAATCATCATCGCAAGAGGGGGAGGCTCTCTTGAAGACCTTGCACCTTTCTATGATGAAACACTTGTTCGTGCGGTTTACAAAATGGAAACTCCTGTCATATCTGCAGTAGGCCACGAAACAGACTTTTCACTTTGCGACTTTGTTGCAGACGTCCGCGCAGCCACTCCCACCGCAGCAGGTGAGTTGGTTGGATACGACTACTACGACAACGTGAAGAGAGTGAAGGAGTTGTCTGCACGACTTGGTGGACTTGTCTTGAAGCAAGTGGAAAGAAAGTCAATGCGTGTCAACCTTGCCGTCCAAAAGTTAGGACACAAAGCAAAGAGTTTTTATGGCGACAGAGTGAACAAAGTGCAGACTCTTGTCACACGCATAAGCACCCTTGTCAAAGAGAAGTTTGTCCGTGCGGACTTCCGTCTTGAAAAGGCAATGACAAACCTTGACAACCTGAGCCCCTTGAAGACCTTGAAGCGCGGTTATTTTGCACTGACGGTTGATGACAAATCAGTGACCGCCGTAAAGGACTTGAAAGTGGGTGACACAATAAAGGCAAAAGGCGCAGACGGTACGTTGACTGCAACAGTCACTTCCGTCACCAGCGAGGAGAAATAATATGAGCGAAATGAAAAAGTTTGAAGAAGCCCTCGGCGAACTTGAAACAATCGTGAGAAAACTTGAAGGCGACCTTCCCATTGACGAAGCCACCAAGGCATTTGAAAGAGGAATCCAACTTTCAAAAACTTGTATGGATGAACTCAAGGAAGAGAAGGGCAAAATCTCCCTTCTTGTTGACGACCTGAACAAACTGACTGAAGAATTCATCATTGACTAAAATGGAATTTGCCACCGAGTTTATCCAAAAAGTAAACGGCAGACTTGCTGAACTTCTTTCACACGCAAAGGTAGATGCGTGTGATTTCGGCATTGTCAATCCTTTGCAAGAGGGATATTCTTATGCGGTGAAAGACGGCGGAAAACGTATCCGCCCTATGTCAGTATATCTGGGCGCATTATCAACTGGGATTGAAGTTGACGAGGCTAAAAACGACGCCCTTGTTGACCTTGCTTGTATGGTTGAACTGGTGCATAGTTATTCACTTGTCCACGACGACCTGCCTGCAATGGACAATGACGACTATCGCAGGGGCAAACTTTCCACCCACAAAAAGTACGGTGAAGCCAACGGCATACTCATCGGTGACGGACTTTTGACACTGGCAATGGTTGTTGGGCTCAACCTCAACCATGGCGAGGACTTTGTCCGCGGAGCAGAATATATCGCAAAAGGCGCATTCAATATGGTGACAGGTCAAGCCCTTGACCTTGCAGACGGCAAAAAGAACTATCTTGACGTTTACACCTTGAAGACTGCGGAACTCATCTCAAATTCTTTTGCCGCAGGAAGCACCCTTATGGGGGCAAGTGATGATATGGTCCGCCTTGCCAAAGAGTACGGACATCATTTAGGACTTGCTTTCCAACTTGCAGACGACCTTCTTGACGACGGCACAGAAGTGTCCCTAGTCAGTGAAAAGGGGAGAGAATACGTTGTGGCGCTCTTAAATGAAGAAACCGAGAAGGCAATAAACTGCGCCAAAACCCTCAGTGAAAGTGAATTGTTGACCGCTTTTGCAACAAATCTTCTCAAAAGAACAAAATAAAATCAAAAACTTGTTGCAAAATTCAACTTCTTTTGATATATTATTAAGGCAGTCAATTCTGCGGGAGTGACTCAGTGGTAGAGTGTCACCTTGCCAAGGTGAAAGTCGCGGGTCCGAATCCCGTCTCCCGCTCCAATCCAATTAAATACGGCATCATAGCCAAGTGGTAAGGCAAGGGTCTGCAAAATCCTCACCCCCAGTTCAAGTCTGGGTGATGCCTCCAAAAAATTAAGCGGCCTGTTAGGTCGCTTAATTTTTTATCCAAGCCGACGAAGGGGGCTTGGTATGTAATCAACGCACTGCGTTGTATGTAATCATGGCCTAGCCATGTATGTAATCCAATTGCCTGCTTGATGCCATACAACAATTCTTGTTGATTCCATACGCGAAGATCGCGATTTCATACAAGGTTGCACCTTGATTTGTCAACAAAGGTACAAGTGGGGGAGAGTCTATGTCAAAAAATGTTTTGCTTGAATATGCAGAGCAACTTGCAACAAGTTGTGAGCTATTGTGCAAATCTTTAAAAAACAGCCCAAACACAGTTTTTCAACTACGCAAATCTTCATCAAGTATTTATGCAAATATAAGTGAAGCACAATATCCCCAAAGTCTGGCAGATATGCTTTCAAAGTTTAAAATTGCTCGCAAGGAATGTGCTGAAACTGAAAGTTGGCTCAAATTGCTTTTCAACACGGGATGTATTGATGAGCAAACCTTCAAAGACTATCGCAATTTATGTGGAAGAATTACGAGATTGCTCACCTCTTCCTGTGTGACGATAGAGGAGAGAATAGCAGAACAAAAATAAACAAAAACCACCAAAGAGAGTCTAGGGTGGTTTTTTTGTTGGTGCCGAAAATCGCTTGTAGGGTCGCCCGTCAGCGATTGCTGACTTATAGGCCAATCGCGTGACCGGACAGGTGAGACCCCGATTGTGGCTAAATAAAAAAATCACCCAAACGAGTGATTTTTTGTTGGTGCCGAAAATCGGGGTCGAACCGATACGATGTTGCCATCGAGGGATTTTAAGTCCCTTGCGTCTGCCTATTCCGCCATTCCGGCTTGTTTGCTTGATTAAGTTGTAAAAAGGTGCGTAGTTATTTGTTTGTTCCCGCAGGCGCTGGGATGAACCTTGTTCATTGCGTCTGCCTATTCCGCCATTCCGGCACGCAGGTTTGATTAATTTGTAAAAAGGTGCGTAGTTATTTGTTTGCGTTTGTATTTTAGCATACGCATCGACATTTGTAAATTGAATATTTTGCAAATATTTGTTTCTTTCCCCTAACAAACCGTCGCACAACAAAATTAACCTGTAAACCATTTCTTCAACACATTTTTTGTTATGTTCAATAACAATCCAAATGTTATTTTTTGATTTTAATTTCTTTCAAAAATTTTTTCAAAAAGTTTTTGAGGAGTAGGGCGGTGAAATGGGAAGTGAAAACAGTCAAAAAGTGCCTATTTCAGTGGATTTTAGCGGTTTTTTGCATATTTTTCTAAGATTTCAATGTGGACAACTCTGTTTCAAAAAAGAGTCAAAAACACAAAAAATGGGCATTTCGGGTTGCGTTTGGGTCTTTTTTGTGATAGCATAGTTATATATGTAAACTATTGTGCACACACACGTGAGCGCATTAGGGGGATTATGAGTTCAACGACATACGCAAAAAGAACGCTCTATAAGCCTATTGACTTTTTCTACCGCAGTGTAGCAGAAGCCAAGACAAAGAAGGTCGCATTTGTAGATGCATTCCAAATCCTCAACGACAGATATCTTGGTCGTATGAGTGTTTGCAACTATTTTTTCATTGCGGAAAATTCCGTCCGCATCAATGAACTTAACGTCATCGCCCTTGACGAGCTGAAAAACTATCACCTTGTCATGCGCGAGAATTTCCTTATCCCCGAAAAGGTCACTTACAGTCTTCCCATCACCACCAGATTTTTGGAGAAAGAGAGCGAGTTTGAGGTGTTGCTTGCATCCCTCAAAGACAACGGCTACAAAAAGGGCAGCCTTATCATCTCCTTCAACAGCAACACAATCGTACGTCTTGATGCAGAGGGCAAAAAGAGATACGACCGACTCAGACGCCTCGGCTATCAAACCTGCATAAACGGTTTTGGCGAGGAATTCAATTCCCTTGACATTTTTGCAAAGTTCAATTTTGACTATTTGCGTCTTGAAGCAAGTTATTTTGACAGCACCCAGCCCAAAAAGAAAATTCTCTCAATGTTGGTGAAGCACTGCAACGCCAACAAGATTGGTCTTGTCATGGAAGGCGTAGACAGCCCCGGCCAATACAACCGTTTCAAGAGAGAAGGCGTCAAATACGTCACAGGCAAAGCGGTGTGCAAGTTGTCAAGATTTGTCACCAATGAACTTTTGAATTTGCCCAACCCCACCGGCGAAAAGAAGGCAGCATACCTCAAAAAACTTGAAAAGGAACTTGCAGACATCGCAAAGAAGGAGCAAGCGGAATACGATGCCCTTCGTCTTGCCGCCAAGGAAAAGGCAAAGGCAGACGCAGCCAGCGGAAAGGTGTCACCTGTTGCACCCAGACCCGAACTCATCAAATCACCTTATCAAGTGCGCCTTGAGCAACAAAAGGAAGCAGCCCGCAGAGCCGCCCTACAAAGAGCGGAGCGCAACGCCGCAAGACAAGAGGAATTGCGCCTGACCAAGGAAGAATATCAAGAGAAACGCCTCATTGAGGAAGCAAGCCGTGGTATGTTTGAAGGCGACATCCAAAGTATGCTTGCCACAAGAGCCTCCCTTGACGCCAAAAAGGCAAAGGCGGAGAGCAAGGCAGACAAAGAGGACAAACCCACAAAGGCAAAGGCAGACAAGCCCAAGAAAGATATCACCCCTGACACCGCCACTGAAGACAAACTTATGGCAGAATATGCAGGAAGCAGTCTTGACAGCGGACTTGGCGGAAGCCTTGGCATGGGTGGTATGGGCCTCAGCGGATTTGGTGGTGCACCCGTCATCCACAAGCACGATGATGAGGAAGAAAAGAAGGCAAAATCCACCAAAAAGAGCGATAAATCGGCAAAAACCGACAAGGACGAAGTGGCAGAAACCGTCACCAATCCCGAAGATACAGCAAAAACCGACACAAAATCCACAAAATCGACAAAAGCCGACAAACCCAAGAAGGACATCGTGGCAGACACCGACAAGGAGAAGAAGTTGCTCAACGAATTCAAGGGTGGCAGCCTTGACAGTATGCTCGGCATGGGCGGACCTATGGGCGGATTTGGCGTGACCTTGTCCTTTGACGACGACGATGACGAAGAAGTGATCGTGGGCCACTACAACGAAAAGGGCCAATGGATTGACGAAGACGGCTACATCTACAACGGCTACTTTGACGAAAACGGTGATTGGCAGGACTATGAAACCTTCGACAGCAAGGAAGAAGGCTCATATAACGACCAAGGTCAATGGGTTGACAAAGACGGCAAAGTCTATGACGGCTACTTTGATGAAAAGGGCAGATGGATTGACTACACCTACGTCAATGCTGAAGGTCAAGTGGTGGACAACGGCTACTTTGACAAGAAGATCAAAAAGTGGATACCCTACGGCTACTTTGATGAGAATGGGGTGTGGAGAGAATATAATTAACAGCACTTACTTGTTCGAAGACGGAATTTGGAGGAGCAGCGGCGACGACCGTAGCGAGTGCCAAGCACCAGACGAGAGTACGAAGTTGCGGGTGCGCTGTGATTTTTTTGCACCAACGCAACGAGTGGCATAATGAGGCGACGCCGCTTAATGTGCGCGCGCCGAGTGTGTCCCTGCCCGCAGGGCTCTGCCGAATGGCAGATGGGGGAAACACCTGAGGAAGGGGGACATGCACTTAAAGATTAAAGCATATCGACCAAGCAGTATAACTGCGAACATAGTGAGCAACCAATGGCAGAAGAAATCAACCAAAACCAAATTCCTGAAATGGATGAGAATTTGACTGAGGCACCCGCTCCCGAAAAGGTAGAAAAGCCCGAAAAGAAAGCGGACAAGGCTGAAAAGGCAGAAAAGCCCAAAAAAGTCAAAGCCCATCGCATGACCAAGGAAGAAAAAGCGGCGGCTAGAGAAGCGGCAAAGAATAAGTCCCGTGCTCAAAAGGAGTGGGAGGACAGTCTTGTCGCGCACAAGCGCGTGAAGAGAGAAGAGATGAAGCGCAAGATGAAACGCGCAATGCTCATCCTTTTGGTTTTCTCATTGATTTTGACCTCCGTTGTGTACATTATGTTGTTGTTCATTGAAGAGAACAACATCCGCATCACCGCATCCAGTAAGGAAGAGAAGAGCATATCCCTGTCCTTTGACAAGGTGACTTGGACGCCATACCTTGACGTAGACGGCCCCGAGAATATGTGGAACATAAGCTACAACCCTGTCTATAAACTTGACGACATCCCGTCCTTAGGCGAGATCAACGCAATGCTGATTGATGCCGAAAGCGGACAGATTGGTGGCAACCACTCCGCCGAGAACGTGATTGAATTCTGCTTCTATCTGCGCAACAACAGTGACGTGGCAGTGCCGTACACCTTTGAGATGCTTCTTGAAAGCAACGACAAAGGTCTTGAAGACTGCATGCGTGTTATATGGGCAAACCACTTCATTGGCACCAACCCCGACAGAGAGGATCGTCCCGAGACCAGCATCAACTGCTATGCCTCACTTTCAAAAGATCCTCGCATGGAGTATAATACCTTGGGCGGCAACGGCATAGAATATGAAGGCGGAGGAGTGGAGAAGATCGCATATCCTCAAGGCAGTGAAACGTATACCCAAGAACAACTTATGATGTACGAGCAAGGCAAGATCTTGGGCTACAACGGTCAATACAAGGACGTCAACCTCAACGGCCCCACCGGTGAACCTATGTATCCTTCAGTTGCCAACTACCTTGAAGAGACAGGCTACGTCAACACCACACCCTTCTTCAGTGATGAATACGTCCTCCACGAAGAGAGTTATCTCGACGTTGGTGAAATGCTCTGTGTGTACGTCTGCATCTGGATTGAAGGCAGTGACTTCGAGTGTGTAGACAGCGCTCTTGGTGGCTACATCACGTTGTCCATTACGTTCACTGCAAATTAAAAAGCACTCAATTTTTCGAAGACGGAACTGGAGGAGCAGCGGCGACGACCGTAGCGAGTGCCAAGCACCAGACGAGAGTACGAAGTTGCGGGTGCGCTGTGATTTTTTTGCACCAACGCAACGAGTGGCATAATGAGGCGACGCCGCTTAATGTGCGAGAGCCGAGTGTGTCCCTGCCCGTAGGGCTCTGCCGAATGGCAGATGGGGGAAACACGTGAGGAAGGGGGACATGCACTTTACATGTTCGCACTCACTAATATAACTGCTGTGAACAAAATTTTCAAAAATTTTGTCCACAATTGAGAAAAATAAAAAAACTTTTTTCTGGCACGTGCGTATGCACTTGCACTCACTCTCACACGCATATATGTGAGCAAACGCGCGCTTGTATGGACGTGCATATACGAGGCGAAAAAGAGCAGGAAAGGGAAGATAAACGCATAAAAATGCAATCAAAACCCAAAATCCTGCATAAACACTGAATAGAACAAAATCGCAAAAAATTGTCAAAAACAGTCTATTTTTTCAAGAAAAATTGTTGAATTTTGTGGATAACTGTCATCACGTTTTCCGAGAAAATCAACAAAAATGAAAAAATGTATTGACAAAAAAATGTTGGTTTTATACAATAGACTGTGCCGAAGTGCATCTTTGGGACACTTCCACCCTTTTGGAAGTTGTCTAGATACATTGGGCGAATTTGTTCAACTGCGTGAGGCAGTGAACAAAGTGGCATGACCTGGCACACTAAATCAACTGACTTCGGTCATTGATATAGAACTTTACAGCAACAAAAACAAAAAAATAAAAAAAAGCAGGCACTTGCCTGCAAATAAGGAGAGAATAATTTATGAAAAAGAAAGGATTGATAGTGGCAACTATCGTGATGGTGCTCGTCCTCGCAGTATCACTCACAACAGCCACTTACGCATGGTTTACCAATACCGCTGCAACATCAATCGATGGTTTTACCTTGTCAGTAACTGCAAACAACGTTGTCAACATTGGTTTGAACAAACAAGGTTACACCACATATGACGCAGATGCTTCTGGAGACAGTTTCGTCTCAGGAACAGTTAACTACAAGCCCGGTACATCTGCACAAGCAGGCACAATCAGTGCAGGATATTGGGAAGGCACAGTCGAAGGTCTGAGCGCAACAATTGACCAAGATATCCTTTGGGGCGCACAAAGTATGGCAGTCGGTTTCTCAACTGCTGAATCCGCAGCAGGCGCAACCTATGGAAACACTAACTTTGCTGATTCTGCATGGAAAACCATTGTAAAAGCAAACGGTACAACAACAAAAATGGATACCGCAGAAGCAGCATATGCAAATATTAATCGTGATGGTTCAGAAGCAACAAATGGAGATTTTGTACATATGTTCCTCGGTGTACAACCTACAAAATTCTTGCAAGATGGCACAAACAAACTCTACATTGTTGTCCAAGCACAAGGCGCAGGCACAACACTTGGTATGGCAACAGCAATTCACGTTGCATACAAAGTGAATGGTGACTCCACATGGACCGATGTTGATGTCTTTGATAAAGCAAACACTGGCGCTGCAAACGACTATCACTACGGAACACTTAAGACTGCAACATCAGCAACAATAACAGGTCTTTATGGCAATGGCATGGGCACAGGCAATGGCACAGAAGACAGCGTGAATAACGAAACAACATTTGCAGGTGCAGCAGTTGTTGCAATTCCTCTTTCAAATTATAGCGCAGGTGCAGCACCTCTTGATCAAGTACAAATTTTGATCTATATCGCAGGTGCAGACGAAGACTGCCGTGATGAAGCAAAAGCAGGTCAAATCGGCATTGGCATCTTCTTCGGCGCACAAGCACTTGTCACAACCCCTTAATCAGTAATCTAACGCAATAAAAAAGAGAGTCCGTTTGGACTCTCTTTTCATTTTAGTTGAGTTGTGGATTAGTTATTTTGTGCAGGTGCTTCAGTTGTAAAGTGAATACCAATGGTTGATGCTGTACCCATTGCTGCGTTAATGCAGTCAGTATCATAACCTGCAAGATAGATGATAAGGTGGAGTTGATAAATTGTATCAACACTAAGTGCGCCTTCATCCACTTCGTCAATGACGATTGAGTAACAAACTGCACCAGCATTAACTGCAAGACCACTTACTCCAAATGCATTATTTCCTGCTGCAATTGCTTGTGTTGCAACTTGTCTTGCTGTGTCATCTGTGGTTATAGCTGTTTTCTTTGTGCTATATTTGTTAGTTGTACCATAGAGATCGACTTCAACCCAGTTTGCTGATTGTGTATCGTCTTTATCCAAGCAATAACGTGTTCTGAGTGCTGCTGCCATACCAAGTGTTGTTGTTGTGCCTTGGGGATTGATAACAATGTTGCAAACGATTTTTGTGAGATTATCTTTTGATGCTTGAATGCCAAGAACAATGTCAAGATAGTCACCATTTGTTGTGACATCATCAACTGTGATTGAGTTCTTTTGTGCTGCTTTTATTGAAGCTTTGTCAACAGAACCTTTGTCATAGCCCATACCGTTTGCTTTGATAACTGTATTGCCAAACACCCAACTGTCATCTGCTGCTGAATTAAGAGGATCAACTCCGTCTGTATCCACAGTACCTGTACCAATTGCTGCGGTCATATTGCTAAAATTAAGTCCAGTATTGATTGTTGCACCAAGACCCAATTGACCGTCCCAGACTGAACCATTATAGGTAACATCGCCGCCACCGTCGTTCACGAAATCGTCAACAATAGGATCAGTTTCATACTTGCCATCAATTTTGACACCAATAAGAACATCTGAGCCAGCTCCAACGCCGAATGAGATGTCATCTACTGTTGTCTTTGTATCAGCAGTAAACCATGCGTAAGTGGCTGTTGTGAGTGATACTGCGAGGACGAGCACCATCACGATAGTTGCCACTATCAATCCTTTCTTTTTCATAAATTATTCTCTCCTTATTTGCAGGCAAGTGCCTGCTTTTTTTTATTTTTTTGTTTTTGTTGCTGTAAAGTTCTATATCAATGACCGAAGTCAGTTGATTTGGTGTGCCAGGTCATGCCACTTCGTGGATTACATACACCTGTGGTGATTACATACGCCGTTGGCGATTACATACACAGCTGTGCCGTGATTTGATTATGCAAGCAACGGCTTGCATAATTCGCCCGTTAGACACCAACAACCGCAAACCGCGGTTGTTGGTGTCAACGTTTCGCCCTGCGAAACTCATAACGTGCGCAAGCACTCATAACTCTAAACTCATAACTCATTCGCACTCACTTTGAGTGTGCAAAACGAAAAAACACCAAAAAACATAGTTTTTTAGTGCTTTTTCATCGTTTTCACCCTTGACATACGCACGCGCAAGGTTTATACTCATACTGTATAAATATAATTAGGACAGTTATGCGCTCCGTTCGGACGGCGAGGTTTTCTCTCCGTGTGGGCAAAAAGCATTGGACGGCTCGCTGACATATACTCTGCAATGCAGGGGACAATACATCACCTACTGAATCAAGCGGAAACGTGAATATGGCAATAAGCATAAGTTCAGGCAGGAAAGGAAATTCGGATTATGTCCAAGATCAACCTCTTCAAAAAGAAGGAGCAGAAGGAACTGACTCCTCAGCAACAAAAGGTCCGTACAATTCTGGGCTGGGTTGCAAGTGCGCTGTGCGTGGTGATCATCATCCTCGCACTGGTCATTTCTATCATGACCATCACACGCACCACTGGTGAAAAGGGTGTGGCAAACATCGCAGGCAATGCCTTCATGCCCGTCCAAACCGACTCAATGGAACCCACCTTTGACAAAGGCGACCTCATCATCACAAAAATCTACGATGGCGACGGCTCAGACCTCCAAGTTGGTCAAGTCATCACCTACAAGACGATTTTCAACTCATACGAAATCTTTAAGACACACCGTATCAGCAAGATTGAGTATTCAAACGGATCAATCTCCTATATCGAAGTTGTCGGTGACAATCCCAACCCCCAAGATGGTGCAGCAGGAAAAGATTATATCTACAATCCTAAAAACATCGTTGCAACGTGGGGCACACCTGCAACACCCATTGACAGTGATGGCGACGGTGAATACGATTCATTCAACGTCACCAAAGACAGCATGGGCAAGAATATGGGCAAGATTGGTGTGTTCATCAACTGGCTCCAAGGCAACCGCACCAACTATTTCTTGGTCATCGTCCTGCCTTTGATCCTCATGTTCGTCATCTACGCCTACATCCTTATCCGTTCCTTCATCATTGCAAAACTTGCAAAGACCAAGGAAGAAGCAGTGGCATCAACCGCAACAGTTGACGGTCTCTCTGAAGAAGACAAGCGTCGTCTTGCAGAAGAGTATCTTGCAGAACTTGCAAGACGCCAACTTGAAGCTGAGCAATCCACCGCACCCGCAGAGGACGCAACCCCTGCCGAGACCAACACTGATAAGGAGGATGAGCAAGCATAACAAGCACGCATGTGTGTTATGCGGTTGTCTCACGCTTTAGGGCACGCGTATAAAACCCAATTATATGTCCCCCTTCCTCACGTGTTTCCCCCTTCTGCCTACGGCAGAGCCCTACGGGCAGGGACACACTCGGCTCTCGCACATTAGGGATATACCACTCATTATGCCGCTCGTTGTGTTGGTGCAAAAAGATCACAGCGCACCCACAACTTCGCACCCTCGTCTGGTGCTCGGCACTCCCTTCCTCGGCGCCGCTGCGCCTCGCGTTCCGTCTTCGAACGAGTGAGAGAGAAGCAAAAGCAACTGTTTGCTCAATTAGTTATGAATATCAATCTCGTTTTTAAGTTCCTCAAAGCATTCTTAGGATCTTTCTATGACAAGGGCATAGGAAGCATTTTCTGGGGATTTTTGCACATTTTCTACAATGAAGGTTATCGTGATGCATTTGTCAACTACACCGACCAATTCGGCGCCGGTGAGTGGGCTGTTGCCATCATTTTCATCATTTTGATCGTCGCAGCACTTGTTGCAATCGTCTGGCTCATCGTTTTTGGCATTATGAAGCTTATCCGCATCAACAAAAACGCCGTTTTGCCTCAAGACCTTGTTGAAGAGTGCGCAAATCTCAAAAAGCAAATCATCAAAATGTCCGCTGAAAAGGACCGTATCCTCGGCATGAAGGTCAGCGACATCGGCAACTATACCGGTGAAGAAGGCGAAGAAGGGGAGGAAGGAGCATCCGAAGAAGCCGTCAAAGCCGGCGAATCTCGTTTCTACAAACTCACCGAAATCGACCAAATCTACGAGAACTACGTTCCTCCCGTATATGATGACGAAATCACTTTGCCCGAACTTTGTGATCGTTTCCGCCTGTTTGCTTGCTCAAGACGTAAACTTTTCTATGACATCCGCATCATCCGCTTGTTCATCGCAGGTATGTCAACCACACGTCTTATGATTTTGCAAGGTATTTCCGGTACAGGTAAAACTTCACTGGCTCACTGTATGGGCTTGTTCCTCAACAATCCTACAACAATCGCATCAGTCCAACCTTCTTGGCGTGATAGAACAGAACTTTTTGGCTACTTCAACGAATTTACAAAGCGCTTCAACGAAACCGAAGTTCTCAAAAAGATGTACGAAGCCACTTGGAACAAAAACATCTACATCACCGTTCTCGACGAAATGAACATCGCACGTGTCGAGTACTACTTCGCAGAAATGTTGTCAATTCTCGAAATGCCCTCACGTGATGAATGGGTTGTTGACCTTGTTCCTTCCGGTTGGCCCAACGACCCCAAACACATCGACAAGGGCAGATTCCGTCTCCCTCAAAACATGTGGTTCATCGGCACAGCAAACAACGACGACTCAACCTTTGCAATTTCAGACAAGGTTTACGACCGTGCTATGCCCATCAACATCAACAGCAAGGGTGTTCCTTTTGAAGCCCCCGAAACAGACGGTGTCTATATCAGCTTTGAGCACCTTGAAGATATGTTCCACAAAGCACAAGAAGAAAACAAGGTTTCTCAAGAAAACCTTGACAAAATCGATATGCTGGACGACTACGTCATCGAACACTTCCGTTTGGCGTTTGGCAACCGTATCGTCAAGCAACTTAAAGAGTTTGTCCCTGCATACATTGCTTGCGGTGGCACTGAACTTGACGGTCTTGACTACGTCCTCTGCAACAAGATTCTCCGTAAGTTTGAATCACTGAACTTGTCATACATCCGTGACGAAATCGACGGCCTCATTTTGTACCTCTCCGAACAATTCGGTGAAGACGCAATGGGCGAATGCAAGGACTATCTCCAAAGACTCAAAAAACTCTTCTAATTCTTTTTGTATTGTATTGTACTGCGCGGTGTATTCCGCGCAGGCTGAAAGACTATGGCTGATAATAAACTGACAAGAGAAATCTATCTCAATTACGCCAAAAAAATCGTTTCCGTTCTTTATGGTGACGAGTTCTTTAACCAATACAAAAAAAGGGTAGAGAGTGGCTATGCTGATTTCAAACTGGTCAAAAAACGTTTGATTCAGGATATCTCAATTGACTGGATTTCCACCATTGAGCAAGTTTTGCCCAACCTTGACACCATCGTCCGTAACCCCCGTAAGTTTATCGTTCAGGAAGAAGACATCGTGGATATCTCCCTCTGTAAGGCAATTTCCACTGAATCGGTCAAGCACCTCGCTCAACATACAAATATGATTTCAAAGGTTGACAAAGACGGCACGGTCACCCCCAGCCGTATCCTCAACATAACAAAAGAGGAGTCCTATGAAATCTATGAAAACCGCTTCATTTACACCCTTCTTCTCAAACTGAAAGACTTCGTGTCAATCCGCTACGACAAAATCAAGAAGGCATCCGCAACTCAGGACGTTTTGCAACTGAACGTGGACAGCAAGTTCAATTTGCCCTCAAAAAAGGTGACCTACCGCACCGAATATATGGCGCAACTGAGCTTTGACGAAGTCATGCGTATGGACGCAGAAACCCTCGAAAAAATCGAGAGAATCGCCAAGATCGACAAGATCATCACCGACTTCCTTGCGTCCTCATTTGCAAAGGCGATGCGCAACTCCGCGCCCGTCCGTCCTCCTATCACAAGAACAAACGTCATTTTGAAAGAGCCCAACTTCAAAAAGGCTCTGACACTGTGGCAATTCATTGAAACATATCAAGCAACAGGCGGTTTCTCAACCAGTGATGATATCGAAGATATCAAGGTTGAGACGGAATCTCAACAACAACTCCGTCAAATGGTCACTTTGAACACAATGCTCTTTGAGAGTTTGTATGACCAACACGAGATGGATATGGACCTTGACGACGCTCAATTCACCGACCTTTTGAGAGTTGGCGATCTCGACTTTGCAAAGGACGAAATCCAACGGGACGAGTTTGCTCAAAAACTCGAAGAGGAACAAAAGGACGAAGCCGACAAGGAAGAAGAAACCGAAGAGCCTCCCACTCCTCCCGAAGAGCCCGAAGTGGAAATCGAAGAGGAAGAGGTTGAAGTCGAAGTCGAAAAAGAAGTCGAAATCGAAAAAGAAGTGGACAAAGACGTCACCGTGGAAGCTCCTCCCAAGGAAGAACCCGAAGACGAAGAGCCCGACGCAGAAGAATTCGACCAACATCTTTTTGACGTCCGCAAGCTGTACAAGCGCCCCGAAGACGACAAACTCCGTCAAGAGGAAATCTCCAAGATCAAAGACGCCATCGACAGATGTCTTATGTCTTACCGCAAGATCAAGCAAGAAGAGCTTGACGACCGTGAGAGAGAAGAAGCCCTCCGCAGAAGAACAGAGGAACTTGAACGCAGAGCCGAAGCATTCCGTCAACGCAAACAACAACTTGAAAAGGAACAAGGACAAGTGTATCTTGGCAACGATGCCTTTGACAAGGCAGACGTCAAGGCCAAGGACGACTTCAAGAAGGCACACCAAGAACTGTTTGTCAACAAAAACGAAAAACTTAGCCTCACAGACGACGACCTTGAAAACATCCGTAAGAGCATTGAAATTATGGATCACGAAAGGGCAAAGACTGAGGCCAAGTATAAGATTGCATTTGCAGGGGACAATGACAAAGTCATTGACGAGGCAGAAAAGGACACCGAAATCCCCACCGTTGACCTTGAAAAACAACTGGCAGAAAAGGCCCACGATGAAGAGGTCAGAAAGGAACTTCTCGGTGAAGCCAAACCCAGAAAGAAAGCAAGCAAGCCCGTGGCAGAAGAGGCAATCCCTGCCCGCAACGGACTTAATCTTGGCAGAAATCTGTTGTCTGGTGGCAACGACATCGGCAGTGAACTCAAAGGCGTGTTCATTGACAGACGTGAAACCCAACCCGAACAAAAGGAAGTCAAGGAAATCAAGCCTGTCAAGACCATCGCAAAACCTGTTTCTGCAGACAAGGCGGTCAAACGTCAAAGAGCAATTGCCATCGTTGACGAATCAAAGGTCGGCGTAGGCGACTCACCCATCAAGGGACTGGGCACAAACGCATTCCTTGACGGCACTTTTGGTGAACAAAAGGCAGACCTTGGCGACCTGACCAAGCCTAACGCACCTGCACCCAAGCGCAAGCCCAAGGCAAAAGCAGAAATGAAACCTGAGGAAACAAAGGTTGAAGTGGCAGAAGTCAAAGCAGAAACCCCTGTAGAAGCCGTAAAAGAGCCGGAAACACCGGTCAAACCCAACGTTAGAAAGTCCAGTGGACCTATTGACCCTTGGTCACTCTCAGCCACCACACTCAATCAAAAGTACGACGTGGCAAGCGGAAAGGTCCGCAACTTTGAAGCAGTTGACGAAAACAAGGTCAAGGTCGGTGATGCACCTGTCAAGGGCAAGGATGCAAACGATTTGCTTGACGACACCTTTGGTGAGCAAAGAGCAAATCTCGGCATAACAAAGACCGAAAAACCCGAAGTGGAAGAGGTCAAGGAAGAAAAGCCCAAAGCACCCAGAAAGCCTAGGGCAAAGAAATCCACCCCTGCCGTGACTGAAGAGAAGGAAACACCCGCCTCTGAAACACCTGCGGAAGCACCTGCACCCGAGGTGAAGGCAGAGCCTGAAAAAGCCCCTGAAAAACCTGCCAAGAAGAAGGCATCAAAGCCCAAGACGGAAGAGCCCAAAGGGGACACTCCCAAGGCAGAAGAAAAGGTAGAAGAAAAGGCGGAAGAGAAGGCAGAAGAAGTGGTGAAACCCAAGATAAGAAAGGCCTCTGAGCCCAAAGACCCTTGGGGACTCTCAGCCACAACTCTCAACCAAAAATATGACGTCCCCAGTGGAAAAGTCCGCAACTTTGCACCCGTAGACGAAAACAAAGTAGCCGTGGGCAAATCACCCATTAGACTGGCATCCACCAATGAACTTTTGTCCACCTTTGGTGAACAAACCATCTCAAAACCTGTCATAATCAAACGCGATGAAGAAGATGGCAAGGACGAAGAATAGTCAATGACACAAGACCAAAAAACCAAAGCAAAAAAAATACTCAATGTGACTACCACGGTGTTATTCGCCGTGGTATTCATCTTTCTCGTTGTCATAGTTGTATTTTCAGTTGTACAGCGCAAGGCAGGCAAGGACGTCAAAATCTTCGGCCACTATATGTTTGTGGTCATGACAGACAGTATGACTCCCACCATTGAGCCGAAAGAAGCAATATGGTGTAAAGCCCCTGAAGAGGGTGACATTGTTGAGGGCGCAATCATCACATTTATTGCTCCCAGCGGAGTGCTGAAAGGTCAAAACGAAACCCACCGCATAGAGAAAATTGAGTACAACACCGACGGCAGTATATCAAAGATATACACCAAGGGTGACAAAGAGGGATTGCCCACTGACGATTGGGTGCTTGAAGAAGAGGACGTCAAGGCAGTTTACGTCCGCACGATGCCCCTCATCAGCGGAATTATGCGCTTTGTCCTTGAAAAACCCTTTGTGGCTTACGTAGTGCTTATAGCACTGCCTCTTATCCTAGTTGCAGGTCTGTTTATTGCAGGTTTTGTCCGTGACAGACTGAAGAAGGAGAAAGAGGAAAAGGCAGAAGAGGACAAGCCTCAACTTGACACCCTCAGCGAAGAGGACAAGAAGAAACTTCTTGAAGCCTACCTTGCAGGCGTATCCCAAGAAAAAAGCGGAGAAGAAGGGGAAGAAACCCATGGAGAAACCGAAAAAGTTGACGAAGACAACTCCCTAGAGGAGTAAAAAACTTCGCAAAGGAAAATCCAAAAATCATACAGAAAAAAACAGATGAAAAATTGCTTGCTTGCAGGCAATTTTTTATTTTCGGCATTCTATTGGGCTGTTTATTTTTCTGCGGAAAAATATGGAAATTAGGAGAGGCGCAATGTTGTTCAAGGTCTTGCGTTTTCACCTACACTATGATAAACTTATTTAATAATATATAATAGGGGAGAATCGTATGCTCGCAAAAGTAAAAAGCTATGCCCTTGACGGACTTCAAGGATACGCCATAGACACCGAAGTTGACATCAACAGCGGATTGCCCGGCTACGAACTGGTTGGTCTTGCTTCAACCGCAACAAAGGAATCAAAGGAGAGAGTGCGCTCAGCAATGAAAAACAGCGGACTCCTTTATCCTATGAAGCGTGTGACGGTCAACCTTGCCCCTGCAGACACCAAAAAGGAAGGCTCCGCATTTGATTTGCCCATTGCAATAGGACTTCTTGCCGCCAGCGAGCAGATTGTCAGCAAAAAGTATAAGGACTATGTCATCATCGGTGAACTAGGTCTTGACGGCAGACTTCGTCACGTCAACGGAATTATGCCTCTTTTGTTGTCCGCATTGCAAAATGGTGAAAGAAAGTTTATCATCCCTGCATCCAACGCGAAGGAAGCCAGTTTTATAGAGGGCATTGAGGTCTACGCAATGGAAAGACTCCGTGACGTAGTGGACTTCCTCAGCGGAGTGGAGTATAAGCCTGTTGAAACTTCAAGTTTTGCCTCAACTTGCGCAAACCACGGCTACGGCGTAGATTTCAGTGACGTAAAGGGACAATCCGTTGCAAAACGCGCCCTTGAAATTGCAGTATGCGGAGGCCACAACGTGCTTATGATAGGTCCTCCCGGGGCAGGCAAAACAATGCTTGCCAAGTGTGTGCCCACAATTATGCCGGATATGAGTTTTGCTGAGGCTGTGGAAGTCACCAAAATCCACTCTGTGGCAGGCATACTTGACGCAGGGGTAGGCATCGTGACAACTCGTCCATTTAGGACACCTCACCACACCACCACAGTGCCCACCTTGGTAGGCGGTGGCAACAAGGCAACCCCCGGTGAAGTGAGCCTTGCTCACAACGGAGTTTTGTTCCTTGACGAAATGCCCGAATACAGCCGTAGAGCGCTTGAAACTCTCCGTCAACCCCTTGAAGACAGGCACGTGACGGTGGCAAGAGTGGCGCGCTCGGTGGACTATCCCTCCAACTTTATGCTCATCGCCAGTATGAATCCTTGTCCTTGCGGAAACTATGGCTCAAGGACACAAGTGTGCAAATGCACCCCCTCACAAATCCACAACTACGTGTCAAAGTTGAGCGGACCTCTCCTTGACAGAATAGACTTGCAGATTGAAGTGGACTCAATCCAATACGACGAGTTTAGAGGCAAGGAAAAGCCTGAAACCTCCGCAGAGGTGAAAGCCCGCATCAACCGCGCAAGAGCAGTGCAAGCTGAAAGATTCAAGGATGACGGCATAAGAATCAATGCAGAAATGGAAAGTGCCCACCTTGAAAAGTATTGCGCCCTTGACGAGCATGGCGAAAGACTTCTTCAAAAGGCATTTGACCGCCTGAACTTGTCCGCCCGTGGCACAACGAGAATACTGAAAGTGGCACGCACCATAGCGGACCTTGACGGAAGTGTAAACATTGAAAGCAAGCACGTTGCAGAAGCAATTCAATATCGTGGCTTGGACAGAAAATACAACAGATAATGAACAAGAAAACTCCCGAAGCAAAAATTATAGTGGCATTGACACAAGTGGAAGAGTTGTCCCTGAAAAAGAAAAGGGATATCCTTTCAGTTTTGCCAAATCCCACCGACTGGATAAATGAAAAGCACGCAAAAACAGTGGAAAAGGTGCTAGGCGACAAGCACAAAACAGAGTTTTTAACAAAATATTCACTTATCGATTCCATTATGGAAGAGATGGAAAGGAAGGAAGTTGGCTGGGTGACTTACTACGACGAGGAATATCCGCCCTTGCTTCGTGAAACTCACGATTTCCCCTTGGTGCTGTACGTGAAAGGCAACGTGTCACTTCTCACCAGTGATTGTATTGCAGTGGTTGGCACACGCACTCCTACAAGATATGGTCAAAAGGTTTGTGACGCCTTCACCCACGACTTTTCAAGAGCAGGGCTCACGGTGGTGTCCGGCTTTGCAAGGGGAGTGGATTCAGTGGCACACAAAGCCTGTGTCACCACAGATTCACCTACGATAGCGGTGTTTGCCGCAGGTTTAGACGTTTGCTATCCCGCAGAAAACAGAGGGCTTTATGAAAGCATTCTGTCCTCAGGAGGCGCGGTCATAAGTGAATATCCTCTTGGCACAAAACCGTTGCAATATCATTTCCCCGAGAGGAATAGAATTATATCAGGTCTGTCCCGTGGCGTATTCTTGCCCGAGGCGACTTTGAAGAGTGGCTCACTCATCACTGCAAGGCTTGCAGTTGAGCAAGGCAAAGAGTTGTTTGTTGTGCCCGGCAACATAAATTCACCTGAAAGTGAAGGCACCAACAAACTTCTTCAAGAAATGCCACACGCTCTTGTCATCGAGTCCGAAGACGTGTTGTCAAGGCTGGGTGTTAGAGCAGTGTCCGTGGACACCGAAGTGGTTGAATTGAATATATGCGAGACGTTGATTGTGGAGGCCCTCCACGACAAGGAACTTCACTTTGAGGAACTTTTGGAAATCACGTCACTGAGCGCGGGAGAATTGAGCACAATGCTTATGAATCTCGAAATAAATGGAATAATTGAACAGACGGGCGGAAACTTTTACAGCCTGTCATAACAAGGAGATATAATGAAGCAACTCATAATAGTTGAGTCCCCTCACAAGGCAACGACAATTCAAAACTATCTTGGACAAAGCTACAAGGTTGTTGCATCAAAGGGACACGTTTGCGACCTGCCCCAAAAGACGCTGGGCATTGATATGGAGCACGATTTCGAGCCCCAATACATCATTTCACCTGAAAAGCAAAAGACCATCGATTATCTTGTCAAAGAAGTCAAAAAATATGACAGAGTTTACCTCGCAACCGACCCGGACCGCGAAGGTGAAGCAATCAGCTGGCACTTGAAGAATTGTCTTGGACTCAAAGACGACAAAATCCGCATTGAGTTCAACGAAATTTCAAAGAATGCAGTGCTCAAAGCAATGGAAAACCCCCGTGAAATCAACGATGACCTTGTCAACAGCCAACAAGCAAGACGCGTCCTTGACCGCCTTGTGGGCTACAAGATTTCACCTATCCTTTCAAGAAGAATCAAAAGTGGCTCATCAGCAGGCAGAGTGCAATCAGCAGCCCTCAAAATGATTGTGGAGCGTGAAAACGAAATCCGCAACTTTGTCCCCGAAGAGTACTGGAATCTGGCAGCAATGCTCTACAAAGAGGGCGACAAACGCGTGAAGGCAAACCTTATCAAGGCAAACCTTGTTGAATACGGCAAAAAGAAGATTAAAGTTGAAAAGGGTGACTTGGCGGAGGAAATTGCATCTTTGATGCAAAACGCATCCTACTTTGTTGACGCAGTGAAAAAGGGCACTTCAACCTCACGTCCTGCACCTCCTTTCACCACCTCAACATTGCAACAAGAGGCCAACCACAAACTGGGTATGTCCTCAGACCGCGCAATGAGAGTTGCACAACAACTCTACGAAGGTGTCACCATCACAGGTGAAGGTCAACATGCCCTTGTCACATACATCAGAACAGACTCTGTCCGCATCTCACCGGACTTTGCTTCAAAGACACTTCACTACGTGAAGGAAAAGTACGGCGACAAATTTGCACCTGCTCGTCCCAATATCTACAAGACCAGCGAAAAGGCACAAGACGCCCATGAAGCAATCCGTCCTATTTCCCTTGAACGCACTCCCGAGTCGTTGAAGGACAAGATTGACCGTGACAGCTATCGTCTTTACAAGTTGATTTACGAGCGCTATTTGGCATCTCAAATGACCAATGCGGAGTTTTATACAATGACAGTCCACATCACAGGCGAAACCACAGGCAAACCCCTCGGCTTTGCAGTGAAGGGCAAGAGCGTCAAATTCAAGGGCTTCACAGCAGTGTACACCGCAACAAGCGACAAGGAAGAGGACAAGGATGAACTTGGTACAATGCCTGACCTGAAGGAAGGTGACAAGTTTGAACTGGCAGAGGTTGTCAAGGAGCAAAAATTCACCACACCTCCTCCCAGATACAACGACGCAACTCTCATCAAGGCACTGGAAGAAAACGGCATTGGACGTCCTAGTACCTACGCTTCAATCATCTCAGTCATCGCAAAGAGAGAATACACTGAAAAACAAGGCAAAAACCTTGCTCCCACCCAACTTGGTGAAACAGTCTGCCAATATATGCAAAACTATTTCCCCACGGTCATGGACTTGTCCTTCACAGCCCGTCTTGAAACAAAACTGGACTTGGTTGCAGAAGGCGGAGAAGAGTGGCATAACCTTGTCAAGGTCTACTACAACCACCTTGCAAAATATATCGAATATGCATCAAAGACAGGTGGTCCCAACCTTATGCCCGCCGTTGAAACGGATGTTGTCTGCGAAAAGTGCGGAGCAAAGATGGTCATCAAGGAAGGCAAGCACGGCAAATTCCTTTCTTGCCCCAACTATCCCAAGTGCAAAAACATCAAAAATATCCACGAGCAAGTGGGCGTATGTCCCAAGTGCGGTGGAGCAATAGAAAAGAGAGTGTCAAAGGCAGGCAAAACCTTCTACGGTTGCGCCAACTATCCCAAGTGTGACTTTGTCACGTGGGATCTTCCTGCACCTCACCTCTGTCCCAAGTGCGGTTCACTTATGAACGTCAGGACAAGAAACTATGAAAAGAAATACGTTTGCGCCAACAGCGAGTGCAAGCACGTAGAAACCCCTTCAGAAGAATAGTATGGCAACAAAAGTAGTGGTAATAGGCGGCGGACTGGCAGGCACGGAAGCAGCGTTCAAACTTCTTGACGCGGGATTTCAAGTGGAAATGTTTGAAATGCGCCCAAAACGCCTCACAGGGGCTCACGAGAGCGGTGGACTGGCAGAGTTGGTGTGTTCAAACAGTTTGAAGTCCACTTCACCTGAAACCGCTAGCGGACTGCTGAAAGAGGAACTTGATATGCTTGGCTCACGACTCTTGCCTTTGGCAAGGGAGAGCGCAGTGCCCTCAGGCAGTGCACTTGCCGTGGACAGAGTTGCTTTTTCAACCGCAGTTGAAAGAGAGCTTGCTAAGTATGAGGGTTTCACTCTTCACAAGGACACTGAAGTCACTTGCCTTGAAGAAGGCGTGCCCACAATCATCGCCACAGGCCCATTGACTTCACCGGACTTTGCTGACTATCTTGCAAAACTGACAGGTCAAGATAGATTATTTTTCTATGATGCAATCGCCCCAATCGTGTCCTTTGACAGCGTAGATATGACAAAGGCATATTTTGGTGGCAGATACGGCAAGGGAGGAGACGACTATCTCAACCTGCCTATGCAGAAAGAGGAGTACGAAGATTTCTACAATGCCCTCGTCACCGCAGAAACAGTCCACCTTCACGACTTTGAAAAGAAGGAATTGTTTGACGGCTGTATGCCCATTGAGATTATGGCAAAGAGGGGTGGTGACACAATGCGCTACGGCCCTATGCGCCCAGTAGGCCTCCGCAATCCTAACACGGGCGAAAGTGCCTATGCAGTGGTGCAACTGAGGAAGGAAAACGTAGCAGGGGATTGCTACAACCTTGTAGGATTCCAAACCAACCTTACATACGGTGAGCAAAAGAGAGTGTTCAGCATGATACCCGCCCTCCACAGTGCGGAATTCCTCCGCTACGGCACCATGCACCGCAACACTTTCATCAAATCTCCCGACCTTCTCACCAACCGCTTCCGCTTGAAGAATTCAACCACACCAGTGTATATAGCAGGTCAAATTTCAGGGGTTGAAGGCTACGTTGAAAGCATAATGAGTGGGCTTATCGCAGCCGATGCTATGGTGAGAGAGTTGACAGGCAAGGATGAACTCAAATTGCCCGCCACAACAATCACAGGTGCTTTGACTGAATACGTGTCGTCTTGCGCCAATGATTTCCAACCTATGAACGCAAACTTTGGACTGCTTCCTGAACTACATACAGTCCACAAAAAACAACGTAAACAAGCCTATCACGACAGGGCAATCAAGAATTTAGGCGAGTTTTTGTCAAAAGAAAATTAACCTAATGCTTAGGCATTTGGAGGAATTATGGAATTTAGAGGAACAACCATTTGTGCAGTAAAGAGAAACGGTGTCACCGCAATCGCAGGAGACGGCCAAGTGACCATGGGTGAAAGCGTCATCATGAAAGGCAACGCCGTCAAGGTGAAGCGCATCTACAACGGCAAAGTCGTCATCGGTTTTGCAGGCTCAGTGTCAGACGCATTTGCACTCAGCGAAAAGTTTGAAGAGATGCTCAACAAGTACAGTGGCAATCTTATGCGTTCAGCAGTTGCCGTTGCAGAACTTTGGCGCACCGACAAAATGTACAGAAAACTTGAAGCACTTTTGATCGTGGCAGACCACAACTCACTGTATATCGTTTCAGGCAGTGGTGAAGTGTTTGAGCCCGAAAGTGGAATTTGTGCAATCGGCAGTGGCGGAAACTACGCCCTCGCAGCCGCAAGAGCACTTGCAGGGGCAACCGACCTTGACGCCGCAGACATTGCAAAACGTGCTTTGCACATTGCAAGTGAACTCTGTGTTTACACCAACGACCACATCACCGTTGAAACCGTCTAATCGGTGGCATACGGAAAACAGAAATACGATTTTTTGAAAATCTTTGATTTTCACGGTATAAAGGAGCAATATGGACACCTTAACCCCAAAACAAATAGTTCAAGAACTTGACAGATACATCATCGGTCAAGACGAAGCAAAGATTGCAGTGGCAATAGCCCTCCGCAACCGCTATCGCCGTAGCAAACTCTCCCCCGAAATGAGAGAGGAAATCACCCCCAAAAACATCCTTATGAAAGGCCCTACCGGTGTTGGCAAAACCGAAATCGCACGTCGTCTTGCCAAAATCGTCAAAGCACCTTTTGTCAAGGTTGAAGCCACCAAGTTCACCGAAGTTGGCTACGTAGGACGTGACGTCGAAAGCATAATTCGTGACCTTGTTGAAGTTTCAATCCGCATGGTCAAGGACGAAAAATTCAAAGAGGTCCTTCCTCGTGCAACAGAAATTGCAGAAAGAAACCTTGTTGAAATCATCCTTCCTCTCCGCAAAAGGGCAGAAACCGGCGACAAGTCAGATGCAGAACTTCGTGAAGAACTTCTCAAAGACATCCGTGCAGGACACCTTGACGGCATCACCATCAAGATGGAAGTGAAGGCCACACCCAAGCCTATCCAACTTAATCAAAACGCCCACGGCGGTGAAATTGATATGAACGGCATCATCGGCAACATTTTCGGTGGTGGCGGACAAAAGAAAGTGCGCACCCTGACAGTGAAGCAAGCAATGGACTTTATGATCAACCAAGAAAGCGAAAAGATGGTTGACCAAGACGCAATCGTCACTGAAGCACTGCAAAGAGCAGAGCAAGACGGCGTTGTGTTCCTTGATGAAATTGACAAGGTGGCGGCATCAAGCGGTCGTGAACACGGCCACGACGTGTCAAGAGAGGGCGTGCAAAGAGACATTCTTCCCATTGTTGAAGGTTGCACAGTCCAAACAAAACACGGCACAATCAGAACAGATTTCATCTTGTTTGTGGCAGCAGGCGCATTCCACATTTCAAAGATGGAAGACCTGATCCCCGAACTTCAAGGCAGATTCCCCATTCGTGTGGAACTGAACAACTTGACCGAAGCCGACTTTGTGAGAATTTTGAGAGAACCCGACAACGCAGTGCTCAAGCAATACAAGGCACTTCTTGGTGTTGACGGAGTTGAACTCAACTTCACAGACGACGCCATTGACGAAATCGCAAAAGTGGCTTTCATTGAAAATGAAAACAATGAAAATCTCGGTGCAAGACGTCTCCACGCAGTTATGGAACATCTCTTGAAAGACGTCCTTTACGAGGCAGACGACAACGAAACAAAGCAAATCAACGTGGACAAAGCATTTGTTGATGAACACATCGGCAGTGCACTCCGCGAAACAAATCTCAAACGCTATATTATTTAAGGTGGGTTATGATCAACATACCAAAAGGCACAAAAGATATGCTCCCCGGTGAAGCATACAAATGGCACTACGTAGAAGACATCGCAAGAAGAACGGCACACTCCTTCGGCTTCAAGGAAATCCGCACTCCTACGTTTGAACACACAGAGTTATTCCTTCGTGGCGTAGGTGAAACAACGGATATAGTCACCAAGGAAATGTACACCTTTGACGACAAGGGCAACAGAAGTATGACCCTTCGTCCCGAAGGCACTGCAGGTGTTGCTCGCTCATACATTGAAAATGGTCTTGCACAAAACGGCCTCCCCTTGAAGGTCTATTACATAGCATCAATTTTCCGCTATGAAAAGCCTCAAAACGGTCGTCTTCGTGAACACCACCAATTTGGCGTTGAAATGTACGGCAGTGACCTCCCCAAGGCAGACGTTGAGGTCATTTCACTTGCATACACATTCTTGAAAAACGCAGGCCTCAAAGATTTGGCACTCAACATCAACAGCATTGGCTGTAAGGAATGTAGAGCAGCATACAACAAGGCTTTGAAGGAATATATCGGTGCAAATCTTGACAATATGTGTCCCACTTGCAAGTCACGTTTTGACAAGAATCCTCTCCGCATCCTTGACTGTAAGGAAGAGAAGTGCAAACTTATCACTGCACAAGCCCCCAAAATCATAGATTATCTCTGTGACGACTGCAAGGACCATTTCCACGAAGTGCAAAACGGACTGACCGCCCTCGGCATTCCTTTTGCAGTCAACCCCGGCATCGTCCGTGGTCTTGACTACTACACACGCACAGTCTTTGAGTTTATCTCAACAGACATCGGCGCACAAGGCACAGTATGTGGCGGCGGAAGATACAACCACCTCGTTGAAGAAGTTGGCGGAAAGCCCACTCCCGCAGCAGGTTTCGGTCTTGGTCTTGAAAGACTCCTCCTCGTCCTTGAAAATACAGGCAATATGAAAGCAGTTGAAAAGGGCATTGACGTCTACGTCGCACCTCTTGGAGACAGAGCAGCAGTTGAAAGTCAACCCATTTGTCAAGCACTTCGCATGGCAGGTTTGAGTGCAGAAACTGACCTTATGGGACGTAGCCTCAAAGCACAAATGAAGTATGCAGACAAGATCAAAGCATCATACGTTGCAATCATCGGTGACGATGAATTGGACAGCGGTGTTGCAACAGTCAAAAATATGGCAGAAGGCCAATCAAAGCAAGTGACACTTGCTGACCTTAAAGAAGGCAGAGTATGGTAGAACGTGGTGTCGTCACCAAAGTGAAAGGCAAGCGTGCCACCGTCAGTTTTGACAGACGAAGCGCCTGTGACCAGTGTCATATGTGCGCCGTCACAAAGGACGGTATGAAAGTGGAAGTGGTGGTTGAAAACACCCTTGGAGCCAACGTCGGTGACTTTGTCACCGTCGAGATGGGAGAGAGGTTTGTTTTGACCGCGGCTGCCATAGTTTACGTGTTGCCCCTTCTCTTGGTGGGTGCAGGCATTGGCATCGGCACACTCTTATCAGAAACAGCCCAAATCATTATGGCAATAAGCGGACTTGTTCTTGGATTTGTCATCGCATTTTTCCTTGACAGATTCGTCATCCGCAAAAGAAAAGGTTTCAGCCCTGTTATGAAAGAAATCACCACGGGTGAGCCTGAAATCAAAGACAATATTGAAAAATAAATAGAGCAAAATGCTCAAGGAGAACGTAATATGAGTGAAAACGCAAAATACATCACATTGACAGAAGAAAACTTTGACGCAGTCCTTGCATCAAACCCCGTAGTCGTCGTTGACTTTTGGGCAACTTGGTGTGGCCCTTGCAAAATGCTTGCTCCCGTCATCGAGGAACTTGCAGCAGACTTTGAAGGCAAAGCAGTCATCGGCAAGGTTGACGTTGATGAAAACGAAGCTCTTGCAAGAAAATTTGGCATTATGAGCATCCCTTCAGTGTTCATCTTCAAAAACGGCGCAGTGGTAGACAAACTCATCGGTTTCAGACAAAAAGCACAACTTGCAGAAGCATTGAGCGCAGTCCTTTAAATTAATATCGGGGGTGGAATATGGTAGATCTATCCGTAATCAAGTCAGCAGACCCTGAGCTTTACGGCTCTCTTGTTGACGAATTGAAAAGACAACAACACAACATCGAACTCATTGCCAGTGAAAACATCGTGTCACCTGCAGTCCTTGCAGCAGCAGGCAGTTTCCACACCAACAAATATGCAGAAGGTTATCCTTCAAGACGCTATTATGGTGGTTGCGGTTGCGTTGACGTGGCAGAAAATCTTGCAATAGAACGCGCAAAACAACTGTTCGGTGTCAAGTTTGCCAACGTTCAACCTCATTCAGGTTGCAACGCAAACTTTGGCGTGTATTACAGTGTCCTTCAAGCAGGGGATACAATCCTTGGCATGGGACTTGACGCAGGCGGACATTTGACACACGGCTCAAAGGTCAACCTCAGTGGCAACGGCAAATTCTTCAACTCAGTCAGTTATGGCGTTGACCCTGTCACAGGTCTTCTTGACTATGACGAAGTCCGCCGTCTTGCACTTGAACACAAGCCCAAGATGATTGTTGCAGGCGCAAGCGCATATCCCAGAATCATCGACTTTGCCAAGTTTAGAGAAATCGCAGACGAAGTGGGCGCCTATCTTATGGTTGACATCGCACACATCGCAGGTCTTGTGGCAACAGGTCTTCATCCCAGCCCTGTGCCTTATGCAGATTTCATCACCACAACCACCCACAAAACCCTTCGTGGACCTCGTGGTGGTATGATTATGACCAACGATGAAAACCTTGCAAAAGCAGTGGACAAAGCCATTTTCCCCGGCTCACAAGGTGGCCCTCTTATGCACATCATCGCAGCAAAGGCAGTGGCGTTCAAGGAAGCATTGTCCCCTGAATTCACCGCATATCAAACACAAGTGTTGAAAAACGCAAAGGCTCTTGCAAAGGGTTTGACAGACAGAGGCATCAACCTCGTCACCGGTGGCACAGACAATCACCTAATGCTTCTTAACCTTGTAGGCACAGGCGTCACAGGCAAAGCCCTTGAAAAGATGCTTGATGAAGCACACATCACCGCCAACAAGAATTCAATACCCGGCGACCCCGAAAAACCCTTCGTCACCAGCGGTCTTCGCATCGGTACACCCGCCATCACAACCCGCGGTATGAAGGAAGATGATATGAAGGTCATCGCAGACTGCATCGCAGACGTCATCTTCAAAGGTGAAGATATCCTTGAAGACGTAAAGGCAAGAGTCATCGCTCTCTGCGACAAATATCCCATCTACACCAACGACGTTTTGTTTTAATAATCAAATTGAAACAAAATTAAACTGAAACACAAAAAGAAGACAGGACTTAGTCCTGTCTTTTTATTTTCCACAACTTGCCCAGGTTGTATATCACCTCATTTCCTGCGAAGGATACGGCGGAGTATTTCCCCTTGTATCCACCTATTTTGTTTTCTTTCACGTTTTCTTCACTGAGCACCTGGGCAGATTGTTTTTCAACCTTTTCAGTGGTTGTCGCACTGAAGTTATTAAGCGGATTTCCGCTTTTCAGCATAGAGATGAGGGGCAGTAGTTTCCCGACGTCAACACCTTGACCACCCATTTGCCCAAATCCTGCGGAGTTTTGTCCAGTTTTGTTCAATCCTTGAAGGAGGCTCATCATCCCCATCAATTTTGACATATCAAAACTAGACTGCGGAATGTTTGATTTATCCGTCTTTTCTTGACCGCCGTTTAGTGCGCCCAGCATATTGATGATACCCATCATTTTTTCGTCAAAAAACATAATTCACCTGCACAATCAGTATATGCTTGCATACTATGAATGTGAAGGAGACAATATGAATTTTTGGGAAAAGGACTTACATAATTTGGCAGAAAATCAAAGCAACGCTAATCCTCATCAAGGCAAGGTCAATCCTCGTCAAAACAGCAGTGCAAACGCAAATATGGCAGAGCAAATCGCAAGGCTCAACTCTATGAGTGAAGAGGAACGGCTCAGTGAACTTATGTCCACCGCCGGCAAAATGAACATGAACGGCTCACTGAACGTAAACGACCTTGAAAGGTTGTATCAAACCGCAGGTATGTTTATGTCACCCGACCAACTGAAAAAACTCCGCACCCTAATTGACGCAATAAAATGACGGCACGGATAGACGAAAATCTTGTAAGCGTCTTGTCGGTCAAGGATAAAGCGCAGGCAGTTGTCAAGTTGCGCTCACCCTTGGAGTTCGCCTCATTAAGACAAAGTCTTAAAGTAGTGCGATATTATCCCTTCATCAATTCCATAGGAGTAGAGTGTGTGAGAGATGACCTTGTCAAACTTTCACGAAGCCACTCGGTGGAATTCGTTTCCGCTTCAATGCACGTATCCGCCCTAGGTGACACACTCCTAAATCCTTTTGACGAAGCCTATTTGCCTGAAAACGGCAGTGTCCACGCCTTGAAAGCGGAAGGACTGACCGGCGCGGGAGTAGGCCTTGCAGTCATCGACACAGGCGTTGGCACTCATCTAGATTTGTGTGTGCCGAAAAACCGAATTTACGGCTTTTACGACGTCCTCAACGGAGAGGAAAACCCCTACGACGACAACGGCCACGGCACTTTTGTCACAGGAGTTGCGGTGGGCAACGGACTTTGCTCGGGCAAAACTTGCAAAGGCATAGCCCCTGAAAGCGGTGTTGTGGCAATAAAGGCAATATCCGCAAATGGTGACAGCAGCACCTTCAAAATCCTTGACGGTATGCAATGGCTTTACGACAATTTTCATCGCCTTGGAATTAAAGTGGCTTGTATGAGTTTTGGTGCAGAACCCACAGACACTGCAGACCCCTTGAAAATCGGCGCAGAAATGCTTGTGCGAAGAGGCTTGACGGTGGTTTGTGCGGTGGGCAACAACGGAGAAAATAATCTGAAATCCCCAGCCGTCAGCGGTGAGGTCATATCAGTAGGCGCAGTTGATGACGATGGAGTCCTCGCCAAATTTTCCTCATACGGCACTTATCACGGCATATCACGGCCCGATGTTTACGCCAAAGGCGTAAGGCTCAAAGGTTTGGAGGTAGGTGGCACTTATTCCTATATGAGTGGCACGTCGGTGTCAGCGCCTGCCGTTGCAGGATTATGTTGTTTGCTTCACCAAAAATACAAAAACCTTTCACCTAGGCAGGCAAAAGGTTTGGTTATGTCCTTAGCAAAGGAAAAGGACGGAATCAAAGTCCTTGACCTTTGATTTTTTCAACGGTAGACAGCAACTTTATTAAATCCCTTTCGGTGTTATTTACACCGAAACTGACTCTCACCGCACCTTGCTTGTCCGTGCCAAGCCGTTTGTGAATGAGGGGCGCACAATGGACACCCCCACGGACCGCAAAACCCATTTCGTCAAGGCTAGATGCCACTTGTTGGGAGTCCTTGTCGTCAATGTTGAAAGTGACGATGCCGGTGTCATATTCCTTAGAATACACCATCATGCCCATATTTTTAAGGTTATAGGCGCATTCGGTTGCCAAAGAGCGGACAATCTTGCGTATTTTATCAACTCGATCAAAAGTCCACCTAGCTCCCTCACCAAAAGCACATATCCCTCCTGAAAACATAGTGCCTGATTCAAAGCACTCGGGGATAGTGGTAGGTTGATATGGGCTGAAAGATTCCGTCCCCGTGCCACCATAGAGGATAGGATTCAATTTCACGTCATCGTTGAAGATTAGCGCGCCCACCCCTTGCACCCCGTGAAGCCCTTTATGGGCAGGAAGGGCAAGCATATCCGCAGAATTCATATCGAAAGGAATATATGGCACACCCTGTGCACCGTCCACAAGGATCTTAGCATTTGAGTTTTTCAGTGCTGATTTTAGTGCAGGGATATCAACCGTTGCCCCCAAAACGTTAGATGCAAGGCTCACCACAACGAGGTCCGCCGTCTTCCCAGCCTCTACGAGGCTCTCAAAGGGCGTTTTTCCGTCAATTACGGGCAGGACGAGTAAAGTTATCACCCCACGTCGTTCAAGGGCGTAAAGAGGGCGCAGCACGCTATTATGCTCGTTTTCTGTGGTGACAACCTTCATTCCCTCCGTCAAATAACCCAAAATGCCCAAATTCAAGGCCTCGGTGCAGTTTTTTGTGAACACAAGATGATCTCCACCGAACTTTTCAAGAAGGTATGACCTTGAATTTTCAATGGCTAGCGAGCGAGATAGGGCAAGTTTATGTCCACTGCGCCCGCTGTTTGCAGAATTTTTTACATCGTAAAGAAGAGCGTCATACACGCACTTAGGTTTGAAATGTGATGTCGCTGCATTGTCAAGATAAATCATGTTATAGTATATGACCGCACAGTTTTCCGTTTGCTAGGCTTTTCACCAAAAAATGTCGAATTGAGTAGAGTATAAATAGGAACGGATACATATATTTTGGAGAGAGAGTTATGAGAGAGTTTTTTATTGCGTTCCGTTCCAGAAGAGAAGCGGCACTCTACTATGAGCAACTTGCAGTCTATCGCATATCCGCCACCCTCATCAACACGCCCTCATCGGCGTCAGTAGGCTGTGGATTGTCTGTAAAATGCCTAGTCCGCAACTTACCCGTTGCCATGCAAGTCCTTGAAAGGGGGAGATACAACTCAGTCATCGGCAGATTTTACTTGAATAGTGACGGAAAAAGTGTAAAATTTTAAGGAACTTAGGAGTGGAGTTCCTTATTGCGCTTGATAAAACACGCGTGAAGTGATATTATTTGTGTATGACAAAAACCAACGAAGAAATCTACAATCTTTTGTCCACGTTGCACGCTGATGCCAAATGTGAGCTGGACTTCACCACCCCCTTCGAGCTTCTCGTAGCGGTGATTTTGTCTGCCCAATGCACGGACAAGCGTGTCAATTTGGTCACCAAGGACCTTTTCAAGATTGCCTCAACCCCTGAGGCGTTTGTCAATATGCCCATAGAGGAACTTGAAGAGCATATCCACTCCTGTGGATTCTATCACAACAAAGCAAAGTCAATCAAAGAAATGTCTGCAAGCGTCCTTGCCCTCGGCGGAGTGCCCGAAACGAGAGAGGAACTTATGAAACTCAGTGGGGTAGGTCGCAAGACCGCCAACGTAGTCAGTGCAGTTGCATTTGGCAAAAATGCAATCGCAGTTGACACCCACGTGTTTAGAGTTTCCAATCGTTTAGGCATAGCAAATGGCGACACGCCAGAAAAGGTAGAGGAGCAGTTGATGGCAGGTTTTGACGAGGAAGTTTGGTCAAAACTTCACCATTATCTCATCTTTCATGGCAGATACGTTTGCACCGCAAAAAAGCCAAATTGTGGAGAGTGTCCTTTGAAAAACCACTGCAACCACTATAAAAACAGCCAAAATTGAGAATACTTTTCTCAAAATCATCGTTTTTTAGGATAAAATCATGGAGAAATACCAAATCGTTTCAAAAAAGTATTTGTGTGACCGCGTCAACGAGTATGTGATATACGCACCTCTTGTGTCCAGACACTGCCGTGCCGGTCAATTTATCATTTTGCGCACAGACAGTGAAGGAGAAAGAGTGCCTTTCACCATTTGCGATTACTCCCGTGAAAATGGCACAGTTTCCATTATGGTGCAAGAAGTTGGCGCAACAACAATGAAACTTGCCACAATGAAAGAGGGTGAGTGTCTTCGTGATTTTGTCGGCCCTCTTGGCAATCCTACCGACCTTGACGAGTTTGAAAATATCCTTCTCGTTGGCGGTGGAATTGGCTCTGCTGTTATCTATCCTCAAGCAAAGGAATTGCACTCAAAAGGCAAAAAGTTTGAAATTATTTTAGGCGCAAGAAACAAAAGCCTTTTCTTCTATGAAGATGAATTCACCGCTCTTGCCCCCACTCACTACGTCACCGATGACGGCAGTAAGGGAAGACGCGGTCTTGTCACCGATGAAATAACTGCACTTGTTGAAAGTGGAAAGAAATTTGACGTAATTTTTGCAGTTGGTCCTCTTGTGATGATGAAATTTGTGGCAAAACTGGCAGAGAAATATGGTATAAAGTCAGTTGTCAGCATGAATTCAATGATGGTTGACGGCACAGGCATGTGCGGATGCTGTCGTTTGACAGTTGATGGCAAGGTGAAATACGCTTGCATTGACGGCCCTGAATTTGACGGAGCAAAAGTAGATTTTGACGAAGCAATTGCACGCTCGTCCACCTATAGAGAGTTTGAGCAAGCTCATGTTTGCAATATTAGGGGGTAGTATGGATAGAACAATTATGCCCACACAGGCACCAAATGAAAGAATCCACAACTTCAAAGAAGTTGCTTTAGGCTACACTCCCGCCCTTGCTCTTGAAGAAGCAAGTAGATGTCTTAATTGCAAGCACGCACCTTGTATGGCAGGTTGTCCTGTTGGAGTCAAAATCCCTGTATTTATTTCTCAACTGAAAGAGGGGGACGTTGAGGGCGCATATCACACCATCACCCTTGACAACAATCTTCCCGCAATTTGTGGCAGAGTTTGTCCTCAGGAGCACCAATGCGAAAACCTCTGCGTCCGCAAGGTAAAACTTGGTGGCTCAGTGGCAATAGGAAGCCTTGAAAGATACGTGGCAGACTGGGCACTTGAAAAGGGTATTAAGCCAGAAAAACAGGCATCTAACCGCTTCAAAGTTGCAGTTGTAGGTAGTGGACCTGCCGGTCTTACTTGCGCTAGTGACCTTGCAAAAGCAGGTGTCAACGTTGTAGTATATGAGGCTCTTCACGAAGCAGGTGGAGTGCTTGTATATGGCATCCCCGAGTTTCGTCTTCCTAAGGAACTTGTCCGCAAAGAGATTGAGAAACTTGTAGATATGGGTGTCAAAATTGAAACAAACGTAGTTGTTGGCAAAACAATTTTTGTTGACGAACTTCTTGAAGAATACGATGCAGTTTTCATTGGCTCAGGGGCAGGACTTCCTATGTTCTTGCGTATAAAGGGGGAAAATCTTGGTGGAGTGTATTCTGCAAACGAATATCTCACCCGAGTCAATTTGATGAAAGCATACAAGACAGACTCAGCAACACCCGTTTTGCTTGGCAAGTCCGTTGTTGTTGTAGGCGCAGGCAATGTGGCAATGGACGCCGCTCGCACCGCTCGTCGTCTAGGTGCAGACGTCCGCCTTGTCTATCGTCGCAGTAGAGCAGAAATGCCCGCCCGTGAAGAGGAAATCCACCATGCGGAAGAGGAAGGAATCGAATTCAATCTTCTGACAAACCCTGTGGAAATCCTTGGAAAAGACGGAAAAGTGACAGGTATGTGTCTCATTAAGATGGAACTTGGTGAGCCTGATGCCAGCGGACGCCGTCGCCCTGTTGAAGTCAAGGACAGTGAGTATGACATCGAATGCGATGAGGTCATAGTCGCCCTTGGCACGTCCCCAAATCCTATCATCAAAAATAGTTTTGCATCACTTGAGTTTAGCCCCAAGGGCACCATCGTTGCAGACGAAAACGGACTAACGTCCGTTCCTCGCCTATACGCAGGCGGAGACGCCATGACAGGCGCTGCCACGGTTATTCTTGCAATGGGAGCAGGCAAAAAGTCTGCAAAAGCCATATTAAACGAATTGCAAAGTGTTGAAAAATAGTATATAATCACACCACACAACAGAAAAAGGTGCATTATGTTTCTAGATTACGTAAAAATCTTCATAAAAGCAGGCAACGGCGGAAATGGCGCCGTGTCTTTCCATAGAGAAAAGTACGTCCCCAACGGCGGTCCCGACGGTGGTGATGGTGGCAATGGTGGTGACGTCATCTTTGTTGCAGACAAGGATATGAACACCCTCATCGATTTCAAGTTCAAAAAACACTTCCGTGCAGAAAACGGCACTTCAGGTGGTCCTAAGTGTTGCACAGGCAAATGCGGACAGAACCTTGTCATAAAAGTCCCCACAGGTACAGTCATCCGTGACACTGAGTCAGGCAACGTCATCGCCGACCTCTTTGACGATGGTGAGGAATTTGTTGCACTGAAAGGCGGACGCGGTGGAAAGGGCAATATGCGTTTTGCACACGCGCAACGTCAAGCCCCTTCATTCTCACAACTTGGTGAAACCACAGAAGAGCACCAAGTCACCCTTGAACTGAAAACAATCGCAGATGTAGGTCTTGTTGGATTCCCCAACGTTGGCAAGTCAACACTTCTTTCAATGTTGACTTCAGCCAAGCCCAAAATTGCCAACTACCATTTCACAACCATCAATCCCAACTTGGGTGTCGTGCAAATGTTTGACGATTCATTTGTCATCGCAGACATCCCCGGACTTATTGAAGGTGCCAGTGACGGAGCAGGTCTTGGGCACTACTTCCTGCGCCACATTGAACGAGTCCGCCTCATTGTCCACATCGTAGATATAAGTGGCAGTGAGGGCCGAGATCCTCTTGATGATTATCACAAAATCAATCAAGAACTTGAAGCCTATTCCTTGAAACTTGGCTCACTTCCTCAAATCGTTGTAGCCAACAAAGCAGATATGCTTGAAGACCCTGCCTACCTTGAAGAATTCTCAAAGAAAATCGGCAAAAAGGTGCATCTAATCAGTGCAATCATTGGTGAAGGCCTCAAAGATTTGCTCACCGACATCAAGCAACAAGTGGATGAATTGCCTCCTCCCAGCCGTGAAGAAATCAATGAACTCTTCACCTTGGAAGAGAAGTCTGACCAAAAATACACCATCGAGCGTCTTCCCGACGGAACATTCTTTGTGGATGGTGGTCTTGTTGACTTCCTCATCCAAAACGTCACAATCTCTGACACCGATTCCTTTGCCTTCTTCCAAAAAGTCCTCAAAGACCGTGGCGTCATGCATGACCTACGCAAGATGGGCATAAAGGAAGGAGATATAGTATCAATCGGTGACATCGAATTTGAGTGGTACGACTAAAAAGGCACTAAATCGCGAATAGCATTGTCAAAGCCCTGATATCCCACCCTTATGTACGCTAAGTACACTGCGGACGGTCTATCAGGGCTTTTTCGCGCTCTTCATCGATTTATTGCCTTTTTATATTCTCTCAAATGAGAACCAGTCACGTACAACAAGTACGTATCAGTCGGAAAGCTGAGGCTTTTCTCATTATACATCACTGTGATGCCTTTTAATACTTTTCAACAAACGCGCTATTTGGCGCCTGACTTCGGCAGATTCAACTCACAGGATTCTCACGTACGATAAGTACGCTACGACCCCTGTGAGTTTTTCTTTCTTGTCATCCATCCAAATATCACGTTTTTTTAAGATTATGCTGAAATTGCTAAGGTTTTGCACGGTGCATCTAAGTGTGTTTTCATTTTTATAAAATTAAAAAACCACACAAAGTGTGGTTTTATTTTTGCAATTGCTAGGGGTTAATTTTCAAAAGTGACTTTTTCAGGAATGTCATCGACTTTTGCTTCTTTCAGCAGTTTCTTCTTTGTACGTTTGCGGAAGAGGATATAGATTGCCACTGCCATAACAAGAACAATAAGCTCAGTGAGGACGTAGGCAAGCCACACGCCCGTCATGCCCATAAAGTGTGAAAATAGATAGATGAAAGGGATTATTATCACAAGGCCTTTAAGTATGGTTATGGCTTGCGAGGGGATAGGCTTTTCAATTGAAGCAAAGTAGGTTGAGAAGATTGCATTTCCGCTGGCGAAAATTGAGCCGATAAAGTAGATTATCATGCCAAAGGAAGCAATTTCTGCCAGTCTCACGTTATTTTCGCTGTTGAAGATTGCGGTGATTTCAGGGGCAAATGCTGCGATGAAGACGTATATCACACTTGACACCACACCAACAGTTAAAAGTGAGTATTTGAGAAGGGTGTCTTTTGCCTTCAAATCCTTTCTTCCGTGAGCCTCACTGAGAAGAGGTTGAACACCCTGTGCAACACCAGAATACATGGATAGAACTACGAAAGCGATGTTTGCCACCACGCTATATGCAGACACACCGACGTTGCCTTCAAGGTCCAAAATGACGCTGTTGAACACAATCATAACAATGCCACCTGCAAACTCTGTCACCAGAGAGGGCAGACCAAGACCGAGGACTGAAAACACTGTTTTAGGCTTGAAATCTGTTTTTGCAACACGGAGGGGACCCTTTTTCAGTATCCAGTGGAATCCGCAAATGACGATGCCTGTGACAGGTGCGATGCCTGTTGCAAGCACTGCGCCAAGTATGCCTAAACCGCAAGGGAAGATGAGCACGTAGTCAAATACTATGTTGAATAAACTGCCAAATAACGTTGCAAACATTGCCAGTTTAGGATTTCCATCGTTGCGGACAAAACTTGCAAATACATTGCTGAAAATAAAAGCAGGAGCAAAGAGAAGTATGACTTTGAGATATTGATGAGTCATCTCAAAGACTTCACTGTCTGCTTTGAGGAAAGTTGTAAGAGGTCTTGATGCAAGAGCCCCAAGAAGCACAAATATCAATGAAAGCACCGCGGACAGCACCAGTGTGACGCTGAAGGTGGAGTTTGCAGACTTTTGATCTCCAGAAGCCTTTGCCACAGCATACTTTATGCCACCGCCAACGCCCAGCATAAGGGACACGCCTTGTATGAAACTGAACACAGGCAGAGCAAGATTCAGTGCGGTAAGACCAAGGGTGCCAAGACCTTTTGAAATGAAAAAGGTGTCCGCCAAAATATAGCAAGACAGCCCAAGCATTCCAAGGACGTTGAGCATAACGTATTTAGCAAAAGGTTTAAGATAAGGGTGTTTCTCAGTCATACTCACAAAAAAGGCACCTTGACGTCACCTTCAAAGGTCTACTGGTGAGCGTCCTGATGCCAGCGTTTTTACCCGACGGCAAAAACAAGATTGATATTCGATTGATTTGATACTACACTTTTCAGGGGCAAAAGTCAAGTGAAAAGGTGATTTATATTGTTTTACAATATATTTTCAATTTCTTTCAAGTGATTCACGGTGAATTTAGGTTTGATATCATCGGGCAAACTCTCTCCACGATGATTAAACCAAATCGTGTCAAGACCATATTTCACACCACCTTTTATGTCCGCGGTGGGGGAGTCGCCAATCATTGTCACCTCGTCCACTGAGTAAGGGAGAGATGCAAAACAGCCGTCGAAAAACTCCTTGCTAGGTTTTTCAAAACCCACCTTTTCAGAGATGAAATATCCGCTGAAATACTTGTCAAAATCCGCATTTTTAAGTCTTGAAATTTGTTGCTCGTATGTAGCGTTGCTGGTGGCATACACCTTATATTTTGATGAAAGATATTCAAGGATTTCTTTTGCGTAATCTATGGTGATTGCAACGGTGTTTATGTAGTGCTTGAATTGTTTTTCCATCAAAATGCCATCTGCCTTCACGTTGAGGGCGGCAAGGACGGTTGACCATCTTATTTTGAAGAGTTGATCTTTTGATATATGTCCATTTTCGAGGCTATGCCAAAGAGATAGATTGACTCTCTCAAAGGTGTCAAACATACTGTCGTCAAAAGGGAGACCGAAATCCTCAAAGGAGCGCTTCATAGAAAGATATGCGCACTTGTCAAAGTCAAGGAGGGTATTGTCGATGTCGATAAATATTGCTTTTTTCATATCAGTTGATGAGGGCTATTTCAATGCCAAGCACTGAGTGCTTTTCTTGTTTTTCAATAGGGTAGTATTCTTCCATATCCTTGTATGAAGCGGTGGGGATTTCCTCAGGCAGATAGCCACATTTGTCAAGGGGCAGATTTTCATACAATTCCTTGAAAGTAGGAAAGTTGTGGACGTGTTTCACAATGCAAAGCATTGTGTCACCATCAGGAGAGGTGAACATTATCTTATCTCCCGCCACAATGTTTTTTCTCTTTTCGTCATTTAGGCGGAGTTCAATCGTTTTTCGTCCGCTCTTTATCATATCAAAGGGCTGACGATTCAAATTCATTTCGTAAGTCATCATTTTGCTTTTCTGCTTATTTCAGCGTCGTGTGCCATTTGATGTGACACCACTGTGTCGTTTATGTAGGTGACGTATTTATGCTCAGTGTTGCCAGTTGTCAGAAGGCTTGCAAAACTATGAACTGTGCGGATATCACCTTCAATATGCCCAAGCATAGACCAAATGTCACGATTTCTCAAAACTTTCCGTTTGATGCCATATTGTTCAAGGACGATTTTGCCTTTTCTTGCCACAACTTCACCCTTTGTGCCAACTATACGTGTTTCACGCTCACATCTTTCACCAAAAGCGGTCATAGTGAGGCGACCAGACACGCCGTTTTCAAAGAGGATATTCACTTCTTGATGATCGCACACGTCGTTGTCGTTGAGGAATACGCACTTGCCATAAGCACCCGTACGGAGGATTTCACGCTTCTCCTTTCTTGTGGGGTTGGGCTTGCCAAAGACGGTTGTAGGCATATATTTGATGAACTTTGCCTCAAACACGTTGTCGGTGATATAAAATGCTTCCGCATCATAGGGGCATTTACGTTGACACTTGCAACCTTGCATACAATATTCAGTTGCGCCTGCGGGTGCGTTATTGCGGTTGAAGTAGAATAGGTCGCCGTAGCTGTCCACAGACACAGGTTTTGAGCCAGCAAACCAATAGATGAGGTCAAGGTCATGACAGCACTTTGCAAGGATTGAAGGGGAGGAGTCCGCCTCGTTGTGCCACTCACCGCGTACGTAGCTGTGTGCAAAGTGGAAGTATCCCACGTTTTCACGTTGCTCAACTGAGATGACTCTGCCAAGAGCACCGCTTTCAGCAGCGTTTTTCAAGGTGAGATAATAGTTGGAGTAGCGTAGCACGTGGCACACAATGACCTTTGCGCCCTTTTCGTCGGCAAGACGAGCGATTTCCTTGGTTTCCTCAATATCCTTTGACACAGGCTTTTCAAGGAGGATAATCTTGTATCCCACCTCAAGAGCACGCTTTGCGTGCTTGAAATGTTCGCGGTCAGGGGTAGAGATGATAAGACCGTCTGCGATAGGACCACGATTGAAAAAGTCCTCATCGCTTGAAAAGCGCATATCCTTTGCGATTTTATATTTCTTGCCAAAGCGGTCAAGTTTTGCGGGGATAATATCACATATAGCCACAGGCTTGACTTCTTTTTTATGGAAAATTTTGAGTTCAAGGAGATATTTGCTCCCTCTGTTGCCAACGCCGATACAAGCGACAGTTTTCATAATGACCTCACGTTTATGATATACAACAATTTTACCACAACTTTCCCGAATAGTAAATATACAATATTTACATTATTGAAAAGAGCAGATGAAGGGACTTGTAGAGAACGGAGTGAGCGTAATAGTGAGAGGTTGTGCTTGCACAAAGGAACGAGCGCCAGCCATACAGTATGGGTTCACACGCGTAGCGTGGTGCTGAAAGCACAAAGTCCCACAACAAAAAAACACCGAGCATAAACCCGGTGTTTTGGTGCAGTTGAAGGGACTTGAACCCATACGGTTGCCCACTGGAACCTAAATCCAGCGCGTCTGCCAATTTCGCCACAACTGCGTGTCAACTATTATATCATAAACCAACAAAAAGTAAAGTCAATGAAATATTTGATGAAAATTTTGAAAATTATGTGAAAATATAGTTGCATTTTTTCGATTTGAGTGATATAGTTATCAATGCTGTGCGGGAGTGACTCAGTGGTAGAGTGTCACCTTGCCAAGGTGAAAGTCGCGGGTCCGAATCCCGTCTCCCGCTCCACAGACCCATAAACCGTGCGTCCTTAGCTCAGCTGGTAGAGCAACTGACTCTTAATCAGTGGGTCCCGGGTTCGAATCCCTGAGGACGCACCAAAAACCACCGAAACATCGGTGGTTTTTTCTTTACTCAGGTCTTTGTGCTGGCGCACTATGCTTCGCATACGAACCCGGTTTCCCGGCTGACGCTCGGCTAAATGAACAAGTTTACCGCCTTGCTATTTTACGAATCCCTGAGGACGCACCAAAAACCACCGAAACATCGGTGGTTTTTTCTTTGCCTAGGTCTTTGTGCTGGCGCACTATGCTCCGCATACGAACCCGGTTTCCCGGCTGACGCTCGGCTAAATGAACAAGTTCACCGCCTTGCTATCTTACGAATCCCTGAGGACGCCGCTTCGCTTCATATTGCCAGCGGCAATGCTTCATTGACTAACGAAGAAAAATAAGATATACTTAATTGACGAAAGTGAGTACAAAGCGTTTGATTCTGCTTGCACGAGCATTAGAATATTGCTTATTTCTTCTATCAATACAGCAAAGGAGAATGCAAAATGAAAAGATTATTATTCCTTGGAATTATAATTATCCTGTTGCTAAGCATGACCGCTTGTAGCGGTTATAATAGGATTATGCGAGAACATCTTAGCGATGGAGATAATTATCATGATATCGAGGCAACGTTTTGCTCATATAAAGAAGTCGACAACCGGATTTATCTGTATGTTTCCATTGAGGACAAATCAGCTTTTGATTTATCCGAAGCGAATAGTGAAAAAATCGTACTAGAATTAGTGGGCGATAACTGTAATGTTCTCAGCAAAGTCCTTGCAAAAGAAGAGATATGCGAGGGCGATAGAATTACTGTAAAATGCTCAACCTTGATCTATATGGATTCAACGTTCTACTATGTTGCCGAAATAAAAAATCAAGATAAAACATTTTTATCGTTTGATGATGGCTTAAAAAACATCATAAAGTATGTTAACGATAATAAATCTTTATTTTGATTTATCCTTGTGAAGCGTATTACGCACCTTTTTTGCGTTTTTGACCCCGACATAGTGAATACTTTGAAAGATGCAGGTCTATGGGACAAATTCACGTCATTTCCGCCACTATATCAAAGGGTGCGTGCCTACAACGTGGCATTTTACAAAAGTCGCAACCCAGAGGGCTATGAAAAGGCCTTGAAACGACTTGTGGAAGAAACAAAGCAAGGCAAAATGTATGGGGAGTGGAACGATTATGGCAGATTGCAATAAAAAAAGACCGCAAGTGCGGTCTTTTTTGTTGCTTTGTTTTGATTACAACACTTGCAGGACGAAGAATTTGAGATAACTGGTTTCTTCAGCGTTGACAAGTGCGGGGTGATCAGGGGCTTGAGTTTTGATTTCAATTTGACGGACTCTACGGCCACTTTCTTTTGCGGATTCTGCCAGCATCTTTTCAAAGAGGGGCAAGGTCATATAGTGTGAACAAGATGCAGAGATCAAAAATCCACCTGAGCGCACCAACTTCATACCAAGCACGTTGATGTCCTTATATCCGCGATATGCGTCTTTCACCTCGGAAGCACTCTTGCAAAAGGCAGGAGGGTCAAGGATTACAAGGTCAAAGACCTTGTTTTCTTTACGATAGTTGCGCAAAACCTCAAAAACGTCTCCTTGCAAGGTTCTTACATTTGTAAGATTGTTGAGAGAAGCATTTTCTTCAACGCTGTCAAGGGCGGTGCGAGATACGTCCACAGCAGTGACTGATTTTGCCACAGTTGCGCAGTTAAGTGAAAAACCACCAGAATTGCAGAAGCAGTCAAGGACTTCGCCGTCCTTGCAGTATCTTCGTGCAGCATATCTATTTTCCTTTTGGTCAAGGAAATAACCTGTTTTTTGACCATTTTTCACGTCAACGGCCATTTTCAAGCCATTTTCAGTGATGATTATGCGGTCGGGTACTTCACCGTAAATGACGCCTTTTGTTTCTGTGAGACCTTCTTTTACGCGGACTGCAACGTCGCTGCGCTCATAAATTCCCTTAGGTGCAAAGAGGTCAACAAGGCACTCAACAATCAATTTCTTCATTTTGTCAATGCCAAGTGACAGGAATTGCACTGACAGATATTCGTCATATTTGTCAACGATGAGGGCTGGGATATCGTCTGCCTCAGCAAAAACCATACGATAGCAGTTGTCGTATCCAAGATTTTTGCGGAAATCGTCTGCATTTTTCAGTCTTTCAAGATAAAATGCCTTGTCGTCAACTTGATTTTCATCGCGTATGAATATGCGCACAAGGATTTTGCTCAGGTGATTGATGTATCCTTTGCCGATAAATCTGCCGTCGTGGGTGAAAACTGAGGCAAGAGAGCCGTTTTTGTCTTTGCCTTCAATTTTTGCCACTTCATTGGCATACACCCAAGAGTGTCCGTTGAGAATACGTTTTTCTTCACCTTTTTTGAGATAGACTGAATACATAATGCACCTTGATATTGTTTTTTACCATTTTAATGGTATATGGGGCATTGTGCAAGCAGTTTTCGCAATTTATTTTCAATGGGGAGGAATTTTGTCGTTTTGGTCGTTTTCTTCATTTTCCTCAGTTTTTTCAAAATTGTCCTTTCCCTCAACAAGATTGTCTAGGGCAGTGTCAGCGGTGCTTTCACCGCCAAACACGTCTTTCAGTTTCCAAGTTGCACCAAGATTATCCTTGCCAAGGGGTGTCAATGTCAAAATGGCAAGGAGAAGGGCAACACTGCCAAACACTAAATAATAGATTTTGAGAGGTGTGAAAAAGGCAGTGACGATGAGCACTGCGCCTGAAAAAATCAATCCCTTTGTGTTGCCTTTTGACAGCAAAAGAGAAAGAATATCTTTCACGCTAAAAGTCTTTTTTTTGGTCAAATCAGGCAGGGCATTATGCTTTTTAAGAAGGCGATAAATCTGCTTTATTTTCACCACTGTGACAAAAATCCCATAGGTTTCAAGAAGGCGCAAGGCCTTTCTTTCAACACCTCTAGATAGGAGAAAAACCCGTGTTTTGTTGTATTTTACTGCAGTTGAATAGATGTTTGGGACATCCGCAAGAGAAACGTTTGAAAACTTAAAACAAGCCAAAATCAGCACGTTTTCAAGGCAAATAAAGTTAAAACCACTCTCAAAAACCCTATTTTTGAGAATACTTTTCAAAATTTCAACCAAAAATGACGGACCCCGCACCGACAATTCAAGAGCAAGTCTGTCATATTTATAGGGCTTCTCCTCTCTTCCTCGCAGTTTCACCATTATTGTGACAAAAACCGCAGTCACCGTGACGGCAACCACCACCGCCAAAACGATGTTGTCAAGAAGAAGCCCTGCCCACGTAAAAGTCAAAAATGCAAGAAGCACGCTGACACTGAAAAAGTCTGTTATTTTCGCCATACAATGATTTTTGACAGGGCGGAGAAAATTATTCTTTTTTGTACGTTGCAAATTAATTTTCTTTCTTTTATGTATGTTTGCACATTTGCTATTATGTATGCGTAGATTTGCATAGTAGAGAACCAGTTACATCATTTGACAAAATAGTTCTATCGTATGCGGATTTGAACATTTGTTCAAAGTTTAATATGAAAATGTTTCACAAGTTTTACGGCAACTATTGAATTTTTGCGATATTTTGATATAATAATCCTATGAAAACTATCGTCTTTGGGGGAGCATTTGATCCCCCTCACCTTGAACACAGCCGTCTCACCAAGTTTGTCATAGACAAATTGGGTGCAAAAAGGCTTGTCATAGTCCCAACCCATTGTCCGCCTCACAAGAGTGGTGGATTTTTGTCATTTGAGGACAGAGTGGCACTTTCAAAGTTGGCTTTTGAAGGTTGTGCGGACGAAGTTGTCATCGACACCATAGAATATGATAGAGCGGTCGCAGGATATGAACACAATTACTCCAGTGAAGTCCTGCCTCTTCTCAAGGAAAAATATGGCGAAATTGTGTATCTAATCGGGGGAGATAGCCTTGAGCACTTTCATACTTGGCACAAACCCGAAGAGGTTGCCTCCGCTTGCCCGATAGCCGTTGTAGGCAGAGAAGGCTATGACGATATTGAGGAAAAAGTCGCTCAAGTCGCTGAAAAATTTGGCGGAGAATTTATCCCCATTGATTTTGATGGAAGTAGTGTGTCCTCATCAGAAATCAAAGCCATACTTCTTCTTGGTGAAAAGCCTGAGGGTGTCGCTGATGAAGTCTATGAGTACATTATGGACAACCACCTTGCGGACAAATACAAGCCTTGGCTTGAAAAACTCAAAACGTATCAAAGTGCTGAACTTTACAACCACACCAAAAACGTGGTGCTGCGAGCAGTGCACCTCAACAGTGCTCACAACTTGAAGCAAGACTTTGAAAAGGTCTTCAAATCGGCGGTTCTTCACGACAATGCAAAGGAAAGACCATCTTCAGATGGTCTAGTCATACCAGAGGACTCAATCGACACCCCGGTTATGCATCAATTTTTAGGTGCAAAAAAGGCGGAAAGAGATTTTGGCGTGGCGGACAAAGATGTTCTTGATGCAATCCTTGTCCACACAACAGCTTGCAAGGATATGACAGTCCTTCAAAAACTCATCTACACTGCGGACAGCACTTCATACGACAGAATGTATGATCCTATCCCCAAACTTAGAGAAATTGGCGATGAAGATTTTGAAGAAGGATTCAAAGCTGTGCTTCAATACACATACGACAAACTCTTGAAAAAAGGAAACCCCATTTACCCGCTGACCCTTGAAGCGGTGAAATGCTATTTATAATGAAATCGGCACAAACCATTGTGCAAATAGGAGAAATATGGAATCTAACCAACTCAAAAACTTAATTTGCAAAGAACTTGATGAACGTAGAGCAGTGGATATCACCGTCCTCAGCGTTGAACATCTCACCGTTGTTGCAGACTATTTCATCATCTGCACAGGCAAGTCAAACAGACAAGTCAAAGCTCTTGCTGAATATCTTGAAGACACCCTTGACAAAAACCACGGCGTCAAGTGTCTGCGCATGGACGGCGTCCAAGATGGCAAGTGGGTTGTCCTTGACTACGGTGGAGTCATCGTGCACATCTTCAACGACGACACAAGAATGTTCTACTGTCTTGAAAAACTTTGGACAGACGGTGACAACGTAGAGTTCTACAAAGGCGAAGACAAATAACAACAAAATAGCGGGCAGAGTTTACCTCTGTCCCCTTAATCAATATGAGTATTGACCTATTTATAGGTCAATCACAGCGTTCCAGTGCCATGGCAAGGAGTTTTTGCTTGTCTGAGTCATCAACCTCATCCATGGCCCTATAAAGTTCCATATCAAAGGTGACTATGACCTGTTCAAGGCTCACATCAAGCCTATCACTGACGTCGGCTTGCACTGAATTTTTTAGTGCTATACGCTCAGTTTGTGAAAAAATCGGTCCGGTGAGCAGGGCAATGACCACGTATCCATCGTGCTCAAAGGTGCGAGCGGATAATACGTTATCATTTGATAGGGCAATATAGGTTGCTGTGTCAATTTCTGCGGTTGAAAGATACATACCACTATTTTTGCCCGTGTAGGAGAAAATATTCAAAACTAAGTTTTGAGTTGTAATGCAGTGTAAACCCACTGTTTTTATCAAAAACCGCACAAAAATCACAAAAATTGGCACTTTATTGTGCTTAGTCATTGACAACAACAATATAACATAATAAAATATTATTGCTTCGGGGCAGGGTGAGATTCCCTACCGGTGGTGACAGTCCACGACCACGCATTGCGTGCTGATGAGGTGCAATTCCTCAACCGACGGTATAGTCCGGATGAAAGAGGCAGATTTTTGTTTCCCCCGAGAATAATTCTTGGGTTTTTTAATGCCCGAAAGGATATTCTTATGACAGAAAAACTTAATGAGCAAACAGAAACTTTGGTTGAAGAAGTCGCCGAAGTTCAAGTGGCAGAGGATGTAGAAGCTGAAACCGCCGTGGCAGACGGCGCAGAAACATCCAGCGATAACGAAGGCAAGTTTTCCAAAGGAAAACTTTCAAAGAAAAAGATACGTATTCCCACAAGAAAACTTTGTGGGATGGCAGTGCTAGCCGCCCTTGCGGTGACACTTGCATGCACGGTGCATATCCCGTATTTTGCCGCACCCTTCCTTGAATATTCACCCAGTGACGTGCCCATCCTCATCGCATCCTTTATGTACGGTCCTGTGGCAGGTCTTGTCATCACTATTATAGTGTCACTTATTCAAGGTTTTACAGTCAGTGCGTCAAGCGGACTTATCGGCATAGCAATGAACTTGCTTTCAACAGGCGTATTTGTGTTGAGTGCAGGTCTTGTCTATAAATTCAAACACAACCTGAAAGGCGCGCTCATCGGTTTGTTGACAGGTTTTTTGAGTGGTGTTGTGACGATGCTCCTTTGGAATATATTATTTACACCCATATTTATGGGTGTAGAGCGCAGTGTTGTCCTCACAATGCTCCCCACAACCATACTTCCGTTCAACGTACTGAAATATGCAGGCAACGCAGGATTGACATTTGTGCTTTACAAGGCAACAGGCAAACTCTTCAAGTTGGCGTTTTCAAAAGTGCCCGACAAGACTGTTGACGACGGCGAAATAGAGGGAGAACACATTTCAAGAAGTGTGAAGGACACTGAAGCCCTTGCAAAGCGTGTTGCAGACACTTTGATGGGCGGAGAGGTGATTATCCTTAGCGGTGACCTCGGCGCAGGCAAAACGACCTTCACAAAGGGTTTGGCAAAGGCTCTTGGAGTAGAGAGTGAGGTGACAAGCCCCACATTCACCATAATGAACGTATATGAAGAGGGCAGACTGAAACTGAACCATCTTGATATGTACCGCATCGAGCACGAAGACGACCTCTATGAACTTGGCGTCGAAGACGCCATCGGCGGAGATACGGTGACGGTCATTGAGTGGAACAAGCTGACCTCACTTGGTGACAAAGTCATCTATATCGATGTCACAGTTGACAAAAAGAATAGGAAATTTAACGTAAGATATGAAAATACTTGCAGTTGATACAACCTCTACAACCTTCACCGCTGTGTTGATTGATGGTGACAAAACTCTTTCAAAATCCTTTGAGGTGGGCAAGAGCGGTCACTCATCTCTCATTTTGCCCACAATAGCCGACCTTCTTACTGAAGGCGGAGTTGAGGTGAAAGACCTTGACGGCGTAGCAGTGGTTGTTGGCCCCGGCTCATTTACAGGCATACGTATTGGTGTATCCGCAGTGACGGCCATAGCCTATGGCACGGGAGCAAAGAGAATTGCGGTCAACTCCTTTGAACTTCTTGCATATAGTAGAGAAAGCGGAGTGCTTGCCATTGACGCAGGCCACGGCCACACATACACAGCAAAGCTTGAAAATGGCAAGATTGTGTCAACGGAGTTTGTTGAAGAAAAGGACAGTGCCACGTTGCCTGAGGACAAAATCACTACAACAAGTTGTAGTGTGGTCACGGCTCTTGACAATATCGTCCGCACAAAATGGGCAGAAAACGACTTTGTCAACGTCTTTGAGCCCTACTATATGAGAAAATCACAAGCAGAGAGAAATAATGAGATTTGAACCGCTAAAATACGAACATCTCGCCCAAATGGCAGAGATTGAACAAGAGGCCTTCGACACACCTTGGACGAAAGCGATGTTTATCCCCGAACTTTATTCGGCGGAAGCATTTTACACCGTTGGTGTCCGTGGTGACGAGGTCATTTGCTACGGCGGTTTTCACAAAGTCCTTGACGAAGGGCATATAACAAACATAGCAGTCAAGCACACAGAGAGAGGCAGAGGAATAGGCAAATTTCTTCTTGCAACCCTCATCAGCAAGGCAAGAGAGGTTGGCGTAGAGCATATGACACTTGAAGTCAACGTCAACAACGCACCCGCAATACACCTATACGAAAGCTACGGCTTTAAAGGGGCAGGCATACGAAAGAAGTATTACAACAATCGTGACGATGCCCTTATTATGTGGCTAGACGTATAGGAGGAGTTATCAATTATAAGATAGTCGGTGACGGCATAAACGTAGTATTTTTACATGGCTGGGGCGGAAACGCTTCCGCCTTTTTATTTGTTGCGGAAAGACTGAAAAGTTTTTGTCGGAGCATAGTTGTGGACTTCAACGGCTTTGGTGACACCCCTGAACCTGATAGACCATATTCGGTTGGGGATTACGCAGGTGAAGTGCTGTCAGTCCTTGAAAAGGAAGGGGTGAAAAAAGCAATCATCGTTGGTCACTCCTTTGGTGGCAGAGTAGCCCTAGAAATCGCAGGCAAATTTCCCGATGCAGTAAATGGACTAGTGCTTGTGGACAGCGCCGGCTTGAAGCCTCGGCGGAAGCCATCATATTACGCAAAAATCATAATACACAAGATATTGAAAAAACTCGGTTTTCGTGGACTACAAGGCTCACGAGATTACCGAGTTCTTTCATTTATAATGAAAGAAACTTTCAAAAAAGTGGTGTCCTATGACCAAACCTATCTCCTTGAAAACATAAATACCCCCACCCTTATTTTGTGGGGTAAAAACGACAAGGAAACGCCTTTATACATGGCAAACAAACTTGAAAAGAAAATCAAGGATAGCAAGTTGATTTTGCTTGAAGGCGGACACTACGCTTACGTTGAAGACCTTGCCAATTTTGTCAAGATTTTGTCCGCATTTGTAAAGGGAGTAGGGGTATGCTAGTCAGGGGAAACTGGTTCTTTTTGTTGTTGTCAATCCTTGCCACCACCTTTATGGCAAAGCCGTACATATACGTGATTCAGCAGGACAATTACCGATTGAAGGGGATTTTCAAAAGCAAGAATATCCGCAACGCATATCTTATGGACTTGGTGTCGGTGCTGGTGTTTGGCGGGATATATTTTGGAGTCAGTTTTTTGCACTCTCGGGTGTTTTGGGGGTTTCTCACTGCAATGTTCTTTTTCATTGCGGAAATGGTGTTGTACTTTGCAGAAGACGGCGACAAAAAGAAACCGCTTAAATACACAAAAAGAGCAGTGCGAGGCTTTGTGTCCGTGGCAGTGGTTGAAAGCGCATTGATTGTTGGCACTCTGTTTTACTTGAACGGCGTACTCAGTGGCGAAAATGTCTTTTACCGCTATGCAGGATTTTTTATTTTTCCAGTATTCTATCCGCTTGTTTTCCTTTTGACAATGTCCGTAGTCAACGTATTTGAAAGGCTAAATAATTTGAGGTATGAGAAGAAAACGAGGGCTATTCTATCTCGTAGTGATTGCATCAAAATTGCGATAACAGGAAGCTACGGCAAAACCTCAGTGAAAAACTATCTCAAAGATTTGCTTGAAATCAAATATAGGGTGCTGGCAACCCCTGAAAGTTTCAACACTCCTATGGGCATTTCAAAGACAGTGAAGGACCTTGATATGTCCCACGAAGTTTTCATTGCGGAAATGGGTGCAAGACGAGTCGGCGACATCAAAAAATTGATGAAAATTGTCAACCCCGACGTGGCGGTTTTGACGGGGATAAACTCTCAACATCTTGAAACATTCAAAAGTCAAAAGAATATAGTGGATGAAAAGATGAGGGTCATTACCGACTTAAAAAGAGATGGATTTGCTGTCGTAAGCAACAATCTTATAAAGATTATTGAAGACAAGCAAAACAAGATTTTGGCAAACGTAGATTTTGCAGGAAACGGTGGAGAAGTCTGGGCAAGCGACGTAGCCTTGTCAAAACGAGGAAGTGAGTTCAACTTGCATTTTGGTGATGAGGTTCATAGGGCAAGGACTGGGCTCATTGGCGAGCACAACGTGGAGAATTTGGCAGTGGCGTCAGCAGTGGCCTTTGCACTTGGCATCAGTCCAAAGCATATTGTGGAGAGGATTGCCCACGTAGAGCCTGTGCCACACCGCTTGCAACTGATTGTCCGTGATGGTATGACCATCATTGACGACACCTTCAACTCAAACCCAGACGGGGCAAGAAAAGCTCTTGACACCCTGTCACAATTTGAGGGCAGAAAAGTGGTGGTGACACCGGGGCTTGTTGAACTTGGTGACCTTGAAGAAGAGGAAAACTACGCTCTTGGTAAAAAAATAGCAATGGTTGCTCACGTTGTTGTGCTCATAGGGAAAAGAGGTGAGCAAGTGGCAAGAGGGCTAAGTGATTTTGACGGCAAAATCCTCTGCTTCAACACCCTAGCAGAGGCACAAAAGTCCTTTAAGGACTTTCTCCACATAGGGGATAACTTGTTGCTTCTCAACGACTTGCCAGACATATATGAAGATTAGGGGGAGAAATGAAGAAAAAAGTTGCTTTGATTTTTGGTGGAAGATCGGTGGAAAGGGATATATCCGTCATCACCGCAGTGCAAACCTATCGACACCTTGATGACAAAAAATATGCAGTCACTCCTGTGTTTTTGTATGAGGGTGATTTTTACACCGGTGATATGAAAACGATAAAGGATTTTGCACCTTTTGTGCCCTCAAACCATAAGAAATTGGTGCTTGTCAGTGGCAAATTCTATTACGTCAAAAAAGACAAGATGACAGTGGCACTGAAGCCCGACGTTGTTGTCAATTGTTGTCACGGCGGAGAGGGTGAAAACGGCGTTCTATCTGGGGTTTTTGAGTTCAACGGACTGCCTCACACAAGCCCAAGTTTGTTGCCGTCCGCCCTTTGTATGGACAAAGCGGTCAGCAAAGAGCTTTTTGAAAATATGCTTTTCAACCAAGTGAAACACTTTGTGTTTTCAAGAAAGGAGTGGGAGAGGGACAGTGACAAAGTCCTTTTCCACGCAGAAAGTTTTTTGCGATATCCACTCATAGTCAAACCTGCACGGCTTGGAAGCAGCATAGGCATAGGGGTTGCCTACAAAAGAGAGGACTTGATTTCTGCAATAGACATCGCAGGGGAGTTTGATGACAAAATTATCGTTGAAGAAAAACTCACTGACTTCATAGAAGTCAACTGCGCCGCATTCAAGGACGGCGATAAAATTGTTGTGTCTGAAACCGAACAGCCTTTGTCCACCAGTGATTTCTTGTCTTTCAACGACAAATACTCCACAGGCAAAATGGGCGGTGGTGGTCATATAATCCCTGCAGAAATAGGCGATCTCAACAGCCAAGTGAAGGCATTGACTGAGCGGATATATCGTGAACTTGAAATGAGCGGGGTGGTGAGAGTGGACTATCTTGTTGACGTCAAACGAGAAAAGATATACCTCAACGAAATCAACACCGTGCCGGGGTCACTGGCGCATTACCTCTTTGAATCCGTAGGGATAACCTTCAAAGACCTTTTGGACAAGATGATAAACACTGCAATAGAGGACCACCTAGACCGCAAATCCCGCACCCACAACTTCTCAACAGGCGTCCTCGACAACTTCAAAGGCGGTGGAAAAACGCAAAAAATGTAATTTGACAAAAAGAAAACGCTACCATAGGTAGCGTATTTTTTATTTTCTTGTTTTTTAGTTTTGTGCAACTACGTAGTCGCCGGCAAATTCAACTTGTCCTTCCATGGATTTAGGCAAGTAGATGCGGATTTGTGCTTCAACCTCATTTTCATCAAAGATGAAGAAGAGCATTTTTTCAAGATTTCCGTCTTTTTTGGGAGAGGGATTTTCGTGGATGACGATTGTGCCACCGCCGTAAGTGACAGACAGTTGTGCAGGGAAGTTTTCATATCCCTTTATGGTGACAAAACTGTCATCGGTGTAGATGACCACTGCGTTTTTGCCATCAAGGTCTAAGACGATTTTATCGATGGGTTTGTCGGGGTTGGTGCTGTCGTAGGCCACCTCAAAGGACTTTGCGTCTTGATAGTAGCCGTTGGAGAGGATATAGTCCTTTGTTGCCTCATCCCATTTGTCTGCACTTGTGACACCAAGGCCTGCGGACACGATGATGAACACTGCGCCAACAATCATAACGCCAAAGCAAATTGTTTGCATTGTGACGGTGAATTTCTTTTTCACAACGGCAGTCTTTTGTTCTTCCTTTTCGGGGGCGACGTCTTTGCCGTCAAGTTTCTTTTTGAGAGAAATGAACTTGTCCACAAGGGCAGTGCCGATGCCTAACGTAAGCACTGAGCATCCAAACAAAATGAGGAACACCATTGCAGAGCCAAAGGCGAGATAGGTGACTGCGGAGTATATCAAAGCGATGACCGATGCACCAAAAAACACTACTGCAAACAACATTGCCAGCACCAGAGGAGTGTAGGTCATCACCTTTTTCAAGTTTTCTTTGTGTTTGTTTTCTGTTCCCATACCATCATTTTACAACTTAGTTGAAAAAAGTCAACAGATTGGGGCGGTTGCGCCTTTTGTCAAAAGATTTCCGCCCAGTTCTAAACCTTATTTGCTCCGCGTAATGTATCACTATAGACGAAGTGCGAACTTTTACGACAGGATTTGTCATTTTCTGTCAAGGCGGTTGGTCTAATATGGAGGCAGAAATGTTTGTAGTGCTAAAACGTAAAAACATTTTGTTCTACGGTGTTGCCATTGTGCTGATTGCAGTCCTTGTGACCCTCATATCCACCTCTTCGGTGGCAGGAGTGTTCTTTGGCAAAACCTCACGGAAGATCCCCGTATATTCAGTGTCAATGGCGGAGGAGGACAAAGTCATCGCCCTCACATTTGACGCCGCTTGGGGCGCGGACAAAACCTTGAAAATCATTGAAATCTTGAAGGAATACGACGCAGACGCCACTTTCTTTCTTGTTGGATTTTGGATTGACAAATACCCAGAGGAAACAAAGGCAATAGCATCAGCCGGCTTTGACATAGGCAACCACTCTGAAAACCACCTCAATATGCCACGGCTATCCCGTGAAAAGATTGTGGAGGAGATTCAGTCAGTAAACAAAAAGGTCTGTGACCTTACAGGCAAAACGCCCACTTATTTTCGTGCTCCTTTCGGTGACTACGACAATAGCCTTATGACCGCCTTAGAGGACTTAGGCATGGTGGGAGTGCAGTGGTCAATAGACAGCCTAGATTGGAAGGGGCTTTCAGCAAAGGACATTGTGGCGAGAATAGTGCCAAAGGCAAAGAGTGGGGATATAGTCCTCTTTCACAACAACAGCGACCACGTCCTAGACGCCTTGCCCCTTGTCCTTGAAGCCCTAAAGAACAAAGGATTCAAATTTGTGGCACTGAGTCAAATGGTGCTGACAGACAACTACACGGTGGACTCACAAGGTGTCCAACGGAAAAATGATTAGAACAAAAAAGGAGAAATCAATGAGCTACGATCAACTTGAAAACAACAAAGTGTACTTGAGCGGAATAGTGTCCACAGAGCCAGTCTTTTCCCACGAAGTTATGGGGGAGGGTTTTTATGACTTCACCCTAGACGTGCAACGCCTCAGCGGACAATATGACAAAATCCCTCTCACTATATCTGAGCGACTTATGGGAGATATGACTCTCAGCGTGGGCGAAAAAATAGGAGTATATGGTCAATTGCGCAGTTATAACAAAGTGGTGGGGGAAAGAAGCAAACTTGTCCTCAAAGTCTTTGTGCGAGAACTAGGCATAGGAGATGATCAAAACCCCAACTATATAGAAATCGAGGGCTACGTGTGCAAGCCCACCGTATATAGAACAACCCCCTTCGGCAGAGAGATATGTGACGTGCTCCTTGCAGTCAACCGCGCTTACAATAAGTCGGACTATATCCCCTGCATCGCTTGGGGAAGAAACGCAAGATACGCCGAGTCCTTTGCGGTTGGAGATAAGGTGCTACTTTCAGGACGAATCCAATCAAGAGAATATCAAAAGGGATTAGAGGACGGCTCATATGAAAGTAGAACGGCATACGAGGTGTCAATAAACAAGTTGGAGAAGACAGAGTAGGCGGCGGATAGAAAAATAGGCAAAAAACCATTCTTTCTGCATATCGGTATTTACAAGAGCGATTTTTTCATGTATAATATACATTTAGAAAAATATTAGCGTTACGTGTGGGCACGCTTGCACGTAAGGGGGCATTATGAACATAAAAGATTACACACTGAAAGTCGTTTACGAGTACGCAGGCAAAACAAGAGTCATCAATGAGAGCGATGATATTCTCACATTTGTGGATAATGGCGATGACAATCATGTCCATATCACAGTCTCTGCAAAAGAAGCAGTCAAGATCACTCTTGCAGAGCTTATCTATGATCACTATTTTGAAAGTGAAGAATGGTTCTATGGCGGCGGTTATCAAAGCTGGTCAACTTCAAGAGAATATAAGCGTGGAGATAGACAATATGGTCTTCGTTTCCCCTGCAACATTATTCCTCTTGCACGTACCTTTGCAGCAGCATCTGGTGACACCTATTTCACTGAATACGGCAAGGACCTCTATCACTCAAACACATACACCTATCTCCGTAAGGGAGCAGACGTTGAATTCTTTGGCACTCTCAACGACAGAACTGGCTACACCGTGTTCTATGCAGATATGAGAGAAAACGTCTTTGCCATTGAAAAGGACGTTGAAGGTGTCACAATCATCGGCGACTATGAACTTTTCAACGTCACTCATCACGTTGGCACTTATGATGAAGTCTTTGACAAGTATTTCCAAGAATATCCCCGCAAAGCAACTGGCAGAGTTGATCACTTTGCAGGCTACACCTCATGGTACAACTACTTCCAAAACATCAGTGAAGAAATCATCATGCGTGACCTCAACGGCATGTATGAAAAGGCTGGCGACAAGGCAAACATCTTCCAAATCGACGACGGCTATGAAAGCATGGTCGGTGACTGGCTCACTTTGAAGCCTGAATTCCCAAAGGGAATGGGTTATCTTGCAGATGAAATCCACAAGAAGGGATACAAGGCAGGATTGTGGCTTGCACCTTTCAGCGCACAATTCAAGGCAGAAGTTGTCAAAAACCATCCCGAATGGCTCATCAAGACCCCCAAGGGCAAGAATATGATTGGTGGTTTTGCTTGGAACGGATTCTACGTCCTTGACATTGAACAACCCGAAGTCCGTGATTATATCAAGAACGTGTTTAGAGTCGTCTTTGATGAATGGGGCTATGATATGGTCAAACTTGACTTCTTGTATTCAGTGGCAATACAACCCAGAAACAACAAATCACGCGGACAACTTATGCACGAAGCAATGGATTTCCTCCGCGAATGCTGTGGCGACAAGATTATCCTTGGCTGTGGCGTTCCTCTCAGTGCAAGTTTTGGCATTGTTGATGCTTGCAGAATCAGTTGTGACGTTGAACTTTCCTTCAAGGAAAAATTCTACGTTAAGGTGACCAACCAGGAAATCATCTCTGCAAAGATGGCAATGAACAACAGCATCTTCCGCAGACACCTCAATGGCAGAATCTTTGCAAATGACCCCGATGTGTTCTTCCTCCGTGACGACGGTATGAAGCCCGCAAAATTCAACTGGGAACAAAAGAAACTTCTTGCACGCATAAACCATATGTTTGGCTCAGTGCTCTTTGTCAGTGACAACGCAGGTGCATACGACGACAAGAAAGTGGAAGTCCTCCTTGACTCATTCAAGAAGTTTGACGGCAAAGTCATTTCCGCAGAATACATCAAGGAAAAAGGCAGTGGAGACGAAGTCATCGCCATCGAATATGAAGAAAACGGCGTGAAGAAGTGCCTTGCATACAACACTCTCACCGGCAAACATACAGACTCAGTCGTTGACTAATTGATGATTGATTTAGACGCTCTCAAACGCATAAGGGAAGACGTGGCGGCAACGGGCAGAGAAATTATGCTCATAGCAGCCACAAAAACCCAAACGAAGGAAACTGTGGACGAGTTTATGACCATTGCGCCCGATTTTGTGCTGGGTGAAAATCGTGTACAGGAGCTTGTTGCAAAATATGACGAGCGTTATAGATGGCATCTTATAGGTCAACTGCAGACAAACAAAGTGAAATACATAATCGACAAGGTGGAGCTTATTCATTCTCTTGACCGCATTGAGTTGGCAAAGGAGATTGAAAAGCAAGCGTCCAAGCACCAAAAGGTGCAATCTTGCCTTGTTGAAATCAATATGGGCGGAGAAGTCACAAAGGGCGGTGTTGCCCCCAATGAAGTGACAGATTTCATCCGCTCACTTGAAAACTACAAACACATAAAAATTGAAGGGATAATGTCCGTCCTTCCAAATATAGACGCACCCGAACTTGACGCACTTTATGATGAACTTGATGTGATTTTTGACAAAGTCAAAAAAATCAAGCAAGACAACGTGGAAATCAAGTATTTATCCGCAGGTATGAGTGGGGATTACAAGACCGCCCTCAGCCACAAATCAAACGTGTTAAGGCTCGGCAGAATCATCTTTGGTGAAAGAATCTATACGCCGAGCGTGTAGGTGACTATGGACAAATTTCAAAAGGGCTATGCAGGTGCTTTCAAGGAAACACCTCGTGGCAAATATCACTCAGAAGCAACTGTAGGCGCGCGTATAAGCCGTCTTTTTGCCGAGCAACCGCCAGAGCAATACGTTGCCAGTGGCACCGTCATCTTCAACCCTAAAAATTATGATGACGTGGGCAAAATCATTGACCACTTGAAACGTGGTGAACAAGTCATCGTCGACTTTTCATTCACAAATCAAGGTGTTGTGGCAAGGATATTAGACTTTATGAGCGGTGCCGTCTACGCCTTAGGTGGCTCGGTGAGAAAAATCAATGCCGATATATTTTTGTTTGCGCCAAGCAATATGGCTGTGGCGTATGGCTCTACAATAAGCAAATAGAAAAGGATAACCTATGAAAAAAATTTTGGACTTTGACAAAGTCAAAGACTACTTCAAAAACTCAATTAACCAGTTGAAAACTGACAAATCTCTGCTGAAAAAGTTTCTCATCATCAGCGGGATTGAATTTTTGCTTCTTGCATTTACAATCGTCTTTGACCTTTGCATGAAGGAATATCTCTACGACTTCCTTTTGGACAAGGGTGGAAACTACACAGTCATCAAGGGTTTTCTTGACTTGACCTATTCAGAAAACACTGGTGCGGGCTTTGGCATGTTCAAAGATGGCACTTTGGCGCTTACAGTCATAACCGCAATCATCATTGTGGCAATCTTCGGTTATTTGCTCATTTCAAAGCGCAATGAAATTTGGCTTAGAATATCTCTCGTTCTCATTGCAGGTGGTGGCATAGGCAACTTGGTTGACAGAATCGGTCTCAAATACGTCCGTGACTTCTTTGAATTCACCTTTATGGATTTTGCAATCTTCAACATTGCGGACTTCTTTGTCACCGTTGGGGCATTTATGTTGGTGTTCTACCTCATCTACGTTTTGGTGAAGGAGTTTTTGAACGGCAAAAACACGGATAAGGATGAAAATGCCACTCTAACCGCATCAAACGTCGCAGAAACCGCAGTTGACGACAAAGTTGACTCAGTGGTTGCAGCTGAAGAGAAATCCGAAGAAACTGTCGAAGAAAAGGCAGACGAAGAATAATTATGGCAACATACGTAGCAAATGAACAAATCCGCCTGGACGTGTTTCTCGCAAAAGAAACGGGAGCATCACGTTCAAACATCAAGACCGTCGTTGAAAGCGACGGTGTTTTTGTAAACGGAGTTTTGCGCAAAAAGAGCGGTTTTGAGTTGAAGGAAGGGGATGAGGTGGAGTTCACCTTGCCCGAGCCTAAAACCCTTGACGTTGAGCCTAACAGTGAAATCAAACTGAATATCGTCTATGAAGACGAGCATTTTGCCGTCATCAACAAGCCTCAAGGTATGGTTGTGCACCCTGCAAGCAGTTATCAAAAGAACGACACTCTTGTCAATGCGCTTCTTGCAGACCTTGACAAGCTCAGTTCTATCAACGGCGTAATCCGTCCTGGGATCGTCCACAGGCTTGACAAGGACACCTCTGGGCTTATTGTTGTGGCAAAAACTGATGAAGCACACAAATCTCTTGCATCACAAATAGAGAGAAAGACTGCAAGACGAATTTACTTCGGTTTGTGCGATGGCAATTTCAAGGAAGACAACGGCACAATTGATGCACCCATTGCAAGAAATAAGCGCGATAGAAAGAAAATGGGCATTGACACCGACGGCAGAAGAGCGGTCACTCATTACACCGTCCTTGAAAGATTTGGGAAGTACACCCTTGTTCGTTTCGAACTTGAAACAGGTCGCACCCATCAAATCCGTGTGCACTCATCGCATATTCATCATCCAATAGTAGGGGATGAGGTGTATGGTGGCTCAACCGCACTCTACAAAAATGGTCAACTTCTTCACGCAAGACAACTTGTTTTGACTCATCCTATATCTGGAGAAAGAATGACTTTTGAGGCAGAATTGCCAGATTATTTTGAAAACGTTTTGGAAAAATTGAGAAAGTTGCAAAAGTAGAAAACACGTAGATTTCCCAATTTTTATCAATATTTATATTCAAAATTATTCTAAAAAAGGCAAAAATTTAGAAAACAAATTAAAAAATCGAGCGTTTTCGCTCGATTTTTATGTTTTTAGATTATTTCAGTGTTGGTGATGTTTTTTTGCCCTACTTTTTCAATTCATCGTGTGCACAAGGATTTGCAAGTGCAGTTTTGTAGTTGACGTAGATGACTTGACCGGGGTGACCGTTGAGCATACGTTTGACGTTTCGTCTTTCTGTGTAGTCCACGTTTTGACTTCCTTGGAAATCAGAGCAGGCTATTTCTGCTGCAACCTTGATTGTTTCATCGGGGACTTTTTTGCCCTCTGCAAAAACAATGACGTGAGCCCCGTGTCCATTCTTCACGTGCAACCAAAGATCACTTGACGAGGCAATTCGGAAGGTAAGTTCATCGTTTTGCAAATTATTCCGTCCTTTCATAATGGTGAAACCATTGTGCTCAAAGGTGTAGGGAGGCTCACTCTTTTCTTTGCGGACTTTGCCTTTTACGTTTTTCTTTTTCAAGACGCCCAACTTTTCAAGCTCTTCTTCAATTGCAATTGTAGAGCAATCGTAGGGCAATGAGTTCAGTTCATTTTCTATTGACAAAACGTAGTCCAAAAGGTTTTGGTCTGTCACCAGTTTTTTCTCGGTAAACTCTTGTTGACGTTTTAGTTTATTATACTTTGTATAATACATCTTGCTATTTCCAGAAGGTGTCAACTTTTCGTCCAACTTGATTTCAACTTTTTCACCAGTGTAGTAGTTGTCCAAAACCACTGACTTGTCACCTTTGTTTATGCGATAAATATTGGCTACGATAAGTTCACCAAAAAGGCGATATTCGTCCATATTTTCGCATTCCTTCAATCGTTCAAGGTCGGTTTTGATGTTCTTTTCAACCCTTGCTTTCAAGTGCTTGACAGCAGTAGTCAAGGTTTTCAGTCGTGCTTTGTTGCGGATTTCTGTGTCGGCCACTGAAAACAGGGCATCATATGCCTCACTCATTGTGCTAAATGATTTTGATTCCTTGTCTTTTAGCACGTTGTAGTGATAGGGATACACGTCGTTTTTGCCTATGATGACAGGGCAATATTTTTCGCTTTCGGTGATGTTTTGAAACTCTCTTATGACAGCACAAATTGCGTCTTTTTCGTCATCGTTTAGGGCAGTGGAATGATTGCTTTCAAGTCCTGCACGAGAAATGATTTCGGACACTGTGACGCCTGAAAAACCTGAAATATTGTCAAGGATAAATTTGTGAAGGTCTCCGCCGTTGAAATTGTCAAAAACTGAAAAATGCTCGGTTAGATAACTGATTTTGTTTTGTCCAACAGGCTCATATTTGACTCCGCGAAGCACAACGTGACTGCGGGTTGCGTCAAGAGGAAGATGTTTGACCGCATCAAGAATTGTCAACTTTTCATCTGTGAAAACGATGTTTGAGTAGCGGTTCATTATCTCAACAAAAAGATAATAGACAGCGTCGTCTTTCATCTCAGTGCGAGCATTGAATTTTATCTGCAAAATGCGATCGTTGTTGAATACGGAAACACCCTCAACACTGCTTATTTGCAAGTGCTTTCTAAGGAGCATACAGAGGGAAGGTGCATTCAATGGATTTTGTTTCTTCGTAGACGTGATATGCATTCTAGGTGCACCGGCATTGCAAGACACGCAAAGGCAGAGGTTTTTGCCACCATTGCGCAAGAAAAACCTCAATTCATCAGGGTCAGGTTGGACAATTTTGTCAACTCTTGCCCCTGAAAGTGTGTTATTCAGCTCTGCTGTCAATGCTGACAGTGCAACCAAATCGCTTCCCATACGCCTATTATACACCAAATTTTGTCATAATCAACGGGAATTTGACTATAAATTCACTTCGTGACAAAGTTTTTGTTTGCATTTTCAAGCCTATTGTGATATACTCTTTCATACTTTATGAAAATATTTATTCAGCCGAGCAATTTCGGCAATATGGAGGACAAATGAGTTATACACTTGAAAAACTTGAAAAGAGTCAAGTCAAATTCCAATTTGACGTAGATTCAACAACCTTTGCAGACGCAATTAAAGAAGCCTATCAAAAGACAAAGCACAAATTCCAAATCCAAGGCTTCCGCAGAGGTCACGTGCCCATGAAGGTCATCGAAGGAATTTACGGCAAAGAAGTATTTTATGAAGATGCAATGGATATCGTCATCCCCAAGGCATACGGCGAAGCACTTGCAGCAGAAAATCTTGACGTCGTCGCACAACCTGAACTCACAGCATTTGATTTCAAAGAAGACGGTGGCGCAACATTTACTCTCGTTGTCACAGTGAAACCCGAAGTCACCCTTGGTCAATACAAAGGTCTCGAAATCGCAAAGAAAGTTGACAAAGTCACAGCAAAGCAAGTTGACGAAGTGGTTGAACAAAATCGTCAAAAGCAAGCACGTCTTGTTGACACCGACAAAACCGCAGAAAACGGCGACATCGTCGACATCGACTTTGTGGGCAGTGTTGACGGCGTGAAGTTTGAAGGTGGCGCAGCAGAACACTATGAACTTGAACTTGGCAGTGGCCAATTTATCCCCGGTTTTGAAGAACAACTTGTGGGCGTCAAAGCAGGCGACAGCAAGGCAGTCAACGTCAAATTCCCCGAAGAATATCACGCAGAAAACCTTGCAGGCAAAGACGCAGTCTTTGAATGCACCGTTCACGCAGTCAAAGTGAAGGAACTCCCCGCACTCGACGACGAATTTGCAAAAGATGTTTCTGAATTTGACACTCTTGCAGAATATAAAAACGACATCAAAAATAAAATGAAAGCAGATGCAGAACTTCGTGCAGAACATGCATACGAAGACGCACTTGTGGATACAATCGTTGCAAACGCAACCGTTGACGTCCCCGATGCAATGGTGGAAACTGAAACCGAAGATATGGTTGCAGAATTTGAATACCGCCTTATGTATCAAGGCATCAAACTTGACGACTATCTCAACTATGTTGGTCTCGACAAGGAAGGTCTTAAGAACGAATACAAAGAACAAGCTGCAAAGAGCGTGAAGGTCCGTCTTGTTATGGAACAAATCGTCAGAGCAGAAGACCTCAAGTTCAGCGATGAAGAAATCGATGACAAACTTGCAAAGATGGCAGTAGATGCAGGCAAGGACCTTGATGACTATAGAAAGACTCTCCGCAAGGAACAAATCGACTATATCGTCAACCAAATCCTTTCAGACAAGTTGATGGCACTCCTTAAGAAGGAAAACAGCGCAGTTGTCAAAACAGCAAGCAAGAAGCCCGCAGCAGCACCCGTTGGCAAAGTCGGTGAAGAAACCGAAGAAAAGCCCGCAAAGAAGGCTCCTGCAAAGAAATCAACCAAAAAAGCAGAACAACCCGAAGCATAATTTTTAGGGAAGTTGGAGAATAATATGCACAACACACTCATCCCCTATATCGTGGAACAAACAGGCCGTGGCGAACGCTCCTACGACATCTATTCACGCCTTCTTGAAGATAGGATTATCTTCCTCACCGGCGAAATCAATGATGCCGTGGCAAACACTGTTGTTGCACAACTTATCTATCTTGAAGGCAAAGACGCAGGCAAAGACATCAGTCTTTACATCAACAGCCCCGGTGGCTCTGTGTCTGCAGGCATGGCAATTTATGACACAATGAACTATATCAAGTGCGACGTGTCAACCATCTGCATCGGCATGGCAGCATCGATGGGCGCATTCCTTCTTTCAAGCGGAGCAAAGGGCAAGAGATATTCATTGCCCAACTCAAAGATTATGATTCATCAACCGCTGGGTGGCGCACAAGGTCAAGCCAGTGATATTGCAATTGTCGCAGAAGAAATCCTGAAGACCAAGAAGAAGCTCAACACAATTCTTGCTCAAAATACAGGACAATCTCTGGACAAGGTGGAAATCGACACTGATCGCGACTACTATATGACCGCAGATGAAGCACTCAGCTACGGTATCGTGGATAGAATTTTCACCAATCGCATTTAATAACTCCATAGGAGTTAAGGCAACAAAACAATAAATGACGTTCAAGGGCATAGTTTTGCCCTTGAGCGTGTTTGGAGTAGAAATGGATTATCAAAAAGTAGTACATTGTTGTTTTTGCGGACGTAGCGGAAACGAAGTTTCTGACCTTGTTGCAGGACCCAATGACTTGTTCATTTGCAATGAATGCATAGAGCAAGCGTCATTTGTCCTTGAAAGAAAAAAAGGCAACACAGGTGACCTTGTTTCACTCTACACTCCTCAACAAATCAAGGCAAAACTGGATGAATATATCATCGGTCAAGACAGCGCAAAAAAGGTGTTGTCCGTTGCCGTGTACAATCACTATAAGAGAGTCAATCATGCAAAGAAACATAATTCAGACGGCGTAGTCCTTGAAAAGAGCAACGTGCTCCTTCTCGGCCCTACAGGAAGCGGAAAAACCCTTCTTGCAAAGACTCTTGCCCAAATCCTCAACGTGCCTTTTGCAGTGGCTGACGCAACCACACTCACTGAGGCAGGATATGTGGGTGAAGATGTTGAAAACATCTTGCTCAAACTTATTCAAGCCGCAAACGGTGACATCAAAAAGGCAGAGGTTGGCATCATCTATATCGACGAAATCGACAAAATCGCTCGCAAGAGTGAAAACGTGTCAATCACCCGTGACGTAAGTGGTGAAGGCGTGCAACAAGCACTCCTCAAAATCATTGAAGGCACCGTTGCAAGCGTTCCTCCTCAAGGTGGAAGAAAGCACCCCAACCAAGAGTGCTATATGCTTGACACAACCAATATTTTGTTCCTTTGCGGTGGCGCATTTGTTGATCTCGACAAAATCGTTGACCAAAGAAAGGACAGCTCAAAACTTGGTTTTGGCAGTTCTGTCAAGGGCACTCTCGACTATCATTATGATGAACTTATTGCAGCACTTCAACCTGCAGACCTCATCAAATTTGGTCTTATCCCTGAATTTGTGGGCAGAGTTCCCATTGTAGTGGGCCTCAATGCTCTTGATGAAAACGCCCTTGTCAAGATCCTTTCTGAGCCTAAAAACGCCCTTACAAAGCAATATAAGACCCAATTTAAGATTGATGACGTTGATCTTGAATTTGAAGACGATGCTTTGAAGGCTGTTGCAAAGAAGGCAATTCAACTGAACACAGGCGCACGTGGACTTCGTGCAATACTTGAAGATCTGCTTCTTGATATGATGTATGATATCCCCAGTGACAAGTCCATTGAAAAGGTGGTCGTCAGAGAAGATTGTATCACGTCAAAGGCACAACCCAAGATTATCCGCAGAAATCAAGCGGAAACCGCATAAGAAATGAAAACAGCACCTAGCGTGCTGTTTTTCAAAAGGTGAGATTATGGTCATAAAAAATGCAAAATTTGTCACGTCTGTTGCTGACAGCAAAGCGCTTTACGATACAGGTACTTGCGAAATTGCAATAGCAGGAAAGTCAAACGTTGGCAAATCATCATTTATCAACTATATCTGCAACAACGGAAAACTGGCAAGAACTTCTGGTGACCCCGGCAGAACAAGACTCCTCAATTACTTTGAAGTCAATGGAGGAGAGTTTTATTTTGTGGATCTCCCTGGCTATGGATATGCAAAAGTTGCAAAAGGGGAGAAGGCAAAATGGGGAGCAATGATTGAAGGTTATCTCACAAGCAGTGAGCGTCTTAAGAATGTATTTGTCCTCCTTGACATCCGTCACAAGCCCACAGACGACGATAAAATGATGGTGAATTTCTTGTTTCATTACAACATTCCTTTCACCCTTATCGCGACAAAAGCGGACAAGTTGAGCCGTATGCAACAGACCAAAAATAGACAAATGTTGGCAGCAGAAATGGGGGTAGGGGTGGACAACGTCTATCTTACGTCAGCACTTAACAAAACGGGAAAAGAAGCGATTTTTGATAGAATTGCTCAAATTTTGGAATAAAACCACTCTAAAAAATAGTAAAAATCGGAATACTTTTCCAAAAAATAATCGAAAAATGTAAAAAATAAAACTCGCAGTGATGCGAGTTTTTTTGTTTGCGTTTGTTTATGCATTATTGCTTGTGGCAGAGGTCTGTCCATTCACAATCGCCACAGATGTTTTCACGTTTTCCACAGTTGATTATTCTTTCATCGGCCAGTGCTCGAAGTGTAGAGTATGTGATTGTGGAGTGTGGGTATGTGTCTATGCCGAGTACGGATAAAGTCAGTTGGTCATATCTTGATGATTTGTCTTCGGCTGTGCAGATGCCGTTTTGATTGTTGGGGCAGTGGCCGCAAAGGTCGTCTTCTCCCGATACCAATGAAATGGGAGAGTCTTTGTTTTCTTTAAGTGTGGACACAATGCTGGTCATATTGGACACAAATTCATCGCTATAACCCTTGCCTTTGAAGAAGGCAATGCAAAGAAGATGATGGGGACGTAGATTGATTGTTTTGTTCATTGTGTCTAAATATCGTTGAGAAAGCAAAGGTTTTCTTTGCTTGTTATAAACTTGTTTATAAAACTTCAATAAGTTTGTTGCCTATAAGGTCACAGGAGGTCAAATGATAGCTGATACCGTTTTTGTTGACAACTGGGTTGACACGGGCGTTTTTGCCGTGCAAATGGCCGTACAGGACCTTGTCGACCTTGTATTCTTCGAGAAGCGCCGTCACCTCACTGTCGTTGAATAAAACGTCAAAGGGAGGGTAATGGAGAAGTGCAACTACGTTGTCTTCATCACAACGTTGTTCTTTCATGGCGTCAAGGGACATTTTAAGGCGAAGAAGTTCGCGCTGATAGATTTTGACGTCCTCGGCAGAAGAATCGTTTGTGGGGATTGTCCAGCCTCTTGAGCCAGCAACTAAAAGGTTGCCGATGCGGATGCAGTTGTTCTGCAAGAACAAAAAGTCAGGAAACGCGGTGCGCATTTTGCCAAGAGAGTTCCAGTAATAATCGTGGTTGCCTCTCAAAACGACCTTGCAACCAGGAAGGGCAGAAAGCAATGCAAAGTCAGGCGCAGCTTCTTCAATGGAAATCCCCCAAGAAATATCTCCGCCGATGAGGACAATGTCCTCATCGGTCACCTTTTCTTTCCAGTCTGCGGTGATCTTTTCAAAGTAGTTGTCCCAGTCTGCGCCAAAAACATCCATAGGCTTATGGACGGCAGTAGAGAGATGGAGATCACTGATTGCAAAAACTTTCATACACATAGTGTATCACAAAACCTGCTGGATTTCAAATGTAAACGTAAAAAATAGCGGATATATTGAAAATTGTTTTCAAAAATGAAAAGAACGGCTAAAAGCCGTCCTTTTTTTTGCAATAAAAACGGGGAGGTGTTTTCATTGCTAGCGAGTTTTCAATCTCGTTGATTAAATTATAATCTTACAATAGTAAGAAGTCAAGATATTTTCTTACTTTTGTGAGAAAATACGAATATGGAAAACAAAAACACATTTGGAAAAAATTTAAGAGCATTGCGTGAAGGCGCTGGAATAGGGCAGGTTAAACTTGCGCTAGACCTTGGTGTAAGCAAGGGTATAATAAGTTTGTGGGAAAACGAAAAGCGTGAGCCTACGATGTCGTATCTTATTGCGCTTGCAAAGTATTTTGACGTATCAATTGATTATTTGGTAGGGTTAGAATAGCGAAAAATGTAGAAAATTGAAAAATTAAAAGGACGGTTTTGCCGTCCTTTTTTTGTTTTGACTTTACTGGTTGCAAGTGGGGAAGAGCGGCAAGTCAAACACTCCTTGACACACCTCTTGTGAAAATGGTGTGCATTCTGGGATACGGCAGTAGCCGTATGAGGGTATGAGAAGTTCGACGTCTGCTTCCACTTTGAGAACTACGGTTGTGCAGGCGGTGATTGAGAAGGTGCTATCGCTTATGTACACACCATTGGGGCTTGCCATATTAACTCTTGCTGCAAGTTCAACAGGGAATACACTTCCTGTGGGGACACACATCACCACGTCTTGTTGATAGGTTATGGTGCCTGTGCCACTGCCTGCAACGCCGTTTGCATCGGTGTAGTTGATGACTACGGGGATTGAGATTGTGGCTTGAACTCTTGACAATCCTTGTCTGTCAGACAAGGGAGTGACTGTGAGGGCGGTGACCGTGCCTACACTAGTGGTTGATTGACCGCTGACAAAAGTCAAAGGCAGAGCAGGGTCTGCGGGGGTTAGATTTGTCAGTGTGACGGTGGTTGATTCTAGGGTGGATTGAGTCATGCAAGCATCAAACACTTTTCGTGCTTGAATACAAACCTTTTCACTCAGTCCATTGATTGGGTTTCCGCTGATATTCCCTGGGCATCTATCAGCGCCATTGTTGTTGCAAAAAGACATCTTTTTACCTCCTATTTGTTGTCGCTATACAATATGCGAGCGGTTTGTTTTTGGTGAGAGAAGGGCGAATAAGAGCCGTTTTTTGGTGTAAATAATTTGCTCAAATTTGGTGCAAAAGGCAGAGAAAATTGCATTTTTGCATATAGTTGACAAGTTAACTAAAAAAAAGTGGGAAATTCAGTAAAAAAAGTGGTTGACAGTGGTCATCGCGTGTGTTATACTATGCTCGAATAAAGAAAGTAGGGTGGTTTATGCTCGATTTTATGCTCGGCAACGTTCGTCATCAACTTGACGAAAAAGATAGAATGAGAATACCTGCCAAGTTCCGTGAGGCACTGGGCGGCACTTCTTATATTCTTCCGGGCAGAAAAGTGGACGGAAACCATTGTTGCCTTTATATCATCCCTTACGAAAAGTTCGAAAAGGTCCTTGAAAAACTTGACACTGACGAACTTTATGGCGGAGATGAAAAGATTGATGCAGCCACCACAATCTTAGGTGCAGCAGACAAGCTGACCGAAGATCCTCAAGGTCGTGTAAGACTTTCAAAGGAACTTTGTTCTTGCGCATCAATTGACAAAGATATGGTCTTCGTAGGCAAGGGAACTTATCTCGAAGTTTGGTCCGCAGAAGTTTGGGACGAAAGATATAGCATCCTCAACAAGGCAAATCTTGACAAGGTCCTTGATAATCTGAAAAAGCACGGAGTGTAAAATGGAATTTTCTCACGTTTCCGTATTGCTGGATGAGTGCATCGACGGACTGAAAATTAAAGAAGACGGCATATACGTTGACGGAACTCTCGGAGGCGGTGGTCATTCACTTGAAATCGTCAAAAGACTTGGTGAAAAGGGAAGACTCATTGCAATCGACCGTGACGCAGATGCATTGATGGCGGCAGGTGCAAAGCTTCACGCACACGCGTCAAAAATAACATACGTGCACGACGACTTCAAAAATTGCTGTACCGTTCTTGACGAACTGGGCATTGATGAAGTGGACGGCATACTCCTTGACCTTGGTGTCAGCTCATATCAACTTGACAACGCAGAACGCGGATTCAGTTATATGAAGGACGCACCCCTTGATATGAGAATGGATCAAAGTCAATTCCTTACAGCATTCAACGTGGTCAACGAGTTCACGGTGAGTCAACTGACAAAGATACTCTATGAGTATGGCGAAGAGAAGTTGGCACCCCGCATTGCAGAAAGAATTGCCGCAGTGAGAGATAAAGAGACAATCTCAACCACACTGCAACTGGCAAAACTTGTGGAAGGTTGCTATCCTGCAAAAACAAGATGGAAATACGGACACCCTGCAAAAAGAACTTTCCAAGCAATTCGCATTTGTGTCAACAATGAACTTACCGGTCTTGGCGACACAGTGACAAATATGGCAAGACGACTGAAAAAGGGCGGTAGAATGGCGGTTATCACCTTCCACTCCCTTGAAGACAGAATTGTCAAAACAGCATTTAAAGATATGGCTCTGTCTTGTACGTGCCCACCTGATTTCCCTGTGTGTGTATGTGGCAAGGTGAAAGAAGTGGAGCTGGTCAACAAAAAGCCCATTGTAGCATCACAAGAAGAACTCAACAGAAATTCACGTGCAGAAAGTGCAAAACTGCGTATAGTCGAAAGAGTATAGAAGGAGAAAATTATGGCTATCACACTTGATGAATTGCTTGGCATGAACACCAGGACAAGAAACGATGCTGAACCTATGGATCGTTTTCCGTCATATGATGATTTCACAAGAAGAAACCGTGCTTATCAAAATGAAGAGCGCGTTTCATACAATGGATACACTCCCGCACCTCAATCAAACGGTGCACGTAGTGTTGAATTCATGAGAGAGTATGAAGCCACTCGTCCTTATGCACGTCCTATGCAAAGTGAATATCAAAACATCGACTATAATTTTGACGCACTCCGCGCACGCAGAGAAGCACAAGCGGTTCAAACCATCGAAAGACCTGTTTATGCTGAACCTGTCCAAGTTGAAGAAAGTGTGAATACACTTTATGAATACGCACGTCAAGACAAGGAAAGACCTTCTGACAGAGAACTCTATGACAGATTGTCTTCAACTGGAGCAGTGGCACGTCCTGTTCAAAAGACTGAAAAAGAAGTTCAAAGAACAAGTGAGTTCACCCATGTCAAGACAAAGCAAAAGAACGACACCCAAAAGAAAGCACGCCTCACCACAAAGGGCAAGATTCTTCTTGGCGTGTACGTTGCAGTGATCATACTCGTTGCTGTGTTGATTATCGTCAACGCAGGCGACCTCAATAGCGGTTCCGCCACCACACCTTCCTCCTCCATCTCGGGTGTGGTGTCCGCGGACGCAAACACAAGTAATATTGTGGACGTGCCTGAAATAAACTATAACCATGGCGCGTTCAACTTCTACATCAAATAAAAGTACTCAATCATATCTTCCAAAGAAAAGACTGCTTGCTTCAATATTGCTGGCAGTTTTTTTGTTTACTTTAATTTTTGCAAAACTCATACACGTTATGCTTGTTGAGGGGAAAAGCCTTCAAGTGAAAGCTCTTGACCAATGGACAAGAGACTTGCCAAACGATGCGCCTAGAGGTCAAATTCTCGACCGAAATGGAGTTGTGCTTGCAGGCACTGCCACACGATACAACTTGTACGTCCGCCCAAACTCCGCAACCGATAAAGAAGGTCTAGCCCAGTGTCTTGCGGAGGTTTTTGGCTATGACAAGGACAAAGTCCTTGAAAAAATATCAAAGAAAGTTTCTGAGGTGACTGTCGCAACAAAAGTGACCAAGGAGCAAATGTCCGCTTTGTTTGATATGGGGTTTGATGGGTTGTATTATTCTGAGGATAACTTCCGCTATTATCCATACGGCGATTTTATGACGCAAGTGCTTGGTTTCACTGGTGCAGACGGAAATGGACAAACTGGGCTTGAAGCCTATTATGACAAGTATCTCACAGGAATAAACGGATATATTTTGACTGAAACCGACCTAGTCGGCAGAGAAATCGAAGGCGGTGAAAACTATTATTTACCATCTATCAGCGGACTGAATTTGACCACTACGCTTGATAGCAGGGTGCAAGAAATTGTTGAAGGTGCAGTTGAAAAGGCGGTTGCTTTATACGACCCGAAGGCAGTGGCTTGTCTTGTGATGGACTATACAAATGGTGAAATTATATCCCTTGCGGAATATCCGTCTTTTGATCTAAACAACGTGCCAAGAGATGATCTTGAAAAATTGTTTTCATCTTCAAAAAGTATGCTTGTGTCTTCGGTGTATGAGCCGGGGTCAACTTTCAAAATTTTGACTGCCGCAGCGGCTCTTGATACAGGGGCTATGAATACTGCGAAAAGGTTTTATTGCCCGGGATTTCGTATTGTTGACGGCAAAAGGATTCGTTGTTGGAAGACAAAAGGTCACGGCTCAATAGATTTTGGAGAGGGAGTGGAGAGCAGTTGCAACTGTGTGTTTATGGACAGCGCACTTGCTATGGGCACTGACAAGTTTTACACCTATCTCAAAAATTTTGGATTGCGTGCAAAGACTGGTGTTGATATGACTGGTGAAACAAGTGGGATATTCATATCCCAAGACCTTGTAAAGACTGTTGACCTTGCCCGCATAGGATTTGGTCAAGCGGTTGCAGTGACTCCCATTGGTATGATGACCGCTTGCTCGGCGGTGGTAAATGGCGGAAAGACAGTGACGCCTCATCTTGTAAAAGGATTTACCGATGAAAAAGGCAACAAGATAGATGATGTTTTTGTAATCGAAGAAAAAAATACGGTTGTCAGCGGTGATACCTCGGCTACTATGCGTGAATTGCTGTCAAGGGTTGTGTCTCACGGCAGTGGAAAAGGTGCAGGTGTCAATGGATATAACATTGCAGGGAAGACAGGCACTGCACAAAAGTATGAAAACGGCGGAATTGCACAAGGGAAATATATCTCGTCTTTCCTTGGCTTTTCACTGGAAGCAGGCGCGCCTTATGGAGTGCTTATGATCGTTGACGAGCCCAAGGGATACGTTTACTACGGCTCACTTGTGGCAGCACCTCTTGTGGGCGATATTTTCCGCAGTGTTTTTGACCTGTTTAGTTTGCCAAAATCCAATGATTTTGACGTTGAAAGCAGTTTCAATCCTGACAACGTTGAGGACTATATAGATTTGGTTGAATAGTGCAAATATTTTCGGTTGGTGACTAGTTTTGCGGTCCTATTGACCAGCGTAAATACACTTATTAAAATAAGTGTACAAAACTGGTTGGAGGCAAAATATGACACTGAAAACTTTACTTGACGGATTAAAGATTTTAAGCACAAACGTAGATGAAAATTTTGAAGTTAAAGATATAAAAATCCACTCAAAATCAGTTGATGATGGTGACCTTTTCTTGTGTATGAAAGGTGTCCGCGATGACGGCAACAAACACCTTGACGAAATCAAGAAAAATTTTGTGGCAATCACTGAAATTCCTCCTCAAAATACGGATATAAAATACGTTCAAGTTGAAGACGTAAGAGAGGCTTACGCTATCATTTCTTCAAACTATTTTGCACACCCTCTTGAGGGCATGAAATTTGTGGCAGTTGTGGGCACAAACGGCAAAACTTCAACCGCCCATTATATCAATTCAATTTTGACAAATTGCGGATTCAAAACGGGTTTAATCGGTACGGAGGGGCATTATATCTTGGGTGAAAAAGTCGCTCACACGTTGACAACACCCGACCCATACGAAATGAACTCATTGCTTTTCAAAATGAGAGCAAAAGGGGTTGAGGTTGTTGTCAGTGAGGTCAGCGCTCACGCCATATATCTCAAAAAAATGTGTGGTATCGTGGCAGATATTGCAGTGCTCACCAACGTGACGCAGGACCATTTGGACTTTTTCCACACCTTCAAGGACTACGAAAAGACAAAACTATCATATTTTTGTCCAAAATACGTGAAAAAAGCGGTTGTCAACGTAGATGACAATGCAGGGAAAAGACTTGCCTCCATGTTGGATAAGAGTGATATGGACGTCGTCACTTACGGACTCAATAATCCGGCAGATGCATTTGCCATTGACGTGTATGAGGGTATTGACGGAATACGATTTGTTGCAAACCTTTGTGACGATTTGGTGGATATACGGTCATCTTTGTATGGGGAATTCAACGTGTACAATCTCCTTGCATCTCTCACCGTATGTGCCGAACTAGGTGTCCACGGAGAAGCGCTGGCAAGAGCGGTGAAGAAAGTGAAAAACGTCAAGGGGAGATTCAGTGTTTTACGGGCAGAAAAAGGAACCATAATCATAGATTATGCCCACACGCCCGACGGACTTCAACAACTTTTGTCCACAGCGCGGACAATCACAAAGTCACGGCTTATCACAGTTTTCGGTTGTGGGGGTGAAAGAGATAAAGCAAAGCGGGCTCTTATGGGTGAAATTGCCGAAAACTACAGCGACTACGTTGTGGTGACAACGGATAATCCCCGAGGAGAAAATGCGGAGAATATCCTTCGTGACATAGAAGTGGGATTTGCAGGGCGCAACTACAAGTGTATCCTTGACCGCACTGAAGCAATCATCCACGCAATAAGTGAAATGGTAGAGGGAGACACAGTTGTCATTGCAGGCAAGGGCAACGAGGAATATCTTGAAGTCAAGGGGAAGAGAATCCCATACAGTGATTTTGACGTGGCAAGAAGGTGGGGGCAAGCAAGATGACTCCCTCACTGAAACTTGCTTTGTATTTCATTGGCGCTTTTGTGGTGGCGGTTGCCGTTGCGCCCCTTATCATAAAAGGGCTGAAACGACTGAAAACAGGGCAAAACATCCTTGAATACGTGGTACAACACGAGGCAAAAGCGGGCACGCCCACTATGGGTGGAATAATATTTATTATTCCATTTGTCATAGTGTGCCTCATTGAATTCACTGCATTTTCACTTGTTGCAATGAGTTTGACCATAGGCTTTGGGCTTGTGGGTTTTCTTGATGATTTCATCAAGGTGAAACTTGGCAGGAATTTAGGGCTCAAAGCATATCAAAAAATCATTGCTCAATTTGGGCTCAGTGCCATTGCGGCATATTTTGTTTTTGCCTCAGGATATATAGGCACAGGGGTGAATATTCCATATTATGGTGAGATTGATTTCAAGTGGGGGATTATACCTTTTGTCATAATTGTATATATTGCGACCACAAATTCCGTCAATTTGACGGATGGTCTTGACGGCCTTGCAGGGATGACCTCGGTGGGGTATTTTATAGTGTTTTCAATCATACTAACCATAGAGTTTTTTGAGGTGGAAAACACCGACGTAGAATACTCAAAACAGCTGTTTTCATTGTCTGCCATATCAGTGACAATGGTGGGTGGACTTTTGGGATATTTGGTGTTCAACTCCTCTCCTGCAAAGGTGTTTATGGGTGACACTGGGTCACTTGCCCTCGGAGCAACCGTTGCAAGCGTTGCTGTAATGAGCAAAAATACCATATTTATAGTCAGCGCAGGCATAATGTTTGTGTGGTCAAGCATATCAGTTATTATACAAGTGCTTCACTATAAACTGACAAAGAAGAGAGTGTTTTTGATGTCGCCGTTTCATCACCATCTTGAAATGAAAGGTATGAGCGAAACTCGCATTGGCATCGTCTATTTTGCCCTCACTTTGATAGGTGGAGTGGTGAGCCTTGTGCTTGCGAGGGGAATATGAACGTTCAAGGCAAAAACGTGGTGATTTATGGCGGTGGAATAAGCGGACTATCTGCATATCAGCTTGTGAAGGAAAAGGGCGGAAGAGTGATGATCTATGATGACTACGACCGCCCTCATACAACGTCATCGGCAGGGGTATTTGCTCGTGCCGATTTGATTGTGTTAAGCCCCGGCATTGAAAGCGGAAATCCCTATGTTTTAGATGCGCGACTTGAAGGAAAGACTGTCGTCAGTGAAATCGAACTGGCATCTTCATTTTGTGTAGGAGAGCAAATTGCCGTCACCGGCACAAATGGAAAGACTACAACCGTCACCCTCATAGATCACATTTTGAAGTGCGCGCATGTCAGTTCAAGAGCAGTGGGCAATATTGGCGTGGCATTTTCGTCTATTGCTGACAAGCTTGACGCACTGGATACTGCGGTTGTTGAGGTTTCAAGTTTTCAACTTGAAAGTGTAAGAACCTTTTCGCCCGACTATGCGGTGCTTTTGAATATCACTCCCGATCACCTAGATAGACATCAAACTTTTGAAAGATATGTCAGTGCAAAATCAAACATCTTTATGCACCAATGTGAGTGTGATGTGGTTGTCTATAACGATGATGACAAAGTCATCAAGGGTCTAGTGCCATATATGAAAGGGGAGAAAATCCCTTTCAGTGCAACACACCCAGTGGACGGTGCATATTTGTCATCTGGTTTTGTTTGCTACAAGGGTATGATTGTTGTTGAGCTTGCCGACCTTGACGTAAAAGGCGCAGAAATTGAAAACGTCCTCGCCGCAGTTGCGGTGACGATGCGCAAAGGCATAAGCAAATTTACCGTTGCAACGGCACTTTGCTCATACAAGCGTCCTCAATATAGACGGCAAAAAGTCGCAGAAATAAATGGAATTTCTGTATTCAACGACAGCAAAGCAACCAACGTCGCTTCAACTTTGTCTGCGGTCAATGCTATGGATGGAGACACGATTTTGCTGGTTGGTGGTGCAAAGGGAAGTGAAGACTTTGACCAACTTTTTTGCGGGTTGCCAAAAAAGGTGGTTGCAGTTGTCGTCTATGGTGAAAACAGAGAAGACGTTTTTGCCTCTGCAGACAAATATGGCTTTTCAATAATTATAGCGGATAATCTTGAAGACGCTGTTTTGAAGGGCATGACTATTGCGGTTGAACAGGGCGAAAACAATCTGCTATTTTCTCCTGCAAGCAAAAGCTTTGATAGTTTCAAAAACTATGAAGAGCGGGGCAAGTTCTTTGACAAAGTTGTTGCCAGACTAAAATGAAGCGCAAAATCATAGATTTTGACATATCTTTGGGGCTAGTTGCTATATTGCTTTCTGCAATAGGTTTAGTCTTCATATATTCCGCTTCGAGTTATTCCGCTGAGGTGCAACTTGGCGACTCTTTTCACTATGTGAAAACACAAGGATTGGCACTATTTGTAGGCGTTCTTTTTATGGCAGGAATGACCTTTGTTGACCTAAGAAAGGTGAAAAAGGTGGCACTGCCCATATACATAGTTTCACTTGTGCTTTTAACTCTTGTCTTCGTGCCTGTTTTAGGTGTTGAAAGTTATGGGGCAAAGCGGTGGCTTAATCTTGGATTTTTCACTATACAGCCCAGCGAATACGCGAAGTTCGGCATGGTGATAATGCTCGCAAAGGTTATGGCAGACAAGGGCGCAGACACCTTCCTAAAACTAATGTTGCTGTTTTTGATTGGGGGAGCTGTTGCGCTTCTTCTCATACTTGAGCCGAACATGTCCATCACAATTTGTGTTGTTTTGGTGCTAGTATTGATGATATTTGTGGGCGGAGCAAAATTCAAACACTTGATTGCAATAGGTTTGCCTGTTTTGGCGGCAGGAGTGGCTCTCATATTTTCAGAGCCGTATCGAATACGCCGACTGCTTGCCTTTGTGGATCCGTGGGCGTCACCTCTTGACGAAGGTTATCAACTGATTCAGTCATATTATGCTCTTGGGTCGGGCGGATTGTTTGGAGTGGGCATAGGCAACTCTAGACAAAAATATTTGTTTTTGCCCTTTGCGGAAAGTGATTTCATTTTGTCTGTAATAGGTGAGGAAATAGGGTTTGTCGGTATACTGCTTGTGGTGGCACTTTTCTTGTTTATTGTGGTCAAAGGTTGGATGGTGGCGGTCCGTGCAAAAGACAGATTTTCATCATATCTTGCAACTGGAATAACCGCTGTCCTTGCAGTGCAGACTGCCCTGAATATTGCAGTGGTATGCGGTGCAATTCCGCCAACGGGATTGCCTCTTCCTTTTGTCAGCGCAGGAGGCAGTTCACTTGTGGCGTATCTTATGGCAATAGGGCTTTTGATGAACGTGTCGAGGCAATCAAAAATCGGCAATCTTGTTGGAGTAAACAACTGGGAATTGAGTTATGAGAAATGAGTATTTTGAGATAGTTGGAGGGAATCCTCTTTTTGGCAAAACCAAGGTTTATTCTGCAAAAAATGCGGTTTTACCTATGCTTGCAGGCGCAATGCTCACAAGCGAAAGCGTTGTGATAAAGGATTGTCCCCACATAAGTGACGTAGAAAATATGGTGAAAATACGAGAGTGTCTTTCACTTAAAACAACTTGGCATGGGAGAGATATTGTTGCCTCTGGCAAGGTTGAAAACAATCATATTCCTGAGCACTTGGCGGGAGTTATGAGGTCATCGGTTTTTATGCTAGGTCCGCTTCTAGTGGAAACAGGCAAAGTGAAATTGCACACCCCAGGCGGTTGCAAAATCGGTGCTCGTCCCATTGATATTCACCTTGACGGACTTGAAAAACTAGGTGCAAGAATCCGCCTTTTAGATGACGGAGTAGAGTGCTCTGCGGATAGACTTCACGGAGCGGAAATAGTGCTTCGATATCCAAGCGTCGGTGCAACTGAAAATTTGATTTCAGCTGCAGTGAAAGCAAAGGGCAAAACCACACTCATAGGTGTTGCAAGAGAGCCCGAGGTGGTGTCACTTTGTGATATGTTCATTGGTATGGGTGCAAAAATCCAAGGGGCAGGCACGTCGGTCATAAAGATACAAGGAGTTGAAAGCCTGTACGGCACAACGGTGACGCCGGTCACTGACAGAATTGTGGCAGGCACAATTATACTTGCCGTGGCACTGACTGGAGGAAAAGTGCGCGTTGAGGGTTGCGACATAAGACACCTAGGGGCACTTGTCACCAAACTTGTATCCAAACATTTTGTCGTCATTGACTCAGTTGGCGGAGTGACGGTTGAAAGCGATGGGCAAATTGAGCCTTTTGACGTTTTCAGTGGCCCATATCCAAAATTCCCAACTGACTTACAGCCCATAGCAACGGCAATGCTTTGTCAACTCAGAGGGGAGAGTTTGGTTGAAGAAAAAGTTTTTGAAAATAGATTTTTGTATGCAAATGAATTGCAAAAGATGGGTGCGGAAATCAACGTTTTCAAAGATAAATTGCTGATTAGAGGAAAGAATGTTTTGGGTGCAGATGTCACTGCAACCGACTTGCGCGGAGGTGCCGGTCTTGTTGTTGCGGGGCTGAAAGCGAAAGGTGTCACGAAGGTCGGTGGGGTAGAGCATATTGACAGAGGCTATGAAAACATCGAATATTTATTCTCAAATCTTCAGGCAAAAATTGTCAGAAAAAATGTTTAATTTACAAAGTAAATTAAAAAATTTCAAAATTTTTGAAAAAATATAAAAAAATTCTTGACAAGTCCGTATTATATTATATAATAAATTATAGAATAAATTAACGTGTACGTGCACACACGCAATGTGTGCGCGTGCTCAAGGGGACTTATGGCAAATATTTTCACAAAAGACATCGCCGTGCTGGACGTCAGTTCTCGTCTTATCAGCGCCATCGTGGGCGTGAAAAAGGCGCAGAGCGTTTTCGGCATTAAAGCGGTTGTTGAAAAGGAACATTCAGGCTATGAACAGGGTGAATGGTTCGATGCTGATGATACTAGAAGTGTTGCCATGGCAGTCTTGAAAGAAGCAATGCGCAGTGCAGAGTCCCACACAAAGAGGATTTTCATTGGCGTCCCTGCAGAATTTACGGCTGTGGTGAAAAAAGACGTGGCAATCACCCTTGACAGAGAGCGTCGCATCGTTGATGCTGACATAGATTTTCTTTTGAAGAAAGGCGATACGTTTGACGGAAGCAAGTTTGCTCTCATCAACTCATCACCCATCTCATTCTCAATCAACACTTCAGACAGACTTTATCGTGACGTGCGCGGTCTTGTGGCATCAAAGGTTGTGGGCACAGTGTCCTATATCCTTTGTGAAAAGAGTTTCACACGTTTCTTTGATGAAATCGTTGCGTCACTTGGTTTCAAAGACGTGAAGTATATCTCAACTGCTTGGGCAGAAGGCATCACTATTTTTGAAAAAGAAGAACGTGATGATCCCTACGTCCTTGTTGACATCGGTTATATTTCATCTTCAGTCATCGTGGGCAGAGGGGAAGGCGTTGAGTTTATGAGATCTTTCTCACTTGGTGGCGGACACATCTCTGCGGATATGTGCGAGGCTATGAACGTTGACTTTGAACTTGCAGAGCAAGCAAGAGAACTTGTCGACCTCAACCTCAACTACCAAGAAGGCTCGGTGCTTGTGGCAGATGCTGACCAAATCATCTGCGGAGCAGATGCCTCAGAAGTTGTAAGAGAAAAATTGGATCTCTTTGCAGAGATCATCTACGATATAATTGAGCAGTCAAATGTGAAGTTGCCTCCTTATGCACCCGTGTATCTCACAGGCGAAGGCGTGGCTTCAATCCGTGGAGTCAAAAAATATCTCAGCTCCACCCTCGGCATGAACGTTGACATCGTCATGCCCAAACTGCCCGGATATGCAAAACCCTGCAATTCATCAAAAATCTCACTGTTGGTGGTTGCTGAAACACTGTCCAATTCAAAGATTGGCGGATTATTTAAACGTGTAATAAACGGAGGTAACTTATGATAGATTTTGACAAATACGGACTCAACGATATTCCTGAAACTCCCGAAGTTGAAGAAGAGAATGATGGCATCCTCGAACAAACTTTTGACGACGTCGTGGAAGAAGTCCAAAACTACAAGGACGAAAAACCCGTTGTCCATCAAGAGCCTGTTTCAAGAAAAACACCCGGCAAGGCAAATATCGTTGTCGTTGGTGTAGGCGGTGGCGGAAACAACGCTGTCAACAACATGATCCGCGCTGGCATCAAGAGCGCAAGTTTTGTTGTGATGAACACCGACCTTCAAGCTCTCAATATGTCACTCGTTCCCCCTCAATGCAAAATTCAACTGGGCAATTCACAAACCGGTGGTCTTGGCGCAGGTTCAGATCCCGAAGTTGGCAGACTTGCTGCTGAAGAATCACGCGAAACCATCAAGGCAGCACTGAAAGGCATAGACCTTTTGTTTGTCACCGCAGGTATGGGTGGCGGAACAGGCACCGGTGCAGCACCCGTCATTGCAGAAATCGCAAAATCAATGGGTATTTTGACAGTTGCAGTCGTCACAAAGCCTTTCAACTTTGAAGGTGCACTTCGTATGAAGAATGCAGAAATGGGCATCAGAAACCTTCAAAACTTTGTGGATACACTTCTTGTCATCCCCAACCAAAAACTCATCGAAGTTCTCGACAAAAACGTTTCATTCAAGCGCGCATTTGAAATCGCAGACGACGTTCTCCGTCAAGGTGTCCAAGGCGTCAGTGACGTCATCGCAAATCCTGAACTCATCAACCTTGACTTTGCAGACGTCAGAACAGTCCTTCGCAACAAAGGTCTTGCTCACATGGGTATTGGCTACGGCAAAGGCGAAAAGAGAGTCATCGAAGCAGTCCGCGGAGCAGTGTTCTCACCCCTCCTCGAAACAGACATCGAAGGCGCAACTGGCATCATCGTCAACATCAGTGGTGGTGAAGATATGCTCCTCAGCGAAGTCACCGAAGCATGCGACATCGTCAAACAAGTTGTTGATCCCACTGCAAACATCATTCTTGGCACTGCATTTGTCCCCGACAAGAAGGATATTGAAATCACAATCATCGCAACCGGTTTCATGGACAAAAATGCAGCACCTGCACGTAGCATAGGTTCAACACCTATCGTCAGTGGCAAGCCTGTGGCAGCAGCACTTTCAACAGCAGAAGAAGTTGCAGCAACCATCGAAGAGGAACCCGTCAAGGAAGAAGAACCCGAACAACTCTTTGTTTCAAGACCTGTCTTCACACGTCCTGCACCTGTGGTTGAAGCACCCGCACCTCAACCTGTGCAAGAACCCGTCTACGAAGAAGAAGTTCAAACTTCACGCATTGACTATACAAGAAGCGGAAAGCAAGTCCCCGCATTCCTTAGAAGAATCAGAGGCGACCGTCAATAATTAGTCCTTGCTATAAAATTGTTGAAGCCCACGAATTTTCGTGGGCTTTTTATTTTACCCAATTAGAATATCTGTTTTGCATTATTTTCATTAAATTATTTATTCCTTAACGACACAAACGGAAAGCATTTGCACCTGCACAGTCCTACTATATGCCTGTGACGGTGTATGTGGAAATTGTGATCTTCAACAACCTTTTGATCGATCTTCTTTTGGGGATCACGACTTCATTATGCAGACGGCGTAAAGTGAAAAAGATCAGGCAAACATTGTCGGCCATCATCGGCACTGTTGTTGCAGTCTTGTATCCTCTTGCGCCATCCGTCATACAAATAGTTATCAAAATTTTACTAGCCCCACTGCTTGTAGTCATTGTGGATAAGTACTCCTCGGTGAAAGATTATATTGTTTCATTGGTGTTGTACGTTATTTTGACCTTTGCCTTAGGAGGGGGAGTGTATGGACTGTCAAGCCTAACTGGTGTTGATCTCAAAAGTTATGCCGTACTTGGTGTGCTTGTGCTGTCAATCCTCATTATGGAAGGTGTTTTGTGGTTCGTTTTGCACAAAAAGCCTGCTTATAGCAAGGAAACTTTTGATGTTTCAGTGAAATATAAAGGGAAAGTTGTGTGGCTCAAAGGTTTTTATGACAGCGGAAATACTTTGACTGACACTCTGACAGGAAGACCAGTGGTTTTGTTGTCAAAAGCGGCAGTAGATTTAATTCGCCACGGGGACTCCGTCATTTATGACGGATTTGTGGACGTAAAGACTGTTAATGGTGAAAGTTCTATGCCCATAATTGAACTTGAAGAGGTGAGGTGTGGACAAAATACATATAATTGCTTCGGTGCACTTACTGAGCAAGATATGAAAGGTTGTGATTTGATTTTGCAAAACACCTTGACGTATAAATGAAATTTGAAGGGGAATGCTTATGCTACGTAAACTTTTGACAAAAATACTACGTTTTTTAGGCTTTAAGGCGGAAAATAGCGTAGATTACATATCTTCTGGTGAAAGTCTGCCGTCTCCATTGACACCTGAGCAAGAGCAAGAAACGGTAAGACGAATGTTGTCAGGAGATGAAAACGCCCGACTTACGTTGATAGAAAGAAATCTTCGTCTAGTTGTGTACATAGCAAAGAAATTTGACAACACAAGGGTGGAACTTGACGATTTGGTGTCAATCGGCACAATCGGTCTCATTAAGTCAATATCAGGCTATGACCCAAACAAAAACATAAAACTGGCTACGTTTGCTTCAAGGTGCATTGAAAATGAAATTTTGATGTATCTGAGAAAGACAAGCAAAATGAAAGCAGAAGTGTCTTTGTATGAGCCGTTGAATACGGACTATGAAGGCAACGTGCTTATGCTCAGCGACGTCCTAGGCAGTGACCCCGACGAAATTTATCACGGAGTAGAGGAAAAGGACGAGAAGGAAATGTTGAGAGCAACCTTTTCAAAACTAGGTGCAAGAGAGCGACAAATTGTTGAATTGCGCTTTGGTCTCGATGGAAAAGATGAGATGACGCAAAAAGAAATCGCAGATATGATGGGAATATCTCAGTCATATATTTCAAGGCTAGAGAAGAAAATCATATCTCAACTGAAAAAAGAAATCTTAAAACTTGGCTCATAAGTTTTCTAAAAATGCTCAATTTATAGAATAATACAACTCTTTACATAGCAAAACTGCTGTGTAAGGAGTTTTTTTATGAATCGTGTACAAGTGACAGGAGTTGACACGTCAACTCTTCCTAAACTGACTACAAAGGAACTAAATGAACTTTTGAAAAGAATTGCTGAAGGTGACGATAAAGCCCGTGAACTTTTTGTTAGAGCCAATATGCGCCTTGTGCTTTCACTGGTTGGAAGATTTCCAAGAGCGCAGGAAAATGCAGACGATATGTTTCAAGTGGGTATGGTGGGGCTCATCAAAGCACTAAACAATTTTGACCATAGTTTAGGTGTGTGCTTTTCAACCTATGCCGTGCCTATGATTATCGGCGAAATCAAAAGATGCCTACGTGATCGCACAGGGGTGAAAGTGTCAAGAAGCTTGCGTGATATAGCTTATAAAGCATTGCAGGCAAGAGAAATGCTTGAAGAAGGCAATCGTCAACCTGAACTTGTGGAAATTGCAGACGAAATTGGCATCCCTTTGAAGGAGGTTGCTTGTGCGCTTGATGCCGTCAGTGACACTTTGTCATTTTACGACCCTGTTTTTGGGGATGACGACGGCGATGGAATGCTTCTTGTTGACCAACTTGCCGACCAAAAAGAGAATAGTGAAAGCTGGACGGAGAAGATTGCTCTCGGTGAAGCATTGAAACACGTGCCTGAAAGAGAGCTTATGGTGGTGAAAATGCGCTATTATGAGGGAAAAACTCAAGTTGAGATAAGCAAATTGACAGGAATAAGCCAAGCGCAAGTGAGCAGACTTGAAAAATCTGCCATAGCAAAGCTAAAAAGATGTATGGACGCTTGTGACTAAGGGGTCAACTCGTTGTTTTCCTCAGTGGAGCATATTGTAGCAGAGCCTACAAGCTCCACCAAAATGACGTCACTGCCAACTTTTATTATGTTGTTCCAAGGGATGAGAAGATTTTCATTGTTGGTGAAGGACTTGAAAAAACTTTTCTTCCCGGGGACAACCAATCCTGTTATCCGTCCGCAAGAGGTAAAAATTATATCGCATACGTGGCCAAGTTCTTTGCCGTCCGCCATATTGATCACTCGTTTTGAGGATATTTCCTGAAAGGTGTATTGCCTTGTGTTCATACAGAAATTTATGTATGGAAGAGGGCACAATATACTAAATATTGTTTTTTTCCGATAAAACTTTACATTTGACACAATATGTTGTATAATTTTGTTGAATAAAACAACGAGGGATTTTTATGAAATGTATCTATTGCGGATGTCTTGATAGCAAGGTCGTTGACAGCAGACAAAACGAAGACGGCACTTCAATTCGTCGTCGCCGTGAATGTATCGGCTGTGGCAAGCGTTTCACCACCTATGAAACCATTGAAAGCACACCTATTTTGGTTGTCAAAAAGGACGGAAGCCGTCAAATCTTTGATATCAACAAGGTCAAGCTTGGCATCATGAAATCTTGCGAAAAGCGTCCTATTTCAATGACGGCTATTGACAGACTCATCACAGACATTCAACGCAAAATCCTCAATAGTCTTGAGCAAGAAGTATCTTCAACCCACATTGGTGAACTTGTCATGGAAGGCTTGAAAGAAGTGGACGAAGTGGCATACGTCCGCTACGCATCAGTGCACCGTCAATTCAAGGACATCAACACACTCCTCAATGAAATTGAAGGTCTTGTGAAACTGAAGGATACACTTTCATCCTACGACCAAAAGAAGAAATAAGTTTGAACCCGACCATAGGTCGGGTTTTATTATGCCCAAATTAATACGGCAGGTTTTTCTCGTCGAGCAGAAGAAAAAAAAAGCGGTTTTTGCAATTTTTTGTCAAAGGTTGGCGGGCAAAATCATATAGTGTAAAACATTGGGGGTTGTATGGCCATAGAGTCTTTGTTTGCACTGTTGAAAAACCTGTTTATCTATTCCTCTTACGTCAGTGAAAAAAGTTCATTTCCAATGCCGTTGTCAAAGGAGAAAGAGAAGTTTTATCTTGACAAGGCAGAGAGCGGAGACAAAGAGGCAAAAGACATACTCATCAAGCATAATCTGCGTCTTGTTGCCCACGTTGCAAAAAAATACGCCAACTACGGTGACAACGACGAGTTGATTTCAGTGGGTTCAATAGGGCTTATAAAGGCGGTGTCCACTTATAATCAAGGAAAAGGCACGGGCCTTGCCACCTATGCATCTAGATGCATAGAAAACGAGATACTTATGATGCTTCGAGCATCCAAAAAGCATAAAAACAACGTGTCCCTAAGTGAGCCGATCGGCGTTGATAAAGAGGGAAACGAGTTGACCGTCATTGATATGATTGCCGATGACAAAGACGTCATTGATGACGTTGAAAGGGATATTTTGATGGAGCGCCTTGTTGAGGTGACAAAGGAGTGCCTTGACAAAAGGGAGTACGACATCATCAAATACAGGTATGGTCTTGACGGCAATGGTGCATTGACCCAACGTGAAGTTGCAAATATGTTTGGCATATCACGGAGTTATATCAGCAGAATAGAAAAGAAAGCCCTTGAAAAAATACGAGAACACGTAAGCAGAGAAGACCTTTGCTGATGATTGCAAATATAAGTGGATTTTTTTGATTTTATCAAAAGAAATCAAGGAAGTCCTTGACAAAAAGCAGTTTCCGTGATAAAGTCGCATAGGTTTGAAAAAATACGTGAATAAAACACGCGAGGTAATTATGAGAAAATATGACGTTTGTATAGTTGGAGCAGGTCCTTCTGGCATTTTCACCGCCATTGAGCTTATTCGTCTTGGCAGCAAGAAGAAAATTGTCATCATTGAAAAGGGTCAACCCGTTGAAAAGAGAAGATGCCCCAAAGATAAAACAGGCAAATGCGTACAATGCAAGCCCTATTGCCATATCACAACCGGCTTTTCAGGAGCAGGTGCATTTTCTGATGGCAAATTGTCACTTTCTCAAGAAGTAGGCGGTGCACTTCCTGAACTTATCGGCAGAGATTTTGCACAAGAACTCATCAAATATACCGACAACATCTATCTTGAATTTGGTGCAGACGAGCATATCGAAGGCCTTGGCAACGAAGAAAAGGTGAAGGAAATCCGTAAAAAGGCTATCAAGGCAGGTTTGAAGCTTGTGGATTGCCCCATCCGTCATATGGGCACTGAAAAGGCACAACAAATCTATTACGGTCTTGAACAATATCTTCTCAACAACGGTGTTGATATGTTCTTTGGCGCAGAATGCGACAACATTATCCTTGAAGATGACGTATGCAAGGGCGCATACGTGACAATCAACGGCGTGAGAGAAGAAATCTACGCAGAAAAGACCATCATTGCAACAGGCAGACGTGGGGCAGAATGGCTTGAAAAGATGTGTGCAGAGCACAATATCGCCCACGCACCTGGTGTTGTTGACATCGGCGTCAGAGTTGAAGTCCGCAACGAAATTATGGAAGAAATCAATGAAGTGCTTTATGAAAGCAAACTCATCGGTTATCCTGCACCTTTCAAAAACAAGGTCCGTATTTTCTGCCAAAATCCCGGCGGATTTGTGTCACAAGAAAACTACGACAATGACCTTGCTGTTGTCAATGGACATAGCTATAAGGAACTTAAGAGCCAAAACACCAACCTTGCAATACTTTGCTCACACTCATTCACCGAGCCCTTCAAGCAACCCATTGAATATGCAATCAAGATTGGTGAATTGACAAATATGCTTGGCGCAGGCAAGATTTTGGTTCAAAGATATGGTGACATCCTTGCAGGAAAGCGCACTTGGCCCAAAGAACTTGACTTCTCAAACGTTAGACCTACACTGAAAGATGCAGTGGCAGGTGATATCACCGCAGCACTTCCTTATCGCAGTCTTACAAACATTCTTGGGTTTATCCAAGCAGTTGACCAAGTTGTCCCCGGTTTTGCAGGATATGAAACATTGCTGTATTCACCTGAATTGAAATTCTATTCAAACCGCATCAAGATGGACGCATCATTGAACACCTCAATCAACGGACTCCATTGCCTTGGTGACTCAAGTGGTTGGACAAGAGGACTTATGATGGCATCAATCATGGGTGTTTTGATGGCAAGACAACTTGAAAAGTAAAATTTCAAAGCATATAGCCCACCGCAAAACGCGGTGGGTTTTTTATTGCCAAAAATTGTTTTCATAATATGAATATATAGCCTCATACTAACTTTATGAAAAAAAGACAAGCGGTATTTTGTTTTGCAATATTGTTTATGATTTCAATGCTTGCTTTCACCATATTGAGCGGAGAAAGTAGTGTAGCACAGGCTCAAGGAGATTACGTTTATCTTGGCGGTTATCCCATAGGGATAAGTGCAACGGAGGAAGGATTGATTGTAGTTGACGTCGTTGCAGTCCAAACGGAAAATGGAGAGGTTTTTCCTCTTCAAAATACTGGTGTCACAAAAGGTGATATTTTGCTTTCACTAAATGGTGAGAAATTGACAAACGTATATCAACTGAAAAAACTTCTTTGTGACAGTGAAGGTGAGGTGGATTTGTCAGTAAAGCATAAAAGCGGAGTGGTCTGTAGATATAGCGTGTGTCCTGCAATCTGCCTTTCTAAGGAAAGAAAACTAGGGGTCATCGTCAAAGAAGATGTCAGTGGCATCGGCACTATGACTTTTGTCACTCTGGACAAGAGATTTGCAGCCCTCGGTCATCATATCCACGATGGCGAAAGTGGGCTTTGTGACAGCCTAAATAGCGGAAAAATCTACTGTACTGAAATTGATGGAGTGATAAGAGGGGAAAGTGGCAAAGCAGGAGGTCTTGTTGCCTCTTTGAACAAACTTACAACCCCTATCGGGGAAATCCAATCAAACACCAACATCGGCATTTACGGACGCTTTGACGGTAAAATAAGAGGAAATCTTGTGAGAGTTGCAAAAAGAGGTGAAGCCACAATGGGAAAAGCCCAAATATACACCACTGTTGAAGGTGAAAATCCTGCATTTTATGACATTGAAATAGTCAAAATCGTTGACCAAGATAGCCCAAAAGAAAAGGGACTTGTCATCGTTGTCAGAGATGAAAGATTGATTGCAAAAACCGGTGGAATTGTGCAGGGGATGAGTGGCAGTCCTATTATACAAAACGGCTTGCTTGTGGGGGCAGTCACCCACGTTTTTGTAGGCGATGCCACAAGGGGTTATGGCGTCCATTCTAGGTTTATGTATTCAACCTCGTATATGCCAAATTTGGCAGAAGAAAGGGCAGCTGCATAAGAATAAATATGGCAAGGAGCTAAACGGGTTATAATTTAAAATTCTACAATAAATTTTGAAAAACCGCTATTCTAAGCCTATATTTTCATTGCTAGACGCTCTAATGCAGTAAGCAAAAACTGCTTGTTTGTAGGCTTGCCTTTGTCCTCGTCAAGGGTTTCGCCAAATTCACGATAAAGTGTGTCAACGTTGCCCCTTAACCAAGCGGAAGATATGGCATTTTGTATGTCCTTTTCAACACTTGCCACACTCACTCCAAACTTTTTTGACAAGTCAATATAACCGTAATATTTCAGTGGCATAATTTTCTCTCCATTTCGTGCTTTTTCAATGAGATAGGCGAGGAGATGATAGCCTTTTAAGTTTGGCTGAAAGCCAAGTTCAAGAAGATATTTTTTAATTTTCAGTTCGTTTTTTTCCATAGGCAAATCATATCATCTTTTTTTTCGGTAAAAAGAAGAATTTTTGTCATAACCGATAGGAAAAGCAAGTATTATTTGGTATGAACGTCCGCATGAAATCTGCAGTTTTTATGATAAAAGACTTCCTATCCGCCTACAAAAAGACGGTGATATGCTTTTCGGTGCTGTTTGTTGTTGGAATCATCGTGGGCATTGTGTCTGCAGTAAATTCCGTGGGTGGTGTTTTTGAAAAACTTTCTCGCAACGATATGACTTTCGGTGCGGTGAAAGTGTTTTTCTTTTCTTCACTTTTTGTTGTTGCTGGTTATGGAGTCGTGGCTATTTCCGCCTGTGTACGAGGATTGTCCTTTCTTGCGGTTGTACCTTTTGCCGTTTTAGGGTTTATGACAGGAAACTATCTTTGTGTCCTCGTGGGTGTCTATGGTGGTGTAGGCATTATGAATTTGATTTTTGTGTATATGCCGTTTTTCCTCACAACTTTTTTGTGCCTGATGATAGGTGGCAGTATTGCTCTTGGACACTCAGGGAAGTGCGATTCAAAAGACAAACTTTTGAAACCGTCCGTTGCGGTTTTACTTAAAGCACTGTGCGTCAACATAATTGTCAGTGCAGTGATATTTTTGCTTATTGGGGCGGTCACAAAGGTGGTTGTCATCGGCGGTTGAATAATATGGTTTTCCTTGCACACAATAGGTTTGAGGTGCAATATGAAAACATCAATTTTTCTATTTAATCATCAAAATCAAAATGAAAAAACGTTAAAAAATAGCCTTGCAAAAATTGTTGGTTTTGCAGTGATTTTTCTATTTTCATTGACAATATTATCAACTCTTTTACCTTTAGGTAAAAATGTTGCCTTTGCCGACGAAATTAAGGTGAACGGCAAGGCGGTATATTTGGTTGACAGCGCAACGGGAACAGAGATGTACTCATCTCGTTCAGATGATAGGTTGCCCATTGCAAGCATGGTGAAGATTATGACCACTTTGCTTGCTCTTGAAAGCGTTGACAGAGGTGATCTTTCTCTTGATGAAATGGTGCCTGTCAGTGATGTCGCAGCAAGTATGGGTGGATCGCAAGTTTTCCTTGACAGCGGAAAGGAATATAAGGCGGGCGAACTTATCAAGTCGATCATCGTAGCAAGTGCAAACGACAGTTGTGTGGCTATGGCAGAGAGATTGTCGGGCAGTGTAGAGGGATTTGTAGAGGATATGAACGAGAGAGCAAAGGCCCTTGGGATGAAAAACACAAATTTTGTCAACTGCACAGGACTTCCTGCTCCTGAAAGTTATTCCAGTGCAAAGGACGTGTCAATTATGTTCCGTGAACTTATTAAGCACCCAAAATATTTTGAATATGCAGGAATTTGGCTTGAAGATTTTGTTCACCCTGACGGCAGGACAACCTCTATGACAAACACAAACAAACTTGTGCGATTCTACAATGGTTGTGATGGCGGAAAAACTGGATTTACCAGCGAGGCAAAATTTTGTTTGTCAGCAACTGCAGAAAGAAACGGGCTCCGCGTTGTGGCGGTTGTCATAGGTGCAGACAGCTCAAAGGAAAGATTTGCCTCAGTCAGCAATTTGTTTGGATATGCCTTTTCAAACTACTCAGCAAAGGTCATACAATCCAAAGACGATTGCATTGAAAACTCTATAAGAGTTTTAGGTGGCAGAGAAAAGGGAATTTCAGTTGCAGTCAAAGAGGATTTCAAGGCTCTTGTCAAAAAAGGTGATGACGGTGAATATAAGGTGCATTTCAATTTGCCAGCAACAGTAAAAGCGCCCATCGTAAGAGGCGGTGAGGTTGGCAAAGCATACCTCACAAGAAATGGTGAAGTGATTGGGGAATGCCCAGTTGTCAGCATGGTTGACGTAGAAAAGGCAAGGTATAGTGACACCCTCAAGCATATATGTGACGAGTGGTAAAACAAAACATAATCTTGGTCGCTCAAAGGTAAAAACCTTTGGGCGATTTTTTATTTTGACTTTGCAGACTTTTTATGATAAAATGACTGATGTATGTGTAAATGCATACACGCGCACACCTCGTGCGATAGCAATTTCACCTAGGAAAAGATATGAATTCAAGAGAAACTCTGTTTGTTGCAGACGGAAAATTGAATATTGGCAACTTTAAAGCATCAGCCCTTGCAAGAAAGTATGGCACACCTCTTTACGTCATGGATGGTGACCATATTGAAAATCTATGCAAAAAAATGATTGATGCTGTCGCAACATATGGCGATGGCGCAGTGGCATATGCAAGCAAAGCATTTGCAACCAAAGCAACAACTCGTCTTATGGACAAAGTGGGTATGTGGTTTGATGCAGTGTCCGGCGGAGAACTTCATTTGTTGCTCACTTCTGGTGTCAATCCCAAGCATATCATTTTCCACGGAAATGCAAAGACGGAAAGAGAAATCCGTGAAGGCGTCAGCGCAGACGTTGGATATTTTGTCATCGACAGCATAAGCGAGATTGACAGATTGGACTCTGAAGCAGGCCGTCAAGGCAAAAAACAAGAGGTGCTTGTCCGCATCAATCCTCTTGTGTCTGCCCACACTTATTCCGCCGTGCAAACAGCCGCCCCCAACTCAAAATTCGGTTTTGACATTGAAAAAGATGCACTTGATTATGTCAAAGACATAAATTCAAGAAAAAACCTTGTTTTTAAGGGATTGCATATCCACATTGGCTCACAAATCTACGACCACAGTTCTTATGACGTGGCAGTGGACAAAATGGTGGATTTCATCGTGAAACTTGGTGAAGTCGGCATAAATTGTCACACCTTAGATTTAGGCGGTGGATATGGTGTTTATTACACTGATGAGGACCCCAAATTTACCCCAGAATCCACGGCAAATATTGTGAAAAACATACTGGCACGCCTTGCAGATAAGGTAGCAGAAAAAGGACTCAAGAAACCTTTTGTAATCGTTGAGCCGGGCAGAAGTATTGTTGGTGAAGCAGGAATCACACTTTACACAGTCAATGCAATCAAAGATTTTGGTGTGAAAAAATACGTGGCAATTGACGGTGGTATGTTTGAAAATCCTCGTCACGCACTATATGACTCACAATACAGCGCAATTGTATGCGACAAGGCTGACGAGCCTATGACGGAGAAAGTCACTTTGGCTGGCAAGTGTTGTGAAAGTGGTGATATAATTGCAGAAAACGTACTTCTGCAAAAAGCGGAAGTCGGGGACGTGGTTGCAGTGTTTACGACAGGAGCATACAACTACTCAATGTCATCAAATTACAACTTGAACGCAGTGCCCCCCGTGGTGATGGTGAAGGGCGACAAAGCAGACCTCATCGTGAAGGGACAAACCTACGAAGATATTTTGAGGAACAACGTTGTTCCTGAGTGGATATAATGGACAATCTTGAAAACCAAATCACAAGTGATTTGTCTGTGACAGAAAACACAGAAATCACAACAGAAGTTGAAACACCTGAACAAAAACCTCAGGTGATTTTGCCCAGTGAAAATCCTGCTACTGATGCGGAATTTTTTACTGTGCACTCAACGGTTGTCTATCATATCAGCGATTTTGACGGCCCCATTGACCTCCTTCTTGAACTTGTCAAAAGTGCAAAAATCCGCATTGAGGACATCTTCATCAGTGAGGTGACAAAGCAATACGTTGAAATCATCAAGGCCACCCCTCGTGAGGAATTGGACTATGAATATGCAGGGGAGTTTATCACATTTGCTGCAGAACTTGTCTATCTCAAATCCCTCCGAACTCTTCCTAAGGAAGATGAGGACGAAGATGATGGCGTCATAGACGAAAGAGAAGCCTTCATCAACAAGATTAAGGAATATGCACTTCTTAAAGAGCAAGCGGAAAAGATGCGCGATATGGAAACCATCAACCGCTTTGTGAGAGAGCCCGTATATTCAGACAAAGACTATCGCGTGTGTTTGACCAACTTCTCACTGCCCAAGCTTGTAGAAGCCTTTGCAAGGGTGTTGGCTAATTCAGAAAGAGCAGTCCGTGACGCAATCCCTAAAAAGGTTGTCAAAGATAGATTCTCTGTACACGAGCAGATGACACACATACGTGAACTCATCTACTATCACGGCTCATTTGATTTCGAATTTTTGTTTGAGCCTGATTTTGACAGAGAGGACATAGTCATCACCTTCCTTGCCGTCCTCGAACTTATGAAGTACGGCATCATCAAAGCAGAACAAGAAGAGGCATTTGGAAAGATCATCCTCTACAAAGTAGAGGGCAACGAAGAAACAGCAATTCAGGAGAGCGCAGATGGAGAATATAAGTAAAGTTGTTGAGGCCATAATTTTTTCAAGCGGTCAACCTATTCAAAAGAAGGACCTTTGTGAAAAAATCCCCGAACTCACCACCCAAGAACTGAACAAAATCGTCAAAGAACTGCAAAAGAAATACAGCGATGAAAGTGGAGTTTTGCTCGTTGAATTCAACGGCAAACTTCAATTTACATCAAATCCTCGCTATGGTGACACCGTAGCAGACGTGCTCACTCCTTTGAAGGAAAAATCCCTCACCAAAACCCTTCTTGAAGTTCTTTCCACAATCGCCTACAAGCAACCTATAACCAAGCTTGAAATCGAAGATATGCGTGGGGGTGTCAACAGTGAATACGCCATCACAGGGCTTCTCAAGGCCGGTCTTATTGAGGCAGTCGGCAGAAAGAAGGCGGTTGGCAATCCTATCCTTTACGGCACAACAGACGAATTCTTGAAGAAATTTGAGATTTCGTCCCTTGAAGAATTGCCTGACCTTGTTGAAGTTATGGAAAAAATCCAACTCATCTATGCGCCCACACAAGAAACCTTGTTTTCAACAAGAACAATCATCGGCGACAACGGAGAAGAGATTGTTGAAGAAGTTGCAGCAGAGGTCGAAGAAGACATCGAGGACGAACTTCCCGACTTCCTCGAAGGCGAAGACTTCAAAGTGTTTGAATAAAAACTTTACAGCAATAAGACAGCACCCAAGCGGTGCTGTTTTTTATTGTTTGAATATTTCGTGTCAATTTTCACACCCTAACAGTATGGCAATTCTCTTGTCTTTTCTAGGTGTTGAAATTCTATTGTTTTTGCTTGTATTGCCTCACCATATAGCACTAAAAATACACTTTTCTCTTGACAGAAACAAGTGCATAATAATGCTGAAATTGTGGGGTGTAAAGATTGTAAAAATCAAGATAGAAAATCAAAAACACCGATTTAGAATACTGATAAATGACAGAATCATCAAAAACGACACCGAAAGAAAAGCAAGAGGAATTGCCTCGAAAATTAACGTGATTGACAGCGGCGCTTTGTCGCTTGTGAGTGAAGCCAAAGTTGCAGGACTTATTGGCGGAAGTGATGCGCTAAATGCTGGATGCAATTGCGGACTGGTTAAAACTTTGACAGCACAAATTCCCAAAGTCAATCTAGACCACATTTATCCAAGATTTGACAAGGATTGTTTTGTTTTGGATATCGACGTAAAAATCAAAGTTTCAATCATAGATATAGTTGAAATGGTGACAGTGTATGGAAATAAACGAAATATTGAAACAAACCATTGACAATCTAAAACAGGTGACCGACACCGAAAGTGTTGTTGGCAAGCCAATTGTGTCAGCAGACGGCACTGTGATTTTGCCTGTGGTGAAACTCAGCGCAGGCTACGTCATTGGCGCAGGCGGTGACAAAAGAAAAGCAAATGACACAGGGGAAAAGGGTGTCAACGCAGGTGTAGGCGGTGGAGGAGTGTCGGTGACTCCTGTGGGCTTTCTCATTTGTGGAAGAGAAAAGCGGTTTGTGTCCGTTGACAAAACCACAGACAGCAAGTGGATGGACCTTTTGAAGACCGCTGTCAACACCTTTAAGGGAGACGATTTAGATGACAGAACTTAGCAACATAACTGAAAGAAAATCTATTGTAAGGACGGCGATTGTCGTCTTGATTTTTGCTGTAATTTTTATTTCTATTTTCAGTACAATATCAATTTTTGTTTTCAAAGAAAACAATTTGACTGAAAATGGATTTGCTCTTGCGCTGGATAGAGCGTCAAGAGGAGCAGTCTGCATTGAGTGGACAACAAGAAAAGTCTTGTATGGTGAAGGCGAAAACAACAAAACATTTCCGGCCAGTACAACAAAAATCTTGACCGCACTTGTCGTCCTAGAAAATTTGCAACTTAATCAAAAAATAAAGATACCTAAAGAGGCAGTAGGTATTGAAGGTAGTTCATTATATTTGCGAGAGGGAGAAATGCTGACTGTTGAAGATTTACTATATGGTATGATGTTGAGAAGTGGCAACGATGCTGCAGTTGCTCTTGCTATTGCTGTCTCTGGAAACATAACCGACTTTGCAAAGAAAATGAACGAAAAGGCAGTGGAATGTGGAGCAGTCAACTCAAATTTTGAAAATCCTCACGGACTTCATCATCCAAATCACTATACAACTGCTTATGACCTTGCTTTGATAACTGCAGAAGCCATGAAAAATTCGTATTTTAGGAGGATAATTTCAATGCAAAAGGCAAGGATTGGGGAAGGTGAAAGTGCCCGTGTAATTGCCAACAAAAACAAGATGCTTCACCTATACGATGGGGCAAACGGCGTGAAGACAGGATACACAAAAAATAGCGGTAGATGCTTGGTTTCTTCTGCAAAACGTAACGGAATGCAGTTGATTGCGGTAGTCTTGAATCACGGAGATATGTGGGGAGATAGTATGAGCATTTTGGACTACGGCTTTGACAACTATATGATGGTTGACACTGAACTTTTGCACCTCTACGGTGACTATGGAAAATCCGCCCTTGATGATATTAAAAACACCCCAAATCTTTCCAGTTTAACCCGTTATCCTGTGCCGAAAATTGCCTTATATAATCAAAAAACTCAGTGATTGACTTACCACGTGCGCACAAAACGCTTGCACGACACGGAATAAAATAGTATAATGCTATCACTAATATAGGTGGTAGTATTATGCGACTTAACAAATACCTTGCAGAATGCGGAGTTTGCTCCCGCCGTAAAGCAGACGAACTCATCGCATCAGGCAAAGTTTCAGTAAACAGAAAGGTTATCATTGAACTTGGTGCAACAGTTGACGAAACAAAAGACGTTGTCTTTGTGGACGGCAAAAAAGTGTTGCCTGTCACTCACTATGAATACGTCATGTTCAACAAACCCAAGGGATGCATCACTTCAACAAGTGATGAAAAGGGCAGAAAGACTGTTTACGACTATTTTGATGAAGAATTCAAATCAAAAAGACTGATTCCTGTTGGCAGACTTGACTACGACAGTGAAGGTCTTTTGCTTTTTACAAATGACGGAGCACTGACTCACAAACTTACTCACCCCTCAAGCGAAATTCCCAAAACGTATATCGTAAAAATTGAAGGCGAAATCGTAGAAAGCGATCTCGCTATTTTGCGTAAAGGCATTGTTGTTGACGGAGTGCGCTACGGCAAGAGCAAGGTGAAAGCACTGGCAACTGAAAAGATCAAAACCAACGACGGTGAAAGAACTTTGACTCGTCTTGAAGTCATCATTACCGAAGGTAAAAATAGAGAAGTACGCCGTATGTTTGAAGCCGTTGAAAAGAATGTTGTGTTCTTGAAACGTGTTGCAATCGGCGATTTGCGACTGGGCGGACTTTCCCGCGGTGGCAATAGAGAACTGAACGATTTTGAGGTGGCATACCTCCAAAAACTGTAATATGAAAATTCTGCTCACCAACGACGACGGATACAAAGCGCAAGGTTTGTTGCAACTGGCAATAGAACTTGCAAAGCATCACGAAGTGCACATCGTAGCACCTGACAGTGAAAGGTCAGGGGCAGGTCACTCCGTGACTTTTTGGCGAGCACTGAATTATAAGGAAATTGACACAAAAGCTCTCACTGACGGCAAACTTGACGTGCCTTGCTATGCTCTTGACGGCACACCTTGTGACTGCACAAAGTTTGCCATTGAGCACCTATATCTTGGTGCACCTTTTGACCTTGTTGTGTCAGGCATCAACACTTGCCTCAACGTGGGCACCGATGCTATTTATTCAGGCACTTTCAATGCAGCACAAGAGGGCACAATCCTTGGGGTGAAAGGAGTGTCATTGTCAACCGTTGACACTGACGGAGATTATTCCTTCCCAATCCGTTTTTTCATTGAAAATATGGGGGACATTTTGTCCCGTATTCGCCCTATGGTGACGATCAATATTAATATCCCTTCTTCTAAAGAAGAAGAAATCAAGGGAGTACGTGTTGTCAAGGGCGGTCATAGAACATATAACGACCACTACGTAAAAAAGGACGACGGTTTCTACACAAAGGGCGCACCTTATGACCAAAGCAACAGCCCTTATGACGATGACTGCAATGCGGTTGACAGCGGATATATTGCAATCACTCCTATACGCGCAATCCCTCGTGACGAGGACCTTCTTGACGACTACATTGATGTGGAGTGGGCACTATGAAGATTGTAGTAATCGGTGGTGGTGCAGGGGGAATGATGAGCGCAATCTATGCTTCAAGAGCCGGCGCAGAGGTCATTTTGCTTGAAAAAAATGAAAAGCTGGGCAAAAAGATATACATAACCGGCAAAGGTAGATGCAACGTGACAAACGATTGCGACGTTGAAGACTTTTTGTCAAACGTTGTCCACGGTGCAAAGTTTTTGCGCTCAGCCCTTTACACGTACACACCTGCCCACACAATGGAAATGCTTGAAAATGCAGGTTTGCCCCTTGTGACTGAAAGAGGAAACAGAGTTTTCCCCTTGTCGCAAAAGTCAAACGACGTCATAAAAACCCTTGCAAATGAAATGCAAAAAGCAGGGGTTGACGTCCGACTTAAAACCGAAGTCAAAGAAATCAGGGTGGACGGAAACTCTTTTAGAGTTTATACTCCTTGGGAAAATATTGCTTGTGACAAAGTTATCGTGGCAACTGGTGGCGTCAGCTATCCCTCAACTGGCTCAACCGGTGACGGATACAAGTTTGCAAAAGATTTAGGCCACAAAGTGGTCGGCCCTGTGCCTGCACTTGCGCCTTTGCAAACTGTGGAAGACGTCAAGTGCCTTGAAGGTTTGTCACTTAAAAACGTACGTCTCACCGCATACAACGGCAACGGAAAGGAAATCGCCGATGATTTTGGTGAAATGCTCTTTACAGGCAGAGGGCTCAGCGGACCTATTGCATTGACTGTGTCATCGTTTATCAACAGAGCAGAAAAAGTACGCTTTGAACTGGACTTGAAGCCCGCTCTTGATGAAAACAAACTTGAAGCCCGCATCTTACGCGACTTTGAGGAAAGAAAGAATCTTGACGTCAAAAATGCAACCAGAGCACTTATGCCCGAAAGACTTAATGCATACGTGCTGAGGGTGGCAGGAATCCCTGAAAACAAGAAAGTCAATTCAGTGACAAAGGAAGAGAGAAGCAGGCTTCTCAAAGCCTTGAAAAATCTGCCTTTCACTTTGAAACGACTTGCACCTTTTGAGGAGGCAATCGTCACTGCAGGGGGAGTTGACATCAAAGATGTCACACCACATATGGAAAGCAAGCATCACAAAGGACTTTACTTTGTTGGAGAAGTCCTTGACGTTGATGCACTTACAGGCGGATTCAATTTGCAGATTGCATTTGCAACTGGATATATGGCAGCAAAACACGCAACAAAAGAACTGGGAGAAGACAATGATTAACATCGCAATTGACGGACCTGCGGGCGCAGGCAAGAGCACAGTGGCAAAAGCTGTGGCAAAGGAACTTGGCATCATCTATCTTGATACAGGCGCAATGTATCGTGCAACGGCATACACGGCAATCAAAAACGGCATTGACGTCAGTGACGAAGTGGGCGTAGGCGAAATGCTCAAAACTCTTACAATGGACGTGGTCTATGAAGACGGCGCACAACAAATCATTGTCAATGGTTTCAACACAACTCCTTATCTCCGCGAGCACTACATGTCAAAAGCAGCCAGCGATATTTCAGCGCTCCCTTGCGTAAGATATAAACTTGTTGACATCCAAAGAGAACTTGCCAAAACCTATGACCTTGTCCTTGACGGAAGAGATATCGGCACATTTGTGCTCCCTGGCGCCAACTGCAAGATTTTCCTCGTTGCATCAGCAGAAGAAAGAGCAAAGCGCAGAGTTGAAGAAAACAGACTGAAAGGACAGGAAAGTGATTTCGACACAGTCCTTAAAGATATAAAGCAAAGAGATTACAACGACTCTCACCGTGAAGTTGCGCCTTTGAAAAAGGCGGATGACGCGGTGGAACTTGACACAACCACTATGACAATCCCCGAAGTCGTCGAGGCAGTTATCAGTTTGGTGAAGGAGAAAATCAAATGAAATTGTACGGATTTTTCAGATTTTTCTTGAATCCTCTTGCAAAAATTTTGTGGCCCACAACGGTCATAAACAGACAAAACTACAAAAATTTTGGCGGTGGAATGATCATCTGCAATCACTATTCATCCCTTGATGGTGTTGTCATCGGCTCACGCCTTATCCAAAGGGATATGAACGTCCTCATCAAAAAGGAAGCCTTTGAAGAGTCAAAAATCAGCAACTGGTTTTTGCGCTCAGTTGGTGGCATTCCCGTAAATAGAGGAGAGCCCGACCTTCAAGCAATCAAAGCAGTTATGAATGTTTTGAAGGACGAAAAGAAACAACTTGTCATTTTCCCCGAAGGCACAAGAAACCGTGCAAACGATGATTCTATCACACCCTTTAAGCACGGAACGGCTCGTTTTGCTATAAAAGCAAAGCGCAGGATTTTGCCTGTGATGTATTATAGAAGATTGCGCCCCTTCAAGCGCAACTATATGTACGTTGGCGAGCCCATTGATATGAGTCAATTTTACGGCGACAAACCCACTGAAGAAAACAAGGAAAGAGCAACGGCATATCTTTACGAAAAGATGCTTGAAACACGCCGTCTTTGCAATGAAGCAGTGGAAGAAATCTTGGCGAAAAAGAATAAGAAAAAATGCAAAAAATGAACATCTACGTGGCTAAAAGTGCAGGATTTTGCGGTGGAGTTGCTGGTGCTGTCAACAAGGCACTGGAACTTGCCGAAAAACACTCCAAGGTGTACACCCTTGGGGAACTTGTGCATAACGAATTGGTCACGGAATATTTGAGAGATAGGGGTGTGGAAGCACTCCCCGAAAGTCAGTGGAGAAATTTGAAGGCAGGGGATGTTGCGGTCATCAGGGCCCACGGCATACCCCTTGAACTTGAAGAGGAATTGAGGGAGAAGGGTGTCGTGCTTCACGACGCAACTTGCAAAGTTGTGAAGAAGATACATCACATCGTTGACGAAAGACACGAGGCCGGAGATTTCGTCTACGTAGTGGGTGACAAAAATCACGATGAAGTCGTTGGCACGTTCAGTCATACAAGAGGGGATGGTGCCATCATTTCAGAGGAAGATGAGGTCAAAATTTTGTCCAAACCTTGTTCGATCGTCTTTCAAACCACCATTTTGGCAGATAAATATCAAAAATTTTGCGATTTTGTTGTAAATTTGCAAAAAAACACCGATAAATCGTTTGGCATTTTTGATACAATTTGTTATACTACAAAAGCAAGACAGGATGAAACACGTGCGCTCGCACAGGAATACGATGCGGTTTTAGTGCTAGGCAGTCATACAAGTGCCAACACTCGCCGACTGTATGAGGTTGCAAAAGAAGTCAACGACAATGTCTTCTTCGTGGAAAATCCGTCTCAATTAAATCAGTTAAGAAACAAACAATTTTATAGCATTTCAATCGTGGCAGGAGCATCAACTCCACCGTGGTTGATTCAGGAGGTAACAAAACTTATGAGTGAAACTCTCAACAACACAGTTGAAGTGAAAGAAGAAGCAACACTTCAAGCACAAGCAAACGCCGCAGATGTAGCTGAAAAAGAGCTTACAATGGAAGACATAGTCAAATCAGACCGTGCCATGGGTTATGCCAACTACAAGAAAGGCAAGAAATATGACGGCATCGTCCTCAACGCAGACGAAAACGGTATCTATGTCGGAATGCAAATCGGCAAAAAAGACGGTTTCATTGATAAGGCTGACGCAGAAGTAGATGGCACATACGATCCCGCAAACTACAAGAAAGGCGACAGCATCTCCGGTATCTATACTGGCGAAAGCAACAAGGATTACATCCTTCTCTCAAAGAAAGAAGTTGATCTCAAAGTCCTTGAAGACGCAGAAGCAGAAAAGGCACTCGCCGGTGGCGAATTTGACCTCACCATCACCGAAGTCGTCAAAGGCGGTCTTCGTGGCAGACTTGGTTCATACACCGTGTTTGTTCCCGCAAGCCACGTCAAGATGGGTTATGTGAAGAACCTTGAAGACTACAAAGGCAAGACACTCCATGTTGTCCAACTCAACGAAGAAGCAGCAGAAGGCGAAGATGATAAGGCAGGCAAGAAGTCAAGATTCATCGTTGCATCAGCAAAGAAATATCTCGAAAGAGAAAAGCAAGCAAAAGAAGACGAATTCTGGAACAGCATTCATGTTCACGACATCGTCAACGGCAAAGTTAAGAGATTTACAGCATTCGGTGCATTTGTCAGCGTAAAGGGCTTTGATTGCCTCGCACACATCTCCGAACTCAGCTGGAACAAGATCACCGATCCTAGCACAGTCCTCACAATCGGCGAAAGCTATGACTTCGTCGTCCTCAAGATGGACAGAGCAACTGGCAAGATTTCTCTCGGCTACAAGCAACTCCAAAAGAAGCCCTATGAAGCAGCAGCAGAAAGATTCCCCGTTGGCACAGTGATCAAGGGCAAAGTTGAAAGAATCTTCTCATATGGCGCATTCATCTCCATCTGCGAAGGCGTTGACGGTCTTGTCCACGTTTCACAAATCTCACACAACTGGATCAAAGATGCAAACGAAGTGTTGAAGGCTGGCGAAGAAGTTGAAGCAAAGATCATCGGCTTCGAAGAAAACCGTATCACACTTTCAATCAAGGAACTCCTTCCCGCACCCGAAGTCGTAGAAGAAGCACCTGCAACAGAAGGCGAAGCACCTGCAGAAAAACCCAAGAAGAACGCACGCATCAAGAAGTTCGAAGAAAAGGTTGCAGAAGGTGAAGAAAAGAGAGAACGTCGTCCTCGCAAGGCAGCAGCAGAAACAACTGCAGAACCCAAGGAATTCATCTCCGGAAGTTCAAGTGCATCACTTGGCGATCTCTTCAAAGGCTTGAAGCTTGATCTCGAAGCAGAAGAAGCAGCAGAAGAAGCACCCAAGAAAAAGACAACCCGCAAAAAGAAGACCGAAGATGCTGAATAATCAGCTCAATGAAAAGCCTCTCGTTTGAGAGGCTTTTTTATTTGAAAAAAATATATGCAAAGGCAAAAATAAAAATCCTACGGAGTAGGATTTTTTTTGTTAAACGTATGAGGGCTTAGAAGGGCAAGGAATCGAGGGCAATGGTCTTTTGCAACTCTTTGATTGCGCCACGAGCCAAAGTGTCACAGCGGTTGTTGAGCTCGTTGTCAGCGTGTCCTTTGACTTTGATGAAAGTGACATCGTGCTTTTTCATAAGGGCAAGAAGTTCCTTCCAAAGGTCCACGTTCTTCACGTCGTCTTTTCCAGAAGTTCTCCAACCATTTATTGCCCAGCCATAAATCCAACCTTCGTTGATTGCATTGACAGAGTAGGCGCTGTCACTATAAACGTTGACAATTGCAGAAGCGTCTTTGATTGCTTTCAACCCTTCAATAATGGCTCTAAGTTCCATACGATTGTTTGTGGTTTCTGCCTCTGCGCCTGAAATCTCTTTCTTGTGTTGCTTGTATATGAGAACAGCGGCCCAACCACCAACACCGGGGTTGCCACTGCAAGCACCATCTGTATAAAGAGTAATTTCACGTTTTGTCATAGATTTCCTTTGAGAACAATAAAAAAGTGTATCTTTATTGCTTTAATAATACTAAATGTTTGACTTTTTGTCCATACATTGCTATAATTTACTAGCATAAAAATTTAGGGGGGTGGCTCAACGGTAGAGCAGCGGTCTCCAAAACCGCCGGTTGCGTGTTCGAATCGCGTCCCCCCTGCCAAAAGACCAAGTCGCAAGACTTGGTTTTTTGTTTATGCAGGGCAACGATTCTCACACGCAACTTGTCCGCGACGGCAACTAGATGCCTTGCGTCCATGGTTGCGTCTAACGCTCAAACACTATGCATAAATGCGTGTTTTCACTATTCCGTCGCCTTGCTCCTCACGAATCGCGTCCCCCCCTGCCAAAAGACCAAGTCGTTAGACTTGGTTTTTTGTTTATGTACAGAGGCAGTGCGTATATGATATAGTGCGCGCATGCGCGCAAAATAAAATTGCCGACGTTTGTCGGCAATTTGTTTTGATGCTATGTAATTATGCGGTGTGATATTTTCTGCTTCTGTACAGCAAGTAGTAGATGACTGAACTGATAGGCAGGTTTGTGAGCATGACGCCGGGGAGAATGATTGTTTGGAGCAACATATCAATGTCATCAATGCTTGCGCCTACTGCGAAGAATCCAACCAGTATACAAACAACTAAAAGTTCAATGAATATCATACTGCGATTGATTATGGACAACTTAAAGTTGAAATTGGCTCGTACGCGTTTTGTGGGATTGAACAGATAAATGACTGTGGGGATGAGCATAAGTGCTGCGCCACCGAGCATAAATCCGAGGAAATATCCCATAGGGGCTCTGCCGATGAGTGATACCCACATCACAGCAACTTCCAGTACGAAGAGTGCCATAACAATGAGCCAACTATCACGATTGATGCGGTTAGAACTCAGGAAATTGAAGGTGTAGAACTCACTCGTGTTGCCACGATTGTAAGGTCTGATTTTGAAACCTTCTGCATAAAGTCTTCTGCCAAGGTCCTTGTCAGGGGCAAAAACTTTTTCTTCAGGCTCTGCCTTCTTTTCTTCGGGGGCGGAAACGATTGAAGAGAAGAAATCACGATAGTTTACTTCGTTTTGTTCGTATTCAAAGGTTTCTTCACGTTTGCCTATGATCGCTGAAGTGACAAATGTGTCATCTTTTTGTCTGTTGTTTCTTGTGTAGATTTCACTGTCAACATATGCTTCGGCATAATCGGTCACAACAGGAGTGGTTTCAACAGGTGCGGATTGAGGGGCAGGAGTTTCTTCAACAGCTTGTTCCTTTTCAATGCGGTGTTGCTCATCAATCTTGGCTTCTTTTGCTTCAAGACGGTCAAAAATCTCTTTTAATGTGGCTTGTGAGCGTGTTCTTGACTCATTTTCGCTGGCATAAGCGGTGAAATAGGAGTGTTCAATAGGTTCTTCGCGAACGTTCGACACGGGAGTGGGAGCAACCACGTAGCCTTCTTGTTTTTCAGTGTACTCACTTTGACTGTCAAGACGAGCAAACATTTCTGCAAGACTCTTGGCAGGTTTGTGTTGGTTGCGGATGCGTTCCTCTTCCTTTTTGCGAGCCTCTTCAGCAAGAAGCATAGCTTCTTCTTCAGTGATTTCGTTGCCGTTTGCGTCTATGTAAACTCTCTTCAGGACCTCTTTTTCCACCTCTTTGATGACTTCGACTTCCACAGGAACCTCTTTCACCACTTCAACAGGGACTTCCTTGACAACTTCAACCTCTTTGACAACTTCGACTTCCTTCACGACCTCAACTTCTACAGGGACTTCTTTTTCAACGATTTTTTCCTTGTAGACCACTTTGGGTTTTTCTTCTTCGCCGGTTTTGGTATAGGGGCGGAGTGAATCGGTGTCAAAGGGGGCAGGGTTTGCAAAGTCGAATTCCTTTTCAGAAATCAACTTGTCAAGGATTGTGCGAGAGTATTCATACTCGCTCTTTTCCTTTGCAAGCATAGCACGGCCTTCATTGGTGAGAGTGTAGTAGCGACGTCTGCCACCACTGGTGTCATCAGGTGCGCCGTCATATGAGGAAATCAAGCCCGCTTTTTCCAACTTTTTCAGTTGGTTATAAAGTGTGGCTTGTTTCACCTTGTATTGGCCATTGGTTTTGTCGTCGATTTCTTGCAGGATTTCATAACCATAGCGATCATGATTCCACAATGAGCCGAGAATTATAGTGGTGGAGTTGCCACGTATAAGATCGGAATTGACAGATGAAATATCCATAACCTTTTCTCCTAATATACTTCGTATATAAGCATAACATCTATTCTCAAAAAGTCAATATTTTGTAATACTTTTTCTTGTTAATCCTCATTATTTCTTAGAGTGACTGCCTTTGCGGCGCTCTTTCTTCTGTCCTCAGTGATGGCTGCATAGTGTTTTTTGGTTGTGTTGACGTCACGATGTCCAAGGACGTCTGCCACCATATAGATGTCACCGGTGGCACGATAAAGGTTTGTGCCATATGTGCTTCTAAGCTTGTGAGGAGAGATTTTTTTGAGAGGTGCGGCGATTTGTGCGTACTTTTTGACAAGGTTTTCAACTGCGCGCACTGAAATGCGTTTGATTTGCAAGGACAAAAAGAGAGCATCTTTGTCTTCTATGCGCAGTTTTTCACTTCGTGAAATAAGAGCCTTTCTTTCTCCGTCAATATAGTAAAGCAGTGCTTCACGGACTTCCTCGCCGAAATATAATATAGCGCGATTTCCGCCTTTTCTTGTGACGGTAAAACCATTGACTTCAAAGTCTATGTCTGTAAGATTGAGCCCGACACACTCACTGACACGGATTCCTGTGCCCAAAAGCAGGGTGAGGATGGCCACGTCGCGTGCACGAGTGTTGAGAAGAATCTTGCGCTGATGGTCACTCATAGAGGTGCTTTCTTCTGCAGCATCCAAAATCTTGTCAATTTCACGAGATTCAAGGCGGATTATGTCCTTTTCGTGTTGTTTTGGCACTTTTACCTTGCTTGCTATGTTTTGAGAAAGCTTATCTTTGTTGTAAAAATACTTGAAAAAAGTGCGTACAGTTGATATTTTGCGTGCTTTTCCTCTTTCACCGTTAGAAAATTCCTTTCCGTCAAACTCATAGTAGGAAAGATATTCAATGAATGCTTCAAGGTGAGTTAGGGTGATGCGCTCCAAATCTCTAAGTTCGATGTCCTTTGAGTCCTTTTTCAGCTTGAAATAAGAAACTCTTTTGACTAAATAGTCAAAAAAGATACGCAAATCGTAGGCGTAATTCAAACGAGTGAGGGCAGTTGTTTGAGGCTCAATGCCCACAAAAAACTCATCGCAAAATTCAGGCAAATCCTCACGGATGCCCAAAAGACGTATTGTAGTTTCTTTATCTCGTTCTTTAAAATAATCTGCCATTGACGAAAATGCCTTATTATAATATCAATATTATAATAGCAAACTATTCGCAAAATGTCAATATCGAAATATGGCAAAACCACAACATTTCGCCCCTTTCGCAGGCGGGGAAGTGGAATATGTTGTGCTTGAAAATCGGGGAAGTGGTAAAAGAATAGCCACGATGTCGTGACTAATTGTTTTCATTGAAGTTCTCTTTCATCTTCGACAATATCTTGTTTTCAAGTCGGCTTACTTGCACTTGCGATACGCCCAGTTCTGCCGCCACCTCACTTTGTGTTTTGTCCCTAAAATAGCGCAAAATTATTATTTTTCGCTCTCTTTCAGGGAGAGATGACACTGCATCTTTGATTATCAACTTGTTCAGATCGTTTTCAGGGGTGTTTTTGTCTGCTATTTTGTCACCTAAGGTCAACTCTTCATCTTCATCAATGGTCTCATTAAGCGACAAAACCATTTTTGAGGTGTCGAGTGCAAGAACAATGTCGCCAGTGTCACATTCAAAAACAGCGGAAAGTTCCTCAATGGTAGGGGTGGGTTTGCCTTCCTTTTCTTGTTGGTCAACGTATGTTGATATCTTGTGGGCAAGGGTTTTTGCATAACGTGAAACCTTCACTGCGCCGTCATCTCTGAGAAATCTTTTGATTTCTCCCGTTATCATAGGCACGGCATACGTGGAGAAGCGGACACCGAATTTGGTGTCAAAGCCCATCATCGCCTTAGTGAAGCCCATTGCGCCCAGTTGCATAAGATCGTCGTATTCGAGACGCCCCTTAAATCTTTTTACGATTGACTTTATGAGGGGCATGTTTTCTGATATTAATTTATCTTTTGCGTTGTCGTCACCCGATTGTGCTTGATTAATAAGCGCTAGGGTGTCTTCATGGCTCAGCATACGCCAAAGGATTTTGTCATAGTCACTGATGTGCCTTGACCAAGAGAAGAGGTGATTTCAACTGAATCCATAAAGGTTTCCATAATTGTGAAACCCATACCGCTTCGCTCGTCACCACCGCTTGTGTACATAGGCTCACGGGCCTTGTCAACGTCCTCAATGCCTTTGCCGTTGTCACTTATAGTGACAAAAAGCATATTATCGTGGATTTCAGCTACAATAGCAACACTACCGTCACCGTCGTATGCGTGGACCACGCAGTTTGTGACCGCTTCACTGACTGCAGTTTTTAGGTCGTTCAATTCTTCAACGGTTGGTGACAATGGAAGCACAAAGGCGGCCAGTGTATTTCTGGCAAAAGCTTCGTTTTCGCTTTTTGCTGGTATTTGCATTTTGAAATAGTTGTCCATAATCTCTCCTTATATTTTGGGGCAGACGGAGTAAACTCCGCTTGTGCGAAAAACTCTATCGACGTGTGATGGCACGTTTCTCAAAAGAAGCTCGACTTTTCTAGCTAGAAGTTTTTTGTATCTGCCAAAAATCAAACCAAGTCCAGTGCTGTCAACAAATGATACGTTTTTGAAATCGAATACAACAGAGGATATTCCTTGCCGTGATATGAGAAAATCAATGTCGTCGCGGATTTTTTTGACATAGTGCTCATCCACGTCTCCATAAAGTTCTATAATAAGTTGGTCAAATTCGTATTTATACTTCACTTTTGCGCCCTCCGCGTATATAATAAAGGGCAGGAAGGCAAGTGATTTGACACTTGTTGTCGCAAATTTGGACTTTGCGAAGAAAAAAAACGAAAAAAACTTGAAAAAAACACCCCAAAAATTGTTGACAAGGTTTTTTTGGTGTTGTATATTATAACAGTCGTGAATCCCTCCGGGGTGTGGCGCAGTTTGGTAGCGCACTTGGTTTGGGACCAAGGGGCCGGAAGTTCAAATCTTCTCACCCCGACCAAAGACGACAATGCCGAAGTGATTCGGGCCTTTAGCTCAGTTGGTTAGAGCGGTCGGCTCATAACCGATTGGTCCGCGGTTCGAGTCCGTGAAGGCCCACCATAAACACAAAAGTATGGCCCGGTAGTACAGTTGGTTAGTACGCCAGCCTGTCACGCTGGAGGTCAGGGGTTCGAGCCCCCTCCGGGTCGCCAAAAATAAATGAGGCAGTGATAAACTCGCTGCCTCATTTAACACCGATAAGCCTCGGTAGCTCAGTTGGTAGAGCAGGGGACTGAAAATCCCCGTGTCGGTGGTTCAAGTCCGCCCCGAGGCACCATCAATACAAATTACGCTAGTGTAGCTCAATAGGCAGAGCAGCTGATTTGTAATCAGCAGGTTGCTGGTTCGATTCCGGTCACTAGCTCCATCTGGGAGGGTTCCCGAGTGGCCAAAGGGAGCAGACTGTAAATCTGTTGTCAGTGACTTCGGTGGTTCGAATCCACCCCCTCCCACCAAGAAAAGCACCGAATTATCGGTGCTTTTTTCTTATAGGTGGGACTGGTGGATT